>NZ_JBBOPK010000004.1:0-1840 GCF_038077515.1 Ureibacillus sp. FSL E2-3493 | reverse complement strand
AGCATCGGACTGACGCAGATGACGCAGTTTTCCGATGTGTCATCGCGCTTCGCAGAAAGCGTCGATGGTAGTTGAGGGGTGCCCCTGTGAGAGTAGGACGTTGCTAGGCAATTAAAGAGGCTGGGACAAAACCCACCTCTGAAATGAAAAGCCGGTGAAATTTTACGATAAGTAAAATTTCACCGGCTTTGATTATTTTAAATAAAAAATAAGGACCACTTCTGATAAAATTAAGTCACCACAACAAAATTATACAGAAAGAAGGATCCTTATGTTTAAAGATTATAACATGAATCAACTCATTTTGCCTTTAGATTTAGAAGTAAAATTACAAAATAATGATATTGCTTTCCATATCCATCATCTAGTTGAAAGTATCCCTCATGAAGCGTTCGAACCATTTCTACGAAATGAGGGGTGTCCTGCCTATCATCCACGTATGATGCTTAAAATTATCTTATGTGCCTATACACAATCTATCTTCTCAGGACGGAAAATTGAAGCCCTATTAAAAGACAGTATCCGAATGATGTGGCTAGCCCAAGGATATGAACCAAGCTACCGTACAATCAACCGATTCCGTATTCAACCAGAAGTGAAAGATTTAATTCGTCAATGTTTCGTTCAATTCCGTTGCCAATTGATTGAAGAAAAGCTTATTGATCAAGAAGCGATTTTTATCGATGGTACAAAAATTGAAGCAAATGCGAATAAATTTACGTTTGTTTGGAAGAAAACCATTGAAAAATATCACCAAAATTTAATTGAAAAGTCAAACCAGCTATACAATGAGCTACTAGAGAGTGAAATCATACCTGAAATTCAACGTGAAAGCGATAAACAGTTATCATTGGAAGAACTCGCTCAATTAGTTCAAAAAGTGGACGATGTCGTAACTGAATATGATAAACAAATTGAAACATCATCAGATGTTCTAGAACGAAAAGCCTTAAGAAATAAACGTAAATACCCGAAACAATTACGCAAGCAGTTGATTGATTTTGTCCTACGTAAACAAAAATACGAAAGAGACTTTGAAATCTTTGGTACACGCAATAGCTATTCTAAGACAGATTCAGATGCGACGTTTATGCGAATGAAAGATGATTATATGCAAAACGGACAATTAAAAGCTGGATATAATGTACAAATCGCAACGGAAGGTCAATATACGCTTGCCTATAGTATATATACAAATCCAACAGATACACGTACGTTAATTCCATTTCTAGATGAGATTGAGCAGCATTATTTTGAGTTACCAAAACACATTGTTGCAGATGCAGGTTACGGTAGTGAACAAAACTTTCATGATATCCTTTCGAATAGAAAACGAGAAGCACTTATTACGTATAGTATGTATTTGAAAGAACAAAAGAAAAAGTATAAACAAAACATATTTAATCCCGATAACTGGACGTATGATGAAGAAACCGATACATATACATGTCCTAATCAAAAACGTCTTGAATTTCAATATTATTCTGTCCGTAATGACCACACAGGCTTCCAACGGAAGCTCAAAATTTACGAGTGTGAAGACTGTTCGGGATGCCCATTCCGTTCATCGTGTACCAAAGCTAAAGAAGGCAACAATCGAAAATTAATGGTAAATGAAAAATGGGAACAGCAAAAAGAATATGTAAGAGCAAAGCTTTCAGAAGAGAAAACAAGTGCCATTTATCGAAGACGCAAAATCGATGTGGAACCAGTTTTTGGATTCTTGAAGGCTAATTTGCGTTTCACTCGATTTTCTGTACGAGGAAAATCGAAGGTAGAAAACGAAATGGGCCTCGCGTTAATGGCTGTGAATTTAAGAAAATTCACGGCCATTAACTAA
>NZ_JBBOPK010000003.1:0-5035 GCF_038077515.1 Ureibacillus sp. FSL E2-3493 | reverse complement strand
CCCCAACTACCATCGGCGCTAAAGAGCTTAACTTCCGTGTTCGGTATGGGAACGGGTGTGACCTCTTTGCCATCATCACTAGACTTTATTCATTTGAGACAAGCTTTATTATACTACTTTAGAAACTAAATGCAAGCATTTTTTTCATATAGTAATATATTTTGTTCTCTCAAAACTGGATAAAGACATTGAATGCATTCAAGATTTGGTTAAGTCCTCGATCGATTAGTATTCGTCAGCTCCATGTGTCACCACACTTCCACCTCGAACCTATCTACCTCATCGTCTTTGAGGGATCTTACTTACTTGCGTAATGGGAAATCTCATCTTGAGGGGGGCTTCATGCTTAGATGCTTTCAGCACTTATCCCGTCCACACATAGCTACCCAGCGATGCCTTTGGCAAGACAACTGGTACACCAGCGGTGTGTCCATCCCGGTCCTCTCGTACTAAGGACAGCTCCTCTCAAATTTCCTACGCCCACGACGGATAGGGACCGAACTGTCTCACGACGTTCTGAACCCAGCTCGCGTACCGCTTTAATGGGCGAACAGCCCAACCCTTGGGACCGACTACAGCCCCAGGATGCGATGAGCCGACATCGAGGTGCCAAACCTCCCCGTCGATGTGGACTCTTGGGGGAGATAAGCCTGTTATCCCCGGGGTAGCTTTTATCCGTTGAGCGATGGCCCTTCCATGCGGAACCACCGGATCACTAAGCCCGTCTTTCGACCCTGCTCGACTTGTAGGTCTCGCAGTCAAGCTCCCTTGTGCCTTTACACTCTACGAATGATTTCCAACCATTCTGAGGGAACCTTTGGGCGCCTCCGTTACCTTTTAGGAGGCGACCGCCCCAGTCAAACTGTCCACCTGACACTGTCTCCTACCCCGCTAAGGGGTATGGGTTAGAATTTCAACACAACCAGGGTAGTATCCCACCGACGCCTCCCTCGAAGCTGGCGCTCCGAGTTCTCTGGCTCCTACCTATCCTGTACAAGTTGTGCCAAAATTCAATATCAGGCTACAGTAAAGCTCCACGGGGTCTTTCCGTCCTGTCGCGGGTAACCTGCATCTTCACAGGTACTATAATTTCACCGAGTCTCTCGTTGAGACAGTGCCCAGATCGTTACGCCTTTCGTGCGGGTCGGAACTTACCCGACAAGGAATTTCGCTACCTTAGGACCGTTATAGTTACGGCCGCCGTTTACTGGGGCTTCAATTCAGAGCTTCGCTTACGCTAACCCCTCCTCTTAACCTTCCAGCACCGGGCAGGCGTCAGCCCCTATACGTCACCTTACGGTTTTGCAGAGACCTGTGTTTTTGCTAAACAGTCGCCTGGGCCTATTCACTGCGGCTCTCTCACGAGAGCACCCCTTCTCCCGAAGTTACGGGGTCATTTTGCCGAGTTCCTTAACGAGAGTTCTCTCGCACACCTTAGGATTCTCTCCTCGACTACCTGTGTCGGTTTGCGGTACGGGCACCTCCCGCCTCGCTAGAGGCTTTTCTTGGCAGCGTGAAATCAGGTACTTCGCTCAATAGAGCTCCCCATCACAGCTTGGCGTATTAGGAAGCGGATTTGCCTACTTCCACGCCTTACTGCTTGGGCGCGCATATCCAACAGCGCGCTTACCTTATCCTACTGCGTCCCCCCATTACTCAAACGGCGGGGAGGTGGTACAGGAATATCAACCTGTTGTCCATCGTCTACGCCTATCGGCCTCGACTTAGGTCCCGACTAACCCTGAGCGGACGAGCCTTCCTCAGGAAACCTTAGTCATACGGTGGATGGGATTCTCACCCATCTTTCGCTACTCATACCGGCATTCTCACTTCTAAGCGCTCCACCAGTCCTTCCGGTCTGACTTCAACGCCCTTAGAACGCTCTCCTACCACGGACATCAAAGATGTCCATCCACAGCTTCGGTGAATCGTTTAGCCCCGATACATTTTCGGCGCAGCGTCACTCGACCAGTGAGCTATTACGCACTCTTTAAATGATGGCTGCTTCTAAGCCAACATCCTGGTTGTCTAAGCAACGCCACATCCTTTTCCACTTAACGATTACTTTGGGACCTTAGCTGGTGGTCTGGGCTGTTTCCCTTTTGACTACGGATCTTATCACTCGCAGTCTGACTCCCGTGTATAAATATCTGGCATTCGGAGTTTGTCTGAATTCGGTAACCCGAGATGGGCCCCTAGTCCAAACAGTGCTCTACCTCCAGTATTCTTAATCACGAGGCTAGCCCTAAAGCTATTTCGGAGAGAACCAGCTATCTCCAAGTTCGATTGGAATTTCTCCGCTACCCACACCTCATCCCCGCACTTTTCAACGTGCGTGGGTTCGGGCCTCCAGTGAGTGTTACCTCACCTTCACCCTGGACATGGGTAGATCACCTGGTTTCGGGTCTACGACCACGTACTTAATACCGCCCTATTCAGACTCGCTTTCGCTACGGCTCCATCTTCTCGACTTAACCTTGCACGTAATCGTAACTCGCCGGTTCATTCTACAAAAGGCACGCTATCACCCATTAACGGGCTCTAACTACTTGTAGGCACACGGTTTCAGGTTCTATTTCACTCCCCTCCCGGGGTGCTTTTCACCTTTCCCTCACGGTACTGGTTCACTATCGGTCACTAGGGAGTATTTAGCCTTGGGAGATGGTCCTCCCGGATTCCGACGGAATTTCACGTGTTCCGCCGTACTCAGGATACACTCAAGAGAGAATGAACTTTCGACTACGGGGCTTTTACCCTCTGCGGCAGACCTTTCCAGGTCGCTTCGCCTAATTCATTCCTTTGTAACTCCATATAGAGTGTCCTACAACCCCAAGAGGCAAGCCTCTTGGTTTGGGCTATTCCCGTTTCGCTCGCCGCTACTCAGGGAATCGAATATTTTCTTTCTCTTCCTCCAGGTACTTAGATGTTTCAGTTCCCTGGGTATGCCATCATGACGCTATGTATTCACGTCAAGATACTGTTCCATTACGAACAGTGGGTTCCCCCATTCGGAAATCTCCGGATCAAAGCTTACTTACAGCTCCCCGAAGCATATCGGTGTTAGTGCCGTCCTTCATCGGCTCCTAGTGCCAAGGCATCCACCGTGCGCCCTTCATAACTTAACCTAAAAAGTTAGTTACTGCTCTTCTTGATTCAAGAAAAGACTTAAGAACTTTACGATAAATTGCTTGAATTTTGTTGCTTTCAATGTCGTTTTATCCAGTTTTCAAAGAACAAGACTACTGACTTCAGTCACATCGTGACTTTGCATCAGTGAGATTACTCCGTGCAGTTTTGCGACGAAAGCTTTGAGTTACCTCTTAGCCTTTTCTTCGCGGCAGGAGCAAGTTTGAAGTTTCATTTCTGAACCTTCAAAACTGAACACAAAACGTTAATGTTGATTGACCCAAGGTCAATCATTCCGTTATATATCCTTAGAAAGGAGGTGATCCAGCCGCACCTTCCGATACGGCTACCTTGTTACGACTTCACCCCAATCATCTGTCCCACCTTCGGCGGCTGGCTCCAAAAGGTTACCTCACCGACTTCGGGTGTTACAAACTCTCGTGGTGTGACGGGCGGTGTGTACAAGGCCCGGGAACGTATTCACCGCGGCATGCTGATCCGCGATTACTAGCGATTCCGGCTTCATGTAGGCGAGTTGCAGCCTACAATCCGAACTGAGAACGGTTTTATCGGATTAGCTCCCCCTCGCGGGTTGGCAACCGTTTGTACCGTCCATTGTAGCACGTGTGTAGCCCAGGTCATAAGGGGCATGATGATTTGACGTCATCCCCACCTTCCTCCGGTTTGTCACCGGCAGTCTCCTTAGAGTGCCCAACTAAATGATGGCAACTAAGAACAAGGGTTGCGCTCGTTGCGGGACTTAACCCAACATCTCACGACACGAGCTGACGACAACCATGCACCACCTGTCACCACTGTCCCCGAAGGGAAAACTATGTCTCCATAGCGGTCAATGGGATGTCAAGACCTGGTAAGGTTCTTCGCGTTGCTTCGAATTAAACCACATGCTCCACCGCTTGTGCGGGCCCCCGTCAATTCCTTTGAGTTTCAGTCTTGCGACCGTACTCCCCAGGCGGAGTGCTTAATGCGTTAGCTGCAGCACTAAGGGGCGGAAACCCCCTAACACTTAGCACTCATCGTTTACGGCGTGGACTACCAGGGTATCTAATCCTGTTTGCTCCCCACGCTTTCGCGCCTCAGCGTCAGTTACAGACCAGAAAGTCGCCTTCGCCACTGGTGTTCCTCCAAATCTCTACGCATTTCACCGCTACACTTGGAATTCCACTTTCCTCTTCTGCACTCAAGTCCTCCAGTTTCCAATGACCCTCCACGGTTGAGCCGTGGGCTTTCACATCAGACTTAAAGGACCGCCTGCGCGCGCTTTACGCCCAATAATTCCGGACAACGCTTGCCACCTACGTATTACCGCGGCTGCTGGCACGTAGTTAGCCGTGGCTTTCTAATAAGGTACCGTCAAGGTACAGCCAGTTACTACTGTACTTGTTCTTCCCTTACAACAGAGTTTTACGATCCGAAAACCTTCTTCACTCACGCGGCGTTGCTCCATCAGGCTTTCGCCCATTGTGGAAGATTCCCTACTGCTGCCTCCCGTAGGAGTCTGGGCCGTGTCTCAGTCCCAGTGTGGCCGATCACCCTCTCAGGTCGGCTACGCATCGTCGCCTTGGTGAGCCGTTACCTCACCAACTAGCTAATGCGCCGCGGGCCCATCCTATAGCGATAGCTAGATGCCATCTTTCAACATCTCATCAGGAGATAAAATGTATTATTCGGTATTAGCCCCGGTTTCCCGGAGTTATCCCCAACTATAGGGCAGGTTGCCCACGTGTTACTCACCCGTCCGCCGCTAACGTCAAAGGAGCAAGCTCCTTATCTGTTCGCTCGACTTGCATGTATTAGGCACGCCGCCAGCGTTCGTCCTGAGCCAGGATCAAACTCTCCATAAAAGAAAATTTGATAAAGCTCTAAATTTACACTGGCATCATAATGA
>NZ_JBBOPK010000002.1:0-10310 GCF_038077515.1 Ureibacillus sp. FSL E2-3493 | reverse complement strand
GGGTGGATTCTCAGGAAAATTCATAATTGCTTTAAATTCTAATGGAGAAACTTCAGATTCGCCATTTTCCCAACGCCTTAACGTTCTATCCCCATTTCTACCTAAACCTAAAGCGTCAGCAAATTCCTTTTGTGTTAACCCTAATCTTATTCTTTTTTCTTTTATCTCTTCTGCCTTCATAAAGTGTCTCCTTAAGGTCATTTTGTCCTGAATATGACACATATTATACAGAACATGTATTTGTGTTGTCCATTTTTATTGGATAAATAAATTAAATATTAGTAAATTGTGATATGTTAGTGGCAAAGAAAAAGGAGATGAAAATATTGAATTTAGAGGATTTCAAATTATTAATTAGAAAAAATCGAAATACTATTATTCCAAAACCACGTGAATTAGTTGATGAAGCATTAAAAAATTCTCCCTATTATTCAAAGGATCCAACCTTTTTTTTAGAAAATGCTACAGAAATTCTTTATGAACTGAGAGCAGAATGTTGGGGTACATATTTACAGCATGAAAAAGACCTTAATATCAAAATTGGAGAGATTTTAGTACAACAAGATTTAGCGATTAACAAAAATGACAGTAATAATGCAGCAGAAATTATAGGACTCTTTTTAGAAAAATATAGTGATCATCTATTTGAACTATCTAAGAGTAATACGAACTCCAGACGCTCTCGAGCAGGAAAAGAGTTTGAAGCGATTATTGAGGCTATTTTACTTAGAGCTGGTATCTATTTTGATAACCAAGGTGTTATCGGATCCAACTTATTTGAAACAGAACGTCTAGGAAAACTTGTTGATTGCGTAGTTCCTGGTGTAATTGAGTATAACCTTGAAAAAAGGAAATGCTCGCTTATATCTATGAAGACTTCTTTACGTGAAAGATGGCAAGAGGTACCAGAGGAAATGAAACGTACTGGGGCCCAAGAAATGTTCCTTTTAACATTAGATAATGGGATTACTAAAAATACTATCGAAAGCTTAGCTTCCCATAACATAACATTAGTAGTTCCAGATGATTTGAAAGTAAATACCTATGAAAAACATTTAAGCGTTTATGGTATAACTCAATTCCTCTATGAGTTAATAGAAAGAAATCAACTTTGGATTAATCGTAAAGATTTATCGGCTGATTACTATATACAAAAACTTAAAACCATAGAACTTCGATTAAAGGACATCCGAGATCCATATGAACAACAAATATTTGAAGAACTAAGCACATATTGTTATAAAAAATTAAAATAAAAGGTAGCTTATTACTCCTACCAAAGTTATATACAATTGTACGGATGTTTTCGGCTTCTCTATTTTCTAAATAGAGAAGTCCTCCATCGTTGCATCGATTTCATCGTCAGTAATTCCAATATATTTTAATGTAATAGATGGTGCAGAATGATTAAATATGTGTTGTAGTGTAGCAACATCTTTATTCCTTTTGTAATGATGATATCCAAAAGTTTTTCTCATCGTATGCGTACCAATATCATCTCTTCCAAGTACATCTGCTGCTTTTTGTAAGGATCTATACGCTTGGGTTGTACTAATTGGTCCATTTCCTTTTCTACTTGAAAACAAGTAATCTTCCTCTTGCATACCTCTGATATAGTCTTCAATCATTTCCCTGGTTGCTTTGGGAAGCATAAACCGTTTGGTTTTCCCGTTTTTTTGTTCTGTGATCACCAAATGCACCTTTTCCTTTACATCTTTCACTTTCAATGGGACCAGATCACTTACCCTTAATCCCGTATTAATCCCTAAATTAAATAAAAACAGATCTCGTGAGCTTGCATATCGTTCTAAAGCCCATCGCATATCTCCAATTTCTTGAGCTGTTCTTAACGGCTGCACATTCTTTTCTTTTGTCATTTTTTCGCCCCTAATCATACAATAACGTACATTCAATGTATTTTATCATATCATATCATCGTAAATTTAGAGAAATCAATAATTTGAATGTACGAAAATATCTAAATTCATACATTCATAAAAAATTGAAAATATAGGGATACTAGAAGATTTATTAAAAATTAATTGAATCAAAAAAGACCCTCAAAAACGAAGGTCCTTTTCGCTTTTACTTTACTTCTTCAGACTCCCTCTCTTCAAGCCAGTTATAAAACATTGACTTTTTCTTTTCTTCGTTTTGCATTAATGACTGAAGTTCTTTTAAAATCCAATTCGCTTGCTCAATTAGCTCATTTGCACGTTCTTTTGTAATACTAATTGGTTCTTCTATGTATAGTTTCATTTCTTCTGTTTGACGTACAAGTTGAATCGCTCGTTCTCGATCATCACGATTATCTAAATTAGTAAAACGGAAAACATCTTCAAAAACTGTATCAAGTATAATTTTCAACTCGTTTATCTGCTTTTTTGTCGCACTAACGAGGGCTTTACCATTAGACCAAATTAAATCAAAACCAATAATAGAACGACCTTCTTTAATTTCTTTATAATGTACTTCAAGTTCTGTAAACTTATTAATCTCAGCTATCGCAACATCTAAAACTCCTCGTTTGAATTGAGCAGTATTTTGATATGTCTTTTTCTTTTCAACCCCAAATAAACGCATTAAAGCATCTTTAGAAACTAACTTATGCCAATATCCATAATGAGCTTTTAAATAATCGTACAATGTCCAACTAAATCCACTTTTAAATTTGGATGTAATCGTTAAATCTATCGTAATGTACTTTTCTTTAAGTTCTAAAATATGGGGAATCATTTCTTCAGCCCAAACAAATTTGAATAGTCCATTATCGTAGCTCATTCCTCGAAATACATTCCAATAACTAAATTTATTATTTTCTAAATCACTAAAGCTAAATTTCACGCTAGTTATTGCTTCTGCATCAACCATCGCATCTTCGGTTTTATATTTGGATATTCCGAATTTCTTTTCAAATTCAACTTTATGAAACTCCGTAACACCGTTTTTTTGAGTTGAAAATATTGAAAAAGCTAATAATTGCATTTGATTTAATGTTAACCCTTTATTTAGCTTTGCCATGGATAATTCATTGCTTTTTGAAATACTATTTTCATAATTAATTAGACTTTTTTTCTCATTTTTTCTCAAAAAATCACCTCTTTATTTAAAACCTTCATTTGTGTATTTTATCTTAAATTAACACAATTAGGTATAGTTATTTGTGTATTAATTCATAAAAATACACAAATTAAGGAGGTTTTTTTACACAATTAAAGGAGGTTTTTTACACAATTAAAGGAGGTTTTTTACACAATTAATCTTGAAATCCATTGTGGTTCTAAGTCTCATGGCATTTACAAATATAAATAAAGTAATTAATTTTTTAAAGAATAAATATAATTATATATTTGATAATCAAATTCGATATTTATATAAAAAAATAGTCTACTATTTATAGTAAAATATACTCATTAATTCAAATGGCTTCAAAAATTATAAAGAATTAAGTAATTTTCACACATATGACCTTCTAAAATTTCTTAAAGAAGTTCGAAAACAACTCTCAGATCACAACTCATTAAAAAATAAGAGTGAGTGCCCGTCTATACACCTTCAACATTTTAATGGGAATAAGAATGTTCTACATTTAACCAGCAGGAGCAAATTCATTTCGAAAATATTTTGCAGACGAAATATACAAGACTTTATACAAAAAACTCTGAAAAAAATCACGGAGGCAATTATTTATTTGGTTATTAATAAATAATAAATTAAATTGTAGACAAAATTGTTATTGATATTTTTAAAAAGCTAGATTATAAGTCAAGAACCAATAATCTAGCTTTTTAAATAAAATTTAATAATTTAATCTAATTCATATTCCTTTTTCATACGTTTTTCATAATGTCTATCTACATATTCTTTAATAAAACTATTTCGTTTATTGACATCCTCAATTTTACGGAACCAGCCAACCTTTATTAAACGTTCTTCTAAGGGCTTTTCACACCACAGGTCAAATGCTTCTTTTTCTAATTTTTTTATTACTCTTCTTTCTGTAATCATCATATTAAAACGTTCTAACCTTTGCTGTTCAAGTGACAGTAGGATATTTTGAAAATCGTTTTGTGTAATAGCAATCTCCTTAAAGGTTTGTTTCATTTCTTTTATTTCTTCACGCATAGCTATTTGTTCCGCTAATAGTGAAGAAAGGTGCGTAAGCAAACGAAGTTGGTTGTCGCTTTCTTGCTTCAGTATGCTTATATTCGCATCATTTTTAGTGATTTCTGGCGCCAATTTTTGCGCGAGAATATCGTCTATATCTGTATCGCTAGACATAACGAAACTAGCAGCATCTTCTAGAGGCATTGATTTTTCTCGGTTTAGATACTGCATGGCACGTAGTATCTTGATGTCTTGTTGCGTATATTCGCGATGATTACGCGTATTGCGGTAAATTTCTAGTCCATTTTGTTCTAACAAGCTAGCGTAATATTTTAAATTTGTTGTTGTAAAACCAAGCATATCAGCAACTTGTTTAGCGTTGTTCCGTTCCATAGCGATTCACCCCTGATTTTCACGTTCATCAAGCAAATTATAGATCTTATTTAAGAATAAGCTACTCTCCCTATACGAAACAACAGAATATTAATATACGGGATTTTTCTTCTTCTACTTAGTGTTATTTTGATAATTGAACATATTGTAAAGAAACTTTATAAAAAGAAACATTCAATTAAAATTAGCAACAAATATAGATTCCTTAATTTATGACGTAAAAGAAGAAACTAAAACAGAAACCTCAATAATTGAAAAGTATACTGAAACGACAAAACAAACGATAGTTATCGAAATTCAACCTCAAATAAAGTTTTATAGATCTGAGATGAATCGGAGAAAGAATTATCTTGTAAAAGTTGGGAACCCATTGTAGAGATTCCCTCAATAGAATAGAAAAAGAGGTACTGCTCCCTTTTTGGGTGTTATTCCCTTTACTAGATTCTATAACTTCGATAGAACAGTCTGCTATTCATAGTAGACTATACTCATTTATTTTCTTTTTCCAGACACCTTTATACCTACTAATAAAATCTATATTAACATTTATAGAAAAAAATGGTATAAATATATTTGTGGTTAAAATATTACCTCAATATACATATTTAGGGAGTGTGTTTTATGTTAAAAAAGATTTTCGTTGGAATTATGATTTTTTGTTTAACTATTACATCATGCCTAGTTATAGGTGGAGGAGAAGCCTCAGCAAGTGGACAAATGAAACCCTTACCAGGGGCACCTGGATGGAAATACCGTGTTGATGGTCCACATGTCGATGGGGTAAATAATGATTGGCATGTTCACGTAGAAAAAGGTAGTATTAAAGGGGCAGAAACAGTAAAAGGTGGCGAAAGTCATAATAAAACTTTAAGTTCAGCTGGTGTTCCTAAAACTGTACAAAAAAAGGTAAAAGAAACATCAGAATATAAACGAGCATTAGAAAAACAGAAAAAGCTTGATAAGGAACGAGATAAAGCAAGTAAATTTTCGTGGAAAACTATAATAATTAAACCGTATATTTACTTAGCAGCTGTTGCTACCGCCGCTGGATTAACAGTGTGGCAAATAATTAAAGCAGGACCTAGATTCATATTTGCATAGGAGGCAAAAATGATTTCAATCGATAGAAAATTAAGATTAAGAGATTTAGAAATTTTTCGTTTCTATAAAGAAAATAAAGTGTTAGCTTATGTTATTATTGAAGATACTAGAGGACCCTTTACGGAAGAGGATAAAAAGTTAGAGCCACTTTGCTTTTTAGATGAAGAAGATTTAAATGAAATTGTTAATGTATTTAAAATTTATCTTTTAACCGATGAACCTTTAGAAAAAAATGATTCGATTATGTTAAGAGAATTTTTTGGAAATTTAGTAGATATTAGTTCTGTTACAAGTTTTATTATTCAAGAATTTGTACAAGAAGACCTATATGAACATGTAGATGATTCTTGGGATATTAAAACTTATCAAAGAATGTTAGATATAGTTGGATCTAAGTATGAAATTCAACCCATTCATGAAAAGAATTGGTTAAATTTATCTCAAGAATAATATTACTAAAGTCCAAAAAGCATCAAACGTTGTCATATCAATGTTTGATGCTTTTTTAATGGGATTATAAAATTAATTTATTCAATTTTTAAAAAAACTATAAAAAGTGCTTTTATGAAAAAATATTAATCAGATTCGTCATAAAAGTTAAAAATATAGAAAATATTACTTCTAATTCATCTCTTATAACTACTTCTTTATTTCGAAAACCTATAATAACACCTACAATTATTAATAAACTGATAAATAGTAAAATAAAGTCTTTCTTCAATATGAATACACCCCAAATATTTACTCTCTATTGTAATATTAGTATATTACACCAAAATATATAAAAGAGTGCAATTTTAAGAAAGTCATTTTTGGGACTATTAATCCTAAAAAAGTGTTTAGAAAATATGCGGGATTTTTTGCATAAAATCCTCTAAAAAAGGTTAACTGCTCCTTTTAAATGTATGTAAATTCAATTATAATCTTCCACTATCTTTAATTAACACTAAAAAGGAAAAGTCCAAACCTGATTAAATGAGTTCATAGAATCTTTCCATTATTCCTTCAATAATTTCTCTATCATTTTTTTATAAAAAAGTAAAATCTAAAGAGAGCCAAACCAATAAGAAAAGGTAGCACTATGCTACCTTTCCTTATTTTTATCTATTACTAAAATTTTATCCAAGTTGTTTAGGAAATGGTTATAAGTAAATTTTTTCCATAAAGGAAGTAAATTTACCCATTAAATGTTAAGCTATTTTACTTCCCATTTGTGTAAATCTTAATTACATCTATACGATTGTGTCCTACCTCTCTTGTAACAATTTGTGCTGCAACATTCCACGTATATCCTTTATTCATTTCTATAGCCATACGTTCTTGAACATAGTTATAACGTAATCCATGAAAAGTAAGAGGTTTCACCTCACTTTTTGGGTTTAAACGTCTCTGGCGGCCTTCTGCCGTTTCTACAAGTCCTCTGTAACGTTCTAAATGCTTTTCTATTTGATTTACTATTTGATGAGCTTTTTCACCCTCAGAAACAAATATACGTTCTCCACGTTCAATCTTTTGAAGTCTCTCCATTAGCATCTCTTTTACTTCAGCTGATAAGGGTACTTGGCGCCACCGTCCATTTTTCGCTTCACTTTGTACCTGGTAAATACCAGTGCGTAATGCACTTTCTGCTTGTGACCGTCTCATACACAGAGCTTCTGCTACTCGTAGGCCCATTGTTCTCTCTAGAATTATTACGTCTCTTGTAATCGCTGCTATTTTACTAGTCCGTGATTGTTCAAACAGTAGCTGCAGCATATTCGTATATTCCTTTTCGGTCCATGCTCTATCACCGTCCACAGCAACCGTTTTTTCTAAGTGAACATTATAGTTTTGCTTCAATTCAAGGTTACTAGCTAACTCATATTTCGTATTCGGTAATAAATCGTGCATGTAGCGAATCGCTCCTAAGTCGTTTTTGATTGTTTTGGAAGAAATACCTTGTTCTTGTCGGTATTGAACATACGCAATGATATGTTTATCTTGCAAATTCCGGAGATTTTTCATGTGGTAATGTTCATCTAAAAATCGGATAAAGGAACGACAACTCTTTGCATATCGATTTCTCGTTGCATAAGATCCGGCTCTGGTATGTTTAAAAAGTTTGTTCATTTGTTGTTCAATAGCTGAGCTTCCTTTTGTCACCAAAAATCTCCCCTCTAAAAATAGACAGATTCCACCCAGTATAAAATTTAACCGTCCCACCGTTTTCCCACTTAAAAACCGTGACGCGCCTGAAGGCAGCGTGGCTTGCCAAAGCAAGCCGTTTCGCACTTTGCGAGACGATTCGTTATCGAATCGCTGGGCGGCTGGGCGCCCGTCTCTTTGCCGAAATTACATTTTAAAAATGTAATTTCGGCAAAGAGACGGGCGATTTTATAAATGATGTGTGTTGAGTAATAAAGTTGAGACATACCCATTCGGGTGAGTACCTCATACTCGGTCTCATTACAACCGATTAGTAATCCTCGTATCGAGTGGCTGACGTGCCAAGTTGCAAGTTTGCGATTTTGTCATGTTTCGCAACATGTTGTTTTCATATTCGCTGTTAAATATATAGTTCATCATTGTTCCTATTTGGTAATTTGTTTCCCATTTCCATCGATTCTCTTCCTTTCTTTTAATTTTTAAATCCCATTTTGAAGCGCATATCCGAATTCAATTCTGTTTTATTTCACCGTCCGTTTGACATGCTGTTTGTGTTCTACAGCCAAAATGAAATTAACTTGAATTAAATTTTTGCACGCAAAAAAAACGACAACTTTTTCCGTCCTCGTTTTAAAAATGCCGTAGCATCCATATTATTTAATTTTAAAAATAAGCATACTTCACCCATACCCATAAAACTATTCCACAAGGCTACAAAAGCCTAAGCTCATACGAATACTGTTGATTCGACATCTCGCATAAACATTTATCCGTAATCTTTCTAATAAAGCACATTAGCTTGTGAGCCTCAATATTAGAATCTGAACGGTAGATTACACCCAAAATATTACTTTTGCTCTGTTCTAACAAGTGTAATCACAAAAAGACAACTATTGTGTTAAATCCACTTTTATTGTACTAAATTTTAACTCTTAAATCTAGTTAAGGAATTTAATTGTAGTTTTTATTTTTATATTAACGCATCGATATATACCAAGGGAGTAATTCCTCACAAATAAATCCTAAGTAATTATAGTAAAAAAATCTCCACAAAAATGAAACTTTTTTAAATATTTTTGCAGAACCTTATTTTTTCCATTGCAAATAACTTATTTCACTTAAATGCACCTTTTTGAGAACAAAAATATATTATTAAAGTTTAGTAGAGAAGGAGTTAAAAAACATTATAAACACATTTAACACCTTTTAAAAAAAGCGTGCCTATTTGTGATATATCAATACTTCAAGCATGATTTTAACAGCATTAAATGCACCTAATTTTTAAGTAAGGTGCATTTAATATACTTTTCGTACCCAAAAAGGTGCATTTAATTATTTTCTTATTACGCTCCAAAGAAAAAAGGTGAGAATATAGAGGTAATCCATGTTCTCACCTTTTTACTAATCACTCTCTTTTAAAAGAGAAGAAGTAACCTTTACCCTCATACCAAAGTGCCGACTGCGGTTATGAAATAAATTAAAGTTACTTCTTATAAAGAATTATAGCAAAAAATATCATTCATCTGACTACTAAATACACACTTTAGTTGCTTAAATTTTTATAGATTTTAAAAGATAATTTCATTTTCGTTAACAAACTGGAAACCTACACTGTTTTCAATTGCATCTACCATATTTCTTGCAATTGCTTCAACTACTGGAACTGCTACAGAATTACCAAATTGTCGATATGCTTGTGTATCTGATACAGGTATTACAAATTCATCTGGAAACCCTTGCAATCTAGCGCACTCTCTAGGTGTTAATTTACGAGGATTTTTATTTGGACCTTGATCGATTAATATTTCACTACCATCCTTATAATAACGCGCACTAAGTGTATTCGTATAAGTGCTCCCTTCGTTAAATAAGGAAAAACCAAAGCCATTACCTTTTTTCTTATGTTCTTCCTTTCTTCGAAGATGTCCTTGATATAATCGATCTGAAATTGTATATTTTTCATCAACTTCTCTTTCTAAAATATCTCCAACCCTAGTAGGCTCTAATGTTGGTTGAGGAAATTTAAATGGGATATCCATGCCACCTAATGGATTGTAAAAACCTACAATATAAATCCGTTCTCTATTTTGAGGAACTCCAAAATCAGCAGCACGTAAAACCTCTACATGTACGGTATAATCTAAATCTTCTTTTAAAACTTCTAAAATTTTCTTTAGCGTTTTTCCTTTATCGTGACCTCTTAACTGTTTAACATTTTCCAGTAAAAATGCTTGCGGTCTTTTATCTTTTAAAATACGTGCTATATCAAAAAAGAGAGTTCCCCTAGTATCCTCAAACCCCTTTTTTAATCCAGCTTGTGAAAACGGCTGACACGGAAATCCTGCTAATAAAATATTGTGTTCAGGAATCTCTTCAGTTTTCACTTGTGTAATATCTCCTGTAGGTATTTCTCCATAATTAATTCTATAAGTTTTAGCTGCAAACTTATCCCATTCTGAGGTAAATACAGAAAAGCCACCTTGCCTTTGAAAGGCTAATCGAATTCCTCCTATACCTGCAAATAAATCAATCATTGTAAAACGAGGATTATCGGGAGGAGAAAA
>NZ_JBBOPK010000001.1:3697500-3753907 GCF_038077515.1 Ureibacillus sp. FSL E2-3493 | reverse complement strand
TGTCCAAAATTTTGTTTCAACTGTTAAGTTGAAACTGTATTTCATTAACGTTTTGTTGTTCAGTTTTCAAGGTTCACGTTTCGTCGCCGTTTCAATGACAACTTTTATATTATATCAACCAACATTATATTAGTCAACATATTTTTAAAAAAGTTTTTTGCCGATACGAAATAGCAACTTTTAAATACTATCACTTTCAACTCTAGTTGTCAATAACAAATTAGAAAGCATTATCATTTTGTTCACCGCTTTTAGCGACGTATAGTAATTTAACATCATTTCTTTTTGAATGCAAGTGTTTTTTTAAAATATTAATAGAAAAACGAAAAAAGTTGAATATAACTTATTATATCCGCTTTTTACTCTCTTAAACCATACGATTGAATTATATCGTCATAATAAAAAGCGAGGGATAATCACTCCCTCGCTCCTTTGCTAAAACGAATTATTAATCACGGTGACGCATAGTTGGGAATAATAATACATCACGAATCGATTGTGCATTTGTTAATAGCATAATTAAACGGTCAATACCGATACCTAACCCACCTGTTGGCGGCATACCGTATTCTAATGCTTCAATGAAATCATTATCCATTTCATGAGCTTCATCGTTACCAGCTGCTTTTTCAGCAAGCTGTGCTTCAAAACGCTCACGTTGGTCAATCGGATCATTTAATTCTGTAAATGCATTTGCATGCTCACGACGTACAATGAATAATTCGAAACGATCTGTAAAACGTGGGTCTTCCGGATTTTTCTTTGCAAGTGGTGAGATTTCAACCGGGTGACCAAATACAAATGTTGGCTGTACTAAAGTTTCTTCTACTTTTTGTTCAAAGAATTCATTAATAATATGACCCACTTCATGAGCTTCTTTAATTTCAACGCCATGCTCTTTCGCTAAGCTTTGTGCTTCCTCTTTCGTCATTGGCTGCCAGAAGTCTACACCTGTTGCCTCTTTTACTGCATCAACCATGTGTACTCGTTTCCAACCTGGCGCAAGATTAATTTGATCTTCGCCATATTGAACAGTTGTTGTACCGAGAACTTCTTGTGCAACATGTGAAATTAAGTTTTCAGTTAATGCCATAATGTCTCGATAATCCGCATACGCTTCGTACAACTCAATCATCGTAAACTCTGGATTGTGTCGAGTTGAAATACCTTCATTACGGAATACACGTCCAATTTCATAAACTTTTTCAAGACCACCAACAATTAAACGTTTTAAGTGAAGTTCAATTGCGATACGCATATAAAGTTCCATATCTAATGCGTTATGGTGCGTAATAAATGGACGAGCTGCTGCCCCACCTGCAATAGAATGTAACATCGGTGTTTCAACTTCTAAATAACCATGGTTATCTAAGTAATTACGAATAGCACGAATGATTTTTGAACGAGTAATAAATGTTTGTTTACTATCTGCATTCGTCATTAAGTCTAAATAACGTTGACGATAACGTTGTTCAACGTCTTGTAGACCATGGAATTTTTCTGGCATTGGACGAAGAGATTTAGTTAGGAACGTAAATTCTTCTGCCTTAACAGAAAGTTCTCCAACATTCGTTACGAATAAATTACCACGAACACCGACAATATCTCCTAAATCGGCAGTATTAAATAATTCATACGCTTCATCACCGACACGATCTTTACGTACATAGATTTGAATTTGACCACCTAAATCTTGAATATGAGCAAAACCAGCTTTTCCTTTTCCGCGTTTTGTCATAATACGACCAGCAATTGTCACTTCTTGTGGCGACTCTTCTAATTGCTCTTTCGTAAGTTCTCCAAATTGTTCACGAATCTCTGAAGATAAATGCGTACGTTCAAATCGACTACCGAATGGATCCATTCCATTTTCACGAATATTCGTCATCTTTTGGCGTCTCACCAAAAGTTGGTCGTTTAAATCTTCAATGTTTGACACGTTTATCACTCCTTATTTTCCTTTATTCAGTATAACACCAGCTATTACGGCATGGTAACTTGGACATTTCCTTGCTCAGTTCATTTTAATAAAACTGAAGATAAAGCTTCGACGGATATCATTCTGTAACAAAACAAAATTAGTTTATATGTTTTGCTTTCACAATGACAACAGACAACCGAATATAGCGGTATTACTTCAATTAAAAACAATTATATCCATGTATAATTCATTTTCCGCCGTTAGCGATCATTTAATCCATAATGTACCTATTGTACACAATTTCTTCGTTCTATTCACCTCTTTCGATTGAAAATGTTACGAGTTTTGTTTTTTCAAGATTGATTATTACATATTTCATCCTTAGACATGCTAAAATTTCTGATAAAAGGAGGGATTTAGTATGTATCGTAATATAAACGATTTTATTCAAGAATGGGAGCGCAATAGCTCAGGTACATTAGCTATTTTTGAATCTATTACAGAAGAAAAAAAGCATTTCTCAATTGTAGAAGGTCATAGTTCTCTCGAATGGTTAAGCTGGCACTTAACTACTGCACCAGCATATTTTATGGGGCAAATCGGTATAGCACTTAATGTGGAATTAAATCCAAAGAATACTCCAGATAAATTGAGCGAAATCATGAATACGTATCGTTCAGTAAGTGAAAACATCATTCAAATTGCAAAAGAACAATTATCTGACGAAGCACTTCTTAATGAAGTAAATAGCCACGGCCAACTAACGCCAATCGGAGCAATTCTTCGTATGATGGTCGATCATCAAACCCATCACCGTGCACAAATGCAAGTACTCCTTCGACAAGCGGGACTACCTGTTCCTGGCGTCATGGGTCCAACAAAAGAACAATTAGCAAAATAAACAAAAAGAGGCTGGGACATAACTAGCTTCAAATAGTGAGAAAGGTGAATTTGAGGAAACTCAAATTCACCTTTCGCTATTTTTGTGTGTAAATTCTTTTTTTTCTTTAGTTAATGGCCGTGAATTTTCTTAAATTCACAGCCATTAATGCGAGGCCCATTTCGTTTTCTACCTTCGATTTTCCTCGTACAGAAAATCGAGTGAAACGCAAATTAGCCTTCAAGAATCCAAAAACTGGTTCCACATCGATTTTGCGTCTTCGATAAATGGCACTTGTTTTCTCTTCTGAAAGCTTTGCTCTTACATATTCTTTTTGCTGTTCCCATTTTTCATTTACCATTAATTTTCGATTGTTGCCTTCTTTAGCTTTGGTACACGATGAACGGAATGGGCATCCCGAACAGTCTTCACACTCGTAAATTTTGAGCTTCCGTTGGAAGCCTGTGTGGTCATTACGGACAGAATAATATTGAAATTCAAGACGTTTTTGATTAGGACATGTATATGTATCGGTTTCTTCATCATACGTCCAGTTATCGGGATTAAATATGTTTTGTTTATACTTTTTCTTTTGTTCTTTCAAATACATACTATACGTAATAAGTGCTTCTCGTTTTCTATTCGAAAGGATATCATGAAAGTTTTGTTCACTACCGTAACCTGCATCTGCAACAATGTGTTTTGGTAACTCAAAATAATGCTGCTCAATCTCATCTAGAAATGGAATTAACGTACGTGTATCTGTTGGATTTGTATATATACTATAGGCAAGCGTATATTGACCTTCCGTTGCGATTTGTACATTATATCCAGCTTTTAATTGTCCGTTTTGCATATAATCATCTTTCATTCGCATAAACGTCGCATCTGAATCTGTCTTAGAATAGCTATTGCGTGTACCAAAGATTTCAAAGTCTCTTTCGTATTTTTGTTTACGTAGGACAAAATCAATCAACTGCTTGCGTAATTGTTTCGGGTATTTACGTTTATTTCTTAAGGCTTTTCGTTCTAGAACATCTGATGATGTTTCAATTTGTTTATCATATTCAGTTACGACATCGTCCACTTTTTGAACTAATTGAGCGAGTTCTTCCAATGATAACTGTTTATCGCTTTCACGTTGAATTTCAGGTATGATTTCACTCTCTAGTAGCTCATTGTATAGCTGGTTTGACTTTTCAATTAAATTTTGGTGATATTTTTCAATGGTTTTCTTCCAAACAAACGTAAATTTATTCGCATTTGCTTCAATTTTTGTACCATCGATAAAAATCGCTTCTTGATCAATAAGCTTTTCTTCAATCAATTGGCAACGGAATTGAACGAAACATTGACGAATTAAATCTTTCACTTCTGGTTGAATACGGAATCGGTTGATTGTACGGTAGCTTGGTTCATATCCTTGGGCTAGCCACATCATTCGGATACTGTCTTTTAATAGGGCTTCAATTTTCCGTCCTGAGAAGATAGATTGTGTATAGGCACATAAGATAATTTTAAGCATCATACGTGGATGATAGGCAGGACACCCCTCATTTCGTAGAAATGGTTCGAACGCTTCATGAGGGATACTTTCAACTAGATGATGGATATGGAAAGCAATATCATTATTTTGTAATTTTACTTCTAAATCTAAAGGCAAAACGAGTTGATTCATGTTATAATCTTTAAACATAAGGATCCTTCTTTCTGTATAATTTTGTTGTGGTGACTTAATTTTATCAGAAGTGGTCCTTATTTTTTATTTAAAATAATCAAAGCCGGTGAAATTTTACTTATCGTAAAATTTCACCGGCTTTTCATTTCAGAGGTGGGTTTTGTCCCAGCCTCTTTTCCTTTTAAATAGCTTCCGCCTGTTGTCGCTCTTCTAATTCATCGACTACACCATTAAGTAACGCCCGAAGTTCCTGAGCTGTTTCTACTTGATTAATAGCATTTCGAACTTTTCCGTTTCCACGAATACCTTTTAAGTACCAGGATGCATGTTTACGCATTTCACGTACTGCCACACCTTCACCCTTTAGTTGCATTAAACGTTCAAAATGAAGTAAGCAAACATCCATTTTTTCACGTACAGATGGTTCGGGTTTTAATTCCCCTGTTTCAAGGTATTGTACAGTTCGGTAAATCATCCACGGATTACCTAAAGCAGCACGGCCAATCATGACTGCATCAACACCCGTTTCATCTAACATACGTTTTGCATCTTGAGGTGTTTCCACATCCCCGTTACCAATGAATGGAATATGAATGTTTTTCTTTACCTCTTTAATAATATCCCAATTAGCACGACCCTCGTACATTTGTACACGTGTACGGCCATGCATCGCAATGGCAGATGCACCGGCACGTTCAGCTGCTTGAGCGTTTTCCACAGCAAAAATATGCTCATCATCCCAACCAATACGCATTTTTACACTTACAGGTTTATCTACTGCATCAACTACCGCTGAAACCATTTCATAAATTTTTTTAGGATCTAATAGCCATTTCGCCCCTGCTTCACATTTAATAATTTTGTTTACAGGGCACCCCATGTTGATATCAATTATATCTGCATTCGTATTTTTATCTACATATTTTGCTGCTTCTACTAACGTTTCTTTATCTCCACCGAAAATTTGTAATGAAAGTGGGTTTTCACGTTCATCAATATAAAGCATATCTAATGTTTTTTTATTGCGTTGTACAAGACCTTTATCGCTAATCATCTCTGCATATACTAAGCCGGCACCGAATTCTTTTACTGTTAAACGAAAAGCAGAGTTACAAACGCCTGCCATCGGTGCTAAAACAACACGGTTATCCATAACTATATTACCGATTTGAAACGGCTTATTTTGTGTAGTCAATGGGGACTCCTCCTCTTATATTAAAAACCCTTTATATTGAACGATTTAAATCTTCATCGTTTCATTTTAAATTGAGTAGGATTTAATACTCCTACCTAGAATCTTCCGCTATCAAAAATTCTTCCACATTGTTAATATGCTTCCACTTAAGAATGCCTTCCTTTTGCAAATCCATACTTTCAACACTCGCTTCTACTAATTGAAGCTTGTCAGTCAAAGGATATTGAAGGATTTCACGGAGAGGAACTAAAACGAAAGCTCGTTCATACATTCTAGGGTGAGGAACAATTAAATTCTCAACTTCAATATTCTCGTTATTAAACAGCAAAATGTCAAGGTCAATGATTCGTGGACCCCATCGAATTTCTCGTACTCTTCCTAATTCATTTTCAATCGATTGGCATACTTCTAGCGTTTCATAAGCAGAAAGGGATGTTTGAATCAATACCGCAATATTTAAAAATGATGGCTGATCAATATAACCTATGGGAGCCGTTTCGTAAATGGAAGAAATCGCTTTTACCGCGATATTCTTTTTGCCTTGTAGCATTTTTATAGCTTGCTTTAAATTTTGTTCCCGATCTCCGATATTCGTTCCAATAGATAAATAAACGTTATTCATAAAAACGCCCTCTTACAATTTCAACTGCTACTTCCTTATAGTGACCTGGGATAGGCGGATCTGGTTTTATAACTTCCACCTTGCAGCCGAATACTTGTCCTTCATATATTGATAAAATCGTCGTTGCAATTTTTTCCGCAACGGCTTCAATTAGCTTATATGGCGTGCCTTCAATAATTTCTTTACATATATCATAAACACCCACGTAACTTACGGTATCATTCAATTCATCGGTTAGACCTGCTTGTTGAATATCTACTGCCAACGAAACAGATGCACGAAAACGTTGACCTAACTTCGTTTCTTCTGGTAATACACCGTGGTATCCAAAAAACTGCATTTCTCTTAAATGTATATAATCCATCTTCATTCTCCTTAAAGCGGTTAGTGTCTTTTAGGTAGTTCTTCACTTATCGTAAATTTCCCCATTAAGGCATCTATCATTTTTACAGTCCGGGCCACTTCTTTAACATCATGAACACGCACTATATGACAACCTTTCATCACTCCATAAGCACATGTTGCTGCGGTTCCTTCTACCCGTTCCTCTAATGGTAAATTCAATATTGTACCAATCATTCGTTTTCGAGAAGTTGCAAGTAATACAGGGTAGCCCAACTCAACTAGCTCGTCTAAACGTTGCATCGTTTCAATACTTTGCTGCAAGTTTTTCACGAATCCTATACCTGGATCTAATATAATATGTTCATCAGGAACACCTGCATTTTTTGTAATGGCTATACTTTCTTTTAAGTCGTTTAAATAGTCTTCAAAATAATCGTTATACTGTTCCTCTTTACGGTTATGCATTAAAATAATCGGAACATGCAGCTCCGCAGCAACTTTTGCCATTTCCGGATCTGCCTTCGCACCCCAAATGTCATTAATTATGTGGGCTCCTGCCTCAATTGCTGCACGGGCAACAGCTGATTTATATGTATCAATCGAAATAATAGCAGGTACTTCTTTCAATAACGCTTTTATAATAGGTACAACCCGCTCAATTTCCTCTTCATCGGATATTCGAGTATAACCAGGACGAGTCGATTCCCCACCTACATCAATAATCTTCGCGCCATTTGTGACCATTTCTTTTGCATGTTGAACGGCAGCTTCAATCGAGTTATACTTTCCTCCATCTGAAAAAGAGTCGGGGGTCACATTTAAAATCCCCATTACAACGGTTTCTTTTGTATAGTCAAGCTCTATATTATTAAATACTAATGGTTTTGGATATTTAGAAAGCATCTAAACCCCTCTTTCACTTCAATCTATGTAAATCACTTTATTTACTCGTTCAAAATAGCTAAGTTTGTTTCTCTTTTTATCATATCATTTTACTTTATATTTCTTCATTCGTCTAAATATTAAAGAAATATAAAAAGGCATCACCCTTTAGAGGTAATGCCAAAATTAATTATTAATATTAGTCTTCAAAATTGTAAAGAGCTGTAGATAGGTAACGTTCACCGTTGGATGGGACGATCGCTAAAACGTTAGAACCTTTACCAAGGCGTTTCGCTGTTTCAATTGCAGCATAAATTGCAGCACCTGAGGAAATACCTACTAGAATACCTTCTTCACGACCTGTTTTACGAGCTACTTCAAAAGCAGTTTCGTTATCTACAGGGAAGATAGAAGTGTAAACTTCTGTATTTAATACTTCTGGTACAAAGCCGGCACCGATACCTTGAATTTTGTGGGAACCAGGGTTACCGCCAGATAATACTGGAGAATCCTTTGGTTCAACTGCGATAATTTCGATATCAGGATACTTCTCTTTTAATACTTCACCAGCACCAGTAATTGTACCTCCAGTACCAACACCAGCTACAAACGCATCTAATTTTAACCCGTCAAATGCTTCTACAATTTCTGGGCCTGTAGTTAAACGGTGTACTTCAGCATTAGCAGGATTGTTAAATTGTTGTGGTAAGAAGTAACCATTTTCTTTTGCTAAACTTTCTGCTTTTGCAATAGCACCTTTCATACCTTCTGGTCCAGGTGTTAATACTAATTCAGCTCCATATGCACGAAGTAATTTACGACGTTCAATACTCATTGTCTCTGGCATTACTAAAATTGCACGGTAACCTTTTGCAGCTGCGACCATAGCTAAACCAATACCTGTATTACCAGAAGTCGGTTCAATAATTGTACCACCTGGTTTTAAAGTGCCGTCTTTTTCAGCAGCTTCGATCATTGCTAGGGCGATACGATCTTTTACTGAACTTCCCGGATTAAAAAATTCTAATTTAACGTATACATTACCTTCATTTTCATTTGTTGCATGGTTTAATTTAACGATTGGTGTGCGGCCGACTAATTCAGCAACTGAATTTGCCAATTTACTCATAATTGTCATCCCTCTCCTTAATACCTACTATTTTTATAGGTTTTACCTATTTAGTATATTACCAACTTCCTATCCTTTATGTCAATAGATTGGAACTAAATATTGAGAATATTTTACACTTTTAAGATGACGCTTCTCCATAAAACCAAGTTGCATCAAATTCTTTCCAAAAGGCCTCTGGTGTAATAGTTGACGGTAATTGTTCTAAGGCTAACACCCGTTCAATTTGACCTTTCACTTCTTCATAAGCAAAGGATTTTCCATCATTTACTTCCTTCACATGCACAATACCATAGCGGCCATCATTCATGACAAAAGGTTCACTTGTTTCGTCTGAGTCTAATTTTTCCACCGCTTCTTGGATACTTTTATCTATATTCGTTTGTGTTGTCGTAATGAATCCGATATCGCCACCTAAACTAGCTGAAGTTGTATCAAGGGAACGTTCTCGAGCAAGAACGGAGAAATCTGACCCCTCTTCCAATTCCTTTTGAACACTTTTAGCATCTTCTTCGGATTCTACAACGATAATGCTCGTCCTGTATGTAGTAGGGATGTTATATAATGATTGATTCTCTTTATAATATTCTTCTATTTGTTGCTCATCGATTACAACATCCTTTGTCAGTACTTTCTCAAGTATTAATTGAGCACGGACCTCTTGTCGTAACTCTTTGTCCGTTAATTCTTGTATCGCTGTATCCGTCTTATCCTGAGCAGAGCGCATCAACGCAATTTCTAAATCTATTTCTTCATCGGTAACTTTAATATCATATTCCTTCGCAGCTTTCTCCATGACAGCCCCATTAACGAGTGTTTGTAATGTTTCTTTTCCGTATCGACTCTCCATAGCTGCCATCCACTGTTGACGGGTTATTTTTTCCCCATCAATGGTAGCGACTACTTCGTCGCCACCATTTTCATTATTTCCATCTGGCCATAGCCAAAGAATAAACCAAAAAATATTACCAATAAATAGTATAGCTAATAAAGTTAATACCGGTTTTGTTTTTAAACGTCTTTGAGAAAGAGGTATTTGGTTCGTTGGCTTATTTACATTATTATTGTTTGATTTCATTGATAAAACCTTCAAGCTCTTGTTGATTGTAGTGGTATTTTTCTAAGCAGAAATGACATTGCGCTTCTGCACCACCGTCTTCATCTATCATTTCTTGAATTTCTTGCACACCTAAACTAATAATAGCCGCACCAAATCGCTCTTTCGAACATTGACATTTAAATTGAACAGGAGTTTTATCTAATATTTGCACATTGTTTTCCCCAAGTACTACCTCTAGTATTTTTTCAGGAGTTAATCCTTTTTCGATCATCTTAGAAACCGGTTCAATATTATTTAAATGCTGTTCGATTTGTGAAATTGTTTCTTCATCACAGCCAGGCATTAATTGAATAATAAAACCACCAGATGCTAGTACCGTATTATCAGGGTTCACTAAAACCCCTAATCCTACTGAAGAGGGTACTTGCTCAGAAACAGCAAAATAATAAGTGAAATCTTCGGCAATTTCCCCGGAAACAATTGGTGTTTGACCGGAGAACATGTCCCGTAACCCTAAATCTTTTACAACGGTAAGCGATCCTTCTGTTCCTACACCACGACGAACGTCTAGTTTACCAACGTCATTTAATTCGAAATGAACATGAGGGTTCGTGACAAAACCACGTACTTCTCCCTTCGCATTAGAATCAATTATCATTGGACCGATTGGACCATTTCCTTCTATTTTTACTGTTAGCTTATCTTCACCCTTTAACATAGCCCCCATCATCACTGCTGCTGTCATGGATCGACCAAGTGCTGCCGTCGTCGTTGGCCATGTATTATGTCGGCGTTGAGCTTCCCCTACTGTTTCTGTAGTTCTAGCTGCAAAGGCTCGTACCTTCCCATTAAAACCTAATGCCCTTACTAAGTAATCACTCATGTTGTCATTCCTCATTTCTTATTGATTTCTTTTATAAATAACATGCAACCCTTTTAACGTTAAAAATGGGTCTACGACATCGATTATCTTTGTTTCGTTTGAGATTAATTTCGCCAAACTTCCCGTTGCAATAACAAGGGGTTCCTCTTTACACTGTTCTTTCATACGACCGACAATTCCTTCTACTTGTCCAACAAACCCATAAAGAACACCTGATTGCATTGCGGAAATGGTATTCTTTCCAATAATATTTGAAGGACGCGATATTTCAATACGCGGTAGCTTCGAAGCCTTTGTAAAAAGGGATTCAGTAGAAATGGCAATACCAGGAGCAATTGCCCCTCCCATATAGTCACCTTTTTCATTAATGTAACAATACGTAATGGCAGTACCGAAATCTATAACAATTAACGGCTGACCTCCATATTCATTTAAAGCTGCTACCGCATTGACAATACGGTCCGCTCCTACTTCTTTAGGATTGTCATACTTAATATTTAACCCTGTCTTCACGCCAGGACCAACGACATAAGGTTTAATGTGGAAATACTTTCGGCACATTTCCTCCAATACATACATGATTGGAGGAACTACAGAAGAAATAATAACTCCTTCAATTTGTTCAAATTCAATCCCGACATGCGCGAAAAAGGACTTTATTTGCATTGCATACTCATCTTCGGTTTTATGGCGATCCGTCTCCATTCTCCAATGATAAGTTAGTTTATCCTTTACATATATCCCTAATGCAATATTAGAGTTTCCTACATTTAGCACTAGAATCATTTCTTCACACCCAATTCAAGTCCATTTGA
Source organism: Ureibacillus sp. FSL E2-3493 (assembly GCF_038077515.1). Classification (NCBI taxonomy): domain Bacteria; kingdom Bacillati; phylum Bacillota; class Bacilli; order Caryophanales; family Caryophanaceae; genus Ureibacillus; species Ureibacillus sp. FSL E2-3493. Next base: position 3,742,497 of record NZ_JBBOPK010000001.1, on the reverse strand, counting down.
AAAAATCATATCACATTACTGGCTAAATTAAACAGTGATAGCAATTAAATCTATTCGATAAATATTCACGAGCATAGGAATATTGTTATAACAATTCTATAGTCATTTCGATACATAAAATTAACAATTCAACTCAATATTTTGTGATACTATGTAGGAAAATACTATATTAAAGGAGTTTCTATGGGTAAGGTAAAATTACATAGCTTAAAAAGTAAATTAATCGTCGTTTTCTTAACACTTTCGGTGATCCCTTTAATTATCGCAACAACTACAATCTTCGCTTCAACGAATAATGGATTTAGCAAAGTGACAGAAAACCAGCAAGACAAAATGATACATATTGTACAAACAGAATTAAAAAACATATCCGAAAACTTATTAAAAATTACGGAGATGTATTCTCAAAATGATGAGATTATAACAACCTTCGAAAATGGTGATCGGGAACAATTATTAAGTTCTGTGAAAGATGTCTACTCCCGTCTATCAGCAGAACATCAATTATCTGTTTTTGAATTTGGAGATCCTACTGGAACTGTCATGTTACGTGCCCATAACCCAGAGAAGTATGGTGATGATAAAAGTGATTTAGCAGCGATTCAACAAGCTTTAAAGGGCGAATCCGTAGCAGGATTTGAATTTGGTAATAGCGGATTATCCGTTCGCGCCTTTACTCCTATTATTTCAAATAACGAAGTCATTGGCACTTTACAAACAGGTGTGGACGGTCAATTTATTAAGGATTTAAGCGAAATGTTACAGGGGGTTACAATTAGTTTATACGATATGGAAGGACTTATCGTTCAATCTTCCGATGAGTCAAAACTTAACACTAAAATGAAAAGTAATCTCCTAACATCGGTGAAAGAAGGTGAACTATCTTCCTACCAAAATGAAGAAATAATAGAATCCATTTTGCCAATTTATGATCCTACAGGAAATGAAATCATTGCAGCGATCGGTATTGAGCAAGATATATCTATTCTTCAAGAATCAAAACAAAATATCTTTTTATTCGCAGTCGTTTTAATCGCCATTACCATCATTATTGTTTTCGTTATCTCATTCTTTATGAGTAAAAGAATTTCACAGCCTGTTGTAGAAGTTGCCAATGTCATGAATGAGCTTTCTCAAGGTAACTTACAATTGAATATAAAAGAAAGCTCACAAAAAGGGGAAATAGGTCTACTTACTAATGCAACGAAAACGATGCAAGAAAACCTGCACGAAGCAATTGGAAAAGTTGCAAAGGCAGCAACAAGCGTCAATCAAAAAAGCGATGTTTTAAAACAATTATCGACTACAATACAAGTTGGTTCGGAACAAATCTCTTCCACTATGCAGGAATTGGCATCTGGAACTGAAGGTGAAGCCCAAAACATTGCAGATCTAGCGTCGAATATTAGTAACTTCACAGAAAGTATTGAAAAGACAAATGAAAAGGGCGAGCAAGTTCATAAAGATTCTTTAAAGGTACTTGAATTAACAAACGAAGGTACTAAATTAATGCAATTATCGAACGCGCAGATGAATAATATTAATCAAATTATGCAAGATGCCGTTGGAAAAATGGGGCATTTAGAAAGTCAAACAAAAGAAATCGAAAAGTTAGTTTTAATCATTGAACAAATCGCAAACCAAACGAATCTTCTAGCGTTAAATGCAGCGATTGAAGCCGCAAGAGCCGGTGAACATGGGAAAGGATTTGCCGTTGTCGCTGATGAAGTAAAGAAATTAGCAGAACAAGTATCCTTATCCGTAACAGACATTACGCAAATCGTTTCAAATATTCATAATGAAACAGAAATGGTTGAAACATCATTAAAAGACGGATATTCAGAAGTACGTCTTGGCACAACACAAATCCATGCAACGAGTGAAACGTTTACGCAAATTAGCCATTCAGTTTCCAATATGGTAAATAACGTAGAAGAAATAATCGTTTATCTTTCAGAAAATGTTTCCCGGGCAAAATCAATGAGTGAAGCAACGGAAGAAATGGCCGCGATGTCAGAAGAATCGGCAGCAGCAATTGAAGAAACAGCTGCTACTTCGAATGAGTTTACTCGTTCCATTGACGAAGTATCGAAAAATACAGCCGAGTTGGATACACTGGCCATCGAGTTAAAACAATTAGTAGATCGATTTAAAATTTAATATTTGCAAAACGAAAAAGTACCATTCAGCTTTCAATCTGAATGGTACTTTTTATGATTTTTTTAGACGAGAAAGCAATGTATAAAAAACTGAATGAGCAGCAACCTAGCTACCCATCCAGTTATACATCATTTTCCTTTCGGAAACGTACATATATTATTTATTACGATCTTCTTGAATACCATCAGCTGGTTTAGAAGAACTATCTTCCTTTGGTAAATCTGAAACTGTCGGATCTGTCGTTTCACCAACAATTTGTTTTTCTAACGAAGTAGAACCTGAAGTTTCAACTGCTGCTTCTGTAGTACCAGCTTCATCAGTAGAAACAACTTGTGTATCTTCATTCGTTGCATTTTCATTATCTACGTTAGAATAACTTTTACGCTCCGGTAAAGTTCCGTGATCTCGTAAGTGCTCGATTTGTTGAGCATCTAAAGTTTCTACTTCGAGTAATGTCTCTGCAATTAAAGTTAATAAATCGCGTTTTTCCGTTAGAATTTGTTTTGTACGTTCATATTGCTCAACAATAATGGATTGCATTTCTTTATCAATTTCGTAAGCAATAGAGTCTGAATAATTTTGTTCAGAATTAAAGTCACGACCTAAGAATACATTTCCACCTTGGCTTGAGCCAAACTGCATCGGTCCTAGTTTATCACTCATACCATATTCTGTAACCATAGAACGAGCAATACCTGTAGCACGTTGGAAGTCATTATGTGCCCCTGTCGATACTTCCCCGAAAGTAATATCTTCTGCAACACGACCACCAAGTAGTCCAGCAATTTTATCTAAAAGCTCCGGTTTTGTCATAAAGTAACGATCTTCTTTTGGAAGCATTACTGCATAACCACCAGCTTGACCACGAGGTACAATTGTTACTTTATGCACTTTTTCTGCTTGATCAAGAGTTAATCCAACAACTACGTGACCAGCTTCATGGAAGGCAACGATTTTGCGTTCTTTTTCAGAAATGACACGGCTTGATTTAGCAGGACCTGCTATAACGCGGTCAGTAGCTTCATCGATATCAGCCATATCAATTTTCCTCTTATTACGACGAGTTGCAACAAGTGCCGCTTCGTTTAATAAGTTTTCTAAATCGGCTCCTGAAAAACCAGGTGTACGTTGAGCAATCGCTTTAAGATCTACATCATCACGTAATGGTTTGTTACGTGCGTGTACTTTTAAAATCGCTTCACGTCCCTTAACATCTGGACGACCAACCGTAATTTGACGGTCAAAACGTCCTGGACGAAGTAACGCTGGGTCTAAAATATCTGGTCGGTTTGTAGCAGCAATAATGATAATCCCTTCATTTACGCCGAAACCGTCCATTTCAACAAGTAATTGGTTTAACGTTTGTTCACGCTCATCATGACCGCCACCAAGACCAGCTCCACGTTGACGACCAACTGCATCAATTTCATCAATAAAGATAATACATGGTGCATTTTTCTTAGCGTTTTCAAATAAGTCACGAACACGGCTCGCACCGACACCAACGAACATTTCTACAAAGTCAGAACCTGAAATTGAGAAGAAAGGAACGCCAGCCTCACCTGCTACAGCACGGGCAAGTAACGTTTTACCTGTTCCCGGAGGACCAACTAATAATATCCCTTTCGGAATACGCGCACCCATTTCAGTAAATTTACGATGATCCTTTAAGAAATCAACTACTTCCACTAGTTCAGCTTTTTCTTCATCTGCACCAGCAACATCATTGAAGCGTACTTTTTTCTTTTCGGAATCATATAATTTCGCTTTACTTTTACCGAAGTTCATCACTTTATTACCGCCACCTTGAGATTGACTCAATAGGAAGAAGAATAAAATGATAATAATTACGAATGGAATAATCCCGGTAAAGAACTGTACCCAACCACTCGTTTCAGGTGCTGGTAAAAATTTGATATCTGGATCATTTTCAACAGCATCTGTTAATTTTGTCATTAAAGCTTGATTATCTTGTGGAAGATTAACAGTAAATGTTTCACCATCTTTTGCTCCTGTTAAAGATCCTTCTACTACAAGCACTCCTGCATCAGGTTGAATAGTTGCAGATTCAATTTTACCTGTATCCAACGCATTTAAAAACTCATGATAAGTTAATTCTTTAGAAGGTGTATTACCTCCATTAAAAGTACCGAAAATACCGATTATTACGAGAAAAATTAATAAATAAAATATGGTGTATCGAAATATTCGATTCATCCCCAGCCTCCTCACAACATAACAGAAAAACTATAAGTAAAATCTTATCATATCATTATTTCATCATACAACGAAAAGCACCGGTAAAATGCGTTATTTACATTTTTTGTCGAAAATTCTACAAATCTCTATTAGAATGAGTAAACTTCTCTTTTTAAGATACCGATGTATGGTAAGTTACGATATTTTTCTGCGTAATCTAAACCGTATCCAACAACAAATCCATCTGGAACTTCAAAACCAACTATATCCGCTTTCAAGTCCACTTTACGTCCAGATGGTTTATCTAAAAGCGTAACGATTTTTATCGACTTTGCTTTACGATATTTGAATAAATCTACTAAATAGCTTAAAGTTAAGCCGCTATCGATAATATCTTCAATAATAATGACATCACGACCTTCAACACTTGTATTTAAGTCCTTTAAGATTTTTACTTCCCCAGAAGATACCGTCGCATTTCCGTAGCTAGATACATCCATAAAATCCATCTCTACATATGATTCAAAACGCTTCATTAAATCTGTCATAAAAGGCATTGCACCTTTTAAAACACCGATTGCTAACGGGAACTGTTCCTTATACTCTTCTGTTAACTGAGCTCCTAGTTCAGCAATTCTTTCTTGAATTTGTTCTTCTGAAATTATAATTTTTTCAATATCATTTTGAATCATGGGTGGTTCCTCCTTGAATTGTTCAAACACCTAAAGCAATAAAATGATTTATTGCACATTCCTTAATAAAATCTGTTCATCTGTTCAAAACTTTAATCGTTTTTGTTTAACTTTATACCCAAAAATTAATGAAAATCGTTCTATTTAATAATACCTTAATTAAGTAAAAAATCGTTACTATTTTCTTTCAACAATAAGGATAAAATCATCCACGATTTGTTTTCTTGTCGATAGTTTTTTACTAACCCGAACACCAATAACGGCAAGTACCTCATCGTTCGCATCGACAAGTACTGGCCATTGTTCTCGATCTTCCAAAGGTATTTTCTCATCAATAAAGAGTCGAGATAATCTTTTTTGTTGTTCCATACCTTTTAACAAAATACGATCTCCGCTTTTTCTAGTTCTTATATAAAGCGGTGTACTAATCAATTCCGAACTGAAGTAATACGTAGTGGAGTTATTCTCCGGAGTGTGTACTACTTTTGAGGCTTCTCCTATGTATAATCGAATGCCGTTTTGCAGTTGGATCCATTGATTCATGACAACTTGTTGAATGTTGTCATTTACATTTATTTTTTCACTTAATTTTTCAAATACAACTTCATCGTATTTACGATTTGCGATAATTTGCTCCGGTAAGTCAACCTTTGCACTACCATCTGTTGATTTGCATAAATTTAAAATAGAGGACGTCATTGTAAGCCCTTGGGTAAAATTAGAATTATTATAAATATAGTTTAATAGTATTAAAATGATTCTTCTTTGTAAAGCAACTGGTTCTTTCTGTAGCAAGGGAACAGATAATGTGTATATCTGATTGTCTTTTTGATTTACAATATGGGGGAAACGCTCTAACGCTAAACGGTTTAATAATTCATCATCTTGCTGTAAAGTTTCAGCAAAGTGGACTGCGTGGGAAGAAACATGCACATTTTCCTTTTTCAATAACGGTACAATATGGTGGCGGAAGCGATTACGAGTATAATCGTCCTTCTCATTGCTTGCATCTTCTCTGTAAGACCCTCCATTCCCTTCTAAATATTCCCTTATTTCTTCTTTTGTAACCGCTAAAAAAGGGCGAATAATTGTTCCAAAGGAAAAATCCCTTTTAGAATAAATTCCCTTCATACTACTTATGTTACCGGATTTAGTTAAAGCCATTAAAATTGATTCCAATTGATCGTCTGCATGGTGTGCGGTTACTAGTTTATTGATTTGATGGGTTTTCATCATCTCTTCAAAAAACGCATAACGCTCTCTACGGCAAATGGCCTGGGAGTTGCCCCCCTCTTCCTGTAGTAATTGTGGAATCGGAATTGCGGTACTAAAAATAGGAATATTATGTTGATGGCAAAACTGTTCTACAAATAATCGATCTTCTGCAGATGTCTCTCCTCTAAGCATATGGTCTACATGGGCAACAAATAATTCAATTTCTAAATTATGTTGAAACTTCTTAAAAAAATGTACTAACCCCATTGAGTCAATGCCACCAGAGCAAGCAATGAGAAGACGGTCTCCTTTTTTTACTAATTGTTGTTCATTTATATATTTTTGTACTTTTAATTCGAACGACACATCTTCTCACCTCTCTATAATCTTACTTAACTGTTTCATGATATTCCTTTACTTAAAGGGCTAAATACAGCCCACTTCGGAACTACATGGGAAACTGAGAACATAATCACCGTACAATCATCATCTACTGGATATAAATTCCCAAACTCCTCCATTACATCATACAAAATAGCTTCAATCGGTATTTCATTTTGAATACGAGATTTTAATAAGTTAACTAAATATTTTTCTTGTTCCTCCCAATCAAACTCACTAGAAAAGACACCGTCCGATACCATCACAACAAAATCATCGGCTAATAAATTGACTTTCTCAGTTTCAATTGAAAACACAGGCATAAATCCAACGGGTGCTGCTGCCCCATCTACCTTTAATAACCTCTCTCCACGTAAAATGTAGGTAGACATACTGCCCGCTTTCCATGACCATAATGCACCCTTTTGTAAGTCCACAAGGGCAAAGTCAATCGTTGCATACATATCGACTTCTCTATTCAAAGACATGACATAATGCAACGTATGCATGGCCGTCTCTGGATTCATATTATAGCTTAAACATTCTCTCATTAAACGGACTAATCGTCTGCTTTCACGCTGCGCCTCCCTACTTTGCCCCATACCATCAGATAACATAACAGCTACAAGTCCAGGGTGAATATGGAAAATGGCATGGGTGTCGCCGGATACCCAAGCAGAATTTTTAGCTCTACTATATATATCATACTCTATTTCATAGCGAACCGCTGAACGAAAACGTATTTGTACGTGGGCAAATGGTACTTTTTGATCTGATATTTTTTCAACTTGAAACGGCTCTGAAAATACATCATATAAAATAGGCAAAATAATTCTCTCACATAGTAAATATTGATCCTCGTGGGTTTTATTTTTATTGGCAAAGGAACAAATAACAACTCGCTCACCAACTGTATTATTTAACACATCAATTTGGAAGCAATGAACTTGTGCTCTTTTTAGTTGGTATTCTAATTCCTCTTCAATTGTTTTGAAAGATAATGTTTCGTCCTTCATATCTTCCATTAATTTATTTAAATGATTGCTTAAATCCCTTAATTGAAGGGCAATCATTTTCTTCCCATGATAAAATTGACCATTCATTTTATCGTTATATAATTGATGATCTAACTCTTCCAACAATTTTGTAGACTTTATACATTTAAGCTTAATTCGCTCTTCTGCCATCATTTGTTCTGATTCTTTTATTCCAGACTTTGCAACGAACCAATCTTCAATCAACGGTTCCATTGAATTGCTCTCTCCCCAGCAGCGATCGTAACGAAAACAGCTCATACAAGTCGCACACGGTTCAATTTTTCGTGCTTCACTTATTGTTTCAGTGGAAGTAAATCGGTCAAATACTAACTCCTTCATAAATAAAACAAAGTTTTGAAAGGACTCTAATTTTTCACTCGTATGTTCAGTGAGCCATTGTTGTCGCTGGAGTAATACTTCATCTCGTTTAGGATGAATCATATCATGTAAAAATGTAAACATACTTTGAGGGAGTGCGAAAAACACAATCCCGACAACCGCAATGGAAACAAAGTAGACCGTATCAAGTGGTAAGGTGGCATCGTAAAAGAAAAAGAATATACTTGGTATTAAACTTCCTATTACAACGCCTATTCGTCCAAGACCACTAAACAAACCTGCTACAACACCGGTCATTGCATAAACTGATATCATTCCAGTAAAGGAGAGCTTCGCTATTCCTACTAGGGCTCCGACGATAGTTGCCACCATGGCCGCAATAGGAACCCCCCCTGCGAAAGCAGCAATACAAATAGCTAAATGTAGTAAAAACGGATACAATCCAAAATAAGAAACGACAACCGATTGAACACCGGTTAAAACCATCGCCAAGATTACAAGGCCAGCTCCTACTCGCTCATAGCTCCAACCAATCGTCCAAAAGCGGTGAGGTTGGACAAAAAAGAGCTTTACAAAAATAGTCATTAAAAAAGCTAAAATAACTTCATAATAAATATAAAGTTGAACAATTAAGGGTGGTATAGCAAGGTGGACAACGCCTTGCCAAATAAATTGTCCAAAAAAGATTGCTAACCCAACAGATACACCCGTCGGAAATTTCCAAAATTTAAATCGAGTAATGAGTTCATACAAAACGAGCTGCAATCCTAAAATTAGCGCTTGTCCTAAACTTAACGTGAATGCACCGAGTAAGCCTCCGATTAACACAGTCCATTTTTCATTTTCGTATCGTTGTTTCACAATTGCCCAAAGAGGTAATAAAAACGGAACGGCCGCTTCAAACATTACCGCTCTTGATAGAAACAACGCTAACAAAAAAAAGAAAATATGAATAAAGAAATTTACTTTTTTAATAGAGAAACGCTCCGTTAAATTTTGCCATGAAGATTTTTCATTGATCATTTCAATATTAGCCATTTTTACATCTCCCTTAATTTATAGTGTTAGCGCCTATTATATAAAAGAGATTGTGTAAAATTTGTCTAGTAGTGAAATAATAGAATTAAAATTGTTCGACGTAATCTTTGGTAAGACAACAACTCCAAAATAACTGTCGGAATATTGAACGATCGTTAGAGAAACTCTTTCTTTCAAGCGATTACAAGAGTACACTAACATAGGGAAAAGATTGATTGATTTTTTGGAGGCCATTTTTATGTTAAAAAAATTATGGGTGCTTGCTCTTTTATGTTCAACCGGCTCGATTTTAGTCGTTTTAGGTACCATTCTAAAAGTACACGTTATCCTTCAGCTCGCTATGTTATTATGCGGATTAATCCTTTGTGTTGTAGGGATTTTTGCATTAATAAAATCTTTATTAGACGAAAAAAGTAAATAAATGAAGAGCACCTTTGCTCGTAGCGTAAAATTTACATAACAAAAGTTAAAAATAAAAAAGACTATTAGTGACGTTGTTATCACTAATAGTCTTTAATCTATATTACACTTTTTCTACGATTAAAACAGACAGCAAACTACCCTCTTCTAGCTCCACGGCCACCGCGTTTTGATTCAGTTGCACGTTTTAATGTTGCAAGACGCTCGTCACTATCTTTTAAAAATCGTGCCATTTTTTGCTCGAAGCTTTCTTTTGATGGACCTTGACGATCGTTTGAGCGATTATCACGTCGTGGACGACTTGGACGTTCAGGTTTTTCAGCTTGAGGCTTCGCTTTTCGGATTGATAAACCAATTTTACCATCCGCTTCAACATTCATCACTTTTACTTCAACAACATCCCCAACTTTAAGATGCTCGTTGATATCTTTCACATAGTTATCAGCAACTTCACTAATGTGAACTAGGCCTGTTTTGCCATCTGGCAGCTCAACGAATGCTCCAAAATTTGTGATTCCTGTTACTTTACCTTGTACTTTGCTGCCTACTTCAATTGACATAAAAAAAATGCTCCTCCTTAAAATTTAAGCGGCTATTTAGCCCGAAATCAAATTTAGTGTTACGTGCAATAAATCAATTCACGTTTCTCTTTTATTATAGCCAACAAAAAAAGAGTGTCAACAAGACAACTCTTTTTCTATCGACCCAAAAACACTTTTATTTTTAACTTAAAACGAAAGAACTATACATCCATAACCATTATTTGTTATTTCCGTCAGCCTTTTCACCATCATCTTTGTCTTCATTCGGGATAGTAAAAATAATTTCACCATCATCAGATAAAAAATATTCTTTACGTGCTAATTTCGCAATATATTCATCATCTTCTAGTTTGGCAATTTGTAATTTAAGCATATCCTGCTGTTCTTTAACCGTATCAAGCTTAGCAACAATTTCTTCTTTTTGCTGTTGTTTCTCTTCTAAACGGTGATGTTGTGTTATATAAGAACTAACTAAAAACACTAACGTCACTGTGGCAAGTAAACCAAATACAACCATCCTTCTACGGAAAAGAACTTTTTGTCTTTTTTTATATTGGGCTTTGCTATCTGATGATCGGACATAGTCATTTTCAAGCGTTCGAACATTATTTTGTTGTCGTTGTCGATTATAACGCTTCACCATATCCGTCACCTCCTCAAATTTCTGTACTCTATATTATACTTTTAATTCAACTCTTTTTAAAGATAGTCCTTCTAATTTTTGTATAAAATTTTCGTAAATGTTTTTCTAGGAATTTATTATATAGTTTGTAAAACGGTTTTAAGATAAATAAAATAATACGAACAATTAGTTTAAGAATACCAGTAATAATCGAATAAATGAATCGAATAATAGCAACAATTGGTTTAATTATAAGAATAATAAATACTCGTCCAATAAAACGAATTGGTCTCTGAAAAATAGATTCGTAAAGAAAAATACCTAGCAATTGTGATAATGGGTCGACTAAACGCCATTCTCCACCCTTTATAATAAATAAAATATAAAATGTCAGGGCACCTAATAGTGCCCATACAATTAGCTCTACTCCATACCCCATTTTTCTTATAATAGACTTCGGGCTTAAGGCGCTCAGTAGATAGCGTGTAAAATCCACTATTGCGCCTACAAATAAGCCACTAATTACCATTATTAATATACTAACAACTTGTTCATTAATGGTCATCCAAATAATTTATGGAGGAAGCCTTTTGATAAACCATTTTCTTCATCATCATATTGTAGTAGTTTTACATTTCCTTCCAAAGTCAGTAAACCTTTATCGACGTCTAAATGGACAATTCGTAATTCCTCGCCACGGATTAATAAGTGGCCTTGTGCTGTTCTAATATAAAATTCCTCTTGGTCAAAACGCTCAATTTCCTTAACTGAAGTCATGTCCATTCTTTTTCGATTTCGCACTGTCACAAGATGGTCCCCAGATGTCATTGTGTAACGATTACTTTCTTGATGTAGTGTCATATCGTTCCTCCTTTTAGTGTTATTGTGATTGTTCTGTTCACTTTATGCTAAAAAGAAAAGAAGCATGACAATAAATTTTGTCATGCTCTAGAAATTTACTATTTTTTCCCTTACAGGAAATGTCAGCAAATAAGAAAATTATCTATTCTTCATCATCAATAAATTGAGGTTCAATCTTATCAAGTTTTTCTTCTTTAAGAATTGTGAACATGTTTTGGGCATCTTCTTTACGCACATTTTCCCTCAAATCTTCAACACGGGCAGTCACAACTTTTTGACCAAATCGAATAGTTAATTCGTCTCCAACTTTTACCGTGCTACCTGCCTTTGCAACTTTTCCATTGATTGTAATTCTTCCTTGATCTGCTACTTCTTTTGCTAAAGTACGTCTTTTAATTAATCGAGAAACTTTTAAAAATTTATCTATTCGCATCGACTAGTTCTCCTTTTTTTCTAACGTTTTTGCTTCATTCCAAAATTCATCTAATTGTTGTAACGTAAAATCAGCAAAGGTTTTACCGCTCTCTAATACCTTTTGTTCCACATATTGAAATCTACGAAGAAATTTCTCATTCGCATGAATCATAGCTTCTTCTGGTGAAATTTTGTAAAAACGGGCAATGTTAACAAGGGTAAATAACACATCCCCAAATTCGTCTAAACGGGATTGAGGAGCACCCTTTTCAACTTCATCCTTGAACTCTTTCCATTCCTCTAAAAACTTTTCCCATGCTCCTTCTGCATTTGGCCAATCAAAACCTACAGAGGCCGCTTTCTTTTGATAGTTATAAGATGTTTGTAAGGCAGAGGTTGGACGATACTCACCTTTTAATAGTGACTCCTTTTGCTCGCCCTTTTCTTTCTTTTTAATAGCGTCCCAATTTGCAACTACTTCATCCGCATCTTCAACGTTGACGTCACCGAACACGTGAGGATGTCTACGAATCATTTTCTCACTAATTGATTCCAATACTTCCTCTAAATTAAAATAACCATTATCTTCCCCGATTTGGGCATGTAAAAAGACTTGTAACAATACGTCACCAAGTTCCTCTACCATTCCAAAATCGTCCTCTTCATCTATGGCAGCTAAAAACTCATGGGCTTCTTCTAATAAATATTTTTTTAAGCTTTCATGGGTTTGTTTTTGATCCCAAGGACAACCGTTCGGACCACGTAACGTAGCGATAATACGTCTAAATGTCGTCCAATCGCGTAGCGCGTCTAAATCATTTTCAACCGGTGGTACATAAATCGTCGTTAAATTATTTATTTCGACCTCTTGATCCAATTCATATAACGGAACCGTTGTTAAACTTTCTAAAGAAGAGCCTGCAGCGGTTACGACTGTAACAGGATAATCATCACGATATTTTTCCATAAGGGTTAACTTCACTTCTGAAGCACTAAAGGAATCGTAAACTTGGGCAATTAACACATGTCCGCGCATGTTGACATCGTGAATCGAAAAATTCGTCCCATCTAATAATTGAAACCCTTCAATTGGATCAATTTTTAATGCACCAAAAATTGGATCTAAGAAGCTTTGGCCACCTTCTATGTTCAATTGAACTTTTCCTTGTCTCTCCGCTTCAATTAATAATTGCACTGTTTGTTCTGCCACTAACGGATGTCCAGGGACAGCATACATAATAGGTTCTTTACTAACAGCACTAATTAATTGTTCCGCAATCTCTTCATAAACCGGTTGAAATGTATCATATTTTTCATAAACAGCATCAAAACTAATGAACGCCATTCCCTCTTTCTGTAAATCTTGTATAACTGGGTGATCTATCGTTCGAACATAAATTTTTTCAACTGTTTTTAATTTTTTATAAACACCCATTTGTAGCTGATCAAGTTCAGCTGCTCCTAGGCCGATAATGGTTAATTGATGCATCTTTTCACCTACTTCTTTTTATTTAACAATAACTGATAACGAGCCATTTTTCTTCCAAAGGGCAATAAAAACCATTCCTTTACCGCTAGCATTTTCGTCTTTGCCACAATCGTTAAATAAACAAATGCTCCAATGCAAATTAAGCATCCCCCAATAATGACTGATTCCATTCTACCTGTGACAATAGGAATAACTGCCTGGATCACTTGATCCACCAAAGCAACAACGAATATCATACTACCGCTTGCTATACATAATTTTATGTAGAATGCTTTAGTTGCTAGTTTACTATGGACTAATTGTTTTAAATAAATCATAAGTAATCCGGCGCTTAAAAATAATGCAATATTGCTTGCTATCGCCGCCCCTAACACATCCCAATTCGGTATAAAATAACAATTCCCTATATACTTAAGAAGTATTGCACCAATTAATATTAGAGCTGGAATTTTCAGCTTATTCATTCCTTGTAAAATCGCGGTTAACGGTAATATGACCGATAATGGGACGATTTGTAAAACATATACCATTAATACATTGGATAATGCATTTGTTTCAAACAACATTTGATTTACATAAGGCATAACAATTACTAATCCAATAGACGCGGCAACTCCAAGTAAAATAGAGGCGCGATAGGTTAACTGGATAAACGGATTAGGTCCTCTACCGCCCTTTTTCTTTGACTGGAGTGCCACTAAAGGGACAATGGCAAGGGAAAGGGAAGAAGCGATAATAATCCCAAGTTGAACAAGTGGCTGTCCTCGGTCGTATATTCCCTTCATCTCCATTGCCTTAATAGATTCCATTCCATTATGGAGCAAAGTAGAAAAAACGGTAAAGGAATCGATTAATTGAAAACAAAGTAGAAGTAAACTGCTCATGCTAACACTTAAGCTTAATATCGTTACTTCTTTCAGTATTGGCCAAGTTCGCTCTGTTTTTTTTAATTTTTTCGGAACAATTTGGACTTTTTTACTGTAATAAAGCAATAAAATAACCGCTGCTATTTCACCTATCACTGTTCCAAAAACTGCCGCGTTTCCAGCCGCATATAATGATTTATTTGTATGCATAATAATGATTGCCCCGACTAGTATAAATGCGACTCGAATAAATTGTTCAAATACTTGTGCATACGCAACCGGCTCCATTTTACCTTGTGACTGAAAACGCCCTTTCATTAAAGCTAACATCGGCATAAAGAGTGTCACAAAAGAACCCGTTTTAAGAAGTGGAGCCAACTGTAGATCACCCATTAATTCCGATAAAATATTAGCTCCGAAAAATAATAAACAAAAGAAAATGATAGACAACAGTGTTAAGTAATAAAAGATTGTTCGAGAGATAAACCCTTTTCTTTCAACTGGATGAATACTTGATTCAGCGTCTGCTAACATTTTAGAAATGGCAACGGCAAAACCACCAGATGCCCAAACAACAAAGAAAGAAATAAATGGATAGACTTGTTGGTATATATAAAACCCTTGATCTCCAACTAAGTTTTGAAAAGGTACCCGATAAACTGCACTTAATGCTTTAACAATTAAGGCAGCAATCGTTAATAGCAACGCTCCCTTCATATATCCTTTCATGCCAAAATTATCTGCCATATTCACCCTATCCTCCATAACAATGCCAATAGTATAACATGAAATGTGAAACAAACTCGATTTACAAGAGATACGACTATTTCGTAAATATTTCATGTTTTTTAAAACATAAAAAAACGCCTCTATCATTAGAGACGTTTTTTTCTTTATTAGTTTTCCATTTGTTTTGCAAGGAAGTTTGCTGCTGTTTCAGCAGCCTTTTGTTCCACTTCACTTATAAAATGGACTTTTGATAATAAATAAACCGCGCCAATAGCATCCCCATTAGAAATAATAGGTGCTACACAATAGGATTTCACTTGTTCATATTGTCCTGGCACAAGTTCAATTGTCGCTTCTGTCTTTTCTAAAACTACAGAACGTTGCTTCATAAAGTCTTCCGCGAATACGGATAATCGACGGTTCGTATATTCCTTTTTCGATAATCCAGCTACTGCTATCATTTCATCTCTGTCACTAATTAAGGCAGGTGTACCTACCGTTTCATATAATGACTCAACATATTCTTTTGCAAATTCACTTAAATCATTTATTGGTGAATATTTTTTTAAGATAACTTCTCCTTCACGGTCTGTGTAAATTTCTAAAGGATCTCCTTCGCGAATACGCATTGTTCTACGAATTTCCTTTGGAATAACTACGCGACCTAAATCATCAATACGACGGACAATTCCCGTTGCTTTCATACTTTATTGCCTCTCTTTCAGAATCAAATTTCCTTTACATTGATAGTATGGTTATTAATTGGTCAATGTATGCAAAAAGTGAATGAAGAGGATAAAATTCTAATGTCGGGCAATAAAATGGAAAACATGGACAAGTTTTTGCTATATCGATATAGATAAATAAGCTTTTCTATTTTTGGACAATTTCTTTTTTAGATTTTGCAGCGATTTCAATCATTTGTTCTAAAACATCAAAAGGTTGGTAGCTTCCACATTTTTTCTCATCAATCGTCAAAGTTAATTTGGCACCGTCCATGATAAAACCAACTGCTCGATCAAATTTCATTGACTCAGAGACGATGTAACTACCATCCACATTTTTTGTTCCTTCTTCAGAAAAATAAATCGAAATCATTTTTTGTTTTTCCTTAATAGCTGTTATTCCAGCTTCTATTGCCCACACTTTCATACGGGCAATACGTAATAACTTTTCTGTTTCTACTGGTAAATCACCAAATCGATCTAACATCTCATCCATTATTTCCGTATAGTCTTCTATTTGTTCCATCGATTTTATACGTTTGTACATTTGAATTTTTTGATAGCCATCTGGTATATATTGATCCGGAATATATGCATCCACATGTAAAATAATTTCTACATCTGGTCTTTCTTCTTTCACTACTCCAGTTTGACGCTCTGCTATTGCTTCTTCTAACATTTGAGAATATAAATCAAATCCGACCGAATCAATGAACCCATGTTGTTGTGATCCTAATAGATTTCCCGCGCCACGAATCGATAAATCACGCATCGCAATTTTAAAGCCAGAACCAAGCTCTGTAAATTCTTTTATAGCTTGCAATCTTTGCTCCGCTACATCTGTTAGCACTTTATCTCTTTGATACATGAAATAAGCGTAAGCGATGCGATTTGAACGACCAACTCGACCACGTAATTGATACAACTGGGATAGACCCATACGATCTGCATCATGGACAATCAGTGTATTGACGTTAGGCATATCTACACCCGTTTCAATAATCGTTGTCGTTACAAGTACGTCATATTCGCCTTCAAGGAAGTTTAAAATGATGGACTCCAATTGGGATTCCGTCATCTTACCGTGGGCATATCCAACCCTTGCATCTGGCACAAGCATTTGGATTTCCTCCACTTTTCGAGTCATATCCTCTACCCGATTATAAAGGTAAAACGTTTGTCCTCCGCGCGCCATTTCCCTTTCAATCGCTTCTCGCACAAGGGCACCGCTATATTCCATTACATATGTTTGAACTGGGAAACGATTTTGTGGTGGCGTTTCGATAACCGATAAATCCCTTACCCCGACCATCGACATATGTAATGTACGTGGAATTGGTGTAGCAGTTAATGTTAAAACATCAACATTTGTTTTCAACTGTTTAATTTTTTCTTTATGGGTTACCCCAAATCGTTGTTCTTCATCCACAATTAATAAACCTAAATCACGGAACACAACGTCTTTCGATAATACCCGATGCGTACCGATTACAATATCAACGGTTCCGTCTTTTAAACCTTTTAACGTTTCCGTTTGTTGTTTTTTCGTACGGAAACGGCTTAATAGACCAATATGAATCCCATAGTCCTCAAAGCGTTCCTGCATTGTCTCAAAATGCTGTTGGGCTAAAATTGTTGTCGGTACAAGAAAGGCCACTTGTTTCCCATCCATTACTGCTTTAAACGCTGCACGAATAGCTACTTCTGTTTTACCATAACCAACATCACCACACACAAGGCGATCCATTGGACGTTCCCGTTCCATATCCCGCTTTACTTCGAGAATTGAACGTAATTGATCTTCTGTTTCTTCATATGGGAAAGCGTCTTCAAAAGCACGCTGCTCATCTGTATCAGGAGAAAAGGCATATCCCTTCTCTGCTTCCCGTTTTGCATAAAGTTTAATTAAATCATCCGCAATATCTTTAACAGCAGAGGATACTTTTGCCTTCGCTTTTTTCCACTCGGCACCACCAAGTTTATGAAGCTTCGGTTCTTTCCCTTCAGAAGCAACGTATTTTTGAATTAAATCAATCTGTTCAACAGGCACATATAACTTATCATCTGCTCGATAGCGAATATTTAAATAATCTTTATGAGTACCATTTACTTCAAGGGTTTCAATACCAATATATTTCCCTATACCGTGATGAACATGTACGACATAATCACCAGGTTTAATTTCGGTATAGCTTTTAATCCGTTCTGCATTGGACATTTTTTGCGGTCTACGGGGCTTTCTTTTTGCCTGTTGTTTAAACAGCTCATCATCGGTTACTACCGCAATTCGTTGTAATGGCAATTCAAAACCAGAAGTTAACACCCCATCAACTAAATAAATGCCTGGTTCTGTAGGCGCCCCTAGCAAACTATGAATGTTGTATTCTTCCAACATGCTTTGCAGTTTTTTAATTCGTTCTTTCCCATCTGCTACAAACAATACTGTAAATTTCTCTTGTGTCCATCGCTCTATTTCATTTTGTAAAAGGCTTATTTGCCCGTGGAATTGTTGCATTGGTTTACAAGAAAAGTTTGTTGTTTTTTTAAAGGTAATACCCGAAAACGTTCGAGCGAATAAAGCAAAGTATATTTTTTGCTGGTCTAACATCGAATGAACTTCTTTAAAAGAAAAGGAAGATTTAACGTCATGAACAATTTTCCCTTCTTCTATTAGGGAAATAAACCATTCTTCTTCCTCCCGTTCCCATGCATCCATTACTTCTTGAATTCGTCCAAGCTCATCGAATAAAACAATGCCATCCTTCGCAAAATAATCCCCTAGGAAAGTTTGTTCATCATAAAGAAGGGATCCATATTTCGTAATATGATCAGGAATATTTCCTTGTCGTAGCATTTCAATATCATATTGGATATTTTGATATAACAGTTCTTGCGTTTCTTGTTTTTTTATTTTCTTCAAACTTTTACTTAAGGAGTTCTCTAGTCTTTCTGCTAATTCAGCCCGTTGACTTGTTGTTAACAATAGTTCTGAAGCCGGTAAAATACGAACGGAGTCCAACTTTTCTATGGATCGTTGATCGTCTGCAGAAAAAGTACGGATTGAATCGACTTCTGTATCAAATAATTCAATACGAATAGGCGACTCTGCATATGGCGGATAAATATCTAAAATCCCTCCACGTAATGCAAACTCACCAGGTGTTGTAACCATTTGGCTTCTTGTATATCCCATCGTCACCAAATGTAATAGCCATTCTTCAATTTCGATATCTTTCCCTATTACAGCTTCTAAATAATAATTTTTCCACTGTTGTACCGGTGTCATCATTTTTCGCATTCCAGCAATCGGAATGACATATATTGCTTTCTCCTGCTTCACTAATAGATCAAGGGTTGCGATACGTTGCGCCTTCAATTCCGGCGATGCAATTGTCATATCCGCTGCGATAAATTCATCTGCAGGATAATAATGAACAAACTCTTCCCCAACTAAGGAGGATAAATCATCAACTAATTTTTGAGCTTGTAAAAGATTGGCCGACAATATATAAAGAGGCTTATTCGTTTCCTTGAATATTGATTGAAAAAAAACTGGCCTTGCACTTCCTGTTAAGCCCGTAATAAGTTGAGAATCATAATTTTTTTCTCCAATTTGATTAATTAAACTATTTATATGTTTATCTTGAGAGAATAGTTGATGAAATACGTTCATTCATAAACCTCCTTCCATCATTCATACTTAATTTATGTAATCATTAATCAATTACATGTAAAATAACCGCTTTATTTTTATTTTCATAAATAAAGCGGAAAAAGTGGGTGACTTTAATAAAATAAGTCGCCCACATATTTGCAGTAATACAAAAAATGGTTTTTCTATGTTTTAAACGCTACTTTTATTGCAACCATTTTTTCAGTGCGTAATAATCGGGAAATTGTCTCAATGAATCTTCACAATGTTCACAAATACAATGCACTGTTGTATCACCGTGCTCATTTTTTTCAATATAATCGTCTACTTCTCCCACTTCGAATAAATGCAACTTACGTATAGTTTCATCCGCATCAAAGGGTAATGTCCCAATTTCCGTTTCACAATGACGACAACGATAACGAACAGGCATTAGTATCGTCCTCCTTTAAGTATGTAAAAGCATACGCTTTCTAATACTCAAAGTATTGACCTAATTTTGCCTATTTATGCACCGTTAAATTCAGTCATCACATCTAGAAATTTTTTGGATAGTGATGATTCTACTGCAGCGACGGTTTTATTAACGGCTTCATCAATAATTGGATCCTCTTCTTTTGAAAATTTTGCTAATACATAATCCGTTACTTTCATACCAGCAGGTGGTCGGTTAATCCCTACTCGAATTCGATTAAACTCTTGTGATCCTAAATGTTGTATTAACGATTTAATTCCGTTATGGCCTCCAGCACTACCTTTTTGTCTTAACCGGAGTTTTCCTGTTTCTAAATCTAAATCATCATATATTACAATGATGTCTTCTATATCAATATCAAAATAATCCATTAACGGGCGAACACATTCACCTGATAAGTTCATATATGTTAAAGGTTTTAACAAAATGACTTTCCCTTCAGGCCGATGAACAATGGCATACATTCCATTAAATTTTAATTGATTTAACGGAGAATCCCATTTTTCAGCTAATGCATCAATGCATTCAAAGCCAATATTATGTCGTGTATGTTCATATTGTTTCCCAGGATTCCCTAATCCAATAATTAATTTCATAATTGACTCATCCTTTTTTCACTAATCGTAGCTTATTTTATCATACGCTGTGTTGAAAAAGAAAAAACAAGTTTTGTTTATGTAATTTTCCTTTTGTTTTCAAAATAAAAATGTATGAGCATCAACTCATACATTTTTTGATTAACTTTCTGATTCGGGTGCTTCTGTTGCTTTAATATCTTGATTTTCATCGTCACCTTGTCCAGCTGTATCATCATTTACCACTACTGGAGGTGTAACGGTCACTACCGCCTCTTCATCTTGATTTAATATTTCGTATTGGACACTACTACGAATATCTCCTACAGAGATGGAATCATTCATCGTCAAATGGGAAATATCCACGTCAATTGACTCTGGAATGTCGGACGGTTTCACTTTAATTTTTAATACTCGTAATGGTTGAGTTAAAACGCCGCCTTCTTTTACACCGATTGCTTCGCCAATAGGAGTAATCGGCACTTCCACTTCTAATTCTTCTGACATATTAATGGATAAAAAATCTACATGTTTTACTGTCCCTTTTAGTGCACATCTTTGTACTTCATTTAAAATAGCGTTTAATTGTTTTCCTTCAACATCAATTTTAAATACTGCTGTACGTCCATATTGTTGGACAGCTTTTGCAGTATCCTTGTAATCAATTGATACAGGAATCGTATCGACATTATATCCGTAGATTACTGCCGGTAATTTCCCTTCATTTCGTAATTTCGTTAAAGAAGAACGAGCTCCTTTATCACGGCGAGTCGCTTGTAATACTATATCCAAAAAAATCGCTCCTTTCAGAAAATCATGACTTATACTATTATGTCTATTTTTCTGAATACTAAACTCTTTTATTGGACAAATTTGTATATTAGATTCACGTTAAATTCCAATTTATTTATATCTCAATTATACTAGAACATAAAAAAGACAAGGCTACTAATATAGCCTTGTCTATCTATATGGGATTAATCGAATAATGTACTTACAGATTTGTTTTCATATACACGAGAAATAGCTTCTGCCATTAAATTCGCTACTGAAAGTTGTTTAATTTTTGGAGACACTTTATCTTCAGTCAGTTGAATTGTATTTGTTACTACTAATTCTTTAATTGCTGAGTTTTCAATGCGCTCAATAGCTGGACCTGATAATACAGGGTGAGAACAACATGCATAAACTTCTTTCGCACCTGCCTCAATTAATGCATTTGCACCAATTGTAATTGTACCTGCAGTATCAATAATATCATCAATTAAGATACAAACTTTTCCTTCAATGTTCCCGACAATGTTCATAACTTCCGCCACGTTTGGTTTTGGACGACGTTTATCGATAATAGCAATTGGAGCTTTTAAACGCTCTGCCATTTTACGTGCACGAGTAACTCCACCGTGATCCGGAGATACAACGACAAGATCTTCTGGATTTAAGTTTTTGGATTTGAAGTAAGTAGATAAGATCGGTACTGCTTGTAAATGGTCAATTAAAATATCAAAGAAACCTTGAATTTGTGGTGCGTGTAAATCTAATACGATTACACGGTCAGCACCTGCAGTTTCTAATAAATTCGCTACTAATTTCGCTGTAATTGGTTCACGAGCCTTCGCTTTACGGTCTTGGCGTGCATAGCCATAATAAGGGATGACTACATTAATTGTACGAGCAGAAGCACGTTTAACAGCATCAATCATAATTAAAAGTTCCATTAAATGTTCATTTACAGGGGCAGAAGTCGATTGAACGATGAAAACGTCACAACCGCGGATACTTTCCTCAATACTAATTTGAACTTCTCCATCACTGAAATGTTTAACAGATGATTTCCCAAGTTCAACACCCATCAATTCCGCAATTTCTTGTGCTAAAGGGTAGTTAGAATTTAAAGAGAAGATTTTAAGTTTTGTGTCAGCATATTGATACGGCATGATGGCCTCCTAATAGTTTTACAAATTTATTTTGAATTTAATTTCTTTGCATAATCAAGTTTATTTTCTTGTCTAGAACGCGCGATTGCCAACGCGTCTTCTGGTACTTCTTTCGTAATCGTTGAACCAGCTGCTATAAACGAACCAGCACCTAATTTAACGGGTGCCACTAAATTTGAATTACATCCTACAAAAACATTATCTTCAATTACTGTTTTAAATTTATTTTTACCATCATAGTTAACTGTGATTGAACCACAACCGATGTTTACATTGTTCCCTACTTCCGCATCACCAATATAGCTTAAGTGGGAAACTTTTGTATCATTACCTAGCGTGCTTTTCTTCACTTCAACAAAGTTACCAATTTTCACGTGGTTTCCTAATTGAGAATCAGGACGTAAATGGGCAAATGGACCAACCGCAGTATCTTCTCCTACTACACTATCTGTTGCAACAGAATTTTGTACGATAGAGCGATCACCAATTTGACTATTAACAATTGTAGTATTCGGACCGATAATACAATCACTACCAATAATCGTCTTTCCTTCAATCATTACACCAGGTTTGATGACAGTATCACTACCAATTACTGCATCTGCACTAATAGAAGTAGTAGATGGATTAATAATCGTTACACCATTTCGCATATGCTTCTCATTAATACGAGCACGCATAATTTCTTCCGCTTGTGCTAATGCTACACGATCATTAACACCTAACGTTTCATCAAAATTGGAACAAGTATATGCTGATACAATTTCACCTTGTTGTTGTAATATTTCAATGACATCTGGTAAATAATATTCACCTTGTGCATTTTCATTTTTAACAAGCTTTAATGCTTCAAATAATGCTTTGTTATCAAAGCAATAAGTTCCAGTGTTAATTTCATTAACTAACTGTTGTTCAGGTGAAGCATCTTTTTGCTCTACAATTTGTTCTACTTGGCCATTAGCACCACGAATTACACGACCATAACCTGTTGGATTGTCAGCAACTGCCGTTAAAATCGTCGCTTTTGCCTTTTGATTTTGGTGATGTTCATATAGCGCTTTCATCGTTTCAGGACGAATTAAAGGAGTATCTCCACAAACAACTAACGTTGTCCCTTCCAATGAACCTAAAATCGCCTCAGCTTGAATAACGGCATGAGCCGTACCAAGTTGTTCTTCCTGAAGTACATATTCACTTTTATCGCCCAATTGATCTTTTACTTTATCCGCTCCGTGACCAACAACAGTAACAATACGGTTCACATTCAAAGTTTGAATGTTTTCTACAACATGTTCTACCATTGGTTTTCCACATACAGGATGGAGCACCTTATATAATTTGGACTTCATGCGAGTTCCTTGACCAGCAGCCAAAATGACTGCAAAAATGTTCGTCATTCTAAGTCCTCCAATTTTCCTCATATTCTCTTATGACTATATAGTAAATTCACCCGATTTTCAAGGCTTCCAGACTTGACAAATCCATGACATCCTCATTTGGTATTTCCTTCATTTTTTCTATTACTTTTATACATGAAAAAAGAGACTACTCTAGGTAAGTAGTCTCTTCATCTTTACATTATGCATTTGCCTCTTCAAGTTGAAGTGCTTCTTCTTCACTAGAAGCATGATAAGCAGCTAATACTACATCTTGAAGTTTATTTCTTGTTTCAGAGTTAATAGGATGTGCAATGTCACGGAATTCTCCGTCGGGTGTACGCTTGCTTGGCATAGCAACAAATAACCCATTATTTCCATCAATCACTCGAATATCATGAACCACGAATTCATCGTCTAGTGTGATGGAAGCAATTGCTCGCATGCGCCCATCAGTTTGAACACGTCTTAATCTTACGTCAGTAACTTCCATTCTCTCACTCCTCTCATCTAGGATGCCTTTTAAAGATATGATTCTACAAAAATTTCTTTTTTCCTTCTTCTTTTATAAAATTTTCGAAAAAATGAGAAATATTTTTTATATAAAAAAAATGACGAACTACTACTAAAGTAATTCACCACTTTTTCTTGTAAACTAGTTTATTCCACTACTGCAATTACTTCAATTTCTACCTTTACATCCTTTGGTAATCTAGCTACTTCTATTGCTGATCGTGCAGGTTTGTGATCTCCAAAATGATTAGCATACACTTCATTCATTGCTGCAAAGTCATTCATATCTGCTAAAAAGACAGTTGTTTTTACAACATGATTTAAAGAACTACCTGCTTCTTTTAAGACAGCTTTCAAATTTTCAAATACTTGATTTGTTTGAGCTACAATGTCGCCTTCTACTAATTCACCTGCTGCAGTTAACGGAATTTGACCAGAGCTATAGAACATTCCATTTACAATAATTCCTTGAGCGTATGGACCGATTGCTGCCGGTGCATTGTTCGTTGATACAGTTTTCATTTTATATGCCCTCCTTTAAAAAGTAATTCCCTTCACTTAAAGCAATGGTACGATCTTTTTCATTTACGGCATGGAGTTTTACTAATGAATAATAATCATCAACAAGCGTTTCATCTGCATGTTCTGCTTCTACAAGAACAGCAATCCCTGCAAGTTCACAATCAAACTCTTCCAATAAATTTTTCATTCCATTCATCGTACCCCCAACTTTCATAAAATCGTCGGTTATTAGCACACGTTGCCCACTCTTCATGCTACGTTTAGAAAGCACCATCGTTTGAATGCGACGGGAAGAACCTGAAACATAATTAATACTTACTGTTGAACCTTCTGTTACTTTACTATCTCGACGGACTACGACAACTGGAACATTCAAATGTCTAGCAATTGAATGAGCGATAGATATTCCTTTTGTCGCTACTGTCATAATGACATCAATATGTTGATCAGCAAAGATGCTAGCGAATACTTTCCCTACTCGATTCATAAGCTCCGGATTACCGAGTAAATCCGTCATAAACAAATATCCACCTGGCAATAAGCGGTCTGATTGGCTTAGTTCTGAAATTAATAATTGAATAATATCCCGAACTTCTTCCTTTGACATTTTAGGAATATATTTTACCCCACCTGCCGCACCAGGTACTGTCACCAACAACCCGATTCCTTTTTCTTCAAACGTTTCTTTTACAATCGTTAAATCTTCGCTAATTGAGGATTTAGCCGATTGATAAGTTTCAGAAAAATAAGTTAGCGGGATCAGCTGATGTGGATGCTCAAGTAAATAATAAGTCATATCAACTAGCCGTTCACTTCGCTTCCATTTCATGCGATCCTCTCCTAAACATTAAATTTGTACTTCAAGCTTTTTTGATTTTTTATACCCATACTTTTATTAATCAAGCAACTTTCAATAGACGAATAATTTATAGAAAAAGTATCATAAATGTACGCATTTAAGCAAGTGAATTTCTTTCCCCTAATAAACGAACTGCAAAAACTTCATCACAAAAACCTCGTAAACCATTATAAATACGAGGAAGTCTTGATTCGTTATCAACTAATCCAAATACAGTTGGACCACTTCCACTCATTAAAACTGCATCCGCGCCAAAACGTTTCATCTGTTCTTTAATCATGACAACTTCTGGATGAAGTTCAAAGGTAACGGATTCAAGAACATTCCCTACCGATTCACACATCATGAAATAATCATTTTTTTCTATCGCTTCAATCATTTGCTTTGTATTAGGGTGCTCAATCTCATCAACATTCAGTCCACCATAAACTTGTGCTGTTGATACGCCAATTTTCGGTTTAGCTAAAACGATCCAGCATGTTGGTGGTGCGGGAAGGTGATGAATTTTTTCTCCCCGTCCAGTTGCTAATGCCGTCCCCCCATAAACACAAAAGGATACATCCGAACCAATTTTAGCGCCTAATTCAGCTAACGTATCAATAGATAAATTTAAACCCCAAAGCTCGTTCAATCCTTTTAACGTTGCAGCTGCATCACTACTGCCACCAGCAAGACCAGCTGCAACCGGAATTTCTTTATCAATTACAATTGTAACGCCTTCTTTTATCCCATATGTATCTTTAATTAATTGGGCAGCTTGATAAGCTAAATTTCGATTATCATCTGGAATAAATCCATTAGTAGAATTGATTTTAATTTGCCCATCCTTACGGGACTCTAGTCCAATACGGTCTGATAAGTCAACCGTAGTCATAATCATCTCTACTTCATGGTAATTATCAGGACGTTTATATAAAACATCTAAAGTTAAATTTATTTTCGCTGGCGCTTTCACATAAAGCATACCGTGTCCTCCTCAATTGGCAACCAAATCTATAGTGAAACCCTTTTTGTTTTCATTTTAAAAATTAGTATAAGTTAACCATAAAAAGGTCCCTTATGTAGACAGTCTCATTACTTCCATATATTTTACCATAACGGAATCAAAAGTGTCTCAAACCCGTGTTACGAAATAGTTTAAACGTTTTTTTCAATAGTTATCAATGAAAAAGCCAATAAATCCATTTCAGGATTTATTGGCAAAATGTTAACTACTACTTACTTTTGATTGTTTTGGTTTTGCTGTGCTAGACCTTGTTCGGCCATTTCAATTGCTCGCTTTACCATATTACCTGCATCACGTGATTTTATTCCGCCCCAGCCTTCACGTTCGACTACATCATAAAATCCGAGTTCCTTGGCAATCTCTTCTTTTAGACGACTCGACATGATTCCTTTTCTTCTGGCCATGCAGTTATTCCTCCTTCAAAATAAGTAGGTTAACAACTGTAGTATGTGCGAAAGAAAACAAAAAACACTCAAAAATGAGTGTTTTAAAAATACAAATAAAACTATTTGGCAATGGCAACTTGCACATCGTCTAAAAATGTTATTTCTACTGCTTCAGTTAGAATATCTGTGTAGCTATAAGAAACGCGTTTACAAGCGTTATCTTCTTGATCGAGCTCAACTACAAATACTGCGTGATAAGTTTCACTAAGTACTCCATCACACTCAACCGTTTTCTTGCGACCTCCGTTTGCTTTTAATCGCAAACGTTTACCCAAATGACAATCTAGAGACTTTTTAATGTCAGCTAACGTTTTTGGCATTTTCGCATACACCTCACTATACCTAGTATAGCCCATTATTGGTTACTTGTCAACAAATTATAATATTTTATCAGCAGATAAAATTGTTGTCAACTTTTTTTGCATAAAAAAGTATTGGAATTTAATAAAAAAATGACACGTTTCATATTATTGTGTATTGCAAAAATGAGAATAAAGTGCATCTGCTAATTTTGCAAACTCTTGGATAGATAAAGTTTCCCCTCTTCTTGCCGGTTCAATACCACATTGTTCAAGGGCATCTAATATTTGTTGCTTCTTTTCCTTTCCTGAAGGAAGACCCGATTGCAAATTGTTCAAAATCGTTTTTCTACGTTGTGCAAAGGATGTACGGGTAACCTCAAATAAGAAATCTTCATCGATTACTTTAACTGGAGGTTCATCATGCTTAATTAATCGAATGACAGCAGAGTCTACATTTGGTTGAGGCATAAATACCGTTTTTGGTACAACCATTGCCACTTCTGCTTTTACATAATATTGAATAGCGATTGATAAGGAGCCATATTCCTTCGTACCAGGTTTTGCTGTTATACGATCAGCTACTTCCTTTTGCATCATGACAACAAAGCCGCGAATTGGTAAACGATCGTTTAATAATTTCATTAAAATAGGTGTTGTCACATAATAAGGTAAGTTTGCCACAACCATAATATCTTCAATACCTGGCATCTCTTTCTTTATTACTTTTTCTACATCTGCTTTTAATATATCGGAATGAATAATTTTAATGTTATCGTACGGACTTAATGTATCCTCTAATACCGGTAGTAAACGTTGATCGATTTCGAAAGATACAACTTTTTTGGCAGCCCGCGCAAGATGTTCAGTCAATGCCCCGATACCAGGTCCAATCTCAATCGCACCACTATCTTTCGTTAAATTAGCATGACTTACAATATTACGTAATATATTTGGATCAATTAAAAAATTTTGTCCTAAACTTTTTTTAAATGAAAATCCATATTTATTTAAAATTTCCTTTGTACGAATAGGTGTTGCGATATCTTTATACATTTTGCTCCTCCTGATCTAGTTGGGCTACTGCTTGACCAAATTGTTCAACAGTAATTTGAAACATGGTAAGTCGTTTATGCAATTGTTTGCCATTTGTCATTCCTATATTCAAAATTTCACCTAATCTTAAGCGACGATTTTTAGATTGGGGGTGTCCTATTAATCGAGCAACTAATAAATCTTCCATCGTAATTTCGGCTTCTATATGACCTTGAGCATTCGGTGTATAAACATTACTTAATGCTTCTCGAATATCTTCATCCCGGGCATGTTCAATTCCAAGTCCTTTGCCGTTTTTTGCAATGGTTTTTTCTTTAGCTAAAAATGCATGCTTTACTCCTGGTACTCTCTCCTCAATGATGGCACGAATACGCCGCCCTGGATAATCTGGATCTGTAAAAACGATAACGCCCCGTTTTTGTTGAGCATGCTCAATACGTCGAAGGATTTCCTCCGAAATAGCCGAACCGTTTGTCTCTATTGTATCAGCATTAACAGCACGTTTAATGGCCGTTGTATCATCTTTTCCTTCTACAACGATGATTTCTTGTATATTCAAAAATATACCCCTCTTTTCAAACAATCTGTGACTATAATAACATACAATAGTGTAAACGTCGTTTTAGTAATTTATAATTCATAACCAACGTATATAATGCATCCAAAAAATAAATATCCGCCTGTAAAACAGGCGGTTTTAGTAACGCCCTATAAGGGCTCCTTACTAACTGCCCCTAAAGGGGCTTTTTTAATTGACCGTCAACCGTATTTGTTCTTTAATCTCGTTTAAATGGGTCTATATATTCTCTACTCGTCATTTGATCACGTAATCGATCTTCAGCTTCTTGTTCCCTAATGTATTTTGCTACCGCTTTTTCGTTAAGACCTACTGTAGTGACATAATATCCTTTTGCCCAAAACGTTCGATTTCCGTGTTTATATTTTAAATTTGCATGTCTATCGTGAATCATTAAAGAACTCTTTCCTTTTAAATAGCCTACGAATTGTGATACGGATAATTTTGGAGGAATTTTAACCAGCATATGTATATGATCTGGCATTGCATGTCCTTCTATGAGTTCTACGTCTTTCATTTCACATAGACGTCTTAAAATCGCTCCGATGTCTTTTCTTAATTCACCGTAGATTACTTTCCTTCTGTATTTTGGTATAAAAACTATGTGATACTTACAATTCCATCTTGTGTGTGATAAACTATTGTCGCTCGACATTGAGCAAAACTCCTCTCGATTTGAATTTGGTTTGACGGCCATTTTCATTATATCGAGAGGAGTTTTTAATTCCATCTCCATTACCACCCTAAAAGTATATTTTCACACGTGCAGAGCACGTGGTTTTAAAAGAATTAATAAAAGAGTCTTCCCATTTACAGACAGGAAGACTCTTTTAAACATTTTGGTTGATCAACTAATCTTTTGAAAGCTTAATAGACTTAATTTAAAATTTTAATGCGGACTTTTTTCCGTCCCCAATTATTGGCTTCTTGTTTCGAGCTTACAAAGACATCAATTTTATTTCCTTGGATGGATCCACCCGTATCTGCAGCGATCGCATTACCATACCCTTCAACCCAAACTTTCGATCCTAATGGAATTACATTTGGGTCAACCGCAATAACTTTCATACCAGAATTGGCTTTTAAGTTAAGACCTGTGGCAGAAACGCCTGAACATCCTTTACAGTCTGCAGTGTAAGCAGTAGCCGTTACATAAAATTCTTTGCTATTTTTTGAAGAAGAACTATTACCACGAGAAACTGTAGCTGTTACTACTTTTGTACCAACTGCGACAACTTCTGTTTTTGGTTCTTTCAAAACTTCTTCTGTTTTTAGCTTTTTATCTACTACTTTACCATTTTCTTTCGTAACTTCATAAGTGCGAGCTATTTTTCCTTCCTCGCCCTCTGTGACTACCTTTTCTTTTCCTTTTAGTAACGAAGAGTCTGATTTCGTCTCTACTGCAAAATCAACCGATTCTTCCACTACATCGGTAACCTTTTCTACACGAACAACTGTGATTTTATCCTCTGGAGTGATAACAGCCTCCAAATCATTTTCAACACGATCAAACTCATTAAGCTGAATTCCCTGTTGTTTCAAAAAGTTAGCGACCGTAGTCGAAGTGGACCAAACTTGTCTTTCCTCTAAACCATCGACAAGCGTTAACTGAAACGCCTTTTGAATATCGATTTTGTTATCTGCTCCTACTTCTGCGTCCAAAGCAACTGATAATTTATCATGCTCTGTTACTTCGATATTTGCTTCTTCCAAAATGTTCTTCACTTTACTTTCAGTTGTCCAAACCTTTGACTCTTTTCCGTCAACTGAAATAGTTACTTCTTTAGCTTGTTCCCAATCAATCGTCATTCCACTGACGATCTTGGTGTTCAGTGAGGGTGATACTTTATCATATTCAGAAACGGCAATACCTTCTTGTTGTAAAAGTTCGCCTACTGTATTTGCGTGTGTTAATAATTCTTGTTCTTTACCGTTTGCATTTACAACAACCGACTCTTTTGTTCCTTGATAAGCAACAAAAGAAACTACTGAAACAAACAGGATAAGAGATATAATTCCTACCACTGTTCGCTTACTCCTCAATGATCCTGAGAACAAGTTTTTCATGGAAATTTTTGACATGAAAAACGCCTCCTTGACACTCGTTGGATTATACGGGCTACTTTTTTAGCTGTCAACCAATTAAATTTTTATAAAAAATAGTCCATTTATTTTAATCCGTCTTAAACGCAGTATTGGAGACGTTTCGGATTCTTATTCATCGAGTTTAAAAAATTTAATAGCATTTGAAGTTGTCACTCTTGCAACTTCGTCAACTGTTAACTCTTTTTGACGAGCAATTTCTTCAGCAACTAACGGTACATAGGACGGTTCATTCCGCTTACCTCGATAAGGATGGGGTGCCAAATATGGAGCATCTGTTTCAATCATTAAATGCTCTAATGGAATTTCTTTTGCAACTTCTTTTGGCTGGCGTGCATTTTTAAATGTGACAGGACCACCTAGACTAATCATGAAATTCATTGCAATGCACTCATGAGCTGTTTCAACACTACCGCTAAAACAGTGCATAACGCCCCCAACCGACGCAGCATTTTCTTCCCGTAATATTTTTACAACATCCCCAGTTGCTTCGCGATTATGAATAACGATTGGCAGTTTTAACTTTTGTGCTAGATGAATCTGTTTACGAAATAGTTCTTGTTGCACATCTTTAGGTGATTTATCCCAGTAGTAATCTAAACCCGTTTCTCCAATACCGACTACTTTAGGATGAGCGGCAAGTTGTTCAATCCACTCCAAATCTTCTGGTGTGCAATCAATTGCATCAACAGGATGCCATCCAATTACTGCATAAATAAATTCGTACTCATCTGCTAGTTTCATGGCTTTTTCGATTGTTTTTCGATCAAAGCCGACTACTACCATTTTTTCAACTTTCGCTTCAATTGCTCTCTCGATTACTTGTTGCAAATCTTCTTCATACTGATCTGCATTTAAATGGACATGTGTATCTATAAACATCTTCAATCTCCTCACTCATTTTATTGGAATAAAATATTTCTTAGTTGACATTCAAATTACAGATTTGTTACACGGATATCTTTTTATGTCATAAAACAATTTTTACATTACATTTTTTTGATAGAATTTACCTATTTCGACAGATTATGTTTTCTCCTTTATTATGACAATATAGTTTTAAAGTCACAATTTTTCTAGTGAAAAGCCTGTTGAACTTATCTTGTTCAACAGGCTTGAAAAGTTAAAATCCTTATTTAACTTTCGCTCCATTTTGCAACTTCGGATCAACGGTAGCAAGGGTTAATACACCATCATGGGAACCTGCTAAAATCATACCTTGTGAAAGCTCACCACGTAGCTTAACTGGTTTTAAGTTTGCTACAACTATGACTTTTTGCCCAACTAACTCTTCAGGTTTGTAATATTGAGCTATACCCGATACAACTTGACGTTGTTCATATCCAAGATCCACTTGCAGCTTTAATAATTTATCTGCTTTAGGAATTGGTTCACAAGCTGTTACCGTTGCAACCCTTAAGTCGATTTTCATAAAATCATCAATTGAAATTTCAGGAACATCTGAAACTTCAACTTCTGTCTTTTTCTCCTCTTCTTGAGGTGTTTTCACCGAAGCTCTCATTTGTTCTCTAATATAAGCAACTTCAACTTCAACATCTAAACGAGGGAAAATTGGTATTCCTTTTTCTACCACTTTTATATTTTCCGGAATAACATTCCCAAATGTTTCAATTGTTTCCCAATTTAAATAAGATTCGTCTAAACCTAATTGTTCGACAATTTGTTTAGGTGTTGACGTCATAAATGGTTGTAACATTACGGCAATATGACGTAAACTTTCAGCCAAATTATACATGACTGACGCTAATTTACCTTTATTTTCTTCATCTTTTGCCAATACCCAAGGTTGTGTTTCGTCAATATATTTATTCGTACGAGAAACAAGGGACCAAACATCGGATAATACAACGCTAAATTGCATTTTCTCCATATTTTGCTCGTAAATTAAACGAGTTTCTTTTGCGTGTACTTTAAGGGCAGCATCGAACTCAGTTTCTACTAGTTTTTTCGTTGGAATAATACCATCAAAATATTTGTTCATCATTGAAACGGTACGATTCAATAAGTTTCCTAAGTCGTTTGCTAAATCAAAATTCGTTCTTTCAACAAATGATTCTGGAGAAAATACGCCATCAGCACCAAAAGGTAGCTCGCGAAGTAAGAAGTATCTCGTTGCGTCTAATCCATAGCGTTCAATTAACATTTCTGGATAAACGACATTCCCTTTCGATTTCGACATTTTTCCATCTTTCATCATGATAAAACCATGGGCAAATACTTTTTTAGGTAATGGTAAATCTAAAGCCATTAAGAAAATTGGCCAATAAATTGTATGGAAACGAACAATATCTTTCCCTACAACTTGTACATCAGCTGGCCAGTATTTATTGAATAATTCTTCATTATCTGATCCGTATCCTAAAGCTGTTATATAGTTTGATAAAGCGTCCACCCAAACATAAATAACATGCTTTGGATCTCCAGGTACTTTAATACCCCAATCAAATGAAGTTCTTGAAACAGATAAATCCTCTAAACCAGGTTTAATAAAGTTATTTATCATTTCATTTTTACGAGATTCTGGCTCAATGAATTCAACATTTTTTTCGTAATATTGTAATAATCGATCCGCATATTTCTTCATGTTGAAGAAATATGATTCCTCTTTTACTTTATGAACCGGACGTCCACAATCAGGACAGTTTCCATCTACTAACTGGGTTTCAGTGTAAAAAGATTCACAAGGTGTACAATACCAGCCTTCATATTCCCCTTTATAAATGTCTCCATTATCAAGGAATTTTTGGAAGATTTTTTCTACACTTTTTGTATGGCGCTCTTGTGTAGTTTGAATAAAATCATCGTAAGAAATATCCATTAAAGACCAAAGTTTTTTTGCTGCATCTGCAATTTCATTAACGTACTCCTGCGGATGTTTCCCTGCTTCAGATGCCTTTTCTTGAATTTTTTGACCATGCTCGTCCATACCCGTTAAAAAACGAACATCATATCCTCTTAATCGTTTATATCGTGCCATCGTATCTGATGCCACAGTTGTATATGCTGTACCGATATGAAACTTACCACTGGGATAATAAATTGGGGTTGTTATATAAAATGTATTCTTTTCACTCACTTAAAATGGCCTCCATTGTCAAACTGTATAGTGTTTATTTTATCGAAGTAAGAAAATTGTTTCAATGAAAGAATATTATTACAGAATGTTGTCGAAAAATACTATTAGTAAAAGGTGTAAATTTGGTGGAACTTTCCAACTAAATTGAACGTTTTATATTAATAATCTATATTTTTAAATCAGAAATCCCGTTTATGTATCAAATGTTCACAACTATTTCACATCAATATTAAACCATTAATGCTAAATAATTGACGTTTATGGCATTACTTGGTATGATTCTAATCAGACAGAGAATAATGTCGAATTTTGGCGAAACAAAAGAAAATAATATAATAAACAATCCATAGGAGGAAATATTGTCATGAAATCAACAGGTATCGTTCGTAAAGTCGATGAATTAGGACGTGTAGTTATTCCGATCGAGCTTCGTCGTACATTAGGCATTGCAGAAAAAGATGCGTTAGAAATTTACGTTGATGACGATAAAATCATTCTTAAAAAATATATGCCTAACATGACTTGTGCTGTAACTGGTGAAGTTTCCGATGAAAACTTCCGTCTTGCTGGAGGCAAATTAATTTTAAGTCCAGAAGGTGCAGAAATTTTAATGAAAGAAATCCAACAACATATTTCTAAGTAAGAACTATAAAAAAGCGTTGCTAACTTTTAAATCATTAAAAATAGCATACGCTTTTTTTATTTTTATCATACTGTTTTATACATGATATTCCTGGTAAACATCTCTTTTTGCTAGCCCTCGAAGTTTAGCAACTTCTTTAATGGCTTCTTTTGAATTCATTTGTTTTTCTTCTATTAGATAGTCCACATGTTCTACTAGAGATAAACTTGTCCAATAAGATTCTTGCTCCTCTTCGATTTCACCAATTATATTCCCTTCAATAATGACACAAAATTCTCCACGTATTTCATTTTCACTTACCCATTGGACTGCTTCTGAAATTGTACCGCGCAAAAACTCTTCAAATTTTTTCGTGAGCTCTCGGGCTAACACAATCTTTCGATTTCCTAGAATAAGTTCCAAATCCTTTAAAGTTTCCTTTAAACGGTGTGGAGCCTCATAGAAAATGATTGTTTCTTCCCGCTTCGCCAATTTTTCTAACTGTTGTCGACGTTCCTTTTTATGACGATTTAAAAATCCAAAGAAATAAAATGGCTGCGGTGTAATACCTGATGCAATTAATGCTGTTAAAGCTGCATTGGCACCAGGTATAGGAACAACGGCAAAATCCTCTTCTATAGCTTTCATAACAATATCTGCTCCCGGATCCGAAATACATGGAAGACCTGCATCACTTACTAAAGCAACCGATTTCCCTTCCCGTAAATACCCTAAAAGTTTCTCCCCACCTTTCTCTAAATTATGTTCATGGTAACTTACTAATGGGGTTTGAATGTCAAAGTAATGACATAATTTTTTTGTATTACGGGTATCCTCAGCTGCAATGACATCTACTTCTTTTAAAATACGCAACGCTCGTACTGTCATATCTTCTAAGTTCCCTATAGGGGTTGCAACTAAATAAAGACAGCTTCCCTGTTCATGTTGACTGCTCTTTTGTGATTTCATCAAACGTCTCTCCCAATATATTTCAATTTTTCGCTTCGTTTTAACTGTTTAAAGGCATACTCGGCTCGCATTGCTTCTTGCTTTGTAGCATAAGTTTCAAAATAGATACACTTAACAGGGCGATGGGCCTTCGTATATTTCGCACCCTTTCCTGCATTATGGGTTGCTAATCGTTTCTCCAAATTGTTTGTATAGCCAGCATAAAGAGATTGATTTGCACATTCTAAAACATAAAAAATATGACTATTTTTTGTCTCCATAAAGAATTTCACTCACTTCATCCGTATATTGATTATTCTCATCATATACATACAATGGTGGTAATACTTTCAAATCAGGTTTCCCGTCCTTTATGCCTTCTATTAATAAAGTATTTGCTTCTTTCTCGAATTTAGGATACACAAAGCGGATTCGTTTTGGTTCGAGACGGTGAGCTCTCATTGAAGTAACAATATCTAAAAGTCTTCCCGGACGATGAACAAATGCAGCTTTTCCGCCTTGCTTTAACAACCGACTGGCAGATTCGATTGCCTCATCTAAAGTTAAATGAATTTCATGTCTAGCAATGGCATAATGTTCACTAACATTTTTATCGCTTAATTCATGGGCTAAAAAATACGGTGGATTACATGTAACCACATCATATTTTTCAATACCTAACTGGGGTGGAATTTCTTTCACATCACCTTGAATCATTTTAATTTGATCTTCTAACCCATTGTACTTTATACTCCGCTCAGCCATATCATATAGTCGATACTGCAATTCTACTCCTATAATGTCTGCCTTTGTACGCGCACTTAAAAATAGAGGTATTACACCATTTCCCGAACATAAGTCCACTACTTTACCCTTATTTACTGGAACACTAACAAATCTTGATAATAACACTGCATCTAATGAAAAAGAAAAGACGGACGGACTTTGGATAATTCTTAAATCTTCAGCCAATAAATAATCCAGCCGCTCATCATCCTTTAACCATTGCTCCACAAAATATCCTCCATTCAAAAATACTCTTATCAAAAGAAAAGACTGAAAACCACATTTGTGGTATCAGCCTTTTGAACAAAATCTTTGGTGTATCGGCACCGCTTTGATGCATTTATGTATGCCTCTAGATAGTTATCTATGACATCACCAAACTAACCATTATCCACACTACTAACTTTTTTAGGTTTTGTAATGGATAAAGTTTAAGCATTTTGTTTATTTAAAAACGATAGACAAAACAAGCAATCTTCACCTTTTCGAGAACTACCAAAATGAACGTGACAAACGTGGAACCCTTCTTGGTAAAGACGCGCTAAATTATCATATCCTTCTCCAATATCTAACAAGCTCATTTTTTCATTTTCGCTACGTTCATCAGAAGTATCGTTGGATAATAGCTCTTCTAGACGTCTACGAAGGTGAAGATTTTCCGTTTGAATTGCCTGATGATCTTCCACCATATGTGCAACATATTTTTTTAAGTCATTATATTGTTGCTGTAGCGATTCGAGCTGTCGTTCGAATTCCATAACCGAATCTAAGAAATTGCGGTCCTTCACTCAAAACCACCCCACTTGTTCATCTATATCAAATTTTTCTCGCATTCAATAATTTCGTCTAATGTATATTCAACAGTTCGTTCCTGCTCTTCTAAAAACACTTGAATTAATCGTTCTAAAACATTTATCCCTACTACTTTACCTGGGCCATCAGGCGTCATCGTAGAGTCTCCGATATCTGGCATACCTTCTTTAGCCACTTCATAATCGTCATTTTCATATTTTAAACAACACATTAAGCGTCCACAAAGACCAGAAATTTTTGTTGGATTAAGCGATAAGTTTTGGTCTTTCGCCATTTTAATCGAAACGGGATCAAAGTCTCCTAAAAATGTTGAACAGCATAACATTCTTCCACAAGGACCTATCCCGCCAAGTAATTTTGCTTCATCACGTACACCGATTTGACGTAATTCAATACGTGTGCGGAAAATAGAAGCTAAATCCTTTACTAACTCACGGAAATCAACTCTTCCTTCAGCAGTAAAGTAAAAAATAATTTTATTACGATCAAATGTATATTCAACATCAACAAGTTTCATTTCAAGGTTATGTTCGCTAATTTTTGTACTAGCAAGTTCAAAAGCTCGTTGTGATTCTTGTGTATTTTCCTCAACTTGAATGCGATCTCGTTCATCAGCAGGGCGTAGTACTTGTTTTAAAGGTAAAACAACATCATTTTCTCCCACTTGCTTCATTGGCACGACGATCTTTCCATATTCAACCCCTCTTGCAGTTTCTACAATGACATATTGCCCTTTTTCCAGTAGAAATACGCCGGGGTCGAAATAATATATTTTACCCGCTTTTTTAAAGCGGACTCCAACTACATTATACAAATGTATACCCCTCCTGCAGGTTAAGCATTAACTGCTCCATCATAAGCGTTCGATTCATGTTGCGCCCTAAATTTTGCCTTGCTTGCAATATTGCTTGCATTTGGTTAGATAAGCGATTATACGTTGTATGTAACGCTTGCTCCTTCCAGCTTTGTAACATATCTGGATATGTACAAGAACTTTCAGGATTCGCCTTTATTGCTACAATATCACGATATGCAAAAAGTAGTAAATCTAACGCTTGCTCCATCTCTTCTTTTTCTTTAAAAGAAGGTATCCAATCTTCGTACACAACGAGTAAAGCTTCGTGTACATTTTTTCTTACTGTCTCTACTAATTTTAACACTGTTTTTCTTGTATGTGCAAACTGCTCATCATTAGCTAATGAAATGGCAGTTTCTAAACTGTTGGTAACCATACTAACTGTTGAAGCCATTGAGAAAGTGATACCTTGTTCCTGTAGTTGCTTTAATAAAATATTTCGCGGAATGGAAGCAAATTTTATATGCTGGCAACGTGATTGAATGGTTGGAAGAATAGACTGATAACTTTCCGTTAGCAATAAAGCCGTTACTTCACCCTCAGGCTCTTCTAAAAATTTCAGTAATGTATTAGCAGAAGCTATATTTAGACGGTCTGCATGGTGAAGAACATAAATCTTACGTCCTTCTTCAATACTTGTTTTCGTCATACCGGAAATCAGGTCTCGAATTTGGTCGATTTTGATAAATTGTCCGTCTGGTTCTAACTGTTTTACATTTGGATGATTGCCAGTATCAATGCGTTTACAGTTTCGACATGTTTCACATGGAACATTTTTCGACGAGTTCAGACACAATAATAGTTTTATGAAGAATATTGCGAACTCCCTTTTTCCTGTTCCTTTTTCCCCATCAAAAATATACGCATGGCCTGTTCTATTTTTTTCAAAAATCGTTTGTAATTGCTTCATCACTACTGGTTGTAACACCTTCAGTTCTTCCACATTTCCTGCCATTTCTTTCACCTTTTTTCTTAAACGACTATTTCTACTTTTTTATTTCTTTTAGAAAAAACCCCGTGTCCCATACAGGAAAGAAGACACGGGTTCTACATATATAAATTAACTAACAATCCTTTAATTTCTCCAATTTTATCAAGCAAATCGATTGTATCCTTCTCTTCACTTAAAATATCTTGTGCAAGTTCAACTAGACGTTCATCTATTGTTTCCACAATTTTTAGACGGCGCCCTTCTCCAAAACGATTCCAAGTATGAGACTGTTTCATATCTAATCCATATTCAACTGCCTCTTGTAAAAAACGTTTGATGAGCATTTTAAAACGAGTAAGTTCCCGTAAGTTACGAGATCTAGCAACACGATCACCAGCAGCAGAAATATCGCCCATTAATCTTGTTAACTGTTCCGTTTGTAATTTCGAACCTTGTTTAACAAGAATCTCACCAAAACGATTCCCTGATTGGTGCATATGTTTTAACTCATTAGGATTCGCTTTTAAACCTACACGTAAATTTTGATCTATCTTCAATACCTTTCGCCTCCACCCAATCTCATAAAAGGCTAGTATATAAAGCAGAGATATCGATTTAAAAAATCATGAATCTCAGTCTAGCCAATCCTATTCATTCCTTCAATCTTTATAACTGAATAGGATTAAAAATGGTGGAACTGTTCAATAGGTAATACAAAAACTGTAGCTCCCCCAACTTCAACTTCAATGGGATACGGGATATAAGAGTCTGCGTTACCACCTAACGGAGATACAGGTGACACCATTTGTTCACGGGAACGGCAATTATCTCGAATAATATCAAGTAATTGAGGAATCGATGAATCCTCTGTTCCAACAATAAAGGTTGTATTTCCTGATCGTAAAAAACCACCAGTACTTGCTAATTTTGTCGCACGAAAATTATGCTTTGTTAATGCACTAGACAAACGGTTACTATCTTGGTCCTGAACGACTGCAACAACTAACTTCATCCGTACTCACTCCCCATATATTGAATTGGTGTTCTTATTATAGCATACATAGTATGCCTACTTCATTTACTTTCCTCTAAAGTCTCACTTAAAAGATGCCAAACATCTTCTACTACTTTATCTATAGGCTGGTCAGCATTAACTACTTTAATTCTATTAGGATAACGCTTTACTAATAGTTGATAACCTTCTCTTACCTTTTCATGAAAAGATAAGCTCTCTACATCAAGTCTATTCACTTCCCTGTCATTGTGTGAATGAATTCGGGCTAGTCCTACTTTCGGTTCTAAATCAAACAATATTGTCAAATCCGGCATTCGTTTTCCGATGGCAAATTCATTTATTGCTAAAACTTCATCTATTCCAATTCCCCGGGCATATCCTTGATAGGCTAAGGATGAATCAATAAAACGATCACATAATACAAGCTTTCCCTTTTGGATTGCTGGTTCAACTTTTTCAAAGAAATGTTGACTTCTTGCAGCAGCATATAATAAAGCCTCTGTTCTTTCGTCCATAGCGGTATGCTCCGGATTTAATATAACTTCACGTATTTTTTCCGCAATTTCAATACCCCCTGGCTCCCTTGTTGCCATTATGTCGATCTTTAGTTGTTCGAGACGTTCCACTATTTTAGTTAAAATCGTCGTTTTTCCTGCCCCTTCTGGACCTTCAAACGTTATAAATAAGTTTCTTTTCATTTCTATATTCCTCCGGCTGCTACTTTATGACGTATATGAGCTTTTCATTTAGGCGATGTTGTCCTTGAAAAGCTGCACCTACTGCAAGTAACTCTTCTAATTGGCTTAATTTTGATACAGTAACTTTTTCTCCAGGCAAAAATAATGGCACTCCAGGTGGATACGGAATAAGCATACTTGCTGATACTCTTCCAATGGCACGCATATAAGGCACCCATTCCTTTTCTAACTGTTCTATTTCGTCATAAGAGTATTCTGGAATGGAAACTGTCGTATGATTATGACTAGGTACTACTGATGGAATTAGCGTCTCATTTTCCTTTTTTAATGTTGATAACGCCTCTTTAAAACGTATGCGAGCATCTGCAAAGGAATATGGCTGTTCATGTTTTAATAACGGTAATATGACGAGCACTTGATATAGGTCTGCTAGTTCTACATAAATACCTTGTTGCTCAAGTGCCTCCTTTAATTGGAATCCGCTTTTACCAGGTATACGAATTAAAAGTTTTAATGGATCATCCACTTCAATTACTTGAAGCGGATGTAGTGAGCGTAATGCCTCAATCCATTGATTACGTTTTTCCATTAAATATACGGCATCACTCTCTAAATAACTACTTATATAATCTCTAGCATCATCCAGTGAAGCCAGTAATAAATAGGATGGACTACTAGATTGTAACATTCTT
Source organism: Ureibacillus sp. FSL E2-3493 (assembly GCF_038077515.1). Lineage (NCBI taxonomy): Bacteria > Bacillati > Bacillota > Bacilli > Caryophanales > Caryophanaceae > Ureibacillus > Ureibacillus sp. FSL E2-3493. The sequence goes on along the minus strand of NZ_JBBOPK010000001.1, from coordinate 3,700,914 downwards.
AAATAATGATTCACTTTTTCTACATCAATCAGTTGTGAATTTACATGTAAAAAGGAGGACATTGTCATAGCAGGTAATGTTTTATGGGCTGATTGCACAACAACATCAGCACCTAATTGTAAAGCAGAAGTAGGAAAACTCTTACTCGCTATTAAATGGGCACCATGGGCTTCATCAATTAATACAGGAATGTCCATTTCGTGGCACATATCTATTTGCTGTTTTAATGCTTCTTCTCCCGCTACCCCATAATAAGTTGGATAGGTTAGTAAAACCGCTTTGGCATCAGGATGAAGTTGCAATGCCTCCTGTAAAGTGGCTGTTGGTACTTCTCCTGCTGTTAAAGACACTTCATCCCATCTAGGAGCAACAAATATTGCTTTAGCACCGACTAACTCCAACCCATGGAAAATAGATTTATGCGCGTTTCTCTGTACGATGATTTTGTCATTTCTTTTACACGTTGCATATATCATTGCTAAATTACCAACTGTTGAACCATTTACTAAAAAAAAGCTACGTTGAGCACCATAAGTTTTTGCTAATAAAATCTCTGCTTGTTTTATCGCTTCTTCAGAATGGTGATAATCATCCAAACCAGTTAATTCTGTTAAATCATATGTAAGGGCAGTTTTTATTTCATTTGGTAATGACGATAACAAACCGCTTTTATGTCCTGGAACATGCCAACTTAACGGCTTTTGTTCTACGAAATGTTGTAAAGCCGTAACGATCGGTCTTTCCCTTTTCATTGTCTCACTCCGTTCATTTCTCTTTCTATATTATAGTGCTTCTATAGAATTCACGCACGATTTTGAATGTATTTTAGAAGAATCCTTTATCTTTAATTTTCTCTATTTTGTAATCATCGGCGTACTGAAACTTCTAATTATTGGGGCTTTTTGGGTATAAAAAAGACCACTGAATCTCAGTGGTCTCTATTTGCCTAGCAACGTCCTACTCTCACAGGGGGCACCCCTCAACTACCATCGACGCTTTCTGCGAAGCGCGATGACACGTCGGAAAACTGCGTCATCTGCGTCAGTCCGATGCTCATGTACCAAGTACACTCCGCTTCGGGCCTCCTTGATTCCTTGTTTTCCTCGGTCCTCCCACTTCTCGAGGTTTTCCTTCTGTATTTTTGATTGTTCTTGAACGCGCCGATTAAAGCCTTCGGCTTTTGTTTATTGGGGGCTTTTTGGATATAAAAAAGACCACTGAATTTCAGTGGTCTTTAATTGCCTAGCAACGTCCTACTCTCACAGGGGCACCCCTCAACTACCATCGACGCTTTCTGCGAAGCGCGATGACACGTCGGAAAACTGCGTCATCTGCGTCAGTCCGATGCTCATGTACCAAGTACACTCCGCTTCGGGCCTCCTTGATTCCTTGTTTTCCTCGGTCCTCCCACTTCTCGAGATTTTCCTTCTGTATTTTTGATTGTTCTTAAACGCGCCGATTAAAGCCTTCGGCTTTTTGTACGTTGGGGGCTTTTTAGGTATAAAAAAGACCACTGAATTTTCAGTGGTCTCTGTTGCCTAGCAACGTCCTACTCTCACAGGGGGTACCCCTCAACTACCATCGACGCTTTCTGCGAAGCGCGATGACACGTCGGAAAACTGCGTCATCTGCGTCAGTCCGATGCTCATGTACCAAGTACACTGCGCTTCGGTCCTCCTTGATTCCTTGTTTTCCTCGGTCCTCCCACTTCTCGAGGTTTTCCTTCTGTATTTTTGATTGTCCTTAAACGCGCCGATTAAAGCCTTCGGCTTTTTGTACGTTGGGGGCTTTTTAGGTATAAAAAAGACCACTGAATTTTCAGTGGTCTCTGTTGCCTAGCAACGTCCTACTCTCACAGGGGGAAGCCCCCAACTACCATCGGCGCTAAAGAGCTTAACTTCCGTGTTCGGTATGGGAACGGGTGTGACCTCTTTGCCATCATCACTAGACTATTTAGTTGAGAGCTTGTTCTCTCAAAACTGGATAAAGACATTGAATGCATTCAAGATTTGGTTAAGTCCTCGATCGATTAGTATTCGTCAGCTCCATGTGTCACCACACTTCCACCTCGAACCTATCTACCTCATCGTCTTTGAGGGATCTTACTTACTTGCGTAATGGGAAATCTCATCTTGAGGGGGGCTTCATGCTTAGATGCTTTCAGCACTTATCCCGTCCACACATAGCTACCCAGCGATGCCTTTGGCAAGACAACTGGTACACCAGCGGTGTGTCCATCCCGGTCCTCTCGTACTAAGGACAGCTCCTCTCAAATTTCCTACGCCCACGACGGATAGGGACCGAACTGTCTCACGACGTTCTGAACCCAGCTCGCGTACCGCTTTAATGGGCGAACAGCCCAACCCTTGGGACCGACTACAGCCCCAGGATGCGATGAGCCGACATCGAGGTGCCAAACCTCCCCGTCGATGTGGACTCTTGGGGGAGATAAGCCTGTTATCCCCGGGGTAGCTTTTATCCGTTGAGCGATGGCCCTTCCATGCGGAACCACCGGATCACTAAGCCCGTCTTTCGACCCTGCTCGACTTGTAGGTCTCGCAGTCAAGCTCCCTTGTGCCTTTACACTCTACGAATGATTTCCAACCATTCTGAGGGAACCTTTGGGCGCCTCCGTTACCTTTTAGGAGGCGACCGCCCCAGTCAAACTGTCCACCTGACACTGTCTCCTACCCCGCTAAGGGGTATGGGTTAGAATTTCAACACAACCAGGGTAGTATCCCACCGACGCCTCCCTCGAAGCTGGCGCTCCGAGTTCTCTGGCTCCTACCTATCCTGTACAAGTTGTGCCAAAATTCAATATCAGGCTACAGTAAAGCTCCACGGGGTCTTTCCGTCCTGTCGCGGGTAACCTGCATCTTCACAGGTACTATAATTTCACCGAGTCTCTCGTTGAGACAGTGCCCAGATCGTTACGCCTTTCGTGCGGGTCGGAACTTACCCGACAAGGAATTTCGCTACCTTAGGACCGTTATAGTTACGGCCGCCGTTTACTGGGGCTTCAATTCAGAGCTTCGCTAATGCTAACCCCTCCTCTTAACCTTCCAGCACCGGGCAGGCGTCAGCCCCTATACGTCACCTTACGGTTTTGCAGAGACCTGTGTTTTTGCTAAACAGTCGCCTGGGCCTATTCACTGCGGCTCTCTCACGAGAGCACCCCTTCTCCCGAAGTTACGGGGTCATTTTGCCGAGTTCCTTAACGAGAGTTCTCTCGCACACCTTAGGATTCTCTCCTCGACTACCTGTGTCGGTTTGCGGTACGGGCACCTCCCGCCTCGCTAGAGGCTTTTCTTGGCAGCGTGAAATCAGGTACTTCGCTCAATAGAGCTCCCCATCACAGCTTGGCGTATTAGGAAGCGGATTTGCCTACTTCCACGCCTTATTGCTTGGGCGCGC
>NZ_JBBOPK010000001.1:3637500-3692500 GCF_038077515.1 Ureibacillus sp. FSL E2-3493 | reverse complement strand
TCGGGATACACTTTACGATGAATGATTCCATCCTCCATCAGCTCTCTTAATTGATTTGTTAGTATTTTATGTGATATTTTTGGAAAAATTTTTTGCAATTCACTAAATCGATGTGGTCCCTCTACACCTAGATGCCATAAAATAACCACTTTCCATTTTCCACTTATAATCGATAAGGTTAATTCTTTCTCACAATGAAAGTCACCATTGCTAATCTTTTCTTTTATCTCATCGCGTAATCTATCGGTCATAATTTTTGACTCTCCATTCACAAATTTCAATATAGGCAACTAACATACCTTACTATTGTTTAGTATATCATTATTAAATCTAGATAAATGAAACTACGCTTAGCTGGTATATGTATGTCAACTAACAAAATATCAATGATACTCTTTTGAACCTCAAGTTAAAGATTAAATCCTGAAAGCTGCGAAGCGCGATGACACGTCGAAAAACTGCGTCATCTGCGTCAGTCCGATGCTCATGTAACGAGTCACACTGCGCTTCGAGCCTCCTTGATTCCTTGTTTTCCTCGGTCCTCCCACTTCTCGAGATTTTCCTTCTGTATTTTTGATTGTTCTTAAACGCGCCGATTAAAGCCTTCGGCTTTTTGTACGTTGAGGGCTTTTTAGGTATAAAAAAGACCACTGAATTTTCAGTGGTCTCTGTTGCCTAGCAACGTCCTACTCTCACAGGGGGTACCCCTCAACTACCATCGACGCTTTCTGCGAAGCGCGATGACACGTCGGAAAACTGCGTCATCTGCGTCAGTCCGATGCTCATGTACCAAGTACACTGCGCTTCGGGCTTCCTTGATTCCTTGTTTTCCTCGGTCCTCCCGCTTCTCGAGTTTTTCCTTCTGCATTTTTGATCGTTCTTAAACGCGCCGATTAAAGCCTTCGGCTTTTGTTTGTTGGGGGCTTTTTGGATATAAAAAAAGACCACTGAATTTTCAGTGGTCTCTGTTGCCTAGCAACGTCCTACTCTCACAGGGGGAAGCCCCCAACTACCATCGGCGCTAAAGAGCTTAACTTCCGTGTTCGGTATGGGAACGGGTGTGACCTCTTTGCCATCATCACTAGACTATTTAGTTGAGAGCTTGTTCTCTCAAAACTGGATAAAGACATTGAATGCATTCAAGATTTGGTTAAGTCCTCGATCGATTAGTATTCGTCAGCTCCATGTGTCACCACACTTCCACCTCGAACCTATCTACCTCATCGTCTTTGAGGGATCTTACTTACTTGCGTAATGGGAAATCTCATCTTGAGGGGGGCTTCATGCTTAGATGCTTTCAGCACTTATCCCGTCCACACATAGCTACCCAGCGATGCCTTTGGCAAGACAACTGGTACACCAGCGGTGTGTCCATCCCGGTCCTCTCGTACTAAGGACAGCTCCTCTCAAATTTCCTACGCCCACGACGGATAGGGACCGAACTGTCTCACGACGTTCTGAACCCAGCTCGCGTACCGCTTTAATGGGCGAACAGCCCAACCCTTGGGACCGACTACAGCCCCAGGATGCGATGAGCCGACATCGAGGTGCCAAACCTCCCCGTCGATGTGGACTCTTGGGGGAGATAAGCCTGTTATCCCCGGGGTAGCTTTTATCCGTTGAGCGATGGCCCTTCCATGCGGAACCACCGGATCACTAAGCCCGTCTTTCGACCCTGCTCGACTTGTAGGTCTCGCAGTCAAGCTCCCTTGTGCCTTTACACTCTACGAATGATTTCCAACCATTCTGAGGGAACCTTTGGGCGCCTCCGTTACCTTTTAGGAGGCGACCGCCCCAGTCAAACTGTCCACCTGACACTGTCTCCTACCCCGCTAAGGGGTATGGGTTAGAATTTCAACACAACCAGGGTAGTATCCCACCGACGCCTCCCTCGAAGCTGGCGCTCCGAGTTCTCTGGCTCCTACCTATCCTGTACAAGTTGTGCCAAAATTCAATATCAGGCTACAGTAAAGCTCCACGGGGTCTTTCCGTCCTGTCGCGGGTAACCTGCATCTTCACAGGTACTATAATTTCACCGAGTCTCTCGTTGAGACAGTGCCCAGATCGTTACGCCTTTCGTGCGGGTCGGAACTTACCCGACAAGGAATTTCGCTACCTTAGGACCGTTATAGTTACGGCCGCCGTTTACTGGGGCTTCAATTCAGAGCTTCGCTAATGCTAACCCCTCCTCTTAACCTTCCAGCACCGGGCAGGCGTCAGCCCCTATACGTCACCTTACGGTTTTGCAGAGACCTGTGTTTTTGCTAAACAGTCGCCTGGGCCTATTCACTGCGGCTCTCTCACGAGAGCACCCCTTCTCCCGAAGTTACGGGGTCATTTTGCCGAGTTCCTTAACGAGAGTTCTCTCGCACACCTTAGGATTCTCTCCTCGACTACCTGTGTCGGTTTGCGGTACGGGCACCTCCCGCCTCGCTAGAGGCTTTTCTTGGCAGCGTGAAATCAGGTACTTCGCTCAATAGAGCTCCCCATCACAGCTTGGCGTATTAGGAAGCGGATTTGCCTACTTCCACGCCTTATTGCTTGGGCGCGCATATCCAACAGCGCGCTTACCTTATCCTACTGCGTCCCCCCATTACTCAAACGGCGGGGAGGTGGTACAGGAATATCAACCTGTTGTCCATCGTCTACGCCTATCGGCCTCGACTTAGGTCCCGACTAACCCTGAGCGGACGAGCCTTCCTCAGGAAACCTTAGTCATACGGTGGATGGGATTCTCACCCATCTTTCGCTACTCATACCGGCATTCTCACTTCTAAGCGCTCCACCAGTCCTTCCGGTCTGACTTCAACGCCCTTAGAACGCTCTCCTACCACGGACATCAAAGATGTCCATCCACAGCTTCGGTGAATCGTTTAGCCCCGATACATTTTCGGCGCAGCGTCACTCGACCAGTGAGCTATTACGCACTCTTTAAATGATGGCTGCTTCTAAGCCAACATCCTGGTTGTCTAAGCAACGCCACATCCTTTTCCACTTAACGATTACTTTGGGACCTTAGCTGGTGGTCTGGGCTGTTTCCCTTTTGACTACGGATCTTATCACTCGCAGTCTGACTCCCGTGTATAAATATCTGGCATTCGGAGTTTGTCTGAATTCGGTAACCCGAGATGGGCCCCTAGTCCAAACAGTGCTCTACCTCCAGTATTCTTAATCACGAGGCTAGCCCTAAAGCTATTTCGGAGAGAACCAGCTATCTCCAAGTTCGATTGGAATTTCTCCGCTACCCACACCTCATCCCCGCACTTTTCAACGTGCGTGGGTTCGGGCCTCCAGTGAGTGTTACCTCACCTTCACCCTGGACATGGGTAGATCACCTGGTTTCGGGTCTACGACCACGTACTTAATACCGCCCTATTCAGACTCGCTTTCGCTACGGCTCCATCTTCTCGACTTAACCTTGCACGTAATCGTAACTCGCCGGTTCATTCTACAAAAGGCACGCTATCACCCATTAACGGGCTCTAACTACTTGTAGGCACACGGTTTCAGGTTCTATTTCACTCCCCTCCCGGGGTGCTTTTCACCTTTCCCTCACGGTACTGGTTCACTATCGGTCACTAGGGAGTATTTAGCCTTGGGAGATGGTCCTCCCGGATTCCGACGGAATTTCACGTGTTCCGCCGTACTCAGGATACACTCAAGAGAGAATGAACTTTCGACTACGGGGCTTTTACCCTCTGCGGCAGACCTTTCCAGGTCGCTTCGCCTAATTCATTCCTTTGTAACTCCATATAGAGTGTCCTACAACCCCAAGAGGCAAGCCTCTTGGTTTGGGCTATTCCCGTTTCGCTCGCCGCTACTCAGGGAATCGAATATTTTCTTTCTCTTCCTCCAGGTACTTAGATGTTTCAGTTCCCTGGGTATGCCATCATGACGCTATGTATTCACGTCAAGATACTGTTCCATTACGAACAGTGGGTTCCCCCATTCGGAAATCTCCGGATCAAAGCTTACTTACAGCTCCCCGAAGCATATCGGTGTTAGTGCCGTCCTTCATCGGCTCCTAGTGCCAAGGCATCCACCGTGCGCCCTTCATAACTTAACCTAAAAAGTTAGTTACTGCTTTTCTTATAAAGAAAAGACTTAAGAACTACACAATCAAATGCGTCCTCGACGAATTTGCCGTCCAGATTTTTATTTTAAAAATGTCTGCTTTGCAGATGTTTTTAAAATTAAATACCTCTAAAAATCTGTGACATCCGCCGGAGGCTTTTTTATTATTCTGCTTTAGCTGAATAATAAAAATTTGCTTGAATTTTATTGCTTTCAATGTCGTTTTATCCAGTTTTCAAAGAACAAGACTACTGACTTCAGTCACATCGTGACTTTGCATCAGTGAGATTACTCCGTGCAGTTTTGCGACGAAAGCTTTGAGTTACCTCTTAGACTTTTCTTCGCGGCAGGAGCAAGTTTGAAGTTTCATTTCTGAACCTTCAAAACTGAACACAAAACGTTAATGTTGATTGACCTTGGGTCAATCATTCCGTTATATATCCTTAGAAAGGAGGTGATCCAGCCGCACCTTCCGATACGGCTACCTTGTTACGACTTCACCCCAATCATCTGTCCCACCTTCGGCGGCTGGCTCCAAAAGGTTACCTCACCGACTTCGGGTGTTACAAACTCTCGTGGTGTGACGGGCGGTGTGTACAAGGCCCGGGAACGTATTCACCGCGGCATGCTGATCCGCGATTACTAGCGATTCCGGCTTCATGTAGGCGAGTTGCAGCCTACAATCCGAACTGAGAACGGTTTTATCGGATTAGCTCCCCCTCGCGGGTTGGCAACCGTTTGTACCGTCCATTGTAGCACGTGTGTAGCCCAGGTCATAAGGGGCATGATGATTTGACGTCATCCCCACCTTCCTCCGGTTTGTCACCGGCAGTCTCCTTAGAGTGCCCAACTAAATGATGGCAACTAAGAACAAGGGTTGCGCTCGTTGCGGGACTTAACCCAACATCTCACGACACGAGCTGACGACAACCATGCACCACCTGTCACCACTGTCCCCGAAGGGAAAACTATGTCTCCATAGCGGTCAATGGGATGTCAAGACCTGGTAAGGTTCTTCGCGTTGCTTCGAATTAAACCACATGCTCCACCGCTTGTGCGGGCCCCCGTCAATTCCTTTGAGTTTCAGTCTTGCGACCGTACTCCCCAGGCGGAGTGCTTAATGCGTTAGCTGCAGCACTAAGGGGCGGAAACCCCCTAACACTTAGCACTCATCGTTTACGGCGTGGACTACCAGGGTATCTAATCCTGTTTGCTCCCCACGCTTTCGCGCCTCAGCGTCAGTTACAGACCAGAAAGTCGCCTTCGCCACTGGTGTTCCTCCAAATCTCTACGCATTTCACCGCTACACTTGGAATTCCACTTTCCTCTTCTGCACTCAAGTCCTCCAGTTTCCAATGACCCTCCACGGTTGAGCCGTGGGCTTTCACATCAGACTTAAAGGACCGCCTGCGCGCGCTTTACGCCCAATAATTCCGGACAACGCTTGCCACCTACGTATTACCGCGGCTGCTGGCACGTAGTTAGCCGTGGCTTTCTAATAAGGTACCGTCAAGGTACAGCCAGTTACTACTGTACTTGTTCTTCCCTTACAACAGAGTTTTACGATCCGAAAACCTTCTTCACTCACGCGGCGTTGCTCCATCAGGCTTTCGCCCATTGTGGAAGATTCCCTACTGCTGCCTCCCGTAGGAGTCTGGGCCGTGTCTCAGTCCCAGTGTGGCCGATCACCCTCTCAGGTCGGCTACGCATCGTCGCCTTGGTGAGCCGTTACCTCACCAACTAGCTAATGCGCCGCGGGCCCATCCTATAGCGATAGCTAGATGCCATCTTTCAACATCTCATCAGGAGATAAAATGTATTATTCGGTATTAGCCCCGGTTTCCCGGAGTTATCCCCAACTATAGGGCAGGTTGCCCACGTGTTACTCACCCGTCCGCCGCTAACGTCAAAGGAGCAAGCTCCTTATCTGTTCGCTCGACTTGCATGTATTAGGCACGCCGCCAGCGTTCGTCCTGAGCCAGGATCAAACTCTCCATAAAAGAAAATTTGATAAAGCTCTAAATTTACACTGGCATCATAATGATGTCCAAAATTTCGTTTCAACTATTAAGTTAAAACTGTATTTCATTAACGTTTTGTTGTTCAGTTTTCAAGGTTCATTTGTCACTGTGTTTCTTAAGCAACTTTTAAATTATATCACATTATCACTTTTAAGTCAACAACTTTTTAAATTTAAAATGTTGCGTCTCATACGACAGCTTTAATATTATATCAACTCAATATTCAAAAATCAATATCTTTTTTTGAATTTAAGTAAATTTTTGATATCGCAAAAGCGACATGTATTAATATATCACTATAACTTTAAATATGCAATACCTTTTTTCATTGATTATTGAAATACGGTTAAAACACCAATACATATTACACCTGGTATTCCTAAAATCGTTATTGTTAATGCTGAAAACAAGTTAACAGGAACAATAATATCATAACCATCAACTATAATATGGGCTATGTAAAGTAAAGCAAATGAACAAGCTAACTTAAACCATAAAATAGCTAACTTTTCAAAAACAACACTAAACCCTATTTTTCTTCCTATTAAGATACCAAAAAAGAGTAGCGCACAAACAACACCAATTACAATGTATGTTGTCAATCATATCCTCCTCAATAATGTATTCATAGGAGCATATGCTTTTACGTCTACTCTTATTATGTTCATTTAAGTAATATTTTTCGAATTCGTGCTTCTTTAAATAAATAAAAATGAATACTTTCCGCAATTTTACGTTGTGCAATGATTTCAAGATCGTAATCATCTACTAACCCTTCAATCACTTTTGCGCTATTCCAATCTTCTTTGGTCTCTTTTATAAGATGAATTAATTTTTCATCGAATTCTTTTTTTAATTTCCCCTTACGGCTAAACATCAACTACTCCACTCACCTTATACCAATTTACAGGAAAGACATATAATGATAAATAAAAAATTCACTACTTTTATTAGGTTAGTACTTGACCTAACACTAATCAGCTCAAGAAATTTTCATTTAAAAGGATAATTAGCGGTATCAGCTAACTTAAAAATCCATTTTTTTAATGAGAAACTTTATATATGTAACAGTTCCCACCTACTTCAAAGGAAAAAGAATACTGATACACATTACTAACTTATAAATCTATCATATTTTGTTTTTTGAATGGCTTCAACGATATAGCCATTGAGTTTAAATAGAAAGTATAAACAACAAGTTGAATTTCTCCGAAATTAGAAAGAGAAATTAGTGTAATGATTATAGTTCACGTCTTCCTTCTAATGCTTTTGATAAAGTAACTTCATCTGCATATTCTAAATCCCCACCTACTGGTAACCCATGGGCAATACGAGTCGTACGAATTCCCGATGGTTTAACAAGGCGAGATATATACATCGCTGTTGCTTCACCTTCAATGGTAGGATTTGTAGCTAAGATTAATTCCTGTACTCGTTCATCCTGCAAGCGAGTAATTAATGACGCGACATTGATATCCTCTGGTCCAACGCCATCCATTGGTGAAATAGCACCGTGTAGTACATGATACAACCCTTGATAATCACGCATTTTTTCCATCGCAATAACATCTTTTGGATCTTGGACTACACATATAGTGGAAACATCCCGTGTTTTATCAGAACAGATTTGACAAGGATCTACGTCTGTAATATGACCACAAACAGAACAATACGTTAAATTTCGTTTCGCATCGACTAAAGCTTTTGCAAAGGATAAAACTGTATCTTCTTTCATTGTCAAAACGAAAAATGCCAGTCGAGCCGCAGTTTTCGGACCGATACCTGGCAATTTCATAAAGCTATCAATTAACTTTGATATTGGTTCAGGGTAATACATTTTTGTTTCCTCCTAAAATGGAAGGTTTAAGCCTTGTGTGAATTTACCCATTGTTGCAGTAGTTGTTTCTTCTACTTTCTTTAATGCTTCATTTGTAGCTACAACCATTAAATCTTCTAACATTTCTACATCATCAGGGTCTACTACAGAAGGGTCTAAATTAACACTAAGGACTTCACGTTGTCCATTCATCGTTACTTTAACCATACCGCCGCCAGCAGTACCTTCAAATTCTTTTGCGTTTAATTCTTCCTGTGCTTGCATCATTTCTTTTTGCATTTTTTGCATCTTTTTCATCATACCTTGCATATTGCCCATTCCACGCATTATAAATTCCTCCTAATATACATTTTGACCTTATCTAAATCGATAACATCAATTTTTGAATTTTAATCTTCAACTACCTCAACAAAGTCTTTACCAAACATTTTCTCAGCTTCTGCGATTAAAGGGTCTTCAGAAGCAATCTCTTGCGCATCATCGATAAATGGATCTTCATGGATATTTTCCTGAACCAGTGCCCCTTCATGATCAGTTGTTTCTTTTTTCTGATTTAATCCGTTTTCTTTAATAAAGCTTTGACGCAATGATATCCAATCATTTTCAGGAATACATAATAATTCATACATTGTTCCTGTTATTTGAGAGAGAATTTGAGAAAAGAGTGTTGTAAACTCTCTGTTTTCGGCAACCATTCGACAATGAATATCATACTTGAATTTTACCACAAATGCACTACTTGATGCTGCAACCGGTTCCGCTTCAGCTAATAATGCCGCTTGTGATTTTTGTAACTGACTTAATGTTTGCGCCCAAGCACTTTTAATTTGATGAATATCTTGTTTTGTTGCCCCTTTTAATACTTCACGAATTCTACCAACAGGCGCGTTGTAACCAGTCGTTTTTGCTCGAGGACGTGGCGCTTCCTTCTGTTGAATTGCAGGGTTACCTTGTGCTGAAATCCCATTTTGCAATTGTAAAGTTAACTGTTGAACCATTTTTTCAAGATTCGCCACTTTTTCATTTACAGCAGGGTCAACACTGCCTCCAACATGCCCATTCACCACACTGCTATTTTGAACTTGAGCCATTTTTAATAAAGCCGTTTCCAAATAGATTTTAGTATGATGGGAAAAACGCATTTCTTGTTGCGTTTTAGCTAGTATATCGATATATCCGTAAAGTGTATCGGCGTTAAATTCATGAGCTAATGTTATAAACTTTTCTTCCGATGTTACTAATTCCAGCAATTCAGTTAAATCACTACTTGTTTGTAATAACAATAAATCTCGAAAAAAAGTAATAAAGTCTTCTGATAATCGAACCGGATCCTTACCTTCAGCTATTAATTCTTCTAAAGAACTTAATACTTGTGCAATTTCTTTATTTTTTAATGCAAAGGCTATATCGTAAAAGACGTCTTGGCTAATCGACCCGCTTACAAGAAGAGCATTTTCTAACGTTAACTTATCCCCACTAAACGATACAACTTGATCTAATAAGCTTAATGCATCACGCATCCCACCAGCTGATGCTTGCGCAATTACCTTTAAGGCTTGTTCTTCAAACGGTAAATCAATATCCTCTAAAATAATTTTCATTCGTTCTAAAATATCATTAGAAGATAAACGTTTAAAATCAAAACGCTGACACCTTGAAATAATTGTCGCAGGTAGTTTATGAGGCTCCGTAGTCGCTAAAATAAAAACGGCATGGGGAGGCGGTTCTTCTAACGTTTTTAAAAGTGCATTAAAGGCACTAGTAGAAAGCATATGCACTTCATCGATAATATACACTTTGAAACGAGCATTAGCTGGAGCAAATCTTACTTTCTCAATAATATCCCGCATTTCTTCAACACGGGAATTCGATGCCGCATCAAATTCAATAACATCTGGATGGGAACCTTCTGTAATACTTAAACATGTAGGACATTCATTACACGGTTCCTTTGTTGGAGCTTTTTCACAATTTAATGCTTTAGCAAAAATTTTCGCAGTACTTGTTTTCCCAGTCCCTCGAGGACCTGAAAATAGATAAGCATGGGTTGTTTTATTTGCCTCTAGAGCATTTTGAAGGGTTCTTTTTACATGTGTTTGACCTGACATTTCTCGGAAACTTTGCGGCCTATAAACACGGTAAAATGCTTGATACGTCAATTTTTTCCTCCCCTTCTAAGTTCACGATTTAAGTAGCTACATTATAGCATAAAACAAGAGTGCTTTTCTTCTTTGAATGGATCAAAAAAACAAACTTATTAATAATAGCAAAAACTAGTTTATATATTAGTGTAATACATTTAGTAAAATATCCCCCGAAATAGATAAAAGGTTATTTAGAGTGTATCCATCCATACTCTAATTAACCTAATTAAAAATTCAATGTTACTTAAAACTCTGTCCAACCAACCGAGGAAATGAAATATAGTACAAAATAACGACCGATATACCTATCCAAATCATAAAACAATGGTGCCATAAATTTAATCCAAACTCCAAAGGTTGCCTTCGCAATAGCAACGATCCCCACGTAGCTCTGAAAGTAGGTATAATCAATTTCCATTAACCACTACCAAATTGGATAGATGTTACTAGCACTTGATTGTATATAAAGTTAAAGCCATGCACCAACGAAAAGTAATATTAAGTTTAACCGAAATGGGAACCAAAATTCATGAGTTTCATACTACGCTTGACGACCATGAGTATGCAGATTTAATTAAAAGAACAGGTTAATATCCGAAAAATAATTTCCCTCCATTTTACTTGAGAATTTTTAACTGTATTTAAAGAAAAAATAATTCTACCTAATAAAAAGAGTTATCTCACTAACTAATTGAGATAACTCTTCGTTAACATTATTCTCTTTACCTTCCTAACTTCTTAGCACTGGTGCCTCCAATCCCCCAATGGGATTTAGGAACTTCGCTGACGACTATACGAATGCTTTCTGAAGGAGCATCTAATGATTTGCTGACCGCCTCTGTTACATCCGCTATTAAACCTTCTATTTTTTCTGGAGGTCGCCCCTCCATAATTTGAATATTAATGAACGGCATTACTCTACCTCCTAATTGAATGAACAACTATTTTTTAACAAAAAAGGATACTTCTCCGATACCTCCAAGCTTCACTTGCACAAAGTCTCCAGCAGAAAGTCGGATAGCTTCCGTTAAACCTCCAGTTAAAATCGGTTGTCCCGCTTTTACCTTTTGTCCCTTTCTACTAATCATATTGGCATATCGAGCAACTGAATTTGCTGGGTGACCAAGTACTGCTGCACCTGCTCCTAAAGCTTGCACCTTACCGTTGATTGATAACGTGACACCTACCATATCTAGTGCTACATCTTCTGGGTTTCGCAAGTTAGTACCGAATACAGCTCCCCTCGCTGATGTGTTGTCCGCAATGACATCTGGCAGTGTAAAATTAAAATTTTCGTATCGGCTATCAATAATTTCAATTGCAGGGAATACGTATTCTGTTGCATCTAAAACATCTTGGACTGTAATATTCGGTCCTTCTAGATCTTTTCCTAAAACAAAACCAATCTCCGGCTCTACTTTTGGATGGATATAATCAGATAATGAAATAAAGTCTCCGTCCTCTACTATCATATAATCAAAGATGTAACCATAAATAGGATCTTTGACGTTCATTTGTTTCATTTTTGCTTCACTTGTAATCCCCATTTTTGGTCCAACAATTTTATAACCTTGCTCTAACTTCTGTTTAATAAGCTCTTCTTGAATCATATAAGCTTCCTCAATTGTTAATGTTGGATATAATTGAGCAGTAATTTTTTCAATTTCTTTCTTATCTTTTTCTGCGTTGTGGACATACTCTGTAAGTTCTGCGATTAAATGATGGTTCATCAAGCTCCTCCTACCCGATTGTTATTTTCTCTTTAGAGAGTTCAGCAGCTACGTCGACAATCATATCTTCTTGACCACCAACTACTTTTCTTTTCCCTAACTCCATTAAAATATCTCGGGAATCGACGCCAAATCGTTGGGCTGCACGTTTAGCGTGTAATAAAAAACTAGAGTAGACGCCTGCATAACCTAACGTTAGACTATCTCTATTAATAATTTGTGGTTCAAGTAAAATTTTTGAAACGATATCTTCTGATACATCCATTAATTTATATAAATCAATACCTGTTTTTATACCCATCCTTTCTAACACGGCAATTAAAACCTCTGTTTGAGTATTGCCTGCTCCTGCCCCTAAACAACGAATGCTTCCATCAATTCGAGTTGCCCCTTCTTCAATGGCAGCAAGGGTGTTTCCCATGGCAAGGGACAAATTGTTATGAGCATGAAAACCAATATTAATAGCAAGTTCATTTTTAAGCGCCTTCACTCTTTCTCGGACTTCATTCGGCAATAGTGCTCCAGCAGAATCTACAATATAAACTGTATCTGCACCGTAACTTTCCATTAATTTAGCCTGCTCCACTAACTTCTCTACTGGAGCCATATGACTCATCATTAAAAAGCCGACTGTTTCCATTCCTAAATTTTTCGCCGTTTCGATATGTTGTTTTGAAATATCAGCTTCAGTTACATGAGTAGCAATTCGGGCCATTTTAACGCCTATTTTTGATGCCTCTTTTAAATTTTCAATAGTACCAATTCCTGGAAGTAACAACACAGCAAGTTTTGAAAAATCTACAACAGATACAGCAGCTTCTATTAACTTCATTTCATCCGTTTTAGAAAATCCATATTGTAAGGATGAACCTCCTAAGCCGTCTCCATGGGTGACCTCAATATAAGGAACCTTTGCTTCATTTAATGCTTTAGCAATAGTCGCCACTTGATCGACTGTATATTGATGGCCAATGGCATGACTTCCGTCCCGTAAGGCTACTTCCGTAATGATTATTTCTTTTTCCACTTTAAGTATCCCCCCTCTTTTAAAAAGCCTCTATACAATTGTTTCCATACGGTGTTTTGCAAATTCTTCTGCCACTTTAACAGCTGCTGATGTCATAATATCTAGATTCCCAGCATACTTCGGTAAATAATGTCCAGCCCCTTCGATTTCAAGGAATACTGTAATTTTATTGTCTTCAAATATCGGTTCTGTACGTAATTTATAGCCTGGTACGTAAGATTGAACTTTTTCTACCATTTTATAAATAGAATCGGCTACAAGCTCTTGATTAACTTGATTATTGTTCACAATGGCGTGAACAGTATCTCTCATCATAATGGGTGGTTCAGCAGGATTTAAAATTATTATTGCTTTCCCCTTTTTTGCTCCTCCCACTACTTCGATAGCTTTCGCTGTTGTTTCTGTAAACTCATCTATATTTGCCCTTGTTCCTGGTCCTGCACTTTTACTGGAAATGGTAGCCACTATTTCGGCATATTCAACACACTCCACTTTATTGATTGCGTGAATAATAGGAATGGTAGCTTGGCCTCCACATGTAACTAGATTGACATTGTCAGTATCTAAATGAGCACCTAAATTAACAGGTGGTACAATGAAAGGTCCAATAGCAGCAGGAGTTAAATCAATCATTTGTTTACCGAGTTTTTTTGCAACTTGTGCGTTATGAATATGGGCATTGGCACTGGTCGCATCAAACAAAATATCCACACTATTTGGATATTGAAGCAAACCGTCAATACCATTTTCAAACACTTGATAGCCATCCCTTTTTGCACGTTGCATTCCCCTTGAGGATGGATCTACTCCCATTACTGTAGTTAATTCCAGTACTTCGGATCGGGCTAACTTCATCATTAAGTCCGAACCAATATTACCAGTTCCAATGATTCCGACCTTTACTTTGCTCATAACCTTTCCCCCTTTTACTCAGTAAATGAAACTGCTACTTCTCCAAGTTCAGCAAATTTTGCACGACAACGATCTCCAGGTTTCACTTCAATAGCAGCAGATAAAGCACCTGATAAAACCACTTCTCCAGCTTTTAGAGCTACGTCGTAATCTGCAAGTTTATTTGCTAACCATGCCACGCATTTTGCGGGATTTCCCAAAGCAGCTGCCCCTACTCCTGTATTTTGCAATACATCATTGTGATAGAGCGCCATACCTATTTGCTTTAAATCGACTTCCGTTAATATGAACGCAATTTCCGCCTCAACTTTTGGCTGTAGTAATTTTTTGAAAGAAAGACTATCTCCATTTTTAAGTTCCATTCCATCTAACAAATGACCAAAATCAGGTTCCCCAACCCCTAACATTGTTTGCATAGACTTGGACGTCAACCCAATTTTCTTACCTGTAATAGTTTGGCCAGACTGCACTTGTTGTTGAATTGTATATAACTGAATCTTATAAGCATCATCAACATGAAGATCGGGATTTAAAGCTGTTACAGGTTGAACCCCTTCGCCAATATTCCAAGCATTTGCTAGGTGATTAGAAAACATTTTAGTATCAAGTACATTGGTTTTGTTCACTAAAAGCGCCTCCTAAAGTTTAATCGTAATATTGGACAATTCAGTGTAGAAATCAAAGCTGTGAGCTCCACCTTCACGACCAAGGCCGCTATGTTTCATACCTCCAAATGGTGTGCGTAAATCACGTAAGAACCATGTATTGATCCACACCATCCCCGCTTCAATTTGGCCAGCAATACGATGGGCACGTTTAATATTTGTTGTCCAAAGGGAAGCACTTAGTCCATAATGCGTATCATTTACTTGTTCCAATAATTCTTCTTCCGTATCAAATGGTATTACCGTTACAACAGGACCAAATATCTCTTCACGAACACATCGAGAGTCTTTGCCAATCCCTCCACTTTTGAGTGTGAATAATGTTTCTTTACAAATTCCAACTTTTCACAACTCTAATTTTAAACTCATTATAAGAACTACCACCTTCAATTCAAATAAGGCTGTTCCTTTATACGGAACAGCCTTAAACTTTTTTAAATTTTATAAAATTTTGCTAACTGTACAAAGAAACACCGAGGATAATTGGGGGTTTATATACTTTTAAGTATAAAATTAGTAAAATATAAAGAAAAAGTCCCCTTTTTGAAACATAAAGGAGGAATGGTAAACATGGGGAATGATTCGAGTATGTTATCCTCTGTAAAAAATACCCTGCTTATTTTAAAAAGCTTCAACGTCAATAACCCTACCATGCGAGTTAGTGATTTAGCTAAATCATTAGGTTTAGCCAAAAGTACTGTGAGCCGAATAATGAAGACGCTCGCTAGTGAAGGTTTCGTAGTAAAGGATCCCAAAACAAAAGAGTACCGCTTAGGGTTAACGATTTTAACACTTGGAGGATTAGTCTCAAATGATTTTGAGTTTAATCAAGAAACAATTCCTGTTTTAAATGAAGTAGTTGAAAAAACAAAAGAAACGGCACACTTAGCGATATTAGATGGGCTTGATACAATTTATATTAAAAAGAAAGAATGTAACCATCCTGTTCGAATTCTGACCCATATCGGGCGGCGAAATCCAGCCTATTGTACGAGCTCTGGAAAAGTGCTCCTTGCCTTTCATAGTGAAAACTTAGTAGAAGAAATTATTGACAATGGCTTATACCCATTTACGAAAAATACTATTACGAACCCTGATATATTAAGATCCGAAATAAAAAAAATTAAAGAACAAGGTTATGCAGTTAGCACTGAGGAACTAACAGAAGGAACTCGATCTGTAGCAGCACCCATTCGAGATCATACAGGCAAAGTAATTTATGCCATTAATGTTGTTGGACCTATTCAAAGAATGCACGATTATAAAATTCCTTCTATTGCTCGCATTTTAATGCAGGCTGCAAATGAAACTTCTGTAAGATTAGGTTATAATGCGAGGTTATTCAAATCATAAGGCAAGCACTTAGTAGACTGTGCTAAGAGCTATTTACAAACCGTTTGAAGATTAATTAGAAAAATCGGATATACAGGAAACAAATAATCTAAGCGCTCTTACTAAATGTAAGAGCGCTTAATTTTTGAAGGGTTCTTTTGACGTGTAATTGACCGGACATTTCACAAAAAGATTGCGATCTATATACACGGTAAAATGCTTGGTATGTCAACAGTTTCCTCCCCTTCTTAATTCTTTCGTTTAATAGTTATGTTTTAGCATAGGTCTTGTTAGCATTTCCTTACCGACACTAAAAAAGAAGATCATTTATAAGAATTAGATTTTCAAAATAAATAGGAGCCGCTAATTAATTAACAGCTCCTACTAACCTTACTACTTTTTCTTCATCTCTTTTAATAGTTGTGCAACATTTGTTTCTTCTTCAACAACTTGTTTTTCGGATACTAAATTTTTTGAGCGTACAGTTTGTAAAAAAGACCATCCGAAACGGCGAATTGTAATATCGATAAAGAATAACAGCATACTCAATAATACAAGCCAAGTTGTAATATTTTGTTTTTCTGCACTTTTTTGTGTAAACTCTCGGAATGCTTCTGAAGGTTCTTCTAAAAATTTACCGCCAGTTCTTTCACTTATTTGAGTTAATAACGTTTCATTTGGAGGATGCAACTCATATTCTGCGCTATATGGAATCGTTAATCCTGCCTGGTATATCGATCCATCTCCACTCGTAATTCTGAAAAATACTAGACCTGGGTCAGCTTCAACTACCGTTCGGACTTTACTTGCCGAAATAGGATCAGATTGAACATCGAGTTCCTCTCCGGATTCGTCCACTACTGCCACATCTAAAAAGGCAGCTTGATTTGTTGGGTCAGTAATTACAAAGGAACCTTCCGAGTCACGGCGAATATCATAAGCAATATCGTTATAAGTTGGGAACAATCTTGAAACAGCAGTTTGCCAGAAGTTGGGCCATTCCTCCCAACGAGCCCAATCTCCAGTCCACGCTCCCGAAGAATCGGATGTAAAGGCAATCGTTTTTCCTAACCCATATTGCCATTCTGCTAATACAGGGTCCTCCTTCTCACTTTCAGCAATAACCGTCGCTGTTTGTTTGGCTGTCGTCCCTATATAAGCATTCATTTGTGGAACACCATTTTTAAAAAGATCATTCCACCCTTCGGCATTATAAATAACCGGATAGAACGGATTATCTTCGATATAAGTTCTCGAAACCATCGCTGTTTCACGGGATAAAATAGAAGGAATCGTTGTTTCATCAATTACACTATAGTAACGTCCACTTCCTAATTCACTTAGCGATTCAAGTAGAACTCCATCAGCATCTGCTCCAATAGCGACCGTTGATAACGTTATATTATTCCCTTTTCCTTCTTCGATTAAATCTTCATAGCTATTTTGGGTATACGACTGTCCATCGGTTAATAAAATAATATGTTTTCGCTGTAATGATAAGTCTGCTAAATTTTCATACGCCATTTCCAACGAAGAATAAATTTCAGTACCTCCACCCGGAGCGATTGATAAAATTGTATTGACCGCTTTTTCCTTATCCTTTAACGGGGCTGTCTCAATTATCTCCCACGGGCGATCATCGAAGGCAATAAAACCTAAAGTATCTTCTTCACGTAACAGTTCAACCGAACGAGCAGCAGCTTCTTTGGCTAATTCAATCTTGGGCCCCATCATACTGCCAGAACGATCGAGAACTATAACGAGTCCAAGGGAAGGTAATTGTTGTTTCCCCTTCACTTCCATCTCGACCGGCAGCAAAGCTTCAATCGGAGTTTTAAAATATCCTCCAAGTCCAAAGCTATTTTCCCCGCCGACCATCATAAAACCGACTCCGAAGTTTTTAACAGCTTGCTCAATAATGCCCATCTTTTCTTCCCCAACTAAATGACCTGGGATATTATCAAAAATAATCGCATTATAGTGTAAATAACTTGATAAAGAATTCGGTAATTCACTTGAAGGCATTACTGTATATTGAACAGAATTAGTACCTAATGCTGAAGCAATAGGGGATCCACCCTCTCGGTCACTGACAATTAATAAACGAGGTGTGCTTTGTACCATCGTAACACTCGTTAATTGATTGTTTTCTAAAATTGCATCTTCCTCCACTTGAACAAGAGCTTCATATTTAACGAGTCCTTCCGCTTTTCCAACATGGCGGTAAGTAAATGTATTTGTTCCCTCTTCTAATTGTATTGCTTCTTGGTGTATGAGTTGATCATTTTCATATAAATACAATTCACCTGTTGCCTGAGAAGTTGCTTCAATTTCTGTTTCTAGCTGTTGTTGTTCTCCTGCATAAGCCACTTGTGGTGTCGTAAAGCTTCGAATCGATACGTCTGCATTCACCTCTTTACTTAACTCCACAATATCAATGGAGACATTGGAATTCGTTAACTTTGTTAGCTGTTCCGTTACATCCCCTTTTGTCTCTAATCCATCGGTTAATAAAACAATTCTTGTCGCCTTTTCTAGATCAACGATACCTGTTGTGAGCTGTATTGCCTGCGCAATATTTGTTTCACTTTCCTTTGTCATTTCACTCAGTTCAGGAACATGCTCCAACGAATCAGTAAGAATTGACTCTGTTTGAAGATCCGAAGCAAAGGAATAAATTCCTACAAGATGGGAATTTTTTTTAGACTGTAAGCTTTCTTCAATAAAAGCAACAGCTTGATCTGTTGTCCCTTCTACCGAAGCAGATCGGTCAATTAAAAAGACTACTTGCTCTTCTTTAACTGGTAAAAGTAAATAAGGTGCGGACAGGGCAAACACTAACGTTAAAACAGCAAGTAATCGAATACCAAATACAATTTGCTGATTTTTTCTTAATTGTTTTCGATGATGCCACCATGTCCAAACAAAATATCCTAGTAGCGGGATAAGTAACAATAGAGCAAGTGGGTAATCAATTCGCAAATCCACGTCTTCTTTGCACCTCCCACTCAATAACTAGTATGAATAAAATAGGGATTAATAGCCATTGGATAAATGATTGCTTCGTTTCTTCCTCTTCTCCACTATTTTGTATGACACCTAATTCAAAGCTCGTC
The DNA here is from genome assembly GCF_038077515.1 of Ureibacillus sp. FSL E2-3493. Lineage (NCBI taxonomy): Bacteria > Bacillati > Bacillota > Bacilli > Caryophanales > Caryophanaceae > Ureibacillus > Ureibacillus sp. FSL E2-3493. Next base: position 3,673,642 of record NZ_JBBOPK010000001.1, on the reverse strand, counting down.
CCTTCTTGAACAGTACGTTCCTCTGGTGAGAGCTGTACAATGAATTGTTTTTCTTCTTCGTTCGAGCGAATGGAGTATAGACCTGGTTTTACTGGCGCACGAAACTCACTACCACTCTCAATGGATGAAACATATTCATCCTCTCCAGAATAGATAGACCATTCCCCTGTTGCTAACGGTACTGATCGGCTTTCATTTGGCGAAAAAGTACCTAAATTTTCAGTTCCTCCTACTAATTCATTTTGTAGTCCCCATAAAAAAAGTGGAAATGAAGGGTGTAATGGCCAGTCAGTAGACTGAATATCAGCTAAAATAACAATATCTCCTCTAGCTGAACGTTGAATAAATGGCTTTTCGCCAATAGTTGCAATAGTTTCAAACTGGTCAAACGCAGGATAGATTGAATGGACGTAAACATCTTCTAATGAACTAAAAGCAAATAATGCATCATCAGATACATCTACAAGACTATTGATTTCCTCAGCTACTTCATCGTTACGACCTATTAATACGATTGAGGTATCGGTTTTCCCTAAAAGTTCTGCTTGATTTGTTACGATAATTACGTCTTTCATTGCTTCAAGCTGATCTGATGGGGCAATTTTAACGTCCTTATTTAATGCTTGGAACCCCTTTTGCACTAGCTGGTGCATTTGTTGATCAATTACAATTTGGGACATACCACTTCCCAACAAAGTCATCATCGTATTATCCTCTTTATAATGATCATCCACTTCTATATTGACTGTTAAAGCTGAAACTAATGGCAGTGTATCAAAGGTTTTTGTTAATTCCTCTTTACCCTTTAAAGTTACTTGTTCCGAAATGAGAACATTACCTGTTTCATCCATTAAATTTAACTCCGTTACTTGTTCTTCATCTGTCTCATTTTTTAATTGAACGAGGGCTAAAGCATTATCTTCCGTTGTAGTAGCTGCAAAACGGGTAATCGCCACATTTTTCAGGTCTTTACTTGCCCCATGGACAATCCACTTAATGTTTTCACTTTCAATAGGTAACTCGCCACGTTCTACAGAATCGGTAAATAAATACATCGAAGTAGAAGTATCTCCAATAAATGCTTGAGCCATATCAATCGCCTTCGTTAGTTGTTCTTTTTCGTAAGTCACTTCTAGATTGTTAATCGCTTTATGTATGACAGAGGGCTCCGTTTCTTGTCGTACAATAACTTTAGGTTCTTCGCCTGTTGTAATAATAGTTACTGGTTTCCCGCTTAGTTCATTAACTAAAGTATTCATTTCTTCTTTATGACGTTCAAAGGTTGTTAACCCGCCGTCTTCCAAGAGCATAGTGGCAGAAGTGTCAACAATCCAAATCGATTGCTCCCCAGCAAGTTCCGTTTGTTTGATAAATGGGTTCATTAAAGCTAAAACAAATAAAAGGAGGGCTAATAACTGTAAGTACAGGAGCGCATTCCTTTGTAAATGCTTCAAATATGGAGAAGCCTTTGTTTCCTGCATCACTTCGTCCCAAAAGATAGTAGAAGATACTGGTTGATCTTTATATTTTTTACGGAAGAAATAATAAATGAGGACAATTAATGGAAGGATAGCGGTCCATAAATAGATTAAATTACTAAATCCCATACCCCTTCACCTCACTGCACCCAATTTAACTTAAATAATTTATGAAAAATAGCAGTTTGTAAACCATCCTCTACGATAAGCTGGGTTTTCCGAATCCCAAAACGATGAACTAAAGTTTCAAATTCACTTTCATGGGTAGTCCTCGCTTTTTCATAATTGGCTATTACACGATTTGATACGGACACATTTACTTGTTGAGAGGTTTCCGAATCGATAAGACGGACATCCCCTGTATAGGTCGGATTTAATTCATCCTTCGTTACAATTTGAATACAGCGTACATCTCCTGCAAAACGGGGTAAACGTTTAAAAAATTGTTCCCACTCTGCAATCGCCTCTAAACCATCCGTAATAATAAAAAGCACTGTACTATCCTTTGGTAAAACTTTAATTCCTTCCTTGGCAAAACTACCGACTCCACTAGCCATCTCTAAATTTGAAAGGACTTGTAGAAACTGTTTTCGATAACTTGCCCCTTTTCTTCTAAAAGGAATAGCATTTGTTTCACCTACATAGGAAAAGGTCAACCGATCATCCCGATTTAATACCATCAACCCAATGGCAGCTGCAATTTGCCGCGCAAAAACCCATTTTTTTTCTTCTCCCATTGAACGGGTTGCATCTAATAATATGTGAACTCTCATTTCTTGTTCATCTAAAAATCGTTTAATATAGTACTTTTCTGTTCGTGCATATACATTCCAATCAACTTGTCTAACGTCGTCTCCTAACGTATATTCGCGGAAATCAGAAAAATCAAGGGAGGATCCAAACCGTCCTGAACGATGAGAACCTTTATGCTGTCCCCGTAATTTCGATGAGGTAGCGATCGATAAACGACTTACTTTTGCAATCCATTCATCAGGAAGAATTAATGGCGAAGTGCTCATAACCCTACTCCTTGTTGAATCGTTGTAAGAATAGTTTCAATCATATCATCTGCTGTCTTACCAGATGCCTCGCCCTCATAATTCATCATCATTCGATGACGCAATGCAGGCTTTGCCACCGATTTTATATCAGCAATGGAAACGTGGAAACGACCATGCAATACCGCACGGGCCTTCGCTAGTTTAATAATACTTTGTAAACCTCGGGGACCACTGCCGTACATAACAAATTGCTTAACTTCTGGATGAGAATCTTCTCCTTCTGGATGGGTAGCCACTACTAAATTCACCGCATACTCCATCATTTCTTCAGCTACCAATACTTCTTTTACCATTTGTTGAGCTAAAATGATGCTATCACTATTCATTACTTTCTCTAAATCTACTTCCAATGCCCCAGTAGTACGTTTCATAATTTCCATCAGTTCTTGTTTAGAAGGATATGGTACTAAAATTTTGCATAAAAAACGATCCATCTGAGCTTCTGGTAAAGGATATGTCCCTTCCATTTCTATTGGATTTTGTGTAGCGAGAACAAAAAAAGGCTTTGCCATTTTCTTTGTATCCCCAAGTATTGTTACAGTCTTTTCACCCATTGCCTCTAACAGTGCACTTTGTGTTTTCGGTGTTGCGCGGTTAATCTCATCTGCTAACACCATTTGACTAAATATAGGTCCAGGCTGGAAGGCGAACTGCTGCTTTCCATTTTCAGTTCGTTCAATAATATTCGTTCCAGTAATATCTGTCGGCATTAAATCCGGTGTAAATTGAATACGAGAAAACGATAAATCGAGCACTTCCGAAATTGTCCGTATTAACATCGTCTTCCCCAATCCAGGCAATCCTTCTAATAAAGCGTGCCCATCTGCTAAAATGGAGTAAAGGGTAAATTCTATTACTTCTTCTTGTCCTACGATAAATTTTCTAATTTCATTTTTTACTTGATGCAGTTGATTGCTCATTTCGTTATATTGTTCTTCATTAAACGCCATCATATCGTCCTCCCACTTATTCCGACTCTATCGATGAGAAATAAGATTGTACAATATCTTGTAAATCCTTTGGTAATTGCATTCTTTCTGAACTTTCGATGTAGCTATCTTTATAATCGCCTATTACTTCTTCATAAGGTCGAATAGTTCCTTTCGTTACCGGCACTTGCCCTTTTTGCTCTCCTACAGCTTTTCCTTCATTTAATGGCCCACCATCAACAGTCGTGTCACTGCTTCCACCAATACGTTCGGGAATTGATAAGGAATCACGACTCCCTTGGCCTAATCCAGCTCCACTGCCTCCACTAGACCCTTGACCATTTCCACTCCCAGAACCACTTCCTTGGGAACCATTACCTTGACCCTGTCCTTGGCCTTGACCCTGTCCCTGACCTTGACCATTCTGCCCATTACTGTTTTGATTTTGGTTACCGTTGTTCCCTTCCTGACTATCACCTTGTTGGCCATCATTTTGGCTATCACCGTTGGAATCGCTTTGTTCTCCAGAAGAATCTCCTTGTTCTCCTTCATTTTCAGCTGATTCGGAACCTAATTCACTAGCAATTGCATTTTGTAAATCGAAACTAATAGGTTTACCTAATTTACTTAAAGTAGTTTGAGAACTTTTCGCTGTATCTGTAAGACCTTCTTGCAAAGCTGCTAATTCCTCTAGCTGCTTCTGTTCTTCCGCCGATAAGCCGCCAGAATTTTCTGCATTTTCTTGTTTGGCTAATGCCTCTTTTTCCTTAAGCTTTTGTTCCTGCAATTTTAATTCCTTTTGTTTTTTCACTACTTCACGAAGAGCTTCTTCAGAACTTTCGATATCCTTTAATTTATTTGATAGCTCCTGTAGTTGCTTTTTCACCTCATCATTCATTGCTTTTTTCTCCAACTTTGCTACTTCTTTTTCTATCTCTTTAATGACTTCTTGTTCTTTTTCAACTTCAATAGCTTCTTGTTGCGTCGCTGAAGGGAAGAAAGACAATATGCCAATTCCTATCATCAAAAGCATAATTCCAATTAATACTTTAGGCTTCCAAATAACTTTCTGCCTTTTTTTAAACCGATCAAATGCCTTCGGTGACTCATTTTCGGCCTTTTGGATAAGGGTTTGCACTAATGGATTCTTTTTATCTATAAATGAAAGGGCCGTTACAAGCTCATTATGAGGATAAAAGGCATCTAAACGATGTAACGCCTCCTTTTCCCTTATCCTTTTCCACCATATATAAATTCCTACAGCAAAAAGAATACCGATTCCAACGTAAATCGCAACTTCCCTATAATAAGGAAAGACAAACAGGCGGGATACAACGAGAATCGTCGCACTTAAGGCAAGGCAAAGGAATATTCCATATTGTAATTGAACTAATAAACGCTCCATATTAAGACTTCTTTTAGCCCGACGAATAAAATGCCCTAACAGGTTTCGACGATTCATCGTCCTTCCTCCTATCGATTTGTTTTCATGTTTGCCCGTAATTTACGGATGGCCACAAATAAACAAAATACTGTAAGTAATATATAAAAAATTAAGTAAACTACCCAAATTGGCAACGATATACCAACTACCGATTCCAAACTATTTGCCATTTCCGGATAAAGAATTGTCACCATTAATGCACCAGGGTTAATGCTCGCCCAAAAATAAGTAATAGGTGCAAACGGTGTTACTGTACTCATACCCATTGACATTTGTTCCATCGAAACACCCATAAAGAAGAAGAAGGCGGTAATTCCTCCTAGAAAAATCATTGCACCATATGTCGCAATCATTGATACAATTGTTTTCTTTGTTATTGTTGAAAACATTATTCCTATACTACCAATAGCAACGAGTGTTATTAAGTATAAAAGGAAAATCGTTACAAATTGGGAAGGCGATACCCCTCCAAATAAAAATACAAGACTATATAACGGCAACCCTGCCAATAACATTAGTACTAAAAAGGCAACTGACGATAAAAGTTTACCAATGATAATTTGAGTAGAACTTTGGGTTGTAGTCAGTAGTATATTTAATGTTTGTTTCTCTCGTTCTGTACTAATTGCACCCGCTGTTAATCCTGGAGTTATAAACATTACTAATCCCATCTGAAGCACACTTAAAACAGCGAACATCGTGAAGCTATCATCTGGTCTAAAAAAATTAGTACCTGTAAATTGTGTGCGGATTAATAAAAATCCTGCCACGAAAATACATAAAACAGCTAAGTAAAACATTAAGCCAGAAAAACTTTTAAAGGCGCGGAATCGCAATTTTAATTCCTTTAATAATACTGGATTCGAAAAACGATCCATCATGCTTCATCCGCTCCCTTCGTAATAGCCATAAAGACATCTTCTAAGTTCTTTTCCTCTTCGGTTAACGTATAAATCGGAATATCAGCAAGTAACGCCTTTCGTAAGAGCTTCACTTGATCTTCCGTTTTCCCTCGATAATTAAAGGATATTTCATTTCTACTGTCAGCTACTTCAATAGAGGAGATAAAAGGATCCTCTTCAAAGAAGTCCCGTGCCCTTTCCATTTGCTCTAATACTTTCACAATGATCCGTTTATCTCCTTGCAACTGCTCCTGAATCGCCGCCACATTACCATGGGCAATAAGCTTTCCGTTATCAATTACACCTATTTCATCACACATTTCCGCTAACTCCGGTAAAATATGCGAGGAGATTAAAATTGTTTTTCCCATAGATTTTAAATGCTTTAAAATATCTCGCATTTCGATTCGGGCACGCGGATCTAATCCTGATGCAGGTTCATCTAAAATAAGCACCTTTGGATCGTGAATAAGAGAACGAGCTAAGCAAAGACGTTGCTTCATACCACGAGATAGTAAATCGACATATTCATATCGTTTATGTGAAAGGTTAACAAGCTCTAATAACTGCGGGATAAGAACTTGCCTTTCCGCAGCAGAAAGACCATAACTTGCCCCATAAAAATCTAAATATTCATCGGCTTTTAGTTGATCATAAACTCCAAAGAAATCAGGCATATAACCAATTAGCTTTCTTACTTCTTTCGGCTCACGAACAACACTTTTACCGTTTATAAACGCGTCACCAGATGTAGGTGATAAAAGAGTAGCTAGTATAGAAAAAGTAGTAGATTTACCAGCACCATTGGCACCTACGAACCCAAATACAACTCCTTCATCTAATGACAAGTTTAAGTTATTTAATGCAACAAATGAGCCGTATTTTTTAGTTAATCCTTTAATATCAACCATCATTATTGTGCCACCCCCTTAATTTCTACATCTGGCATTCTAACTGGTGTTCCTAAATAATCATTTAATCGGACTAGCATTTTAATTTGTCCATCTGTTGATACGTATTGATCTAAATTGTCTTTAAAGGTTATACTCGCTTCTTGAATATCTTCAAATTGTGAAGTTTTTATATTCCATATAGCTATCTCAAGTCGATTAGATGCTTTATTCGAAACAGATAGTTCTGTCCAGGAAGAATTTTCGATTAACTCTGATGGAATTTGAACTGTATAGTTATAATCGCCTTTGTCTAGATACCATTCATTCGATGATTCACTTGTTAATTCCATATAACTTGCAGCATTTGTTGGCTCTACATATTCTTCTAACGTATCTTTATTTAAAGTAAATCCACCTGAAAGTTCCATCTTCGGCTCAAATGTTTGAGCAATATACGCTACTGGTGAGACTTCAGCATTCCCATCTAATTCAATGCCCACTAACGATTCATCTGTCCACGCTATGATTGTAGGAGCATGGTCATCCTGAATTAAGCCACCTGCTCCATACTTTACTTTTTCTAAACGCATTGGTAATAAGTCATCTTTCGATTGTGGAGCATTATATCCGTAGTTTGTAATGGCCGGTGAAAGTAAAACGGAATTTTTTACTTGTTCCAATACTTTCAATGTACCTTCCGATTCAATATCTCCTAATTCTATTTCTTTTGTACCCGACCAAATAGTCACATCATTCAATTTAAACGGGAAATGATTCGTTACAGTCCCTTCGATTAACCCGTCTTTTACTGTCAACTGAATATCCATATTCCCTGCATTTTGAATGGTTGTTTCCCCAACAATCGATTGAACAGACCAGTAATTTAAATTTCTCAATTGAATAATAGAACCATTTGCACGTTCTTTAACATAGGATTTTTCATGTAAAACATTGTCAGCTGGACTTGAATAATAATAATCCATACCTTGCGATGCAGTAGCAGTAGTATTTTCATCTAGATTAAACGTAAAATCTCCACTGCGATTTGTTAAAATGGTCTCCATATACTTACCAGTTAAACTATCTCCTTCTACTTTATAAAAAGCAGCTTGTTGTATTTGAGACTGCATTAAACGATCCTTTGCCCCTAAAATGAAAAGACAAAGGGATAAACCAATGGATAATAGTGGAATAAGCCACCAAGCATGTTCCCGCTTATCCATTCTTTTTAAAATAAAGTAAAGCATTGGTCCAATAAATAAAATGTAAATAATAATGACAATGACTAGCATAGTCGTCGATATTTCAAAGGAAGGAAACAGTTCATTTACACTTCCCACTTCATGGGGAAGATAGTCGTTGAAATTACCAAAATTCATTGCAAAGCTATTATTTTGTACTGTAGTTTGTAGTTTTAAAATTTCAGATAGTAATTTTGAATAACCATCCATTGAAGCAAGTGGTTGATCTCCTAGGGAGAATGTCGTTTGAATAATTTGCCCGCTGCCTAGAGTTTTTTTAGAAGCTAAAATTGTGTTTCCATCTGCTAGTAGACGATGACTTCCTTCCTTTTCAGTCGCCTTATATACATCAATATCTTGCGTAAACACACCATTTTGGGATAGTGTCTTTAATCTCTCCTGAGATACAGTGACTTTCTCATTTGAAAGTGATAATGGAAGATAATCTTTAAAAATTCCTACAGAAGCCTCTACTTGGTCAGAGGCACCGATTAAAAGAACTCCCCCCTTCTCAACCCAACTATATATTGCGTTTTGTTGTTCCTCAGAAAAGTCTGTTAGGCTAATTTCATCGACAGCTAACACATTAGCCATCGCTAGCCCTTTTTCATCAGTTGGAAATTCATAATTTTTTAATTGATTTAAATTAAATACTTCCACATTGAAAGTAGAATACTGTCTTAAACGTAAGAGAGAAGAAAGCCGGTCACTATTTTCAGTCAGCGTATAGATAAAAGTTGCTTCTTGTTCATGAAATTGAGGTTTGACGGTCTTACTACCCGTGTATTTAACCATTTCACCATCTTCAATTCCACCTTCATAAAAATAAAATAAAGTTTTTTGAGGACTACTATACATATAGTCTTCTGCAAGTCCATTTAAGTAAATTTGAATTTCCTTTGTTTCACCCTCAGCTATATCTAATGGGTATACTAAGCCGGAACCCATTGAATAAGATTCAGCTGCATCGATGACTAAATCACCTGAAAATGCCGTACCATTATTTGTGATCGTAAGTTTTAATGGAACCGGTGTATAATATTTAACTTTATTAGATATTCCTGCTTCTGCTTTTACATCCAATTTAGGCGCTGCACTAGCAGTATCTATATGTAGAAAATTAAAAATGAATGCAAAAAATAAAATAGCTAAAATATTTTTCTTTAACAAAATCTCAACCCCTTAATCCCCTTTTTTAATTGGTACGTCTATTTTACATTTAAGTTCCATTTTTACCAAATTAATAATGAATTCTTAAAAAATTGTTCGCATTGTTCGTATAAATTAATAAAAAGGGTGACAATTTAGGAGAGGTACTCTTGATTTAAGATGTAATAAAATAAAAAAGACGAAATGAACATAAACGTTCATTTCGTCTTTTATTCATGCCTTTTTAGGCTTTTATTATGCACATTAAAGCCGTGCACCTTTCTTCGACAGCCGTACATAAGCGTTACTCTTGTCGCCAGCTCAGGTTAGGCTACCCCGCGGCACATGGGTGAAACCACTTAATGCTGCTTCCTTCCGGACCTGACATGGTTCATGGGTACCCATTGCGCAGGACCCAACCTTCAACACTACGTGCAAGAGGCAGACCAAACATACGGACAGCCTCAGAAAGGACTTCAGTCTCGCTAGAGCGGATTGCGAGTTACAGGGCACCGCTACCTCCCCACCTAGCACGGCATAAACTAGTATACTTTATTATTGAGGGAAAATGCAATGTTTAGTTCTGGTAATAATGGAAAAGTTGAAATCTTTTTTTAAAAAACTTTCCCTTCTACTTATTTTCTACTTATTTGTTGACCATAATATAGTTATATGATATATTTTTCTTTGTCGAAACGGAGGCATACCCAAGTCTGGCTGAAGGGATCGGTCTTGAAAACCGACAGCGGGTTAAACCGCGCGTGGGTTCGAATCCTACTGCCTCCGCCATTTTTATTTACTATATGATGATAACATCCGTTACGTAACGTAACGGATTTTTTTGTAGAAATTCCATTCGAGTACTAAAACTGATAGCAGTTATAGTACTTTTTTAATTTATAATGAAAAAACACTCATTAATAGAAGGTGAAGTCTTTCCATGGAATATATGAAAGCCCTTTCAAAAGTTAATCGTTGTACGATTGCAATCCTTGCTACTGCTTTACTTACCGCAATTGGTAGTGAAATTAAAATAATGCCCTATGAAGAAGCACCTTTCCGTTTTGGATTAGGCAGTATTATTTTTTTTATTGCCGTATTAATACGTACTGTACCCGTTATTACAACGGGGATTATAACCGGTTTAACCGTCGTACTATTCCGTTCATTGTTAGATAGCCTATTTTATGAACAACCTTTTATAAATGCATTAATCGAACATTTCCCAGCAGCCCTTTTTTATTTTTCATTTGCTGTATGTTTGTCTATTTTTAATATAGAAAAATATAAAACAAAACCTTTAACTTTAGGGTTGATGGCTTCTTTATTTGAAATCATTAGTAATAGTATTGAGCACCTTTTTACTACTCTATTTGTAACGAAAATACCTATTAATGCAGAGGAAATTTTTTTACTTATTACGATTGCCCTTTTACGTAGTTTTTTTGTTGTTGGATTATATAGCTCAATAATCATTGCTGAAAATAAAAAGCAAGTTCAGCAATTATTAAACATTGGCTCCAATTTATATGTGGAAACGTTATATTTACAAAAATCAATGAACCAAATTGAACAAATTACCGCTTCTAGCTTTGATTTATATAAACAATTAGCAACGGTTCATTCCGAATTAAGCATAAAAGCATTAATTATTGCTCAAGAAATTCATGAAGTGAAGAAAGATCAGCAACGTATTTTTGCTGGATTGTCGAACATTGTAGAAAATAAACAATCCGATCATTATTTAATGTCGGATTTACTTTCCCTTGTTTCAGAAGCTAATCAAAAATATAGTGTGCTTCTAAAGAAAAATATTCAATTTAACGTATTACTAAATGAAGATTTTCATACACATGCCCATATTCAATTACTTGCCGTATTAAACAATCTAGTCGCCAATGCAGTAGAAGCAATTGAAAACGAGGGGGCGATTACCATTTCGGTTGGTATGAAAGCCGATGAAACAAATATTATAATTGAAGATAATGGGATTGGTATTCCAGAACATTCCCTTCCAGTTATCTTTGACCCAGGTTTTACTTCGAAATTTAATGAAAAAGGCGAGCCTTCCACGGGAATTGGCTTATCCCATGTACAAGCAATCGTAGCAAAATTACACGGTAATATACATGTTGAAAGTAATAAAACAACAAAATTTATCATTACAATCCCGACAAATATGTTATAGAAAAGGAGAAAGACATGCGTTATTTCATTGTTGACGACGACCGTGCAAGTCGAAAAATGTTATCAACTATTATTAATGAAAGCGAGCTAGGAAGTGTCATCGGTGAAGCTTCCAACGGTCAAGATGCTATCCCTCAAATATTAGCTATCCAACCCGATTTCGTATTAATCGATTTACTAATGCCCAAACTAGATGGTATCACGACAATTGAAAAATTACGTGAAAATCTTTATGAAGGTCATTTTATAATGATTTCTCAAGTTGTAAATAAAGAAATGGTTGCCCAAAGTTACGAAAAGGGGATAGAATTTTTTATTCATAAACCCATTAATAAAATCGAAGTTGAAACGGTTCTTCGGAAAACAGAAGAACAATATCGCTTAAAAAATTCTATTTTAGCCATTAGACAGTCATTATCCCATTTTGCTGAGGATAAAAAACATGTTAAGAAAACGTCTAGGGACCATGTTCAATCCATTTTAAATGATATGGGTATTGTCGGTGAGGTAGGCAGTGAGGATATAACAAATATTATTGAACTTTTACTTATGGATAAATATAAAATTTCTCCACTCCCACCACTAAAAGAATTATATGAGAAAGTGGCAAGTTTAACGAAATCTACAGCGGATGATATCGTAAAAGAAAGTAAAGCGATTGAACAACGCATTCGTCGAACAATTTTAGCTGCAATGATTAATCTTGCTAATTTGGGAATTGTTGATTATACAAATTCAGAATTTGAATATTATGCCCCTCGTTATTTTGACTTTACCGAAATTCGATCACTAATGCGTCAAATCGAAGAAAATAATCAACGAAAAGCGAAAGTAAATATCAAAAAATTTATTCAAGTGTTATTTGCTGAAATAATTAGCAAAGTGGATTAATCGGATTTTGTCGGATTTTGTAAGTCATCCATATACTATTATTATGGACTTGTCCTACATTTGATTGGGGGGGAGAAAATTGAAAAAATTTAAACTTAGTTTAGCTTCTCAAATAATAATCGGTCTAGTATTAGGGATCATTGTAGGTGCTATATTCTATGGTAACCCTAATGTAGAGAAATATTTACAACCACTTGGTACGATCTTTTTAAATTTAATTAAAATGATTGTTGTCCCAATCATCGTCTCTACACTTATTATCGGTGTAGCTGGTACTGGGGATATGAAACAACTTGGCCGCCTAGGTGGTAAAACTTTAATCTACTTTGAGATTATCACAACAATTGCCATCGTTGTTGGTTTAGGTGCAGCTAACATTTTCCAACCAGGTGAAGGCATTAACATGAATGAATTAACTCAAACCGACATTTCATCTTATGTTGAAACGACAGAATCGGTTGAGCATGAAGGTGGCGGCTTATTAGATACTATTGTTAGTATTGTCCCAACCAATTTCATTCAGTCAATGGCTGAGGCCGATATGTTACCTGTTATCTTCTTCTCTGTATTATTTGGTTTAGGGGTAGCAGCAATTGGAGAAAAAGGGAAACCTATACTTGATGTGGCGCAGGGCGTTGCAGATGCGATGTTCTGGGTTACAAACCTTGTAATGAAATTTGCACCAATTGGTGTATTTGGTTTAATCGGGGTTACAGTATCAAAATTCGGTTTATCATCTTTAATCCCACTTGGAAAATTAGCACTTCTTGTTTATGGTGCAATGATATTCTTTGTACTTGTTGTATTAGGAATTACAGCGAAAATTGCTGGTGTTAACATTTTTAACTTATTAAAAGTATTAAAAGAAGAACTGATTCTTGCTTATTCTACATCTAGTTCTGAAACCGTTTTACCACGTATTATGAATAAAATGGAGAAATACGGTTGTCCAAAAGATATTACTTCTTTTGTTATTCCAACTGGTTATTCCTTTAACTTAGATGGTTCAACATTGTATCAAGCAATTGCTGCACTATTTATTGCACAAATGTATGGTATCGATTTAAGCATTACAGAACAAATTACATTAATGCTTGTATTAATGGTTACTTCAAAAGGGATTGCTGGTGTTCCAGGCGTATCATTCGTTGTTCTTTTAGCAACACTTGGATCCGTAGGTATCCCACTTGAAGGACTAGCATTTATCGCTGGAATTGACCGTATTCTCGATATGGCCCGTACAGCAGTAAACGTTGTCGGAAACTCTTTAGCAGCTATCGTTATGTCAAAATGGGAAAAACGTTTTGACGAAGATAAAATGGAAGCATACAATGCTGAATTAGCTAAATAAACATTTAAAGCCGCAAATTATTGCGGCTTTTTTATATTCGATACGGCCTTTGCTAAGTAAGCTCGAATAGATTCTTCCCCATTTCCTAACGCTTCCTTTTCACGAGCTTCATCCTTTGCAATCTTTTTCTCAGCGGTTTCAACAATCTTTTCAATATCCTGTTGTGGAACGACGACAACACCATCGATATCCCCAATAATAAAATCCCCAGGGTGAACCGTTACATTTCCAACTGAAATTGGACAATTAACAACTCCCCCTCCATTTTTAAATCCTGCTGCAACTGTTGTGCCTAATGCAAAAACCGGGAAATCTAAATCATGAATTGCGGCCATATCTCGAATTACACCATCTACAACAAAACCTTGTACACCTATTCCCTTTGCAAGGGAGACGACGAAATCACCCGCTACAGCTCGATTTGTATTTCCTTTAGCATCAATAACTAAAATATCACCCTTTTGTGCCATACTAATCGCTTCTAAAACCGCACCATTTTCTCCATCTGGTAAACGTACTGTTATAGCTCGTCCTGCAATTTTAAAATGATCTGCTAACGGCTTAATCTTACTATCCAAATTTGTATGTCCACCTGTAGCATCCGAGATTGCTGTCGTTGGTAAAGCGTAAAAACGTTCCTGTATTGTAGTCGTTTCCATTTTTTTGCCCTCCAAATTAACAAAATATTGTAATAATTTAAATTCTATAGGATTATTATAGGAAGTTAAATAGGTTAATTTAATTAGACTTATGTGATCGTTCCCGATTAAAAGTAGAGGAAGTGGTTAAAATGGTGGGGAAGCATACTCTTCGATTCATTACATCCAATGAGGAGTGATAAATATGAAACGGAACCGATTGATTATGCAATATAAAAAAGAAAATGGAGAAACTGGTTATAAAATGGTTTCCTTCGACATTGATGTTATTGCTAAGCATACAGGAGGGCTTGCACCAACCATTCTTTATTTTTATGATAATCAAGATGTAACGGAAGACGTGCGAGCTATTCGTTTCGGATTAGAGCCTCCTTCCTCCTACATCGATGACTATGATCAATTTCAAAAACTATTATATAAAAAAGAGCAACGAGCAATTAACAACTTATATGATACGATTAGCATCCGTCCTAAACATATGTCGACAACAAAGCAAATTTTATGGAGCTTTGGTGTTTTACTGTTAATGACCATTCCGCTACTAGTAGCGATAATTTTAAAATAATCTTACTCAAAATAAAAAGTATCCCTTATGTTACAGTAATTCTCTACTGATCAACACAAAGGATACTTTTTATTTGATTATTGTTCTATATTTCCTTCTACACCAAGATCTTCTACCTGTATGCTATCACCAAATGCTGGTTTTAAAGTTTCCTCGTATGCTTTTTGAAAGAATTGTTCTTCCCTTAGTGCTTCCAGCTCTTCCTTTTACCTTTCCAGCAATCATGTATAACCTTTAATTTTTTATTAGAATCTGTTGACCAGGTTGAAGAGTTTCAACATCTTCTATCTCAACAGTTTCAGGATATTTCAAACCTAATCCAGTATTTAAACATACAACATGTTCGTCTTCTCGAATCCATCCTTGTTCACGTAAAGTTTTAACAGCTGCGAATGTAGCTGCCCCTTCTGGACAAATAAAATTACCTTCTAGTGAGGCTACTAGTTTTTGAGCTTCCAGTAATGCTTCCTCCGATACGGCGATAGCACATCCTTTCGTTGCATAAATTCCTTCTAATACTAAAAAATCACCTAAAGCCTTCGGAACATTGATGCCAAATGCACATGTTGTTGAATTTTCAAAGAAGACGGATTCTTTCTCTCCTTTTTTCCACGCTTCTACAATTGGGGCGCATCCTTCTGCTTGAACAGCTACTAACCGTGGCAACTTCCCCTGTTCAATCCACCCTAATTGTTGTAGCTCTAAAATAGCTTTATAGATTCCGATGATGCCTACACCTCCACCCGTTGGATATAAAATCACATCGGGCACTTTCCACCCTAATTGTTCAACAATTTCATAACCCATTGTTTTCTTACCCTCTATCCGATAGGGCTCTTTTAATGTAGATGCATCATAAACCCCTTGTTCCTGTACTAAGCTTCCTACAACTTTTCCAGCATCACTAATTAAACCGTTAATTAAATATAAATCTCCACCAGCAATATATACTTCCTTTCGAGTAATTTCAGGAGCATCTAATGGCATGACAATTGTTGCTTTTATATTCGCCTTTGCTGCATACAATGCCCAGGCAGCACCTGCATTACCATTAGTCGGCATTGCTAGATGTTTTACCCCTAATTCCTTTGCTTTTGAAATTCCCACACTTGCACCACGAGTTTTAAAAGAACCCGTTGGTATAATCCCTTCGTCTTTCATGTATAAATTATTTAATCCATAATCAGCTCCTAAATACGGCAGTTTTTTTAATGGCGTCATTCCTTCTCCTAGCGATACTACATTTTCTTGATGATGGACTGGAAGTAGCTCATGATATCTCCACAAAGTATTAGGGCGATTTTTCATGTCCTCACGGTTAATAGTTTCTTTTACTTTTTCTAAATCATAACGTACTAGTAACGGGGAGCCACACTGACATAACTGCTGAATTCGATTTTCTTCATAAGTTTTACCGCACTTTGGGCACTCTAAATGAGTAATATAACTATATTTCATCATCGTCACATTCCCTCCTAGAATTAAAAAAGGCAACAATAATCCATCAAAATATAGATCATTGCAGCCTTTGGTTGTCCAATAAGCCAACTATTAAACTAAATTTAATATCAGTTTTCCGATAAGTCAACTATGTTTGTAACTTTTTCTAAATTTTCTATTTATTTAAAACAAAAATTCTTTTTACTCAACACTTGATGACATCGATTTATCAAAAAGAGCATCCTATTTATTCAAAATAGCTATAATATCATTAACGTTCGTCGCCACTTTTAGTATACTGCGTTGTTCTTCACGTATAAATCCTTCCTCGAACATCTTTTCAAAATGTTGGATGAGGGCATCATAAAAGCCATCTATATTATATAAAATGACAGGATTTTCATGTAAACCAATCTGTGCCCATGTAAACACCTCGAAATATTCATCTAGTGTTCCACACCCACCTGGTAAAGCGATAAAAGCATTTGAAAGATCAATCATTTTCTTTTTACGGACATGCATCGATTCAACAAAATGAATCTCCGTTAAGTGCAAATGGGCAATTTCCCTTTTTTGTAAATGCTCTGGCATAATCCCAATAACTTCCCCATTATGGGCAAGGGCAGCATCCGCCACTGCACCCATTAAACCAATGTTGGAACCACCATATACAATTCCAATCTTTTCTTTTGCCAATCTCTCGCCTAATTCTTTTGCACTTTCTATGTAAATTGCACTTTTCCCTGTCTGTGATCCACAATAAATGGCTACGTTCATTTTTTATACCTCCATGTCAATTTGATACAATACAAGAATAACATTAAATTTTCAAATAGAAGGAGAAGAGCGATGAAAATTTACCCTCTTGGAGTTGGTGGAGCTTTTACCAAAACAAACTTCCATAATAACTATATCATTCATTTAAATGAAAAATGCCTATTAATTGATGCTGGCTCTACATTGCGATATAGCCTTCGTGAAGCTGGATACCATTATACCGATATAGATGTTGTCTTTATTTCCCATTTACATTTTGACCATGTCGGTGGTTTAGAGGAAATGATCATGCAACGGTTTTGGCAATTTAATAATGGGCAACATAGTCCGCTAAAAACGACGATTATTGTTCATGAAAAATTACTTACTTTATTAAAAAGTTTACTTAGCCACGGACTTGCAAATCAAGGGCGAACAGTTGAGGATTTTTGTAATTTTGTTTGTTTAAAAGAAAAGGAAGTTTATAAAATAGAGGATTATTCCTTTACAATTTTTGATACTAGTTATACCCATGCAGATGGATTGCTTAGTTTTGGATTTAAATTAGCATCCTTGCAATCCAATATTGTATTTACTAGCGATGTAAAACGTCTAAAAGAAGCGAATATTATTGGGCAAGTTGATGGGAACACGGTCGCCATTTTCCAAGATGTCAGCTTTACCTTTAATGGTGTCCATGCCACATTACAAGAAGTGCTCGATTATTACCCTAAAGAATACTATTCAAAACTTTATGCCATGCATTATAACGACAATGTTGAACAATTTCAGAAAGTCATTGACAGCGCCAATATAAACATTGTAAAAAAAGGTGAAATTCTTCACTTTTAACTAAAAAACGGGAAGAGAAAATCCGATTCTCTACCCGCTTTTATTTTTATAATGCACCCATACCGCCATCTACGCGATATTGAGCTCCAGTTATAAATTTACTGTCGTCTGAAGCAAGGAATAAAACTAAATTTGAAATATCTTCTGATTCTCCATATCGACCTAATGGAATGGATTTTTCCATATTCGCTTTAGCTGCCTCAGCTTGTCCAGGAGCAAAACCTTCTTCTAAAGAACGCATCATTCTTGTATTTACAGGTGATGGGTGAATAGAATTTACACGTACTTGGTAAGGTGCTACTTCTAGCGCTGTTGATTTTGTTAAACCTACAACTGCATGCTTCGAGGCAACATAAGGAGTAACGTCTGGACTTCCATGTAATCCTGCAACAGAAGAAGTATTAATAACACTACCGTAACCTTGTTCTTTCATAACAGCTAAAACATATTTTAATCCTAAAAACACACCACAGACATTAACGGCCAATACTTTATCTAAATCCTCTACTTTTTGTTCAGTAATTGGGGCAACTTTACCTTCTATACCCGCATTATTAAAGAAGATATCAATTTTTCCAAACTGCTCTACCGTTTTATTAACATAATTTTTTACTTCTTCCTCTTTCGATACATCGGCCTGAACGACAATTACTTTTCCAAGGGATTCTAACTCAGCTTTTGTTTCATCAAGAGATTCTTGGAATAAATCAACTAATACAACTTTTGCCCCTTCTTCTAAAAAGCGTTTTGCAGTAACTTTTCCAATTCCTCCTGCTCCACCGGTAATAATCGCTACTTTGTTTTCTAGTTTACTCACCATAAAAACCTCCCATTTTTTGTTGTAATCGCTTTCAAAAGAGGTTAGAGCTCATATTTAATATAGATAAATAATGAACACCACTCTATTTTAGGATAGTCTCTAAAATTTGAAAATTCAATAAATTAGACTTTACAAAATTTTTCTAATCGCTTTATTTCATGAAAAAAAGCCTCCCTACAAAAAGTTCGTAGAAAAGGCTTTGATAAAGTTTGCTATTTATTTACGTAAATGACTTGTTTGTTTTAACATATATGCAATTCGTTCCACAATGTTTTCGATTTGGTCTGGATTTGCCATTAAATCATAGTCATTAATGTCTAAACGTAATACAGGACATGAATTGAAATTATTAATCCAGTTTTCATATCGTTCATGCATTTCAATCCAATAATCTTTCGGTGTTTGTTGTTCCATTTCACGACCGCGTTCTTGGATACGGCCAATGATGTCATCGATTGGACCTTCTAAATATACAAGTAAATCTGGATGAGGGAAGTATGGTGTCATAACCATAGCTTCAAATAAATTAGTGTACGTCTCATAATCGGTCGGATTCATTGTTCCTTTATCATAATGCATTTTCGCAAAAATGCCTGTGTCTTCGTAAATCGAGCGATCTTGAACAAAGCCGCCACCATATTCGAAAATCCGTTTTTGTTCCTTAAAACGTTCGGCTAGGAAGTAAATTTGTAAATGGAAACTCCATTTTTCAAAATCATCATAAAATTTATCTAAATAAGGATTCGTATCAACCTTTTCAAAGGATGTACGGAAATGTAAAGCTTCTGCAAGAGCCTTTGTCATTGTTGACTTCCCTACACCGACAGTACCTGCTATCGTAATCACTGTATTCGATGGAATTTGATATTTTTCTCTTAAATTCATTCTTGATTTGTACTCCTTTGTTGTAGCTTCTCTTCTACTAATTGTAATATTTGTTGTAAATCATTTTGATTCCTTACGAAGTCGATTTGGTCACCATTAATTTGGATAACAGGAATATCAGGGTGCATCATTTCAAAATGTTGAATAAACTCATGGTAGTCTTTAGCTAATCGTTCTATGTAATCCCGGGTAATCATTTTTTCAAACTCTCTACCGCGCATTGCAATCCGATTCATCAATGTATCTAAACTAGCATGTAAATATATCACCATATTTGGGCGCGGCATATCAGCTGTTAAAATATTATAAATGGCTTCATATTTTTCATATTCAGAAGGTTTTAATGTTCGTTTTGCGAAAATTAAATTTTTGAAAATATGATAGTCTGCTACGACCGGAGATCCTACCTGTAACATATGTTTTTTAATATCCGTTAATTGTTTATATCGATTACAAAGGAAGAACATCTCCGTTTGAAAGCTCCACTCATCAATATTTTCATAGAACTTCCCTAAAAACGGGTTTTCATCCACAATCTCTTTCAATAGATGATAGTCAAAGGCATCCGAAATCGCCTTTGATAACGACGTTTTCCCTACACCAATCGGACCCTCGACTGTAATAAATGGAACAGACAATGAGAAGTCCCTCCTTTTAGTCTAATTCGTCAATGCTATTCATTTTATCATATCAACTTGTCGAAAAACAGAGACAGTGATTGAAGTTCATAAGTAATTATTATAAAAATCAAACAAAAGTTACTAGAGTTAAAGAATTGTTCCATTTTCTCCAAGCGAATATTAGTGAAAGTTCATTTTTCCCAATGACCGTGATACACTTACAAGCAAGGAGCGATGTACGTGAATATTTTTGATAAAGATCGCAAATTCATGGAAGAAGCGATAGTTGAAGCAAAAAAGGCAGCAGCATTAGGAGAAGTACCAATAGGTGCCGTTATCGTTTATGAAGATAAAATCATTGGACGGGCCCACAATTTAAGGGAAACTTCACAAAATGCCGTAACCCATGCAGAATTAATGGCAATACAACAAGCATGTGAAACTATTGGTAGTTGGCGTTTAGAAGAAACAACCCTATATGTAACATTAGAACCTTGTCCAATGTGTGCAGGTGCTATTTTACAATCCCGTGTTCCTCGGGTTGTGTATGGAGCGAGAGACATGAAAGCTGGTTGTGTAGACTCATTATATCGTCTATTAAATGATTCCCGCTTTAACCATGAATGCGAAGTTATAGAGGGCATTTTAGCAGATGAATGTGGTCAATTGCTTACTAATTTTTTCCGTGCTATCCGGGAGCGAAAAAAGGAAGAGAAAAAGGCGAGAAGGCTTTTATCTCAACAAGAAAATAATAAAGATATATAAACAAATATAAAAAAAGTCGAATTCTACTTTATAGAATTCGACTTTTTTCTTATTAAAACTTTCCTAAAAATTTCTCTAATCGATCCATACCCTCTTTTAAAACTTCTAATGGCTGCGCAAAGGAAAGACGAATATAACCTTCACCAAAGGAAGAAAAAGCACTCCCTGGTACCGTCGCTAGTTCCTGCTCCTTTAATAAGTCGATACAAAAGTCAAAAGAACTCATTTTAGTGTGTTTAATGGACGGGAAAATATAAAAGGCACCATTTGGTTTTACTACATCCATTCCCATCCCAACAAGGCGATTATACACATAATCACGACGTTCTTTATACTCCTTTTTCATTTCAACAGGATCATTTAAACCAGCTGTTAACGCTTCTAGAGCCGCATATTGGCTTATAGTTGTCGCACAACTAATGTAATAACCATTTAATTTAGTCATTTCTTTTGTTAAATAGCTTGGTGCAAGGGTATAGCCTATTCGCCACCCCGTCATAGAATGGGATTTGGACACACCATTTATAACAATCGTTTTTTCACGCATTCCTTCATAGGCAGCAATAGATTGATGAGATTTTTCATAAATTAATTCACTATATATTTCATCTGATATAACAAAGATTTCCTTATCCTTTAATAAAGAAGCAATTTTTTGTAATTCTTCCCCTTCAATAATCGTACCCACTGGATTGCATGGTGAAGGAAGGATAATACATCTCGTTTTATCTGTTAAATGTTGTTGGATTCGTTCAGCGGTTAAAACAAAATCTGTATCTGCTGTATCAACACATACTGGTATTGCCCCACATAATTCAATAAGTGGTATATATCCTGGGTATGCAGGGGCTGATAAAATCACTTCACAACCTTCCTCTAAAATCGTTCGTAAAGCAATCGTCAATGCACCCGATGCTCCGTGAGTTACGATAATTTCATCTAGTGGATTGTATGTTAATCCATATTGATTTTCATAAAATTGAGAAATTGCTTTTCGTAATTCGGGTATCCCTGCATTAGGAGTATACGATGTGAAGTTTTGGTCAATTGCCCATTTTGCTTTATCCTTCACATGCTGTGGTGTCGGAAAGTCTGGCTGACCGATTGTTAAATTAATGGCATTTGGATAATCCACCAACATATTCGTAAACTTCCGGATACCAGACAGTTCAATTTTCTTTAAGTTTTTATAAATTAAATGTTCCATTCATTTTACTCCTTCACCTTTATTTATATATACCTATTCAATACGCCCACCTTTATTATAAAACATTCCTCTAAAGGACAACTTATTTAATTTCAATAACATTAGAAAATTCTAATAAAAGGAGTATTTCTCTGTATGTTTTTCCAACGATCCAACTATTTTTTAAATATGAAATAAATGCCGATTTTATTTCATATGATGCAGTGAAAAATACTTTTTTAAAGTATTTTATGAATTTATAAGAAAGGAGAAGGTAGAGAGTTGAAAACATTAACGAAAATTTCTAATACGATTATGGAAAAGTATTTACCAGATCCTTATATTTTCGTAGCGATTTTAACAGTATTAGTTTTGTTACTCGGAGTTGGATTAACCGATAGTTCTCCATTGGATATGGTCATCTATTGGGGAGATGGATTTTGGGGTTTACTGTCCTTCACAATGCAAATGGTCATTGTATTAGCTGCAGGTCATATTCTAGCTAACAGTCCATTATTTAAAAAGTTTTTATCCTCTATGGCTAGTAAAATTAAGAAACCAAGTATAGCTATTATTGTCGTTACATTTATCTCGTTAATTGGATGTTGGATTAACTGGGGTTTCGGACTAGTCATAGGTGCTTTATTTGCAAAGGAAATTGCAAGACAAGTTAAAAAAGTGGATTATCGTTTATTAATTGCTAGCGCATACTCTGGATTTGTTATTTGGCATGGGGGCTTAGCTGGTTCGATTCCCCTTTCTATCGCAACAGATGGGCATCCTTTTTCGGAATTAATGGGGGTAGTCCCTACTTCCGGTACAATATTCACACCTTATAATTTATTTATTGTTCTTACAATTGGTCTAACTTTACCGTTCTTCAATCGCTGGATGATGCCGAAAGAGGAAGATGTAGTTGAAGTGGATCCAGCATTATTAGAGGAAGAGACGCAATCATTTCCTCCTGCCGAAAAAACCTTTGCTTCATGGACGGAAAGAAGTACATTTTTAACGATTTTAATTGGACTTATAGGGCTTTCATATTTAATTTATCATTTTGTAACAAAAGGCTTTTCATTGGATTTAAATGTTGTGAACACGATTTTTATTATTTTAGGTATCATTTTCCACGGTACTCCCCAACGTTTTTTAGCAGCTGCACAGCAAGCGATTAAAACAACGACAGGGATTGTATTTCAATTCCCTTTTTATGCAGGAATTATGGGCATGATGACCGCTTCTGGTTTAGCCATTGTGTTTTCGGAATGGTTTATTAACATTTCGAATGACGTTACTTTTTATTTATTTACTTTCTATTCTGCTGGACTAGTGAACTTCTTTGTTCCATCAGGCGGAGGTCAGTGGGCCGTACAAGCTCCCATCATGCTAGAAGCAGCTCAGACAATGGGGGCAGATTATGCAAAAACTGCCATGGCCATTGCATGGGGCGATGCTTGGACAAATATGATTCAGCCATTTTGGGCTTTGCCTGCCTTAGCAATTGCAGGGTTAAAGGCAAAAGATATTATGGGCTTTTGCCTATTCGTTCTAATTTTTACTGGGATAATTATAAGTGTCGGATTCCTATTATTTTAATAAAAAAATAACTTTCACTATGCATATTGCTTCTTTGGCAATATGCATTTTTTTATTAAATTGGAACAAAGTGTATCGTATTACGTTTCCTTCTACAAAGGGGGCTTTCATATGTGTAAAGTAGTAAAATGGCTGGTAATATGTATCGCCCTATGTTTTATTTATTTCATTACCAATTATTTCACCTATGACTTTATCCAGTTTGATGGTGAAAAAGATGGAAAAGCTATTACGTCTCCAGATGGTTCCTATTCCGCTCAAGTTTACTATCAAAATTATGGTGGGGCTGCAGGCGGGGTAAATATGTTTGTTAATGTTATTTTTCATTTAGAAGATAATATCGAGCGAACAGTTTATTTTAGTGATGCAAAAGGAAATGTCCGATTAACTTGGCTAGATGGGAATATACTTTCCATTACAAATTATAACGAATTTGAAAATAGAAATATTAATTTAATAGTTGGAAAAGAAATATATGACGAATTAGGCTCAGCTTGTAGCCATTATAAAATGAAGAAAAAATATATATGTTACAGCTCTGAACAATCTAAAAACGGCTCGTAAAATAAGACCTTCTTTACTGAGTTACTAGGAAAGTATCTTCTATGTAATGGTGGGGATTGCACACTAGTCCATACATAATCAATGCAAAAAAAGAGTAGCAAAAAATTTGCTACTCTTTTTACAGTTTATTTATTAGGGGCAATTACTTCTTTACCACCCATATAAGGTCGAAGTACTTCCGGTATTACGACACTTCCATCTTCTTGTTGGTAATTTTCTAAAATGGCTGCTACTGTACGGCCAATTGCTAAACCTGAACCGTTTAATGTATGAACATATTCTGGTTTTGCTCCTTGTTCACGACGGAAACGAATGTTTGCGCGACGAGCTTGGAAGTCTTCAAAGTTAGAACAAGAAGAAATTTCACGGTACATATTTTGAGTTGGCATCCATACTTCCAAGTCATATTTTTTTGCAGCTGTAAAGCCAAGATCTGCTGTACACATTAATAATTTTCGATAAGGTAATCCTAATAATTGAAGCACTTTTTCAGCATGCCCTGTAAGTTTTTCTAATTCATCATAAGAATCTTCAGGTTTAACAAAACGAACTAACTCCACTTTATTAAATTGATGTTGGCGAATTAAACCGCGAGTATCACGACCGGCAGATCCTGCTTCAGAACGGAAACAAGAGCTATATGCTGCAAAGCCCTTCGGTAAAATTTCTCCATCGATAATTTCATCGCGGAAGAAGTTTGTCACAGGTACTTCAGCTGTTGGAATCATAAAGTAGTCCGTATCCACTAATTTGAATACGTCTTCCTCAAATTTCGGTAATTGTCCCGTTCCAGTTAAGCTATCTCGATTCACAATTACAGGTGGTAACATTTCTTCATACCCATGTTCTTCTGCATGTAAATCCATCATAAAGCTCATTAAAGCCCTTTCTAAGCGAGCCCCTAATCCACGGTAAAATACAAAACGGCTACCCGTTACTTTTCCAGCACGTTCAAAATCTACAATTTGCAGGTCTGTAGCTAAATCCCAGTGGGGTTTGGCTTCAAAATTAAAGTTTGGCAATTCACCCCACTTTAATACTTCAATATTATCGTCTTCTGTTTCCCCTACAGGAACTGATTCGTGGGGAATGTTCGGTAAACGCATCATCATGTATTCAAATTTTTCTTCCACTTCACGCAGTTCGTTATCAAGTTGTTTAATTTCTTCTCCAACTTCACGCATGCGGGCGATTACTTCATCTGCATTTTCTTTGTTTCGTTTCATAATTGAAATTTGTTCTGATACTTTGTTGCGTTCTGCTTTTAATACTTCCGTTTTCGCAATTAAATCCCGGCGTCTTCCATCTAATTCCTCAAACTCATCGAAATTCCCTAAATCTTCATTACGAGTAAGAAGAATTTTTTTTACTTCCTCATAATTTTCACGGACACGTCTAATATCTAACATGTTGATTCCTCCATTTTTTGATTTATAAAAGTACTACCATTGCACCCCTGTCACTTTACTTTGCTAGAGCAATAAAAACATAAAAAAGCCCTCATCCCTAAAAAGGGACGAGAGCTACCCGCGTTGCCACCCTAATTGACTAGACAAACCATCTATCTAATCCACTTATCTCATAACGGCTTTTCAACCGGCCAGAACCTACTGCTAATTCAGCTCGGCAACTCAAGGACGGATTCACAAGGGTTTTTATCAGCTTCCACCAGCCGCTGACTCTCTAGAAAAAACGTGCTTGTTACTACTTCCTATCATCGATGTTAACATATATTTATTGACTATAGTGTTCCCCATTAAAACATTTTAATGAAAGATAAATTTAACCATAGAGTACTATATGCTATTCAATTTTGCAAGAGAAGTGTTATGACATTGTTTAATCATTTCCACAAAATATTTCAGAATACGAACATCTTCTGTTAATTCTGGATGAAAGGAACAGCCTAAAAAATGGCGATCACGGGCAAGTACGATCCGTTCATCTTGTTTCGCTAATACTTCTACTTCTTTTCCTACTGACACAATATGGGGAGCACGAATAAAAACTGCTGGAATATCTTCACCAATATCTTTTATTGATAACTCTACCTCGAAACTATCTACTTGTCTCCCATAAGAATTTCGCTCAACAACTACATCCATTAAACCTAAATGGGGCGATTCGTATCCAACTATTTCGTCAGCTAATAAGATTAAACCTGCACACGTTCCGAATATAGGCAATCCGTTTTGGGCCAATGTTCGAATCGGATTCAACAGTTCATATCGATCTAATAGTTTTCTTATTGTTGTACTTTCTCCACCAGGTAAAATTAGTCCATTAAGATCTTTTAAATCTTCTACACTTTTGACAAGGACTGGCTCACAACCAAGCTTTTCAATTTGATCAATATGTTCTCTAACGGCACCTTGTAAGGCTAATACTCCTATTCTCCACATTACCATCCACGCTCCTGCATTCGTTCACTATCAGACAGTGTCGCAATATCAATTCCTTTCATTGGTGTACCCAGCTCTTTAGAAATTTCTGCAATTAATTTATAGTCTTTATAATGAGTTGTTGCTTCCACAATAGCACGGGCAAACTTCTCAGGGTTTTCCGATTTGAAAATACCAGAACCTACAAATACGCCATCTGCTCCTAGTTCCATCATGAGTGCAGCATCTGCTGGTGTCGCAATTCCACCGGCAGCAAAATTGACTACAGGTAGGCGTCCTAGTTTTTTAATTTCAACGAGCACTTCAAAAGGTGCACCTAATAACTTTGCTTCAGTCATTAATTCATCTGTACTCATTCCAACTACCCGACGTACTTGCGCATTCACTTTACGCATATGACGAACGGCCTCAACAATATTTCCTGTACCTGGTTCACCTTTAGTACGTAGCATCGATGCCCCTTCTCCAATGCGACGGGCTGCCTCCCCAAGGTCACGGCAACCGCATACAAACGGCACAGTATAATCACTTTTTAATAAATGGAATTCTTCATCGGCCGGTGTTAATACTTCACTCTCATCAATATAATCAACACCCATCGCTTCTAACACTCTAGCTTCCACAATATGGCCAATTCGCGCCTTTGCCATAACAGGGATTGTTACAGCATTCATCACTTCTTCAACGATTCGAGGATCCGCCATACGGGCTACTCCTCCCGCTTTACGAATATCTGATGGTACTCTTTCTAATGCCATAACTGCAACGGCACCTGCAGCCTCTGCAATTTTTGCTTGTTCGGCATTAATGACGTCCATAATAACGCCACCCTTTTGCATTTCTGCCATTCCACGTTTTACTCGTTCTGTTCCAACTAATTTCATTTTAAAAAACCTCCCCTGCTTTATTGATTTTTAGTATAATCAATATTGACCATATAAAAAGAGTCAATATTACAAAATATAACAAGGTCAGTTAGGGGTGGGGCAGTTGGATATGCTCATATTTGAACTAGAAAAAAATAGTTCTAAACCTTTGTATGAACAGCTTTATATTGGAATGAAAAATGCAATTATTACAAAACAAATTGACGTCGGGACAAAATTACCTTCTAAACGGAAGCTTGCCGATTTTTTAAATATTAGTCAAACGACGATTGAAATCGCCTATGGACAATTACTTGCTGAAGGTTATATTACTTCGAAACCACGGGTAGGTTTTTTTGTAGAAGAGATTGATACGCTTCCTTATGTTGAAAAAGAACAGTCTAAAGTAACCATCGAAACGCGAATCACTAAAAAATATCAATATGATTTCCATCCAGGGAAAATAGATACCGAGTCCTTTCCCTTTACCCTATGGAGAAAATACGCAAAAGAACTTTTTGACAATACTTCAAAGGAATATTTACAAGTTGGGGAACCTCAAGGTGAATATGAATTACGATTTGAAATAGCAAATTATTTATACCAATCTCGAGGGATTATTTGTAATCCGGAACAAATCGTCATTGGATCAGGGACAGAACAATTACTTCCAATGATTTTGCGCTTACTTGAAGATAGTTCAAAATTTGCTCTAGAAAACCCAGGATATTCGGCAATACCTCGAATCCATTTACAAAATAATGCAATTCCTATTCCCGTTGACGAAGACGGTTTAATCGTAGATGAGTTGGAGAAAACCGACGCTAACATTGTTTATATCACACCATCTCACCAGTTCCCTACTGGGGCAGTGCTATCAGCTGCTCGAAGAACACAACTACTGAAATGGGCTGCTGTCAAAGGGACAAATCGATATATTATTGAAGATGATTATGATAGTGAATTTCGTTATATTGGAAAACCGATTCCAGCTCTGCAAGGAATGGATAAAAATGAAAAAGTAATTTATATGAGTACCTTTACAAAATCATTAATGCCTTCATTACGTGTTGCTTATTTTGTATTACCTTCTACTCTTTTGACAGCCTATAAACAAATATTTAGCGATTATTCCGCAACTGTTCCTAGATTTGATCAACATATTTTAGCAAACTTTATGAAAGACGGTCATTTTGCAAAACATTTAAATCGTATGCGCAAAATTTATAGAAAAAAACATGATAAACTTACGAACACTTTCGAAACCTTTTATCCTGAAATTACTATTACAGGAGACCAAGCCGGCATGCATGTTTTAATATCTGTCCCATTAGAAAAAACTGAACAAGAACTAAAGCAACAAGCCAATGAACTGAATATTGCTGTTTACCCTGTATCGGATTATTTATTAAAACCAATTAAATACGAGCGTCCTACCTTTTTACTTGGTTTTGGTGGGATTGACTTAGTTGATATTGAGCCAGCCATCCATCAATTAATGGCTTGTTGGGGTATTCGAAAAAAATGAAATAAGAGGGAGTCTCCTAATGAGACTCCCTCTTTTATTGGTCGATTAATTGAATATTATAATGTTCAAACCAGCGATCGATTTGAATTAAGTAGGCTAGTAATTGGGGACCTGCCATTAATTGTCCAAACCATGGTACTTTAAATGAAGCACCACCAGAAAGTACGAGTTGTTCCAATTGTTCCTTTTCAAACAATTCATGTAGAATCGACTCTTTCCTTTGAAGAAGACTATTTAATAGTTCTTTCACTCCCTCTGTATAAGCAGGGTGATACGTCTTCGGATATGGATTCTTTTTCCGATATAATACTTCTTCTGGTAACAGACCTTCAACCGCTTTTCGTAACAGTCCTTTCTCCATATTTCCCACGTTTTTCATTTCCCAAGGAATATTCCAGACGTATTCTACGATTCGATGGTCTGCAAATGGGACTCGAACCTCTAAACTTCCACCCATACTCATCCGATCTTTTCGTTCCAATAATGTTTGCATAAAATAACGCATATTTAAATAAAATAGTTGTCTTTGTTTCGCTTCTTTTGGATTTTCCCCCTCAAGTGTTGGAGAATCTTTTACTGTTTCTTCAAAGGCATGTTTCATAAATTCCTTTAATTGTAGTTTCGACTGCCATTCTTTTCGTAAAAATCCTTCCCTTTCATCGATGGAACGAATCCATGGGAACTGGTCATAATCTTTATGGAACCACGGATATCCACCAAATACTTCATCGGCACATTCTCCTGATAAAGCTACTGTAAAATTTTCTTTAATAACGCGGCAAGCGAGTAAAAGTGAACTATCAATATCCACCATACCTGGTAAGTCACGTATTAACATTGCTTCTTCTAACTTATCTACTAAATCCTTTTGAGAAAGAATTATATCAAAATGTTTCGTATGGAAAGTTTCCGTCATTTTATTTATCCAATAGCTATCCATAGAGGTTTGGAAATCATTTTTTTCAAAAAATTGTTCGTTTCCTTCATAATCAATGGAATACGTATGGAGAGTACGCCCTTCTTCATTGTACGTATTCGCAGCAATAGCAGTAATAATACTGGAATCCAACCCGCCGGATAAAAATGTACAAAGTGGGACATCAGAAACTAGCTGACGTTTAATTGCATCTGTTACTAAAAAACGTACGTGCTCTACGGTTTCTTCAAAGGACTGTTCGTGCTTTTGACTTTTTACATTCCAATAACGCCATTTCTTTAAACCTTCTTTTGAAAATGTTAAAGCATGCCCTGGCTCTAATTCCTCAATTCCTTTATATACTCCATTACCAGGTACACGAGAAGGCCCGATGCTCAGTAGAGCTGCTAAACCTTGTCGATCAATTTGAGGCGTTATCGATGGGTGGGCAAGTATTGCTTTAATTTCAGATCCAAATAAAAAAGAACCTTCACTTAAAGAATAAAAGAAAGGTTTTACACCTAGACGATCCCTAAAAGCATATAACGTTTCTTGTTGTTCGTCCCATACAGCAAAAGCATAGATTCCATTTAAATAATCCACACACTGCTCTTTCCATTCAATAAAAGAGGCTAACAACACTTCTGTATCTGAAGATGTTGAAAAAGTGTACCCTCTTTTTAATAATTCTTGGCGAATCTCATCCGTATTATAAAGTTCTCCATTATACACGATGACATAGGATGCATTTTGGTGTATCTTCGTCATTGGTTGTTTACCACCAATTAAATCAATAACAGCTAAACGACGATGCCCTAGTAGAGCATGTGTGCTGCACCATACATTGCCATCATCAGGTCCTCTCTTATTTAACGTTTCCGTCATTCCT
Source organism: Ureibacillus sp. FSL E2-3493 (assembly GCF_038077515.1). Lineage (NCBI taxonomy): Bacteria > Bacillati > Bacillota > Bacilli > Caryophanales > Caryophanaceae > Ureibacillus > Ureibacillus sp. FSL E2-3493. Next base: position 3,642,807 of record NZ_JBBOPK010000001.1, on the reverse strand, counting down.
TTAACAATCTCTTCACTGTTCTTTATCGACCTTGTAAAATCAATCCAACCTGTAATGCCGCACACTTTATCACGCTCCTTCACCTACTAGCTTATGAAGACTTTGGGCAAACTTATTTTGTCCAAGAAAAAAAAGATTGTGAATAGCTATCGCTAAATATAAAAAAGCTGTCCTATAAGCTTTTGCTTACAGAACAGCTTTATTTGTTGCAACATTAATTAAAATAATCCACCAACGAATCCAGAAATACCATCCCAAATATTCCCGAAGAAGCTACCTACTCCTTGGAAGAATAATGAAATGACTCCTGCACGTTCTACGTTACTCGTTGTTACTACATTTGTAGAATAACTTTCCCCATCGATAAATCCGTAATCCGTTCCTTCAGTTCGTTCAATTACAACTTTACCAACGACAGTCCCTTTTTTCACATCCGCTTCAATTGATTTTTGATCTAAAACGACTTTAGGGACATATAAATCTTTTTCATTTGTTTTAACCATGAAAGAAATTGGTTCTTCAACAGCTATTTCTACTTTATCTTCTTTTCCTTTAGTTACATCAATTGTTTCGTTGCCTTTAAATTGATAGTTAGCAGGAACAATCTCTTCTTTTTTAAATTGTCCGAAACCATAATCAAATAATTTTTTCGCAGCATCAAAACGTGCTAAACGTGATTCATTTCCCTTTGCATCTACAGCATTCATAACCACTGCTATTAAACGTGTCCCATTACGTTCTGCCGTTCCTGTGAAACATTGTCCAGCAAAAGGTGTAGAACCCGTTTTAAGGCCGTCTACGCCTTCATATTGGCTTACTAAGCCTTTTAACATCCAGTTCCAGTTTTCCATTTCAATTTGGTCATCTGTGCCTTCACGGAAGTATTTTTTTGGAATACTAGATGTTTCTAAAACTTCCGGATGATCCTTTAATAGATGATAGGCTAATTTTGCCACTGATTTTGCTGGCATAACGTTTTCATCTTCAGCTTTTGTACCTTCTGGATGCATACCAAATAAATCCGAATTATTTAATCCAGTAGAGTTAACAAATTTATAGTCTTCTAAACCGATTTCTTCAGCTTTTTCGTTCATCAATTTGATAAACTCAGTTTCAGATCCAGCAATCGTTTCAGCTATTGCTGCCGTTGCTGCATTGGCTGAGTAAATTGCCATTGCTTCATAAAGTTCCTTAATTGTATAAGTACCATCTTCTCTTAACGGTACATTACTTAATGCACGATCTTGTGACATTTTATATGTATACTCATTAACATGGTACTGCTGATCCCAAGAAATCTTGCCTTCTTTAACCGCATCTAAAAGAATATACTCTGTCATCATTTTTGACATACTCGCAATTCCTAAAGGTTGATCAGCGTTTTCTTCATATAATATTTTTCCTGTTTCAGCATCGATTAATATCGCAGCAGATACATTTATACCTAAATCTGTTTCAGCACTTGCATTACTTGGTGACATAACAAACATGCTGATTAACAGAAGTGGAATCATCATTAGGCTAACCCAAGATGTTTTCTTAGATGTTCTCACAAAAAAATACCTCCATTAAATTTTTTAATCTACTTTCGTCATTTTATCATAGAAAGTGCAAGAAAAATATTACGTTTAAATAAAAAAGCACTTTATTAACATCTACCATAGACGTTAATAAAGTACTTAGGTTCCATTTATTGAATAGAATAGTTTGGAGCTTCTTTTGTAATCTGAACATCATGGGGATGAGATTCCCGAAGTCCTGCTCCAGTCATACGAATAAACTGTGATTTTTCTCGTAAATATTCTAAGTTAGGCGCTCCACAATATCCCATACCTGCACGAATACCACCAACTAATTGATGGATCGTATCTGCTAATGGTCCTTTATAAGGAAGACGACCTTCAATACCTTCAGGAACTAATTTTTTCGCGTCTTCTTGGAAATAACGATCTTTAGAACCTTTTTCCATTGCTGATAATGAACCCATACCACGATAAACTTTAAAACGGCGACCTTGGAAGATTTCCGTTTCACCAGGAGATTCTGAAGTACCTGCTAGTAAAGAACCAAGCATTACAACATGTCCACCTGCAGCAAGTGCTTTTACGATATCACCTGAATATTTAATTCCACCATCTGCTATTATTGTTTTACCCATTTCACGAGCAACAGTAGCACAATCATAAACAGCAGTAATTTGAGGTACCCCAACACCCGCTACTACACGAGTAGTACATATTGAACCAGGTCCAATACCAACTTTTACAACGTCTGCACCAGCTTCAAATAATGCGCGTGTAGCTTCTCCAGTTGCAACGTTACCGGCAATGATTTCTAATTCTGGGTATGCTTCACGAATTTGTTTTACCGTTTCAATTACGCCTTGTGAATGTCCGTGTGCTGTATCAATTACTACAATATCCACTTGAGCTTCTACCAGTTTTGCAATACGTGGCATTGTATCTTTTGATACACCAACAGCAGCACCGACTAATAATCTTCCTAAATTATCTTTAGCTGCATTTGGAAATTCAATAACTTTTTCAATGTCTTTAATTGTAATAAGACCTGTTAATTTACCATCCTCATCAACAATTGGTAATTTCTCAATTTTATATTGTTGAAGAATTTTTCCAGCTTCTTCTAATGTTGTACCAACAGGAGCTGTAATAAGCTCTGCTTTCGTCATAACATCTTCAATTTTTAATGAGTAATCAGAAATAAAACGTAAGTCACGGTTTGTAATGATACCTACTAATGTTAAATCTTCCTCATTTTTTACAATTGGCACACCCGAAATGCGATATTTACCCATTAAATGCTCTGCATCATATACTTGATGTTCTGGCGTTAAAAAGAACGGGTTCGTAATTACGCCATTTTCAGATCGCTTAACTTTTTCAACTTCTTCAGCTTGTTCTTCAATACTCATATTTTTATGAATAATTCCGATTCCACCTTGGCGAGCCATTGCAATAGCCATTTTTGATTCAGTAACAGTATCCATACCTGCACTTACAATTGGAATATTCAGTTTGATCTTTGGAGTAAGTTGTACTGATAAGTCCACAGATTTTGGTAATACTTCTGAATGTGCTGGTACTAATAAAACATCATCAAATGTTAAGCCTTCTTTGGCAAATTTCGTTTCCCACATTTCGTAAATGCCTCCTAGTTCTTAAAGAATATTAATTGTAAGATTATCAACATGAATTGTAAGTGTCAAGATTCTCTAAAAAGAAAGATTATTCCGATTATTTATACTCCCATTTTAAAATAATGAACCAACCTTGATTATTATTTACTTAACTTCGAAATTTATTAAGTAACGATACAGAATTCTATAGATCACTTTTTTAAATATACTTTTTTCTATCACTTTTTAATGTAAACGAATTCAACTAAGTTTCGGTAAATTTTCCTCTTTTAATTTCCACTTATTATTATTAGTGCCTGTTTCTAAGTTTTTATTAAGACTCAATTTATTTACCTATCATTTTTATAAACGTACTGAACTTTGGGGGCTTACTGAAATTCAATGGTCACTATTTGCCTAGCAACGTCCTACTCTCACAGGGGCACCCCTCAACTACCATCGACGCTTTCTGCGAAGCGCGATGACACATCGGAAAACTGCGTCATCTGCGTCAGTCCGATGCTCATGTACCAAGTACACTGCGCTTCGGGCCTCCTTGATTCCTTGTTTTCCTCGGTCCTCCCACTTCTCGAGTTTTTTCTTCTGTACTTTTGTTTGTTCTTAAACGCGCCGATTAAAGCCTTCGGCTTTTTGTACGTTGGGGGCTTTTTAGGTATAAAAAAAGACCACTGAATTTCAGTGGTCCTTGTTCGCCTAGCAACGTCCTACTCTCACAGGGGGAAGCCCCCAACTACCATCGGCGCTAAAGAGCTTAACTTCCGTGTTCGGTATGGGAACGGGTGTGACCTCTTTGCCATCATCACTAGACTATTTAGTTGAGAGCTTGTTCTCTCAAAACTGGATAAAGACATTGAATGCATTCAAGATTTGGTTAAGTCCTCGATCGATTAGTATTCGTCAGCTCCATGTGTCACCACACTTCCACCTCGAACCTATCTACCTCATCGTCTTTGAGGGATCTTACTTACTTGCGTAATGGGAAATCTCATCTTGAGGGGGGCTTCATGCTTAGATGCTTTCAGCACTTATCCCGTCCACACATAGCTACCCAGCGATGCCTTTGGCAAGACAACTGGTACACCAGCGGTGTGTCCATCCCGGTCCTCTCGTACTAAGGACAGCTCCTCTCAAATTTCCTACGCCCACGACGGATAGGGACCGAACTGTCTCACGACGTTCTGAACCCAGCTCGCGTACCGCTTTAATGGGCGAACAGCCCAACCCTTGGGACCGACTACAGCCCCAGGATGCGATGAGCCGACATCGAGGTGCCAAACCTCCCCGTCGATGTGGACTCTTGGGGGAGATAAGCCTGTTATCCCCGGGGTAGCTTTTATCCGTTGAGCGATGGCCCTTCCATGCGGAACCACCGGATCACTAAGCCCGTCTTTCGACCCTGCTCGACTTGTAGGTCTCGCAGTCAAGCTCCCTTGTGCCTTTACACTCTACGAATGATTTCCAACCATTCTGAGGGAACCTTTGGGCGCCTCCGTTACCTTTTAGGAGGCGACCGCCCCAGTCAAACTGTCCACCTGACACTGTCTCCTACCCCGCTAAGGGGTATGGGTTAGAATTTCAACACAACCAGGGTAGTATCCCACCGACGCCTCCCTCGAAGCTGGCGCTCCGAGTTCTCTGGCTCCTACCTATCCTGTACAAGTTGTGCCAAAATTCAATATCAGGCTACAGTAAAGCTCCACGGGGTCTTTCCGTCCTGTCGCGGGTAACCTGCATCTTCACAGGTACTATAATTTCACCGAGTCTCTCGTTGAGACAGTGCCCAGATCGTTACGCCTTTCGTGCGGGTCGGAACTTACCCGACAAGGAATTTCGCTACCTTAGGACCGTTATAGTTACGGCCGCCGTTTACTGGGGCTTCAATTCAGAGCTTCGCTAATGCTAACCCCTCCTCTTAACCTTCCAGCACCGGGCAGGCGTCAGCCCCTATACGTCACCTTACGGTTTTGCAGAGACCTGTGTTTTTGCTAAACAGTCGCCTGGGCCTATTCACTGCGGCTCTCTCACGAGAGCACCCCTTCTCCCGAAGTTACGGGGTCATTTTGCCGAGTTCCTTAACGAGAGTTCTCTCGCACACCTTAGGATTCTCTCCTCGACTACCTGTGTCGGTTTGCGGTACGGGCACCTCCCGC
>NZ_JBBOPK010000001.1:3425000-3632500 GCF_038077515.1 Ureibacillus sp. FSL E2-3493 | reverse complement strand
CTTTGATAGTTTGAAATTGCAGTTTGTGTATCTAAAGAAATAGTTATATCGTTTTTTTTTAGATATATTATACTATATTTTAAGTTCAAAATTTATATATATCCCTTAATAATCGAATTTAAACTGAAAATCTATGATAGAGTGCATTCAGAATAGCATAAAAAGACTATTTATTTCTCTTTTAGCAACTAGGATAACTATTAAAAGAAAGAAGATTTTAAATTCTATATACTTTTTTAGGTATTTCATCATTAAACAAATAAAAAAACTGATTCAAAAGTTCATTTGAACCTTTGAATCAGTTTGTTCATTTTATTCTTCTGTTTCAGAATCTGTCTCAGAAGAATCTATTACTGAATCATTGTTTAATTCAGCAGTTGTATTATCTTCATCTGCTATATCTTCTTCGGTTTCTTCATCTTTCTTTACACGGGCTACTGTTGCAACTAACTCATCTTCACTTAGACGAATTAAACGAACACCTTGAGTACTTCGTCCAATGATGGAAATATCATTAACATCCATACGGATTAAAATTCCGTTAATCGTAATTAACATAATATCTTCTGATCCGTCTACTGTTTTAACAGCACACATCGGACCATTTTTCTCCGTAATTTGGATTGTTTTAAGACCTACACCACCACGGCTTTGTAGACGATATTCTGATTCAGGAGTACGTTTTCCATAACCTTTTTCAGTAACAACTAAAATTTCTTGGCCTGGTTCAACTATTTCCATCCCTACTACATAATCGCCTTCACGAAGTTTTATACCACGTACACCTGATGCTGTACGTCCCATCGAACGAATTTCTTCTTCTTTGAAACGGATTAACATACCATCATGGGTTCCGATAATAACATCCTTCGTTCCGTCGGTTAATCGAACTGAAATTAAATCATCATCATCATGTAAATGAATTGCGATTAATCCACTTGTACGAATATTAGCAAATTGTGATAGTTGCGTACGTTTTGTAATACCTGTTTTAGTTGTAAAAATAAAGTAAGCATCTTCCTTAAATTCATTAACATGAATCATGGCTGTTACTTTTTCTTCTTTCTCTAAAGGTAACAGATTTACAATTGGTAAACCTTTTGCTGTTCGACCAAACTCAGGGATTTCATATCCTTTGGCACGGTATACTTTCCCTTTTGATGTAAAGAATAGAATTGTGTCGTGGGTTGAAGTGAACAATAAATGTTCAACGAAATCATCTTCATGGGTACCCATTCCTTGCACACCACGACCACCACGTTTTTGGCTTCGGTACGTATTAGAAGCAAGTCGCTTTATGTAGCCATTATGCGTTAATGTAATAACAGAATCTTCACGAGGAATTAAATCCTCATCTTCGATCATTTCAAGTCCACCAGCAGTAATTTCTGTACGGCGTTTATCATTATATCGTTCTTTAATTTCTGTCAATTCTGTTCGAATAATATCAATTACTTTACTTTCATCGGCTAAAATTGCTTTTAACTCAGCAATTAATACTTGAAGTTCTTGATATTCATTTTCAATTTTTTCCCGTTCTAAACCACTTAAACGTACTAAACGCATATCTAAAATTGCTTGCGCTTGACGTTCAGTTAAATTAAAACGTTCCATTAATACCGGTTTAGCTTCATCACCAGATCGAGAAGAACGAATAATACTAATAATTTCATCAATATGATCTAGGGCGATTCTTAAACCTTCTAAAATATGTGCACGATCTTCAGCTTTTCTTAATTCAAACTGCGTACGGCGTGTAATCACAACTTTTTGATGTTCTAAGTAATGGAACAGCACTTCTTTTAAACTTAAAACTTTCGGTTGACCATTAACTAATGCTAGCATGTTCACGCCAAAGTTAGATTGCATAGCAGTTTGTTTATATAAATTATTAAGGATAACGTTAGCATTTGCATCTTTACGAACTTCAATAACAATACGCATACCACGTCGATCGGATTCATCTCGTAAATTCGTAATGCCATCAATCTTTTTATCCCGTACTAATTCAGCAATTTTCTCAATTAATCTTGCCTTATTAACTTGGTATGGTATTTCATGAACGATAATTGTTTCTTTACCATTCGATTTCGTTTCAATTTCTGCTTTAGCACGGACAGTAATGGAACCACGACCTGTTTCGTATGCTCGGCGAATACCACTTCGTCCTAGTATTAAACCACCAGTTGGAAAATCAGGACCTGGGATAATTTCCATTAACTCTTCTGTTGTAATCGCTGGATTTTCAGATAAAGCGATAACCGCATCGATTGTTTCCCCTAATTGATGGGGTGGAATGTTTGTTGCCATCCCTACCGCAATACCAGAGGCACCGTTTAATAAAAGGTTTGGAATACGAGCTGGTAATACGATAGGCTCTTTTTCATTTCCATCATAGTTTGCTTGATAATCAATCGTATCTTTATTAATATCTCGTAACATTTCCATTGTTATTTTGGACATACGAGATTCTGTATAACGCATCGCCGCAGCTCCGTCGCCATCGACAGAACCAAAGTTACCATGACCATCTACTAACATATATCGATAACTAAAATCTTGCGCCATACGTACCATGGCGTCATAAATTGATGAGTCACCATGGGGATGGTATTTCCCCATTACGTCTCCAACAATACGAGCAGATTTTTTATATGGTTTATCTGACGTATTTCCTAGCTCATGCATTCCATATAGAATACGACGGTGTACCGGTTTTAAACCATCACGTACATCTGGTAATGCCCGTGATACGATAACGCTCATTGCATAGTTTAAAAACGATGTTTGTACTTCTTCACTTATTTTTATTCCTTTTACACCTTCATGTTGATTTTCAGACATATGAAAGACCTCCCTTCAGAACCAAGTTAAATGTCTAAGTTTTGTACATATACCGCATTATCTTCAATGAATTTTCGACGAGGCTCGACCTCATCCCCCATTAATTCTTGGAAGATTTGATCTGCTTTCATTGCATCATCTAATTCAACTTGAAGAAGCGTGCGATGCTCTGGATCCATCGTTGTATCCCAAAGTTGTTCAGCATTCATTTCACCTAGACCTTTATAACGTTGGACGACTGGTTTCGGCATGCTTGGTAAGCGTTCTAATATCGCTTGTAGTTCTTCATCTGAATAACAATACTCAACATGTTTACCTTGTTTCACTTGATATAAAGGTGGTTGAGCCGCATATACATAACCAGCTTCAATTAGCGGACGCATAAAGCGGAAGAAGAATGTTAATAAAAGAATACGAATATGAGCACCATCAACATCGGCATCTGTCATAATAACGATTTTATGATAACGTGCTTTTTCTAAATCAAATTCTTCTCCAATACCTGTACCAAACGCTGTAATCATCGCACGAATTTCAGCATTCGACAAAATTCGATTAATATTTGCCTTTTCAACGTTTAAAATCTTTCCGCGCAACGGTAAAATCGCTTGGAAGTAACGATCACGCCCTGATTTAGCAGAACCGCCTGCGGAATCACCTTCTACAATATAAATTTCTGACTCAGCAGGATTAGTAGAAGAACAGTCTGCAAGTTTTCCTGGAAGGCTGGATACTTCTAAAGCAGATTTACGGCGTGTAAATTCACGTGCTTTTTTCGCTGCAACACGGGCACGAGCAGCCATTAATCCTTTTTCTACGATTTTTCGTGCTACAGAAGGATTTTCTAACATGAAACGTTCAAAACCATCAGAAAATAAAGAGTTTGTAATGGAACTTACTTCTGAATTTCCTAATTTTGTTTTCGTTTGTCCTTCAAATTGTGGATCAGGGTGTTTGACAGATATAATTGCCGTCAATCCTTCCCTTACATCCTCACCAGTTAAATTTCCTTCAGTATCTTTTAATAAATTTCCTTTACGTGCATAGTCATTAATTACTCGTGTAAGGGCTGTTTTAAAACCTGATTCATGAGTACCGCCCTCATAAGTATTAATATTGTTAGCAAATGAATAAATGTTAGAAGAGAATCCAGCATTATACTGCATTGCAATTTCAACCGAAATACCATCTTTTTCACCCATGATATCAATTGGGTCATGAATCGGTTCTTTTGTTTTATTTAAATGCTCTACATACTCACGAATACCACCTTCAAAGTGATATGTGTTTATGCGCTTTTCTTCTTCTCGTTCATCCACAATAGTAATGCGAATACCACGGTTTAAATAAGCAAGTTCTCGTATACGAGTTGCTAAAATATCATATTCGTAAACAGTTGTTTCTTTGAAAATTTCTGGATCCGCTTTAAAACGAGTTGTTGTACCTGTCTCCTCAGTATCACCAATAATTTTTACTGGTTGAACAGTTTTACCTCGTTCGAATTTGATGGAATGAATATGACCATCACGTTTTACATATACTTCCGTTGCAACAGATAAAGCATTCACTACAGATGCACCTACACCGTGAAGACCACCTGATACTTTATATCCGCCACCGCCGAATTTACCACCAGCATGTAGAACTGTCATAATAACTTCAACTGCTGGCATTCCCATTTTTTCTTGAATATTGACTGGAATACCACGACCATTATCTTCTACACGAATCCAGTTGTCTTTTTCAATTGCAACCGTAATTTCTGTACAATAACCTGCTAATGCTTCGTCAATACTGTTATCCACGATTTCCCAAACTAAATGGTGAAGCCCTTTAGAGCTTGTGGAGCCAATATACATCCCTGGACGCTTACGAACAGCTTCTAACCCTTCTAAAACTTGAATTTGATCCGCATCATAAGCTTGTTGAACTTGTTTCTCTTCTAAAGCCACCATGTTCACCTACTCTTTCATTACCTCAGTATGTGTCAAAATTAAAAAGCTTTATCAAAATTTCTAAAACTTTCTAAATGAAAACTTAAGCGAATTTTTTAACTGTTATTCCCAATGCCATAAAATTTAAGGCTACAGTACAATTCGCTTAGATTAAAAAATTAAATTAATTTGTTTATTTATTGAGTTTCTATTACACCTTGTTTCACGTGAAACATTTTCGCATGTTGTATTGTTTCATGATGAATCCCATCAACACTTGTTGTCGTGACAAACGTTTGCACTTCACCTTGAATGGTGTTTAATAAATGTGATTGGCGATAATCATCTAATTCGGACAATACGTCATCTAAAAGTAAAATAGGTGCCTCTTTCGTCTCTTGCTTAATTAATTCTATTTCAGCTAGTTTCAAAGATAAGGCTGTTGTACGTTGTTGACCTTGTGATCCATAAGTTTGAACATCATAATCATTTACCAAAAACTGTAAATCATCTCGATGTGGACCAACTAATGTAATCCCTCTTTCAAGCTCACGCTTTCTTACTTCTGCTAACTTCTTTTCCAAGTATGTAGCCATTTCATCATCATTCCATTCTGGATTAAGTCCAGAAGTAGCTCGATATTGAATCGTTAACTTTTCAAGACCACGTGAGATGCCAGAATGGATTTTTTCAGCCCAATCTTGTAAAAGTTGTATAAATTGAAGTCTTTTACGAATAATTTGGACAGCTGACTGAATATATTGCTCAGTATAAATAGCAAATAAAACGTCATCGATTTGCTGTTTCCCTTGATTTATTTTCAGCAAATGATTGCGCTGTTTTAATAATTTCTGAAATGTAAGCAATTCATGTAAATACACTGGCGATATTTGACCTATTTCCATGTCGATAAACCGCCTTCTTATTTGCGGGCTACCTTTTACGACGTTTAAATCTTCAGGAGCAAACATCACCACGTTCATTTGACCAATATAATTGCTTAACTTCGTTTGTTCTAAATGGTTTATTTTGCCCTTTTTGCCTTTTTTCGTAACAGACAATTCCATTGGAAAACTACCGTAACGATTTTGGACAACACCATCTATTTTACCATAGTCTGCTTGCCAACGGATTAATTCTTTATCATTACTTGTTCGATGGGATTTTGCCATGGCTAAAACATAGATAGATTCCATTACATTTGTTTTACCTTGAGCGTTCTCCCCAATAAACACATTAATTTTGGGTGAAAAATCTAATGTTAATGATTCATAGTTACGATAATTTGTAAGCTGTAAATGCTCGATGAACATTTAATTTTCTCCGTTCTTATTGACGATGACAAATCTACCACAGCCAGGAATATTAATGACATCGCCATGTCGTAGTTTACGGCCACGTCTTTTGTCGATTTCACCGTTAACAAATACATCATTTTCTTGAAGGAACCATTTAGACATGCCACCAGAGCTAATTGCATCTGTAACTTTTAAAGCTTGACCAAGGGTTATAAATTCTGTATCAATTATAATTTCATCCAAATTAAATTCATCCTCCGATTACGTACATCTATCCTTATATCATACCTAAAATTAAGGAAAAAATCCAAGGAAAGTAGGATAAGGGCGTTGTCAGGAAATTTTTGTAACCGAAAGAAATAAAAAAGATAGCCACGAATGACTATCTCATTTATCCATAATGTTTGATTAATAAGTTCTTACTGGTAAGATCAATTGTAAAATTGCATCATCATGTATAGAACGTAATGTAAATGGTCTCATTGCACCTGTAAATTGAATGACTACATCTTGTCCATCAATTGCTTTTAACGCTTCCATCATATATTTTGCACTGAAGGAAATTTTTAAATTTTCCCCTTCTAATGTTTCCACAGGAATTTGCTCTTCTACTTTTCCGATTTCAGGAGAGTTAGATGAAATTTCAACAATATTTCCGTCGAATGTTTCAAAACGTACAACATTATTACGATCTTCTCGAGCTAATAAAGAAGCACGATCGATTGCTTGTAATAAGGATTTCCCGTTAATTGTAATGTTTGTTTTAAATTCTTCTGGTATTAAACGGGATGTTTCTGGGTAATTCCCTTCTAATAGACGAGAGAAGAATAAAACATTTTCTGTTTTAAATAAAACTTGTTGGTTTGTAATAACGATTTGAACAGGATTTGTCGAATCTCCTAAAATTTTATTTAGTTCATTTAAGCTTTTACCTGGTATAACGACAGAGTTTACATCTGTAGGTAAATTTTCTAATATTGTTTTTCTTCTAGCTAAACGGTGACTATCTGTTGCAATACAAATTAATTCATTACCATGAATTTGCCAATTCACCCCTGTTAATACAGGACGGCTTTCAGATGCTGCTACTGCAAAAACTGTTTCTCGAATAATAGATTTTAATAAATCAGCCGGTATTGAAAATTGTCTATCAGTTGAAACTTCAGGTAATAATGGATACTCTGAAGCGTCTAATCCGATAAGATGGAATTCAGATTTCCCAGAACGAATATGAGTTTGTAAACCGTTAGATACTTCGATTTCAACATCATTTGTTGGTAATTTTCGAACAATCTCATTAAACATTCTTGCTTGTAAAACAATGGAGCCTGTTTCAGTCACATTGATTAATTGATCTCCGTTTTCTTCAATCGGAATAAATGTTTGGATAGTTATATCTGCATCACTACCCGTTAATGTTAACCCTTCGTTTGTTACATCCAATTTAATCCCCGTTAAAATCGGAATTGTCGTTTTGGAACTTACGGCTTTCATTACGTCATTTAATCCATCTAGTAAATGATCTCGCATTATATCAAATTTCATCATTAGACCCTCTCTTAATTAATTATATTATTTTTAAAAGATATTAATAGATATAGTAATAGGCCCTGTGGATTTGTGTATAACTCATTCAAACATGCATGAAATCAAATTATCCACATGTTAATAAATTGTGAATAAAGTTGTGAGAACTTCATCATGTTATCCACATTATTATTTCCCTAACATACTACGAATTTGTTTAATATCTTGCTGAAGTTGTTGATCTTCTTTTAATAAAGATGCAATTTTTTCGTGAGCATGAATGACGGTTGTATGATCCCGTCCTCCAAATTCCTCTCCTATTTTTGGCAAAGAAAAATCGGTTAACTCACGAGATAAATACATAGCAATCTGTCTTGGAAAGGCGATAGATTTTGTACGTCTCTTTGCTGAGAAGTCCTCTAATTTAATATGGAAGTGCTCTCCAACAGCAGTTTGAATATCTAAAATAGAAATCATACGTGGCTTTGAATTTGGAATAATATCTTTCAATGCTTCGGCAGCAAGCTCTGTTGAAATATCTTTATTAACTAAAGAAGAATATGCAACTACTCGAATAAGTGCACCTTCCAGCTCCCGAATATTTGTATCAATTTGATTTGCAATATAATGCATTACTTCATTTGGTATATCTAGTCCGTCTGCTTTCGCCTTTTTACGAAGAATCGCAATACGTGTTTCCAAATCTGGCGGTGTAATATCCGTAATAAGCCCCCATTCAAAACGTGAACGAAGACGATCTTCTAATGTTGGAATTTCTTTTGGCGGTCGATCACTAGAAATAACAATTTGCTTAGATTCTGTATGCAACGTGTTGAATGTGTGGAAAAACTCTTCTTGAGTGGATTCTTTCCCAGCTAAAAATTGAATATCGTCAATCAGTAATACATCGACATTACGGTATTTGTTTCGGAAATCTACTGCTTTGTTATCACGAATCGAGTTAATAAATTCATTTGTAAATTTTTCTGATGATAAATAAACGACCTTCGCATTTGGATTATGTTCCAATACATAGTGGCCAATGGCATGCATTAAATGGGTTTTGCCTAATCCTACTCCTCCATAAATAAAGAACGGGTTATAGGCCTTTGCAGGTGCTTCTGCAACGGCTAAAGATGCTGCGTGGGCAAACCGATTCCCCGAGCCAATAACGAATGTATCAAATGTATATTTTGGATTGAGCATTCCTGGTGTCATTTCAGAATGGTCATCGTTATTATTTGCCTGTATTACCGGAGCAGGTAAATCAAGGCTGTCATAATCGTCCTGATCCTTTTGAACAACAAATTTAATTAGCAAGTCTTTACCTGTAAGTTCAGATAAAATACCCGCGATTAGATGAAGGTAATGATTTTCAAGCCAATCACGAGTAAATGAGTTAGGGGCGGCAATAGTTACATTGCTTCCTTTATAAGAAAGTAATTTCGTCGATTTAAGCCACGTCTCAAAGCTTGGTTTTGAAATTTTTTGTTCAACTTGAGCCAGGACATTCATCCATAATTCTTCTAAATGTTCCAAGCTTTTAACTCCTTTTCATGTATATTTTCCATTTCAAATAAATAAACTAGATTTATATATGATAATAGAAAATCTATTAAACACATAATCACAGCATGTGGATAACTATTATCCAAAAGCTGTGTTGAAGTTTGTCCACAAGTTATTAACATCTGTGGATAAAATATTTCCCAAATTAAATGTCCACAAAAGAAAACACATTTATCGTAACAAAAAAAGATTGTCATTTCAATAGCTGGTGAAACTTATCCACACAGTTAAATTTTATTCACCATCGTATTATCCACAAGCATAGAATTTGTGAAAAACTTGTCGATAAGTATTGTGGATAAAATTTTAAAATAAAAAAATATCCACAACGAGTGTTTATAATAATCATCTCTCGTTGTGGATATTTTTATTTAGAGAAGAAACTGCTAAAAGCTAGTCGGTCAAATATTTAATTGACAATCTAATTCTTTTATATATATAATGTTATGGTCTGTATGTAGGATAGAAACTTTAACTTTCATTTGGAGGTGTAATATATAATGAAACGCACATATCAACCAAAAAAACGTAAACATAGTAAAGTACACGGATTCCGCGCACGTATGAGCACAAAAAACGGACGTAAAGTATTAGCTGCTCGTCGTCGTAAAGGAAGAAAAGTATTATCAGCATAAGTCCACTGAGCCTATTCAGTGGCTTTTTTTTTCTTCATTTTAATAAAGAATAAAAGAAAGTAATCACGATAGTAGGTGAAGAAATGAAAAAGCGCCAGCGAATTAAAAAAAATGAAGACTTTCAAAAAGTATTTAAAAAGGGAAAGTCCTTTGCCAATCGTCAATTCGTTGTTTATTGTTTGCCGAATGAGGATCAAACAGAATTTCGTATTGGTTTATCCGTTGGAAAAAAAGTTGGGAAAGCTGTAACGAGAGTTCAAATTAAACGATATATTCGACAAGTATTTTTAGAATTAAAAGATGAAATAAGACAAGATATGGATTATGTTATTATCGCCAGAAACCCGGCGGCCACATTAGATTTTCATGAAACAAAAAAGAGTATTGAACATGTGCTAAAAATTGCAAAAGTATTAAAGAAGAAATAAGTAACTCTACAAATGTCTCTTAAAATATTAATAAAATTTTCAAAACTAAATAATTATTGTCAATATTTATAGAGGGAATTAAAACAATTTGTAGAGTGTAAGCGGCTACACGTGGTAAAATAGCTAAAAAGTTGAATAGTATTCTAGGAGGAAGAAGGTTGAAGAAAAGTCATTGGATGATTCTGTCGCTAGTTTCAGTAGCATTGTTGCTTTCTGGTTGTACAGAATTTGATCAGCCAATTTCATCTGAAAGCGAAGGCTTTTGGAATGAATTTATCGTTTGGCCATTAGTATCAGTTATTAAGTATTTCGCAGATTTATTAGGTACGTATGCTCTTGGGATTATTGCTGTTACAATAATAATCCGATTAGTCATCCTTCCATTAACGATTAAACAAGTAAAAAGCTCGAAAAAAATGCAAGAAATCCAACCAAAAATGAAAGAATTACAAAGGAAGTATGCTTCAAAAGATGCTGTTACTCAACAAAAGTATCAGCAAGAAATGATGGCATTAATGCAAAATTCTGGCGTGAATCCTGCGGCAGGATGTTTACCAATGTTAATTCAAATGCCTATTTTGATTGGTTTCTATCATGCAATTAGTCGTATGAATGCAACACCAGCCTTTGATTTAGGGACATTTCTTATTTTCCCGCTCGCAGATCCAAGTATTGTATTAGCGATTTTAGCTGGTTTAATCCAATTTGTCGTATTGATGTCTGGACCTGCTATGGACAACCCTCAAATGAAAGTGTTGATGTATATTATGCCAGTTATGATTATGATATTTGGTGCTGTATTACCAGCTGCATTATCATTATATTGGGTTGTCGGAAACATCATCTCAGTAATTCAAAACCTTGTTATTTATAAGCCTTGGAATAGAAAGAAAATAGAACCTGCTACAACAGGAGGGGCGAAAAAGTGAAACAAATTACGCAATTAGGCGCAACAGTAGAAGAAGCGATCTCATTAGCGTTACAACAACTTAATACTACTCGTGATCAAGTAGAAGTTGAGGTTTTACAAGAAGGTAAAAAAGGATTTTTAGGTTTTGGTGCACGGAAAGCTGAAGTTCGTGTGACTGTTAATGAAGTATATTCAGAACCAATTGTTGAAGCCCAATCTCCAGTAGAAGTTATACAACAGGAGCAGGATCAATCGGTTGGAACAGAAGAGCTATTAGAAGTAGAAAGTGAAAAAGAAAGCCCAATTGATATTGCGAAAGAATATATACAAAATATAGCGATTGAAATGGGTATTGATGATTTATCGATCGATGGAAAAGTTCAAGGTAAAAACATTTTATTTAAATTAGAAAGTGAAAAGGCGGCACTTTTAATTGGAAAACGTGGTGCTACATTAAATGCATTACAACAATTAACCCAATTAGTAGTAAATAAAAGTACAAAATCTTTCTTAATGGTAAAACTTGATGTGGAAAATTACCGCGAACGACGTCAAATTGCTTTAGAGCAATTAGCTGAGCGAATGGCTGATAAGGCAATCCGCACAGGAAAAAAGGTTTCTTTAGAGCCGATGCCTTCCTATGAAAGAAAAGTCATTCATAATGCATTAGCGAATCGAATTGATATTGAAACATATTCTGAAGGTACTGAACCGAATCGTCATTTAGTAATAGAACCAGTTAAGTAATGAAAACATATTAGAATAACAAAAACGGCCTTTAAAAGGTCGTTTTTTATTTCCTTTTTATATGCTTAAATAAATGACGATCTTTTTTATCCACATGTGGAAAATTTGCTTTACTTTCGTAATTCAATAAAATATGTTACTCTAAATTGTTAGTAAATGAAGTTCGTAACAGTTATTCACATGTGGATAACTTCGTATAGTTGTCACAAGATAAAAGTATTCATCTTATGACGTTTTGGTGAGGTCATCAATTACACAAAAGTGTAATTGATTTAGTAGGAGGATTTTAAAATGGAGTATGATACGATTACCGCGATATCCACACCAATGGGCGAAGGAGCCATTGCTATTGTCCGTTTAAGTGGGGATGAAGCAGTTAAAATAGCAGATAAAATTTTCAAGTCACCGAGTGGCAAAAAATTAATAGAAGAAAAATCCCATACGATTCATTATGGTTATTTAATTGAACCAAAAAGTGAAGAAGTAGTAGAAGAAGTCATGATTTCGTTAATGCGGGCACCAAAAACCTTTACCCGTGAGGATGTAGTTGAAATTAACTGTCATGGTGGAATTGTTTCGGTAAATCGTGTGTTGCAGCTCGTTTTACAAAATGGGGCAAGATTAGCGGAACCGGGTGAATTTACAAAACGTGCCTTCTTAAATGGACGTATTGATTTATCTCAGGCTGAGGCCGTTATGGATTTAATCCGAGCGAAAACAGATCGTGCGATGAATGTAGCTTTAGGACAAATGGAAGGTAAACTTTCAAGATTAATTGGCCAATTACGTCAAGCATTAATTGAGACATTAGCTCATGTAGAGGTTAATATAGATTATCCTGAGTATGATGATGTAGAAGAGATGACCATTCCAGTACTTTTAGAAAAATGTACATGGGTAAGGGATGAAATCGCTAAGTTATTACAAACTTCTTCTCAGGGGAAAATATTACGTGAAGGGCTTTCTACGGTTATTCTCGGTAGACCTAATGTAGGGAAATCTTCATTATTAAATAGTTTAATTCACGAGAATAAAGCAATTGTTACTGATGTTGCAGGTACAACTCGTGATATTATAGAAGAGTATGTCAATGTGCGCGGCGTACCTTTGCGTCTAGTTGATACTGCAGGGATTCGTGAAACGGAAGATATCGTCGAAAGAATAGGGGTAGAAAAATCTCGACAAGTATTAAAGGAAGCAGATTTAATTTTACTTGTTTTAAATTCGGCGGAACCATTATCTGAAGAAGATGAACGTCTGTTTGAAACCATTCAAAATATGGACTTTATTGTCGTTGTTAATAAAACAGATTTACCGCAACAAATTGATTTGGAAAAAGTAAAGGCATTGTCCAACGGTCGTCCTGTTGTGACAACGTCCATTTTACAAGAACAAGGAATCATTGAGCTAGAAGAAGCAATTGCCAAGACTTTCTTTGAAGGGCAAGTGGAAGCAA
The DNA here is from genome assembly GCF_038077515.1 of Ureibacillus sp. FSL E2-3493. Classification (NCBI taxonomy): domain Bacteria; kingdom Bacillati; phylum Bacillota; class Bacilli; order Caryophanales; family Caryophanaceae; genus Ureibacillus; species Ureibacillus sp. FSL E2-3493. The sequence continues at coordinate 3,619,152 of NZ_JBBOPK010000001.1, read as the reverse complement.
ATGATTTAACTTATGTTTCCAATGCGCGCCATATTGCTTTACTTCATCAAGCAAAATCAACTATTGAAGATGCGATCGATGCAGCCCATACCGGTGTTCCAGTTGACATGATTCAAATTGATGTAACGAAAACATGGGAACTATTAGGGGAAATAGTCGGTGACACAGTGCAAGAAAGCTTGATTAATCAGCTATTCTCACAATTCTGTTTAGGAAAATAAATTTAAAATAAGAAAGGGAGAGACGGCATGACAACAACATATGAAGCTGGGCAATATGATGTCATTGTCATCGGTGCAGGTCATGCTGGTGTAGAATCAGCATATGCTGCAGCAAAAATGGGTGCGAAAACACTTATGGTGACAATTAATTTAGACATGATTGCCTTTATGCCATGTAATCCATCTGTTGGTGGACCAGCAAAAGGAATCGTTGTGCGTGAAATAGACGCATTAGGCGGTGTGATGGGGAAAGTAATTGATAAAACTCATATCCAAATGCGTATGCTAAATACTGGGAAAGGACCTGCAGTTCGTGCTTTACGTGCACAAGCAGATAAAGTTCTTTACCAACGTGAAATGAAACGTTTATTAGAGGAAGAAGAAAATTTAACAATTCATCAATCAATTGTTGATGAATTAATCGTTGAAGATGGTGTCGTTCGCGGTGTCATTACACAGACAGGTGGAATTTACCGAGCAAAAGCAGTTATTGTCACAACAGGTACGTATTTGCGCGGTGAAATTATTATTGGGGACTTAAAATATTCAAGTGGGCCAAACAATCAACAACCATCCATAAAATTAGCGGATAATTTGCGCGACCTTGGCTTTGAAATGGTTCGTTTTAAAACGGGTACACCACCACGTGTAGACAGTAAAACGATTGATTATAGTAAAACCGAAATTCAACCTGGGGATGATGTGCCACGTGCATTTAGTTTTGAAACAACTGAATTCATCATGGATCAAATTCCTTGTTGGTTAACGTATACAAGTCCTGAAACACATCAAATTATTAATGATAACCTTGACAAAGCACCAATGTATACTGGTGCGATTACAGGTACAGGACCACGTTATTGCCCATCAATTGAAACGAAAATTGTTCGCTTTAACGATAAACCGCGTCATCAACTCTTTTTAGAACCAGAGGGCCGTGATACTCAAGAAGTTTACGTACAAGGTTTGTCAACAAGTTTACCAGAACATATTCAACGGAAAATGTTACAAACAATTCCTGGGTTAGAAAAAGCAGAAATGATGCGTGCTGGTTATGCAATTGAATACGATGCGATTGTACCAACGCAATTATGGCCAACATTAGAAACAAAACGCATTAAAAATCTTTATACAGCTGGTCAAATTAACGGTACTAGTGGATATGAAGAAGCTGCTGGTCAAGGGTTAATGGCAGGTATTAATGCCGCTGCTAAAGTTTTAGGAAAAGAAGAAGTTATTTTAAAACGTTCAGATGCTTACATCGGTGTTTTAATTGATGATTTAGTAACAAAAGGAACAAATGAACCGTATCGTTTATTAACATCTCGAGCAGAATATCGTTTATTACTTCGTCATGATAATGCGGATTTACGTTTAACTGAACTTGGATATAAATTAGGCTTAATTTCAGAAGAACGTTTTGCGAAATTTACGAAGAAAAAAGAACAAATCGAAACAGAGATTGCTCGCCTTCGTGAAGTTATTATTAAACCAAATGAAACAACACAAGCTGTCATCCGCTCTGTTGGTGGAACAGAATTAAAAGATGGGATTCGGGCTTCGGATTTAGTGAAACGAACTGAAATGACATACGATTTAGTCGCTTCATTAACTCCATCTGGTCTTGAATTAAGTGAAGAAGTAAAAGAACAAATTGAAGTTCAATTGAAATATGAAGGATATATTCAAAAAGCGTTAAATCAAGTTGAAAAACTCCATAAAATGGAAGGTAAAAAAATACCAGAAGATATTGATTATGATGATATTTCTAGTTTAGCTACAGAAGCACGGGAAAAATTAAAAGAAGTACGTCCATTATCAATTGCACAAGCTTCTCGTATTTCAGGTGTTAATCCTGCAGATATTTCAATTTTGCTTGTTTATATTGAACAAGGGAAGATTGCGCGAGTAAGTAACGAATAATTGTTCAATGAGCGTTCGAGTACCAACTTTTCTCGGACGCTCCTTCTTTTGTAAATAAGCATCCATTCTCAAATAAAGGAGATCCATATGAACGAACAACAATTTATTGAAGCATTAAAAAATAAGGGGATTGAACTTAGTGATCAACAAATCGCTCAGTTTAAAAAATATTTTGAACTACTCGTTGAGTGGAATGAAAAAATGAATTTAACGGCAATCACGGATGTTGAAGGCGTCTATTTAAAGCATTTCTATGATTCCATTAGTGCAAGTTTTTACTTTGATTTTACGAAAGTACAATCTGTTTGTGATGTAGGTGCAGGTGCGGGCTTTCCAAGCTTACCAATCAAAATATGTTTCCCTCATTTACATGTAACAATTGTTGATTCTTTAAATAAACGTATTACATTTTTAAATCATTTAAGTGAACAATTACAATTAGATCATGTGGAGTTCGTGCATGCTCGTGCTGAAGAATTTGGACAAAATGCATCATACCGTGAAAAGTTTGAGGTCGTAACAGCTCGTGCTGTAGCGAGACTAGCTGTATTATCCGAACTTTGCTTCCCGCTTGTTAAACAGGGAGGTTATTTTGTTGCATTAAAGGCTGCGGCAGGACCTGAAGAGCTGAAAGATGCGAAAAAGGCAATTACTACATTGGGTGGATCTTTAAAAGAAGAATTTGCCTATACTTTACCGATTGAAGAGAGTGAACGGACTTTATATGTGTTTGATAAAGTGAAGCACACACCTAAAAAATACCCTCGTAAACCGGGCGTTCCAAATAAAACACCAATCGTATAAAAAATTTGTTTTATTAGCCGCGATCTATTGGAAGTTATGTATAAGCGGCTAATAGGCAATTTAATTTTATAAGTATGAAAATTTTTATTAGAATAAAAGAGTTGTGTTTCTATTAATTTAACAAATGTTCCACATGAAACATTTAGTCTTTATGGATAATAATAGATTTTGTATGTGTTTTTTTCTTTCTTTTATTAGAAAACTTTTATTTGTCACAAATTTTTAGATATAATTTTGCATCTTGAAGCATACATATTTTATATTTATGTTAATTTAATAGATTTTTACATCTATCAGACTCTGTACATTTTATAAATAATAATAAATAATATTTATAATGAGTATCGAACAAGATAGTTTCTAAAAGGTGGTGCCTATTGAATGAAAAGTCCTTTTTCACGTTTTTTCGGAGGCGGCGAAAAAACTGTTTCTGAAGAAAAAAATGAAGTAGAACAAGTAGTAGCACAAGATGATAAGAATAAGGCTGCAGAAGAAGTAGTAAAAATCCCAATTGATAAGATTATTCCAAATCGGTTCCAACCTCGTACGGTTTTTGATGAAGAAAAAATTGAAGAATTATCAAGAACAATCCATACCCACGGTGTAATTCAACCGATCGTTGTACGAAGTTATGAAGACGATCGCTATGAAATTATTGCGGGTGAACGTCGTTACCGAGCAATGAAAAAACTAAATTGGACTGAAGTACCTGCAATTGTTCGTAATTTAAGTGATAAAGAAACCGCTTCTATTGCTTTAATTGAGAATCTTCAACGAGAAGAACTAACAGCAATTGAAGAAGCATTAGCTTATCAGCAATTGCTCGAACTTCATTCACTAACTCAAGAAGCACTTGCTCAACGTTTAGGGAAAGGTCAATCAACGGTCGCTAATAAATTACGTTTATTAAAACTACCCCAATTTGTACAAGAAGCAATTTTAAAGAGAGAGATAACGGAAAGACATGCCCGGGCTATGATCTCCATTAAAGAAGAAGAATTGCAATCTGAATTAGTTACTTTGATAAAAGAAAATGATTGGAATGTACGCCAATTAGAAGAATATATTCAGCAACTTAGTCAACCAAAAGAAGAAGTAAAAAAAGAAAAACCGAAACGAAAAGCGATAAGTAAAGATATTCGAATTGCCTTAAATACGATTAAACAATCTCTTTCGATGGTAACGAAAAGTGGTATTAATGTGAAAACGGAAGAGGAAGATACAGAAGATTACTACCAAATTACTGTGAAAATACCAAAGAAAAAATAAGTTTCAAGTATTTCAATAGATCATTTTTGGCTTCCCAATTTAGGTTATAGTGATATGTCATTACTTCATATTTAACATTAAAGGAGGTATCTCATTTTTGAGATGCCCCTTTTTCTATAAAATTTATACAATATGTTTTTAGAATGTCATACATCTATTATATAAATTTGATAAAATAGAAATACCTATTTATCTTATTTTAATTTCATGCGTTTGAGGACGCTTAAGTGTAGTTGATTTTTTAATAAATTGATTGATGAAAGCAGGTGCAAAAGGCTTGGGAAGAATTATTGCCATTACGAACCAAAAGGGTGGTGTAGGAAAAACTACAACATCTGTAAATTTGAGCGCTTGTCTTGCTTATTTAGGGAAAAAGGTACTTTTAATAGACATTGATCCACAAGGTAATGCTACAAGTGGAGTTGGTATAAATAAAGGTGAAATTCAAAGCTGTATCTATGATGTATTAATCGATGATGAAGAAGTCGTTAACGTCGTCCAACAATCAAAAGTTGAAAATTTATATGTCGTTCCAGCAACTATTTCCCTTGCAGGGGCTGAAATTGAACTCGTTTCAACTATTTCTCGTGAGGTAAGATTAAAACATGCCTTACAAAATGTAAAAGAGCAATACGATTATATTATTATCGATTGTCCACCTTCATTAGGTTTGTTGACAATTAATGCTTTAACCGCATCTGATGCCGTCATTATTCCGGTTCAATGTGAATATTACGCCCTAGAAGGGTTGAGTCAATTACTATCAACAGTACGTCTCGTTCAAAAACATTTAAATCAACAGTTATATATTGATGGTGTTCTTTTAACGATGTTAGATGCTCGTACAAATTTAGGTATACAAGTTATCGAAGAAGTAAAGAAATACTTCCAAGATAAAGTGTATAAAACAATTATTCCCCGAAACGTTCGTTTAAGTGAGGCACCAAGCCATGGAGAACCGATTATTATTTACGATTCAAAATCAAGAGGTGCTGAAGTCTATTTAGAGTTAGCAAGGGAAGTGATTAAAAATGGCTAGAGGATTAGGAAAAGGAATTGGTGCGTTATTTCCTACTGAAACATTAGAACATTTACAACCAAACGAAGAGCAAATTGAAAAGATCGCATTACAGAAACTTGTCGCTAACCCTTTTCAACCTCGTAAACTATTTGATGATGAAGCTATTGAAGAATTAGCTCAATCGATTAGTGAACATGGGATAATTCAACCGATTGTTGTTCGGAAAAAGGGAAAAAAATATGAAATTGTTGTCGGTGAAAGACGCTTCCGTGCTGCGAAATTAGCTAACTTAGAGGAAATTCCAGCCATCGTAAAAGACCTTACGGAAGAACAAATGATGGAACTAGCCATTTTAGAAAATCTTCAACGGGAAGACTTAACACCTATTGAAGAGGCTGAGGCTTACGAAAGTTTAATTAAAAAACTAAACTTTACTCAAGAAGAACTTGCGAAACGTTTAGGGAAAAGTCGACCATACATTACGAACCATTTACGCTTATTGCAATTACCAGAAGAGGTAAGAGAGTTAGTAAATAACGGTCAATTATCAATGGGACACGGACGGACATTACTCGGTTTAAAAAATAAAAGAAGAATTCCTGAAGTGGCAAACAAAGTTATTAAACAAGCTTTAAATGTACGTCAATTAGAAGTTTATATTAAACAACTTAATGAAGAAGTTTCACGTGAAACAGAAAAGCCTAAGAAAAAGGATATTTTCGTTCAAGCAACGGAAACTCAGTTACGAGAATATTTTGGAACGAATGTACAAATTAGAAAATCAAAGAATAAAGGGAAAATCGAAATTGAATTTTATTCTGAAGATGATTTAGAGCGTATTTTAGAAATTTTACAACTAGAACAGGAATAGGAAAAGTTGTGAGCGCCAAATTTCCGGCGCTCTTTTTTCTGAGAAGAGGTTAGTCAATGGTACTTCTAGGGACATTCATCAATGTACTATTAATAGTAGTCGGCTCAATTATCGGCCGATTTTTTAAAAACATTTCTGATAATATGAAAAGCACTGTTTTAATGGGTATAGGCTTAGCGGTTACGTTATTAGGAATCCAAATGGGATTTAAAACGAGTAATTTTATCATCGTGATTATTAGTCTTGTCATTGGTGCCGTCATCGGAGAATGGATTGATTTAGATAAAAAGCTATTCCATTTAGGAAAATGGATGGAAAATAAAATCGGCAATAAATCATCAGAAAAAGGGATTGCCGAAGGATTTGTAAATGCTACGTTGATTTTTATCATTGGATCAATGGGTATATTAGGTGCATTAGATAGTGGGATAAGAAATGATCATTCGGTCCTTATAACGAAAGGGATTATTGATGGCTTTACTGCAATTGTATTATCTTCTACCCTAGGGATAGGGGTATTAATCTCTGCAATCCCTGTCCTTTTTTATGAAGGTATCATTACATTATTTGCGAAATTTATAAGTGAGTATATACCAGAAGCAGCGTTAAACCTGTTTATTCAAGAAATGACAGCAACTGGCGGTGTAATGATTATGGCAATCGGATTAAATATAGCTGGTCTAACGAAGGTTCGAGTAGCCAATTTGCTGCCGGGAATCGTTATAGTCGGCTTGGTCGTTACGGTCATGTTTCTTTTTCAATAGATGACGCTGATATGCAAGCAATATTGCACGTGCAATTTTATTGCTCATTGCATACGTAGTATTTAATCGAGTATTTTGTAAAACGAGCATTTCCATAAATCCTCCAACATTAACGATTCCTTTAATCGAGATGTCTCCAATTGGAGGTAATTCTTTCTTTACTGCTTTCCCCGGAAATAACGGCCCTTCATGGACGATAATATGGCCAATGTTTTGTTCGTTACCTAAACAAGCATCAATTGCCACAATGAATGGTGTTGAGGGTTTTTGTTTTATTTCTTCCATTGTTGATGCTAAATTGATTGCATGTAACGGATTTTCCAATGTGCCAATGACTTCAAAGGGAAATGAATGAAAACTGGATAGAAAACTACCAGTTAATGGACCTAAAGCATCCCCAGTTGACCGGTCTGTACCGATACAACAAAAAATTATTTCTTGATCGAATGGGATATAATTTAAAAATAAGTCACTTAATTGCCATAGTGCACCAGTTTGTTCATGATGGACGAATGATTTTAACGGATCATTTAGCATTTTTTGCATAAGCAATTCTCGCTTTCTTTTGAATTAATAATCATTTACCTTAATGGTAGAAATTTTCCTATATTGTATTGAAGTATATTCAAATTTTTAGTTAGTTATACAAGGAGTGGAAAAATGGCTGCAGATGCAATTGAAAAAGAAGCAAAAGGGTTAGCTAAAATGGCGGAAAAAACTTGGGATTATTTTACGAGTGATGAATTGTGGGATTTTATAGTAAGTGCCTCTATAAAAATTGTCATGATTCTTGTAATATCTTATATAGTCATTTTTATAGGAAAAAAAATTATAACGCGTATTTTTACTTTAAAACTGAAAACACCGATTAACCAGACTGAAAGACGTCAACAAACGATTATAAAATTATTGCATAGTACATTGTCTTATTTAGTGTATTTCTCGGCAATGATAGCAATTTTATCAGCAGTTAACATTAATATTGGGGGGTTACTGGCTGGGGCAGGGATTGCAGGCTTAGCCATTGGTTTTGGCGCTCAAAGTTTAGTAAAGGATATTATTACAGGGTTCTTCATTATTCTTGAAGATCAGTTTGGTGTAGGAGATTATATCCGATTAAACAATTCAGAAGGTACAGTAACCGAGATAGGGTTAAGAACAACGAAAATTTTAGGTATTACGGGTGAGCTATTTATCATCCCTAACGGTCAAATTTTAGATGTTGTTAACTACTCTGTAAATAATTCGAAAGCGATTATTGATATGCAAGTTGCTATAGATGCAGATATAGAGAAAGTAGAAAAATTATTAACAGCTTATTTAGAAACGTTGCCTTCAAAATTTGAAGAATTAGTGGATGTTCCATCATTTTTAGGTGTTCAAAATGTGGTAGGTACGGAAGTGACGATTCGTATTATTGCAGAAACTAAGCCTTTACAACACTATACAATTGCCCGTGTCATTCGCCGGGATGTAAAAGAAATTTTAGAGAAAAATGGAATTCCAATGGCATATCCGAAAATGATGCTTTATGATCGTTGGTATAAAGAGTCGTCAGAAGGAGATGAGGAATAATGGAGACAAAAGAATTTGGACTGCATGATATTGTAGAAATGAAGAAGCAACATCCATGCGGAACAAATGCATGGAAAGTCATTCGTATGGGGGCAGATATACGAATCAAATGCCAAGGTTGTGGCCATAGTGTAATGATTCCTCGCCGTGACTTTAGCAAGAAAATGAAAAAAATATTAGAGAAAGCAAGTGAAGAGTAATTTTTAGCGAAATAGACTTTTTCACTACTTATCCATATAATAAACTTTGGTTTCAAAAACGAAGAACAGTAAATTGAAATAATTGATATAAGAAAGGTCGTGTCAACCGAATGTCTTTAACAGCTGGTATCGTAGGTTTACCGAACGTAGGGAAATCTACATTATTTAACGCAATTACAAAAGCGGGTGCTTTAGCAGCAAACTATCCATTCGCAACTATCGATCCAAACGTAGGAGTAGTAGAAGTGCCTGATGCCCGTTTAGATAAATTAACGGAGCTAGTAGAACCGAAAAAAACCGTTCCGACTGCATTTGAATTTACGGACATTGCAGGAATTGTAAAAGGAGCATCCAAAGGAGAAGGGTTAGGAAATAAGTTTTTATCCCACATCCGTGAAGTAGATGCAATTTGCCAAGTTGTCCGTTGTTTTGAAGATGAAAATATTACACACGTTTCTGGATCAGTAAATCCGATTGATGACATTGAAGTCATTAATTTAGAATTAATTTTAGCTGATATGGAATCGGTAGAAAAACGTCTACAACGGGTTAGTAAAATGGCGAAGCAAAAAGATAAGGAAGCTTTAATTGAAGAACCCGTTTTAACTAAAATTAAAGAAGCGTTAGAAAAGGAAAAACCAGCACGTTCTGTTGATTTAACGGACGATGAATTAAAAATTATAAAAGGACTTCACCTTTTAACGATTAAACCAATGCTTTATGTAGCCAATGTATCAGAAGATGAAGTAGCAGATGCAGCAAATAACCAATACGTGCAACAAGTACGTGAGTTTGCAAACGCTGAAGGGGCGCAAGTTATTACCATTTGTGCTAAGATCGAAGAAGAAATTTCAGAGTTGGATGATGAAGAAAAGGCGATGTTCCTAGAAGAATTAGGAATTGAAGAGTCTGGTTTAGATCAATTAATTCGTGCTTCCTATGATTTATTAGGGTTAGCAACATACTTTACTGCAGGAGTGCAAGAAGTACGTGCATGGACTTTCCGTAAAGGAATGAAAGCTCCACAATGTGCAGGTATCATCCATTCAGACTTTGAGCGCGGATTTATTCGTGCGGAAACAGTAGCTTACGAGGATTTAGTGGCAGCTGGTTCAATGGCAGCGGCAAAAGAAGCTGGAAAAGTACGTTTAGAAGGTAAAGATTACGTCGTACAAGATGGCGATGTTATGCTATTCCGTTTTAACGTATAATCACATTAGAGTTTCAATAGAAAACAGGAGTCCAAATTAGGACTCCTGTTTTTCGTCTTCTAAATAAACATAAACACTAAATTGATCAGGTTGATCTTTTACTAATGCATCATCTGGGAAATGTCGTAATTTATAAATACCAACAAAATTAGCTAATCCTCCTGCTATAAAAGAAGCACTGGCAAGTAATAGTGGATAGCTCCCAATTGCAAATCCAATAGCCAATGGAATAATCCCAGTAAAAGAGAAGGAAGTTAGAAATATCGACTGGTACTGGGCATTTTTAATTTTTTCTGTTGTTTTTGAATAAACTAATCCTTTCTCAGGATGAATCGATAAAGATAATGACTCAGGTGCAACTTTACAACGATATCGATAGCCTAATAGATTTAGAATTTCATTGATGACAACTAAAAGTAGAGAAACGACAAGATAGATTACTACTCCAAGGATAAAACCTAGTATGCTCGGAGAAAAGTCTTTATGTATTACATAATTTAAAACTACAAATAAAATACTTAGAATAACCGTTAAAATGATTGTATGTTTCATAATTTTTTGTTCATTTAATGAAACGATTTTTATATTATTTGACATAGTTCACCTCTAATTAATCTTTATATACATAAAGTCTTGGAAGTTTTGGATCATCTTTTATTAAAGCATCCTTTGGGAAGTTACGTAATTCCTTATACATATAAAAATCACCTACTGCCCCAGCTATGAGTATAGCTCCTAGTAGAACAAACATAGAAGAGTTAAAGTAAAAACCGATTAGTGTAGGAATGACACCTGTTGTCCAAAAAGGTAACAATAACGCTTTTTTCATTGCATTATTTTTCAAAGGAACAGACGTTGTAGCATAGGCGATGCCAAGTTTTAAATTAACACCATAATCTAGCTGTTTAAATGGGACTTTCCCAAAAATCATAAATCCTATCAAATGAAAAATTTCATGAAGGACAATAAGGGCAATGTAGTAAATTATAAAAAGAAAAAAGTCAAAAAAGGTAAAAGTAAATTCAAATTGTTGATGAATATAACTATTTCCAATGAAAAATACAACACACAAAAGGAACGTTAACCATAAATTCATTTTCGTTATCGCTTTCATATCAAGCTCGATTATTTTTGGTTCAGACATGTCACCTCTCCTCTCTAGCTACCATTATAAATGGTTCAAATCTTAATTTGGAAGTATTTATATTTGTTGCATGAACACTTGAAGTGTGGTACAATTCTCAGATGTGAGTATATAATACTTACTCCTTGCTCTCTTCATAAAGGAGAGCCCAAGTCCATAAGGAGGTGCAAAATAATGAAAAAGTATGAAATAATGTACATCGTTCGTCCGAACATTGAAGACGAAGCGAAAAAAGCATTAGTAGAACGCTTCAACGAAGTTTTAACTTCAAATGGCGCTGAAATCATCGAGTCTAAAGAGTGGGGCAAACGCCGCTTAGCTTATGAAATCAACGACTTCCGTGAAGGTTACTACCAAATCGTAAAAGCGAACGCTGGTTCAGAAGCTATTAACGAGTTCACTCGTTTAGCGAACATTAGCGAAGACATTATTCGTCACATGGCTGTTCGTGAAGAAGAATAATTTTAACATTTAACTTTAACTAAAATGCTGAAAAGGAGGTTGAAATTGTGATAAACCGTGTCGTATTAGTTGGAAGACTAACGAAAGATCCAGAGCTTCGCTACACACCGAGTGGCGTTCCAATGACTCGTTTTACAATCGCTGTAAATAGAACATTTTCGAACCAACAAGGTGAACGTGAAGCAGACTTTATCGGATGTATTGCTTGGCGAAAACAGGCCGAAAACTTAGCAAACTTCATGAAAAAAGGAAGTTTGATTGGTGTTGAAGGTCGTATTCAAACAGGTAGCTTCGAAGGTCAAGATGGAAAACGTGTTTACACAACAGATGTTGTAGCGGATTCGGTACAATTTTTAGAACCGCGAAACACTGGTGGTGGAGCTGGTATGCCAAATCAACAGTACGGAGGGCGACCACAATATGGAGGGAACCAACCTGCATATAGTACAAGCCAACCAAACCAACAATTTGGAAGCGCGGAGCAAGATCCATTTGCTTCATACCCACAAGCTCAACCTTCTGGGAATCAGCAAAACTATACACGTGTAGATGAGGACCCATTTGCGTCGAGCAAAGGTCCAATTGAAGTTTCTGAAGACGATTTACCGTTCTAATAGAGACAAAAAACTAAAAAAGGAGGAACATCGAAATGGCACAACGTCGCGGAGGCCGCAAACGCCGTAAAGTTTGTTACTTCACTTCTAACAATATTACGCACATCGACTACAAAGATGTAGATCTACTTAAAAAGTTCATTTCTGAACGTGGTAAAATTCTTCCACGTCGCGTAACTGGTACAAGTGCAAAATACCAACGTAAATTAACATCAGCTATTAAACGTGCTCGTATTATGGCACTACTTCCATTCGTAGCTGAAGATAAATAAGATTAAATTTAATTCTTACAAAGGTAAGAATGGATGATAATCAAAAAAGTCGACAAAATCGTAATTTGGTTTTGTCGACTTTTTTTGTAATGAATATATGTAATTTTTATTAATATGATGAATTTGGCAATTGTTAGACGCCTATTGAATAATTTAGTATATTAAGACTTTTAACGTCTTTCTGCATTTTTGTCCAATAGCTAAAAAGATGATACAATATACGAATGAACAGGATTATTTGATTTCATAAAAGGAAGGTTATAAATGCCGAATAATCAAACTAAAAGGCTCGCACATGGAGCAATGATGATCGCGCTATTTACAATATTAATTGCAATAGCCTTTTACGTACCCATGATTAGCCTCATTGCCAGTCTATTTGCACCACTTCCGATAGCTTGGTATAGTGCAAAATATAATCGAAGCTCTTCCATTTTAGTAGCGGTATTAGGATGTATTATTTCCTTCTTTTTTGGAGGATTAATTATTTTACCGTTCTCTTTCATCTTTGCAGCTATAGGTGTTGTAATGGGTGATGCGCTACGCTTAAAGAAAAGTAAAGTATTTTTATTGATGTCCACTGGGGTAACAATTTTAATTACTTTAGCTATAGAATATCTTATTTCATTAAAGTTGCTCGAAACAGACATTATTAAAGAGTCATTGAAACTTATGCGGGAAAGTTATTCTCAAGCAATGACGTTATCAGAAAGTTTAACTGGACAACAATCAGCAATGAATGCTGAACTGATGAATGTCTTGTTTGATACGATGGAAACAACCATCCCTGCTTCGATTACAATAGCTGTCTTTCTTTTAGCCTTTATTGTCATAACGACTAATTTACCGTTGTTAAAACGATTTGGGGTAAATGTACCGAAATTTAGTGCATTTAAAAATATGCGTTTGCCAAAGGCTGTATTATGGTATTACTTAATCGTACTAACGATTAATTTATTTATCTCCCCAGAAGCAGGTACAGCACTTTTTGTGATTTGTTTAAATTTTTCAGTAGTTTTATGGCTACTATTAACGTTACAAGGTATTTCATTTGTACACTTTTGCTTGGATGCATACGGTTCTCCGAGCTTTTTAAAAGTGCTGGTTACGATAATGGCAATTCCCTTTTATTCATTCTTTGTTTTAATAGGAATTGTTGATTTAGGTTTTGACATTCGGTCATTCTTCAAAGGTAAGATTCAGAAGTAGGGAGCTGGTAAAATGGATACTTATAGGAAGCGAATTATTCGACATCCTCTTATGTATCTAACGATGATTGGCTTATTAGGTTCTATTCTATTGCTCTTTTGGCATGTTTGGGCAGGGATAGCCTATGCACTAGTCTCAACCATCGGGTTAATATATGCGTGGCGATTTGAAAAAATTACCTTTGAGCATACAGAAAAGCATATAGAGTCTCTGTCGTTCCGAATGAAAAAAGTAGGTTCAGAAGCCTTACTTGAAATGCCAATAGGGATATTGCTTGTGAACGAAAAGTTTATCATTGAATGGGCGAACCCCTATATGTCTGAAATTGTAGATGATGGTACATTAATAGGAGAAGAAATGTTTGTTCTCTCCGATGATTTATATAATCTTACAAAATCAGATGAAAAACGGGAACAGACAGTAACGATTGATGATCGGAAATATAAAGTGGTTTATAAACAAGAAGAAAGACTGCTCTATTTCTTTGACGTCACAGAGCAATTAGAGATCCAATCTCAATATTATGCAGATCGCACAGTAATCGCGATTCTTTTTATAGATAATTATGATGAAATAACGCAAGGAATGGATGACCAATCACGTAGTTTAACGAATACGGTTGTCACATCGATTATTAATGATTGGGCTTTTGAACACGGTATATTTGCAAGACGTATATCATCGGACCGTTTTTTAGCTGTTTTAAATGAATCGATTTTAAGTGAATTAGAGAAGAAAAAGTTCTCTATTTTAGATGACATTCGCGAAAAGACAGCACAGAAAAACTTATCTCTTACGTTAAGTATCGGGGTTGGAGCTGGCTCCTCGTCCCTTATTAAACTTGGAGAATTAGCTCAATCCAGTTTAGATTTAGTGTTAGGTCGTGGTGGTGACCAAGTTGCTATTAAACATCCTAACGGAAAACTTAAATTTTACGGCGGAAAAACAAACCCCGTAGAGAAACGAACTAGAGTGCGGGCACGCGTAATATCCCATGCGTTACAAGACTTAATCATTGAAAGTGATCAAGTGTTCGTGATGGGACATAAAAATCCTGATATGGATGCAATCGGAGCGGCAATCGGTGTTCGAAAAATGGCTCAAAAAAATAAAGTAGATGGTTTTGTCGTACTTGATTTCGATGAGCTTAATGGGAGCGTTAGCCGTTTGATGGATGAAATCGAGGAAAACTCTGATTTATATAAGTATTTCATCACACCGGATGAAGCCCTTTCTACCATGACAGAGAAATCGTTAGTCATTGTTGTAGATACTCATAAACCGAGTCTCGTTATTGATGATCGTTTATTAAATAACTCGGAAAAAGTTGTTGTCATCGATCACCATAGACGAGGGGAAGAATTTATTCAAAATCCAACGTTAGTATATATGGAACCATATGCTTCCTCTACAGCTGAATTAGTAACCGAGTTATTAGAGTACCAACCTGAAGACGAAAAACTGACAAAACTTGAAGCTACTTCCCTTTTGTCAGGAATTATTGTTGATACAAAAAGTTTCACATTACGTACAGGAGCTCGTACCTTTGAAGCAGCATCTTATTTAAGAACATATGGTGCAGACACGATTCTTGTTCAACAATTATTGAAAGAAGATATCGATACGTATATTGAACGTTCAAAAATTATACAGACAGTAGAATTTATACATCCAGGTGTTGCAGTAGCATGCGGAGAAAGAAATAAACAATACGATTCGGTTTTAATTGCGCAAACGGCAGATATTTTATTAACAATGAAAGATGTATCGGCATCCTTTGTTATTGCCCATCGTTCAGATGGTTTAATTGGCATTAGCGCGCGCTCGCTAGGCGATATTAACGTTCAGCTAGTGATGGAAAACCTCGGCGGTGGCGGTCATTTAACAAATGCCGCTTGTCAAATTGATGCAGAAACGATCGATGAAGCAGTCATGCTATTAAGGAATGCAATTATAGAGACATTGGAAGGGAGTAATGAAGAATGAAAGTAGTATTTCTAAAAGACGTTAAAGGTAAAGGGAAAAAAGGGGAAGTAAAAAACGTTGCAGATGGATATGCACACAACTTCTTAATTAAAAATGGCTATGCTGTAGAAGCGACTAAACAAGCAATGAGCCAATTGGAAGGACAAAAGAAACTAGAAGAAAAAAATGCTGCAGCTGAATTAGAAGCGGCAAAAAATTTAAAAGAACAACTAGAAAAAATGGAAGTTGAAATTAAAGCAAAAGCTGGAGAAGGCGGAAGACTTTTTGGTTCCATTTCAACAAAACAAATTGCGGAAGCACTTCAAAAAACGCACGGTATTAAAATTGATAAACGTAAAATGGAGAGCGAAGGAATTCGTTCATTAGGTTATACAAATGTACCAGTTAAACTACATCACGAAGTAAAAGCAACATTAAAAGTGCACGTGGTTGAAGAGGCATAAGGAGAGATGTCTATGAACGATTCCGTTTTGGACCGCGTTCCACCGCATAACCATGAAGCTGAACAATCGGTTATCGGTGCGATATTTCTTGAACCACAAAGCTTAATTACCGCATCGGAAATTTTAATTCCGGATGATTTTTATCGTATTGCCCATAAAAAAATCTTCCAAACGATGTTGGATTTAAGTGATCAAGGAAAAGCGATAGATGTTGTTACAGTTACAGAAGAACTTTCAGTAAAAAAGGAACTGGAAGATGTAGGTGGGCTCTCTTACTTAACAGAGCTTGCTAACGCCGTTCCAACTGCTGCAAACATTGCCTACTATGCAAAAATTGTAGAAGAAAAGGCGCTCTTACGTCGATTAATTCGTGTTGCTACAAAAATCGTAGAAGATGGTTATACACGGGAAGATGAAGTAGAGGCCCTTTTAGCAGATGCTGAAAAGAAAGTTATGGAAGTAGCCAATCGTAAAAATGCAGGTGACTTTAAGCATGTAAAAGACGTGCTTGTTCAAACCTATGACAATATCGAACAGCTACAATTCCGTGACGGAGATGTAACGGGTATTCCTACCGGCTTTAATGATTTAGACCGTATGACAGCTGGATTCCAACGAAATGATTTAATTATCGTAGCTGCACGTCCATCCGTTGGTAAAACAGCCTTTGCATTAAATATTGCACAAAATGTTGCCATCAAAGCCCGTGAGAACGTAGCTATCTTCTCACTGGAGATGGGTGCCGAACAGCTTGTGATGCGTTTGCTTTGTGCAGAAGGAAATATTGATGCACAAACTTTACGTACCGGTGCTCTTACTGCAGATGACTGGAGCAAATTAACGATGGCTATGGGTAGTTTATCGAACTCTGGTATTTATATTGATGATACACCTGGTTTACGTATTAATGAAATCCGTGCAAAATGTCGTCGACTTGCTCAAGAACATGGATTAGGAATGATCTTAATTGATTACTTACAATTAATCCAAGGGAGCGGCCGAAGTGGCGAAAACCGTCAACAAGAAGTTTCCGAAATATCTCGTTCATTAAAAGCTCTTGCTCGTGAATTAAAAGTTCCTGTAATTGCCCTATCTCAGTTATCACGTGGTGTTGAACAACGTCAAGATAAACGCCCAATGATGAGTGATATTCGTGAATCAGGAAGTATTGAGCAAGATGCCGATATCGTGGCATTCTTGTATCGTGATGATTATTATGATAAAGAATCCGAAAACAAAAATATGATTGAAATTATTATTGCAAAACAACGTAATGGTCCTACCGGTACTGTTACCCTTGCATTTAAAAAAGAGTTTAATAAATTTATTAACATTGACTGGTCCCAACATCCTATGCCTGTTAATGCTTAATCAAAAATCTATCAATCTATTTCAGAACACGAACAATTAGTAAATTTAATTTACTATTTGTTCGTGTTTTTTCTTATTCTCCATTGACTTCTACTAGTTGTCACTGTTACAATGGTTCTGTTTGATAAAATGAAATTTTTAATAGTGGGTAAAATATTTATAAACCACGTTAAGAGGAGAAAAGACGCACTCGCGTCTAGCGGAGGTGCTGGTTATGACATCAGTTGTAGTTGTAGGGACTCAATGGGGAGATGAAGGTAAAGGGAAAATTACTGACTTCCTATCTAAGAAAGCAGATATTATTGCTCGTTTTTCGGGTGGAGATAACGCAGGTCATACAATCAAAATTGGCGATGAAACTTATAAATTACATTTAATTCCATCAGGTATTTTTTATAAAGAAAAAACTTCAGTTATGGGTAACGGGATGGTTATTAACCCTAAATCTTTAGTAACTGAATTAAAAGGTTTAGAAGAGCGCGGAATTGATACATCAAACTTACGTATTTCAAATCGTGCTCAAGTGATTCTTCCATACCACATTTATCAAGATAAAGTGGATGAAGCGTCTCGTGGTGACAACAAAATCGGAACGACTTGTAAAGGGATTGGACCTTGTTATCAAGACAAAATTGCCCGCATTGGGATCCGTATCGCGGATTTACTAGATCGTGAAGTTTTTGAACAAAAACTAAGAGAAAACTTGGAATTAAAAAACCGTCTGTTCGAAAAATTTTACGAAGTGGAAGGTTTAAAATTCGAGGAAATTTTCGAAGAGTATTATGGCTACGGACAAGAAATCGCGAAATACGTAACAGATACTTCAAAAGTTTTAAACGACGTAATCGATGAAGGTGGCCGTATTTTATTTGAAGGTGCCCAAGGCGTTATGTTAGACGTTGACCATGGAACATATCCATTTGTTACGTCTTCCAATCCTGTTGCAGGGGGAGTAACGACTGGTACTGGTATTGGCCCTTCTCATATCTCTCGCGTTGTTGGTGTAAGTAAAGCGTACACTTCCCGTGTAGGTGACGGACCATTCCCAACTGAATTATTTGATGAAGTGGGACATCATATCCGTGAAGTGGGACGTGAATATGGTACAACTACTGGCCGACCTCGCCGTGTAGGTTGGTTCGACTCGGTTGTAGTACGCCATTCTCGTCGTGTAAGTGGTATTACGGATCTAGCATTAAACTCTATCGATGTATTAACAGGATTAGAAACGGTAAAAATTTGTACTGCTTATAAATATAACGGTGAAGTGATTACTGAGTATCCTGCAAGTTTACATGTCATTGAAGCTTGTGAACCGGTTTATGAAGAACTTCCAGGTTGGAAAGAAGATATTACAGGTGTTCGTACGTTAGAGGAACTTCCAGAAAACGCTCGTAAATATGTAGAACGTATTGTGGAATTAACAGGAATTAACTTAATGACGTTTTCAGTTGGACCTGCTCGTGAACAAACGAATGTCGTAAATCCTATTTGGGACTAAATAGAAAAATTAAAAAGAACTATGAATGGCTGTATGTCATTCATAGTTCTTTTTTTGTTACAAAATACCTTCACACAAAAGAGGATATTTGCCTATGTTTTTTATAAATGGACTAGTATTAAATGTCGAAATAAGTAGATTAACTTCGAAATTGTCTATCAATTACATTAGGGTAGGTTAAGGGAAAATGTCTCTTGTTTACAGAAAAAAGTGATAATAGATAGAAAAATTCATTATTTTTCGAGAAAAAATAACGAAAATGCAATTATTCTATTATGATTATTTTTTAAATTAGTTAAATTTTCTCACTTTATGACAATAATTGAGCAAATAATACATTTTCATTACAAAAGGCTCAAATTGTTCAAACGAAAAAAAGATTATGTTATCGTAAGGAAGTGCAAAATTTTAATGTGGAAAATTAACCCTCCTATTTTTTCGAGGGAGTCTTTGGAAGGGGCTTAATTATGAGTTCGAATAAGAACATCAAAAGAGACTTTACAAAGCAACACAGACTAAGTCTTAAATCTAGTAAAAATAAATTATTTAAAAAAGTTGTGGTAGCTACTGCGTTATTTTCAGCCGTTTCATTCAATATAGCTTTCGCTAATGATAATGATTCATTGAAAAAAATCTATCACGTTTATGTAGGAGATACATATATTGGTGCAGTTTCTAATGAAGAATCCGTACAAAAAGTGATCGAAACAAAGAAACAAGAAGCAAAAGAACTTTATAAAGATCCTGTTTTAGAAATAAGTTCTAATGTTACGCTAGTACCTGAACAAGTATTTTCATATGATACGGAAGATTCTACTACTCTATCAAAACTAAACGAAGAACAAATTGTTGAAGCAGAGAGTTATGCTCTTAAAGTAAATGGCCAACCAGTCGTTTATTTAAAAGACCAAGCGGATTATGAAGAAACTCTTCGCTTATTAAAACAAGAATATATTACAGAAGAGCAATTAAAACAATATGAAGCAAATGCTGCTCTTGATACATTACCCGCATTAAAACAAAATGAAACACGGGTAAAAGAAATTACGATAGCAGAAGATCTTTCTGGCGAAGCAACGGAAGTAAACCCAGCAGAAATCTTAACTCCTGAAAAAGCAGTTGAATATTTAAAAACTGGTTCAAAAGAAAAAGAAGTATATAAAGTTCAAGAAGGTGACGTACTCGGTACGATTGCTAACAAGCATAATTTAACAACGGCTCAATTACTAGAGTTAAACCTAGGTCTAACAGAGGATGTATTATTACAAATCGGACAGGGAATTAACGTAACTGTTGAAAAGCCGTTAGTAAATGTGCAAATTACCATTGAAAAATTAAATGTGGAAAAGATTCCGTTTAAAGAAGTCGTTGAAGAAGACAAATCCATGTTTAAAGGTGAAACAGAAGTAAAACAAGAAGGAAAAAATGGTGAGAAGGAAGTTTCTTATCAAATCAAACACCTTAATGGAAAAGTAACGGAGGAAACCGTTACGAAAGAAACCGTTTTATCTGAACCTGTTGATAGTATTACGATAAAAGGAACAAAGGTTGTTTCTTCTCGTGGTACAGGTGAATTTAAATGGCCAGCAGTAGGTGGGTATATTTCAAGTAAGATGGGATCTCGTTGGGGAAGTTACCATAGAGGAATCGATATTGCACGACCATCAAACTATAATATCCTTGCATCGGATAACGGTGTCGTAACATTTACTGGTTGGGATGGAACGTACGGTCAAAAAGTTGTCATTGACCATAATAATGGTTATGAAACAATATATGCACACTTATCTGAAATTAAAGTAAGTGAAGGACAAGTTGTTCCCCAAGGTTCTGTAATTGGAATTATGGGTTCAACAGGTAGATCAACAGGTACTCATTTACACTTTGAAGTACACAAAAATGGATCTCTAGTTAACCCACTTGATTATTTAAACTAACATTTATTTTTAGACAGTCCTCTTTATAAGGACTGTCTTTTTTTTAAAAACAGTAGGCAAATTTTGTCGAAAATTATTTCCCGGAAAATAAAGATGTTAAAAGTTAAAGAATATCTTCTTATCGCAATTATACTTCTAATACTCGTTATGACAGTTTATTTGGTATAATAACTTTATGCATTTGATACGAATGCATGATAGAGTAAATAATATAAAGTTGAATTTTTATTATTCGGGGAAAACTGTACAAGAAAACCGAAAACCTATACTAGTTGTGAAACCTTTCATAAGGCTAGTGAGTTAATATGAAGTGGGCTTATAACGATTCCTTCATTTTAATTTTGTAATGACTAGTAGGAATTTTATGATGATAAATGCAATATAAATTTGAACTTAATTTACTAAAACGATAGATAGATATATGAAAAGGAGAGAATGAAATGACCAAGACAATTTTAGTTGTTGATGATGAAAAACCGATTGCGGATATTTTGCAATTTAATTTAGTTAAAGAAGGATACCAAGTAATTTGCGCCTACGATGGCGATGAGGCGTTAGAGAAAATAGAAGAATCTCAACCAGATTTAATGTTACTGGATATTATGCTTCCGAAAAGAGATGGAATGGAAGTTTGTCGAGAAGTACGTAAAAAATATGATTTCCCCATTATTATGTTAACAGCAAAAGGTTCTGAAATTGATAAAGTGTTAGGTCTGGAAATGGGTGCTGACGATTATGTAACAAAACCTTTTAGTACGCGTGAATTAATTGCCCGTGTTAAAGCAAATATGCGTCGTTTAAAAGTATCTTCTCAAGTAGAGGAATCAAAAGAAGAAACGAATGATATTACTGTCGGTGCTTTAATTATCCAACCAGATGCTTACCTTGTATTAAAACGAGGAGAAGCAATCGAATTAACCCATCGTGAATTTGAACTGTTACATTATTTAGCAAAACATATCGGTCAAGTTATGACACGGGAACATTTACTTCAAACTGTATGGGGATATGATTATTTTGGAGATGTTCGAACTGTTGACGTTACAATACGTCGCTTACGTGAAAAGATAGAGGATAACCCTAGTCATCCAAACTGGATCGTCACACGACGTGGTGTAGGTTATTATTTACGAAATCCTGAGCAGGAGTAAATACGATGCACAAAGTAAGCTTTTTTAAGTCGATTCACGTAAAAGTCGTTTTAATCTACGTATTACTTATTATTATTGCATTACAAATTATAGGAATTTATTTTTCAACAGAATTGGAAGATAATTTGAAAACGAATTTTCAAGAATCTATTAAACAAAGAATTGATTTAGTTCAATACAGCATCCGTGAAGAGTTGTTAAGGGAACGGGATGATACAACTTTAACAAAGGAACAAAGTCTCAATGCCATATTACAAGAGTTTAAAACGAATGATATTAACGAAATTATCATTATGGACAATCGTAATAAAGTACTTGCTACTTCGGATGCTGATAATCAATCGATTGTTGGGCAACGCTTTAATGCGGATACAGTAACAAAATCAATTTCTGCTGAGACATATTTAGATGAAATTGCCCTTGATGAAGAGACAAGAAAAAGGGTTTGGGTTTTAGCAACTCCTATATTAAATACAATTGGTCCCGATGGCGAAGTGATGGGTGCCATTTATATTGAGTCAAATATTGAAAAAGTATTTGAACAAATGAGTGATATTAATCGAATTTTTGCTGTCGGTACAGCCATGTCCCTTGTAATTACTGTCATATTAGGTATTTTCTTCGCAAAAACGATTACGAAACCAATTTTAGATATGCGTAGACAAGCTTTAGCCATGTCTAGAGGAAATTACTCAAGAAAAGTTCGTGTCTATGGGGACGATGAAATTGGGCAACTTGCCATTGCCTTTAACCATTTAACGAATCGATTGCAAGAAGCCCAATCGACAACAGAAGCTGAGCGAAGAAAGTTAGCCTCCGTTTTAACGAATATGACGGATGGTGTTATTGCAACAGATCGAAAAGGAAAGGTTATTTTAATTAATGAACCAGCCTTAAAATTTTTAAATGTTACACGTGAAACAACTTTAAATCGTCCTATTGCTTCTGTACTTGGTATCGACCAAGAATATAGCTTTGAAGATTTAATTCATATGAAGGAATCGATTAATTTAGATTATAGTACGGAAGAAAAACCATTTATTCTTAGAGCAAATTTCTCCGTTATACAAAAAGAAACGGGCTTTGTGAACGGATTAATTACAGTTATCCATGATAATACAGAGCAAGAGAAAATTGAAATGGAACGAAGAGAGTTTGTTGCGAACGTTTCCCACGAGTTGCGTACGCCATTAACGACAATGCGAAGCTATTTAGAGGCACTTGCTGACGGTGCATGGAGAGATGAAAATATTGCTCCTACTTTCTTAAACGTAACCCAAACTGAAACAGAACGAATGATTCGTTTAGTAAATGATCTGCTAAATCTATCCAAAATGGATAGCCGTGATTATAAACTAAATAAAGAATTTGTGGAATTTAATAAGTTCTTTAATCGAATTATTGATCGTTTTGAAATGTCAAAATCCCAAAATGTAAAGTTCCTTCGTTACATTCCTGAAACGTCCTATTTTGTTGAAATTGACACAGATAAATTAACTCAAGTAATTGATAATATTATTTCGAATGCATTGAAATATTCACCAGATGGTGGAAATATTCGATTCGGATTTACCGTCCAAGAAAATATGTTAAAAGTGATGATCTCGGATGATGGTATGGGGATTCCGAAAGAAAATGTAACGAAAATTTTCGAACGGTTCTATCGAGTAGACCGGGCCCGATCCCGTGCAATGGGGGGAACTGGTTTAGGATTAGCTATTGCCAAGGAAATGATTGAAGCCCATGGGGGTAAAATTTGGGCAGAAAGTGAGGAAGGCGTAGGTACGACGATTTTCTTCACGTTGCCATTTGAATTAGATGAGGAGGGTGATTGGGAGTGAAACATATAGAACAAATTAAATCATTTGTCTTGTTCCTCCTAGTCATTTTAAGTCTCATATTAACCTTTTCCATTTGGACGTATACACCAGATTATCAACCCATTAAAGACTCACAAGTTGAGCCAATTACTGTAGGCCAACAAAAGGAGCTTCATGAAGTACTTAAACCTTATCGTATTTTAGCTCATGATAACGGGAAATTACTCGGTACTATCCAGTCTACTCAAATCGATCGGATCATGAATACGTTGACTGATTTAAGTGCATCGAATTTAATTTTCATGCAAAGTAATTTGTCTGAAGAGGAGATTAATTCGGCAATTCATACGGATAATCGTATGACCCTTTTCTTCTCTTATGAAGTGCCAATGGAAACATTTCTTTCCGTTTTAGAGTTTTCTCAAAATGATTTACCTGAAACTACTTTCAGTCATTTAATAATAGATTGGAGTGAATTTAGTCAAACGAATTCAATTCAATTTTTATTTATAAGTGAAGAAAACCGTACGCTTTATAGAACTGATGTGGCACTTAGTAAGAATAATTTCGAGAATACTTTTATGGAAGTAGTGAATTATACGGAGCCATATTCGGAAATAGAAAGAACGAATAATTTCTCTTTATACGTACCAACGGAAAAAGTAGAAATACCGAAATTTACTTATTCTATCAATCAAGTGTCTCCTGATAAATTTAAAAATATATTATTTAAAGACTCGAACATTGTTCAAAAAAATATAGAAAGTAACACATCAACTAAATATACGGACGGTATGGCTGCTATGACTTCTGATGCTAGCACAAGAACGATTAATTTCGTTTATCCGGCTTCAGAAAGTATTGGTGAAATGAAACCATCTGTTTTATTCCAAAATAGTTTTGATTTTGTTAATGACCATGGAGGTTTAACAGGGGACTACCGATATGTTTATAGCAATGTTCTAAAGCATGTAACAGAGTACCAGCTGTTCGCCCACGATCTTCCTGTATTTAGTCAAGTAACTTCCACTCGAATTGTAACTACTTGGGGAGATAATCAAATATTCCAGTATAAAAGACCTTCTTTTATACTGGATACGCCATTTGATATATCGAATCAACAATTACCTTCTGGAGTGGAAGTAGCAGAAGCACTTCCAAGTATAGAAGATATTAATGAAATTGTTTTAGGTTACTATTTATCACAGGAAGAGAAAAACTATAACTTTGTCTATACGCTTATACCTAGTTGGTTTACAATCAACAAAGATGGTAGTTGGACACGTTTAACGACGGAAACAATGGGAGGGGCTGAATATGGATTGGAGTAAATCAAAATCTATATTCATCGTCGTATTTCTTATTTTAGATGTCTTATTATATTCCCTTTACTTAAACCGACATGCGGAAAAACAACAAATGGAAGCATTAGGAGGATTAGTAGAGAACGATATTGAAGCCCGTCTAAAAGATGATAATATAACATATAGGGTATTGCCTAATAACATTGAAAGTGCTAGTTATATTTCGGGTAAAGTAAAAGATTTTGAAGAAGATAATGTTGATATTCAAAATGCTGAAAACATTTCATTTGAAGATAAAAACAAGCTCGTAGTAACATTAAAAGAGCCAGTTAAAATTTCAAATTTAGAAAATGAAGTTGCTTTTAATGATTTTTTAAAATTGAATGTTTACGAAGGATCTTCCTATAGGTTATGGGATATAGATTATGAGAATAACAAGGCTACCTTCTATCAACAAGTTAATAATCGAACGATCTATAATGAGAGTGGATTAGTTACGGTTTATTGGAATGAAAATAATGAAGTCATCATGTATGAACAAACTTTATTAGAAACAATAGAAGCTTATGATGAAGAAAAGAAAATTTTAAAACCAATACAAGCAATCTATACCCTTTACGCTCAAGGTCTTATAAATGCTAATTCTACTATTACAGAAATGAGGTTAGGATATTCTACATTAGTTCCCCTTACTCAAAAGCAAGTATTTGTTCCGACATGGGAAGTTCGAGTGCAAACTTCCGATAATGAAGAAGAAAAATATTTTGTTAATGCCGTAGATGGCATCGAAGTAAAGCTCGACGCTTCAAAAGTAGGAGAAGTAGAAGATACGATTGACGAGGGTGTTACAAATGAATCAAAGCTAGGAAATGAAACAACAGATATAGAAAAAAGTAGGGAGTAATTATCATATGCGGTTTAGTGTTTTGGCAAGTGGGAGTACTGGAAATGCAATTTATGTTGAAAATGATGAACATGCATTTTTAGTCGATGCCGGTTTAAGTGGCAAAAAGATGGAGCAACTGTTTGCTAAAATTGATCGTGATATGAAAAATTTATCGGGTATTTTAGTAACACATGAACACAGCGACCATATTAAAGGTTTAGGAGTTGTAGCTCGAAAATATAACGTACCGATTTATGCTAATGAAAAAACATGGCAAGCGATGGATGGGCATGTAGGTACAATTCCACTTGATCAACGATTTGTGTTCGATATGGAAACGGTTAAATCCTTTGGTTCAATCGATATAGAATCCTTTGCAGTTTCCCACGATGCTGCAGATCCAATGTTTTATGTTTTCCATGAAAATAATCGAAAACTAGTGTTAATCACAGATACAGGTTATGTCAGTGATCGGATGAAAGGGATTATAAGAGGGGCGGATTCTTTTGTGTTTGAAAGTAACCATGACATTGGAATGCTTCAAATGGGACGTTATCCTTGGTCTATAAAACGTCGAATTTTAAGCGATGTTGGACATGTATCGAATGAAGATGCTGCCGTTGCTATGAGTGAAGTCGTTTTTGAAAAACCGACACAAATTTATTTATCCCATTTAAGTAAAGATAATAATATGAAAGATTTAGCGCGAATGAGCGTTACACAAACATTGCAATCGTGTGGTATTATTGCTGGCGAATATGTACATTTACATGATACAGATGCAGAAGAACCGACATTGCTTGTGACTGTATAATCTTTTTCATCAGGAAGGTATGACAAAAAAGTCGTATCTTCTTTTTTAATTTTGTTTTATTTCATTTTCATGTAATTTTAATGTTTGAATTGTATCATAATGACAACAAGAGAACGAAAGGATTGAGAATGAATGAACTACAATAATGATGAAGAAAAAAATCAACAAGAACAAAATGATTTAAATTACTCACCCCTTCAAGAACGACTCAAAAGAGAACAGGAAGAGGAAAATAGAAGAAGAGCAAATAAAAAGGCTGGTAGCAAAGCAGGTTATTTTATTAGCGGACTGGCGGGGATTATCGTCGGTGCATTACTTATTTGGTTACTTGTGCCGTCCATGGCAGATCAACTTCCAGGGAACGAAAACAACAACCAAACTACTTCAGAATCAACTGTTACTCAAACTGCAACAGAGGTAACAACAGATATAACATCGGCAGTAGAATCTGTTTCTGATGCAGTTGTAGGAATAACAAATATTCAAGAAGTAACTGATTTCTGGAATCAAAAAGCGACAGAACAAGAAGCTGGTAGTGGTTCGGGTGTCATCTATAAATCAGAAGGTGATAAAGCATATGTCATTACGAATTACCACGTAGTAGAAGGAGCAAAACAGCTTGAAGTAACGTTAGCTGATGGTACAAAAGAGAAGGCAACGTTAGTAGGTAGTGATATTTGGACAGATTTAGCAGTTGTTTCAATTTCCAATAAAAACGTAAAAACAGTAGCTAAATTCGGTGACTCAGATGTATTAAAACAAGGGGAAACTGTTATTGCAATTGGGAACCCATTAGGTTTAGATTTTTATGGTTCAGTCACAACGGGTGTTATTTCTGGTAAAGATCGTTCCGTTCCTGTTGATTTAAACTCAGATGGATATGAAGATTGGGAAACAGAAGTTTTACAAACGGATGCAGCGATTAATCCAGGTAACAGTGGTGGCGCCTTAATTAATATAGCTGGAGAACTAGTTGGAATTAACTCCATGAAAATTGCTGAATCCTCTGTTGAGGGACTAGGCTTCTCTATTCCAATTAATACAGTTATTCCAATTATTGAAGAATTAGAACGTAATGGTGAAGTAAAACGTCCTACAATGGGTATTGGTTTATTAGATTTAACAGATGTACCAGCATTCTATCAACAACAAACATTAAAATTACCTGCTGAAGTAACAACAGGAGTCGTTGTTTCAGAAGTAGTGCAAGGTTCAGCTGCAGATAATGCAGGCATCGAACAGTATGATGTTATCGTTGAAATGGACGATCAAAAAATTGAAAACTCCATCGATCTTCGTCAACACTTATACAACGAAACGGACATTGGAGATACATTATCATTAAAAGTATATCGTCAAGGAAAATTAGTGGATTTAAAATTAAAGTTAACTGAAGGAACAAGTGTATAATACTGAATCGTTTATAACAAAACTTGTGGATAACTAAATAATATAAACAAAAGTTTTACACAACGAGTAGTGGAAGAAAAGCCTTTTCTTTCCTACTCGTTTTTTGTTTGATACAATGGTTTGTGGATAACATAGAACAAATTGTGAATAAGTTTGTGGAAATTTCAGAAATTAAGGAGGCATGAAATAATGAAAACATATAGCTGTGAAACCCATATAAATCACGCTTTAGATATGCTTGTAGCAGAGACAAAAGAGTTTCCGATTATGGAGCAACTTTCAGAAGATGAAAAGTTATCCACAAAGTGTTCTTACTGTGAAGAGCAAGCAACATATGTTGTATCAAGTAAATAACTTTACACAATATGTAGAATGAGCTTGTGGATATGTGCATAACTTTTGTGGATAAGTTGTTTGTAAATGAAATATTAACGTGGATAAATTGTTTATATTTAAATTTTCTAATAATAGCTTAAGCGAAAATGCTCTTATTTTCTGGTCTAATGCTAATAAAGGGAACTGGGTTACTAAAAAGCTCATTGTTGGGAAATAAGATTATGAATGTTTTGTAAAGGTGGATAAGCTGTGAATATCACGATCATTTCGGTCGGAAAGTTAAAAGAAAAGTATTTGAAGATGGGTATTGAAGAATATGTGAAACGATTAGGTGCTTACGCCAAAGTGGAACTAGTTGAAGTGGCAGACGAGAAGGCCCCAGAACAATTAAGCGACGCCGAAATGGAAATCGTGAAACGAAAAGAAGGCGAGCGTATTTTGGCCAAAATCAATGACGGTATGCATGTCATTGCCTTAGCGATTAACGGGAAAATGAAATCTTCAGAAGAAATGGCAAAGGATTTAGAAGCTCTCATGACATACGGAACAAGTAAGGTCGCCTTCGTAATCGGTGGTTCCCTAGGTTTACATGAAGATGTGTTACAACGCGCGGATGAAAAATTAAGCTTTGGAAAAATGACCCTTCCCCATCAACTAATGAAACTAGTATTAGTTGAACAAATTTATCGTAGCTTTAGAATAATTAAAGGGGAACCGTACCACAAATAGAGGCAAAAAAAGTTGAAGGTAAGGTGGTATTTTGTTGTCGGAAGCGGGTAATGGTTGGGAAAATGCAACTTCTTTATCCGTTTCACGATATAGCAAATGAATAAGTGTAAAAGTCTTTGATATATTGACCTCTGTAAAATCGAAATCCAGTTCAACCTGATGAATAGTTCTTGAACGATTCTCCAGTTGTCGTATTGAAATTTTACCTACGAGTAGCTGGAGCAACTGCCTTTTTCCTTCTCTTGAAGAGTGTTGGTAGACTTCTACAAACTTTTCTAAGAGAAACCGTACCAATTCATGTGGTATGACTTTTGTTTCTGATGAACTTAGTTGTGTGCTGAGTTCATTTTTCTTTTGTTCCAATTGCGTTTGTTCTTTCGCAACCTGTTGTAGTCGTTCTTGTAGGATGGCAACAGGGAAAAGGTTTTGTTCAAATGCTTGTAAATACTTTTCTTGAAGCTGATGTATCTCTATTAGCTTCTTTTCTGTTTGTTCTAAATCCCTCTTAAGATCGGAAATGGATTGAACAGATTGCTTATTTAAAGATTGAATTGTTGAGACGAAGTATTCCTTGTTGGCAAGGAAGTTTACAATTCGCTCAAATACTTGATTTTCCGCTTCGTATGCTTTGATACCATTAGATCTACAGGCAGATGACCCTTTATTATGGAAGTCAGAACAGACATAATAACGATGTTTTCGTTTTGTCCCATCTTTGCGTGTATAGGTAGTAATAGAAGGAACCATACCTTGCCCACAGTCAGGACAACGAAGAAGACTACTTAATAAAAACGGCTCATTTGATTGGCGTTGTTTAAATGACTTGCTCTTTCTTCTGGCTTGCACCAGATGCCAAAGTTCCTCGGTAACAATGGCTTGGTGTTTACCATCTGCAAGAATAGGATTGGGATTTTTACCTTTTCGTCGCTTCGTATCCCAGTTTTCAACTTTAAGCCAACTGATTTTTCCAACATAAACGGGATTATCTAATATTTGAGCGACCCCATTGATAGAAAAGTATCTGTTTCTTTTTGTCCGATAGCCATGCTTGTTTAAGTGGTTTGCAATTGCTTTTAATCCTTTTCCTGAAAGGTATAGCTCATAGATAAGTTGTACAACTTTTGCTTCTTTTTCATTGATAACAAGTTCCTTTTTAACAGAATCGTAGCCAAAGACGACCCCGCCGTTCCAGGACCCTTCCAAAGCACGCTGTTTCATGCCAAGTTTTACATTTTCTGACAGTGTATTGCGTTCCATTTCGGCAATGGAAGCCATTAATTGCACAACAAGTCGGCCGATGGGACTTCCAGTGTCAAAATTCTCTGAGTAAGAGATAAATTTAACACTATTTTCTTCAAACTTATCCAGCACAGTCAGTGTATCTAACATGTTACGGGATAGCCGAGAGATTTTCCAAACAAGAACGGCATCGAACTCATCTTTCTCCACGTCAACCACCAATTGTTGCATAGCGGGGCGACCTGAAATGTTTTTACCACTGACCCCTTCATCGACATATTCTTTTACCACTTGCCAACCATAAAGACCTGCATAATTGCGAAGGGTTTGTAGTTGAGCTGTAATACTGTAACCCTCACTTGCCTGCTCCTCTGTAGAGACACGACAATAAATAGCGACTCGTTTTATTTCATTCATTAGAATGCCTCCTTTCGATAACAGTGTATAATGGAAAAAGAAAAAGGGAAAGAACGTTCTCTTTCCCAACAAAGAATTTATATTATGACACAAGTTTTGAAATAGAATTTATTTCAAAGTGATAATTGATTTGATTCACGACCCTTTTCACTCTCTTTTTCCCAAGGGGAACGGTTGTAACTTGAATATCTTGAATGATTTCCTTCAACAGTTCCTTTTTCTTTATATCATCTAATGACTGAAAAAACTGTTCGAAGTTATCTAAAATGTTATTAACAATTAACCCTACATTCAAATTATTTTCTAATTCAATGCTTGATTCCACTCTTTTTAGTTTATCATTGATATCCCTCTCGGAACTTTGTAAATGACTAAGTTGATCGGAAAATGCGTCTTCGTCAATTATCTGCTTGTAAAATAAATCGAATAACTGTTTTTTATTTGTTTGTAATTCCTTTAATCGCTTTTTAAAGAATTTTATTTGCTCATGTTTGGGTTGTATATCTAACTTTAATTGGGAGGCTAATTTCGAAGATAGGAACATTCTTATTTCAGTGGCTTTTAATTTCGAGGATAGTTCGGTGAGGACTTTCTGTTCAGCATCGTTTTTATTGATTAAATTTGCTTTACATAAACCTTTATTCTTATTTTGACTGCATTGATAATAAAGATATTTGCCACCTGATGATTTGTGCTGAACCATTGAAGAATAGCATTCTGGACATTTAAGGAAACCAGATAAAAAGTATGATCCCTTATGAATTTTAACAGGCTGATAGCTACGTTCACTATAAGAGCTTTGTGCTTTAAACCATTGCTCTTCACTAATAATTGCGTGGTGTTGCCCTTTGTAAATTTTCCGTTCTTTCCCTTTTTCACCCCATCGTATAAAACCAGCGTAAATAGGGTTGGTTACGATTGATTTTATAGAAAAGATACTCCAACTTCTTGAATTATCTTCATCCGAAGTATAATGGTTATTCAGATAGGAGGCGATTTTTTTATATCCCCATCCATCTACCACATACCTATCAAAAATAAATCTAACAATTTTCGCTTCATGTTCATTAATTTGAAGTTTCTTTGCAGGTGTTGAAGAATAACCAAACACCCTTCCGCCGTTAAAAAGGCCCTTTTCCGCACGTTCTTTCATTCCATTTTTACAATGGAATAAAATGTTCCGTCGTTCGTTCTCTGCCATTGCAAATAAAACCTGGAGTAAAAGTATAGACCCCTCCGTTTCAGTGTTAATTCCTTCAGAAATACTAACCAAGTAGTGACCCTTTTTGTGGATTTCATCTAATAAAACCATTGCTTCTTTCAAATTACGAGCAAACCGATCCAGCTTCCATACAACAATATAGATAGATTCCTTCTCATTAGAAAGAACGTCATGAAGGAGTTGCCTAAATTCAGGTCTTTCTTTTATAGAAGATCCAGAACCTGATCCCTCATTGTAGATTTTCAGTAATTCAAAATTGGCATACTCGCAATGTCTTCTTACTTCCCGATCTTGTTTAGGAATAGAATAGCCATCAAGTTGAATATCTGTACTTACCCTTAAATAGCCGACTGCTTTTTTCAAGATACTTTCTCCTTTCTTTCGGTTGTCTTTTGATATTCATCGAGATTGTCGATAATCAAATCCACAAGTAGGTGTAGAAAGTTATTTGCCTTTATTTTTTGTTTATCTTTTTCACCAAAAATCAGTTCTTTATAATGGGTGTCGAAGTCAAAGATATAGTTGTTTTGCAAATGAATCTTCCTTTCTTTCGGGGTTTTGTTTCGGGGATAGTGCGTCGTCAAAGAGGTTATGACATTTACAACTCAGATTATAGGAGTCTATGAAAAAAAGTAAATAGCAAATGTGTCTGAGGTTTCGTTTGCTAAAGTATTAAAGTAAGGAGGAGGCGATAATAAACTAACATTATTCACTTTCAGCATAAAAATAAAGGTTCTATGTCAAATGTTGGGGTGAAGTGATATTACACGGCACCCCGATTATCCTAAATGAATCCCAATTTTCTTAGATAAATTATTTAATAAAATTTTCGCTTTAAAGTGTTCATAGCTTCTAAAACCATAAGCATTACGCTTCAAAACTTTTGATTTATTATTAATTCCTTCTAAAAAACCATTTGAATATCCAAAACTTAAACTATTTAAAATTTCAACTTGCCAATTTTTTAGCGTTTGAATGGCCTTTAAAAATGCCGGAATATTTGCTTTTTCTACCTTTCGGTAAAAGGCTTCTAATCTTTTTTTTATTTCTATCAAATCATTTGAAGTTTTTGCCCAATCAAACCATTCGCAGTAAGCTTCTTTTAATTCATAGGCTTGCTTTAGTTCCTTCGACATTCCTATGTAACGATTTAAGTACCAACGATTCGTTTCTGTTAACTTATCAAATCGTTTATATAGTACATGACGCATTTTCTTACATTTCTTTCGATCATATGCATGCCATTCTTTTTGAACATTTCGACGTACTTCATCTAGTGCCCAGTAAATATAACGACAATAATGAAAGCGATCCGCAATAATAATCGGGCGATTTAACGCCTTCCTAACTGCTGCTTTAAAGCTTGGATTCATGTCCATAACCACAATTTCTACATCTGCACCGTATTTCATCAAGTAATCCTTAATGGTTTCTTTTCTACGATTTGGTAAAATATCAATTGGTTCATGTGTTTCCGCATTGGCAATAATTAATTGATAAGTTCCCGCATCGGTATCTGCTTTATATTCATCAATCGCGATACATTTTGGTAAATGAACCCCTTCATTTAATTGTTCCTTTACTACTTCTTTAAAGCGACGAATCACTGTTGAGCTTGATGTACCAAGTACTTCAGCTGCTTCTTTAAATGTTTTTGCCTTTATTGAACGGATTCGTACAACTTGATTCCATTCTTTCGAGAAACGTTGATATTTATCCACGAAAGGGGATTTTTCTGAAAAACGTTTCCCACATTGGCATACATAACGACGACGTTTATAAAAAAGGACGGTTAATCGTTCAAACCATTTTAAATGATTAATTTTTTGAATTCGATAATCATGGACTTTTGATGTTATATTCTTGCATGCTGGACATTGATGTTCTTTTTTTGGTATGGAAACGTGTAGAACAATACGTTCCCCCATCTCCTCCACCTTATGAACAGTTACACCTTTTAATCCTGGAATATTCATGTTAAAATTCATTTGCACGTATCACCTTTCATTGCTTGTTTCTCGACAATTCAAGTATATAGAAATCGGTGATTACGTGCTTTTTTATTTATGAAATTTTTTTAAACCCCAACAAATATTATAGAGCCAAAATAAAAAGACTGCATTACTTAGATATACAAAAAATCACAATAGGTAGTTAAGCAAGAGGGCGTACTCCTCCCCTTGAAACAAATACACCTATTGAATTGTTCATGTATCTAAGTAAAACAGTCTATAATCTATCAAAATATGTTATATAAAAAATTCTATTAAATATAATAAGAAATATTTTGCCTAATGTCAATAGTTAATTGAGTGTTACAACAATTAATGGAATCAACAGCTCGAACCAGCTCGAACATAAAACCTATTTATTTCAACTTGACTTCTTCGCTATATTGTCAGTAGCCCATTTGATTTTGGGGGAAAGGAAGGATAAATATAGTGGGGCTGGGTGCAAAAATGGAACAGTAAACCCTTGGTGTACAAAGGGTTCCAGCCTCCCAAGATTCACTTGGAGGTGGAGAAGGTGATTCATACAATTAAGTTGCTTTTCCCTATCGAATACTATGAAGTGATGGATTTACAAAAGAGGTTTAATATTTACTACAGGCATTTGAATGATTACTTCGCTGATCACTATGGCGGTAGGTTCAAAGAAGTCACTATTCATATTTCAAACAAAGGGAACGGACAATGGAAATTATATATGTTCATAGATGCGATTCTTCTTCTTGGTAAGTCTGATCTGACGGAAGATGACTATCCTTTAATAGAACAAGAGATAAAAAATATTCTTTGGATTCTCTTTAGACATTTTTCGCATTTCAAACATCATATTTTGCAAAGAATTGATTACCGATACGATGTGATTGTAAAGGAAAAGCACCACCGAGAGCTTCTGCTCCACTTGTATCAGAAGCTTACTAAATCACATCGTTATCAAAAAAAGTATTTAGGTAAGCTTGATGCAGAAGGTGTCTTTCAAAAGTATGAAACGACAGTTTATCATTCATCTAAATCGGTACAAGCTGTAGTTTATTCTAAAGAAGAAGAACGAATGTTCAAAAAGGAAGAAATCCAGGAGTATGAAAAAAACGTACTAAGGTTTGAAGTACGAATTCTACAAGATCATATTAATTATATGGCTCGACAGGACAAAGGGAATAGTCGGCCTAAGAAATTAAAGGAATATATGAAAGAAGAAATTTATCGAGATTACTTCCGCAAATATATGTCTCCCATTTACCACGCTGGAGAATTTTATAAGTTAGATGAAGCAAGAAAATGTATAAGAAACTCCTCCCTCTCTGATTCCAATAAAAATAAGCTGATTGTATTTTTGAAACAAGTATCTTCTCACAGTATTGATACCCCGCTGAAATCCATGACAAAAGCCACATTTCGAAACCGATTGGAAATGTTGAGTCAAATTGGCATCAATCCAATTCCCATCCCAAAAAATTACCCAAAAGCACCAACAACTTTAAGCAATCCCCTGGATAATATTTTATGGTAAAACAGTTTCAAGTTTTTTGGAGAGTTATAGTTGATGTATGGTCACTCATGGTTATAATAGTAGGTAAGCACGATATTGTGAGTATCGTGTAACATTGCTGAACATGAACTTGAAGTTCCGTACGGCAATAAGTAGATCCATGTTAGAACCACTCCGCTTTCCAGGCTTCGGGTGGTTCTTTTTATTTAGAAACTCGAACATTGAAGTTTCAATATACTAAATGAAGTTATCAAACCCTTTTCCCAATCTATAATGATAAAGATCTTCTGATCATAAATAAGGATTTCCTTTATGGAAAATGTTAAGAAGGAGTAGATGAAAATGGGAAAAGGTAGAAAACAATTGAATGATGATTTTGCTAAGTTGCTGAAAAAACTTCGGTTAGCCAAAGGTTATTCATTGCAACAATTAGCAGATCGAAGTAACGTTACGCCTTCATATTTGAACAGGCTTGAGCGTGGTGAACGAAAGACACCTACTTTCTCGGTACTTCAACATATTGCAGAAGGACTTGACGTAGATGTTAACGTTCTGCTTGGATTGGATGCAAAGGATACAAATGAACCACTTTCATTGGAAGAATTGTTTTTTACCAATGAAATAGAGTTTGGAGGCAAACAGTTAACTGCTGATCAAAAGGAAGTGCTATTGGATATCATCCAGGAGGCATTAGAAACAGAAGCAACACCAGTTGAACTTTTGATGGATTCATTGAAGAAAATTGGAATGTTAATCTGCGAGTTGAAAGAATCGTGATTCATCATCAACGGAGCCAATGATGGTTTTCCGTTGTACATATGGTATATGTATAAAGTAAATACAGTATCAATATTATGTATGTATACTGTTATGGCAATAACACCAAGAATATTGGATAAATGTCTATAAGGTTATAGATAACATAAGCAATTGATATATACATGTTATATAACTACCAAATTCGTTTGACAAGAACAAATATTCTCTTTTATAATCTGATAAAATGAAAGGGTTGGATGGGAAATGAGACGATCATTTATCACCTTTGAAAAGTATATACGGAAAAAATTAGCACTTACCAGAGAAGAAATGGTAGGTGCTTTTCTTTTGTAAAAAATAAATGACAAAAATATAAAACAAATGTAGGAGGTATGGAATTATGAGCAAAAACGGAAGCAACAAGGAGTCAATTTTTGCAATTTATTTAAAGGATTTCTATCAAGGCTGGCAAGCTCTATTAGGATTTGAATTAAGCTATATCTCATTGGAACAAAGACATGCCAATCGCAACATTGATTTAATAGGGATAGATGTAAAGCGAAGAATCCCTGTTTATATGGAAATCCAATTAACTAAAGCCAACCGTTCCTATTTGGAAAGAATCAAAAAGATGGTAATGGCTAATCAAGAGGGGATCATCGTATGGCTGGCGTTATCATTCGATGAAGAAATATTAAAAGATCTTACCAATTGGATCGACAACAATAACTTCCACTATACAGATTTTTATGCAGTTTCCATTAATCCTTTAGCTATTGAAGTTTTAGAGCAGTTAAACCGAATGTACAAGCTTGAAGTATATGAAAACATGGTGCAATTGAGCGAAATCAAACAGCTTTTAACTGTGGAATATACGGTTGAAAACATTCATCCGCTACATGCTGGGCGTGCTTTATCATTCGCACCGCAATTCGATATGTCACGACTGGAAGACGTTAAAAGAGCGATGTTAGCTGTTCTTCGTGAGCGTATACCATTCTATTTAAACTTTCATTACGACAAGAAAATGAATTTAAACGATTATACGCTAACAGTCGGAGCAGGACAAAGTGGTTTGCTATTTAGATGCTCATGGAAAAATGCAAAGTCACTTGCATTTGTAGAGCTGTATTTTGAAAAGCAAAGAATAGATTGGTACGAATCATTTTTACAACATAAGCCGTCAATCCAAAATAAGGTACATCCTGATATTCAATTTGATAATAGAAAAATTGGTATTTACTTTGAACCAATGGATTCATTATATGAAACTTTTGAAATGATTGCCGAAGTATTTGAGAAATTTATTTTGTTTTTCTGCCCTTACACATATGGGAAAAAAGAAATATCATATGAAGCCGATCACTATATAATTAAGGAAGAAAGAAAGTTACACCACCAACAGCCGATAATGATTGAAGACGTATATGAAACCGAAGACAGCTACCGAATAAAGCAAGAGGACATGGCAGATTGCTTTTTATATTGCTAATTGGGAGAGAACCTTGTGTGAAATACACGAGGTTTTTTTTCAAGAAAAATAAGGTTGATTTAAAATCCATTTTGTTATATATTCAATTTAACATATTTTAAATAAAGGATTTAACAAATGAATGGAGGTGCAATATGTTACTTGGCGAGATTGCTGAAATCAAAACAGGTATGGTATTAACGAGGAAAAAGGCGGAGTTTCCAAAAGATGTGAAAGCTACTTATCGACTAATCACGTTAAAAAATATTACTGAAAATGGAATATTGAATGATGAGCCGTTTGAAGAATTCCAAAGCAATGATGTATTAAATCCTCAACACTTCACAGGGAACGGGGATGTATTAATCAGGCTAAGCTTCCCCCATACTGCGATTCACATTAATGAGGCAACGACAGGTCTGTTAGTCCCATCATACTTTGCTATTATTAAAGTAGATTCCCATAAGTTTTTACCAGAGTATATCGCATGGTACTTGAATACGGATGAAGTCAAAAAAGAGCTGGAACGTTCACAAGCTGGAACCCGTATTCCAAGTACAAATAAAACAGCATTAAGTGCGATCCCGATAGTAGGAATCCCATTAACAAAGCAACAGGCAATAGTGAATCTTTATAATCTGCATCAAAAAGAAAAGCTATTGTATTCACAACTGATTGAAGAAAAAGAGAAATGGTTCACAGCATTAACAAAGAAAATGATAAAAGGTGAAATGAAGGAGGATATATCATGAGTGAAAAAGTGACAAAAGACCAAATTAACGGTGTACTATGGCAAGCGGCCGATACATTTAGAGGAAAGGTAGATTCCAGTACATATAAAGATTATATACTGACAATGCTGTTCATCAAGTATCTGAGTGATGCGTATAAGGAGCATTTAGAAGAATATACAAAGCGTTATGATGGTGATGAACAACGCATTCAGCGTGCGTTATCAAGAGAGCGATTTGTGTTAGATGAACAGTCTACATTTGATTACTTGTATAGCAAACGCAATGATGCTGAGATTGGTGAAATCATCAATAAAGCATTGGAACGGCTTGAGAATGAAAATACAGGCAAACTTCGTGGCGTGTTCCGTAATATTGATTTTAACAGCGAAGCAGTTCTCGGTAGGGCAACAGAACGTAATGCAATGTTGCGTTCCTTATTGGAGGATTTTAATAAGCTTATATTAAAGCCATCAGTTGTAGGAAATGAAGATGTCATAGGTGATGCTTACCAATACATGATTGAACGTTTTGCATCAGATGCAGGTAAGAAGGGCGGAGAATTTTACACGCCGTCAATGGCTTCAGAATTGTTAGCACGCCTTGTCAAACCTCAAGAAAATGATCGTATTTATGACCCTACGTGCGGATCTGGCTCTCTTCTTATACGTGTCGCAAACCAAGTGCCGAATAAGAAAGTGGCTATCTATGGTCAAGAACGCAACGGGGCAACACATTCATTAGCATTGATGAATATGTATTTGCATGGGATTGATGATGCAAAAATTGAGTGGGGTGATACATTAGCAAATCCACTTCATTTAGAGGATGGAAAGTTGATGAAATTCCAAGCAATCGTAGCAAATCCGCCATTTTCATTAGATAAGTGGGCAATGGGCTTTGCAGGTGAAGGCAATACGGACAGTAAATTTAAAATGGATGCAAGTTTAGATCCGCATAGACGTTTTGAATGGGGTGTTCCACCAAGCAGTAAAGGTGATTATGCTTTCGTTCAGCATATGCTCTATTCACTGGCGGAAAATGGAAGAATGTCTACAATTTTACCCCACGGTGTATTGTTCAGAGGGGCAAGCGAAGGGAAAATTCGTCAGCAAATCATTGAGATGAACTTGCTGGATGCTGTAATCGGACTACCAGAAGGGTTGTTCTATGGGACTGGAATCCCTGCGTGTATTCTTGTATTCAAAAAGAACCGTACTCGCAAAGATGTGCTTTTCATTGATGCGTCTGCGGAAGGAAATTATGAAAAAGGAAAGAACCAAAACCAATTAAGAGAACAGGATATTGCTAAAATTGTAGAAACATATGACAACTGGGAAACAATTGATAAATACTCGTATGTCGCTACAGTAGATGAAATTAAAGAAAATGACTATAACTTGAATATTCCTCGCTATGTGGACACATTTGAAGAGGAAGAGCCTGTTGATATGGCACAGGTTAAAGAAAATATACAGAACATTAAGCAGGAGCTTGCAGAAGTGGAAGAACAGATGGAGAAGTATTTGCAGGAGTTAGGGTTGTAGAATTTGCTTCACCTATACAAGCTTAGACCATTTTGCTGATGTCGGCAAAATGGTCTGGCAAGGGGTGTTAATCTTTATTCATCCTACTTTTAAAGAAACGAGGTGTTGACATGAATAATGAATCGAATTTTTTAATGTATCAAACTGAAAATGGAGATACAAAAATCCAGGTACGTTTGGAAGGGGAAACGGTCTGGATGACACAAAAAGCAATGGCGGAGCTTTTTCAAAAAGGTGTCCCAACCATTAACGAGCATATTAAAAATATATATGCTGAGGGTGAGTTAACAGAGGAGGCAACTATTCGGAAAAACCGAATAGTTCAAGTTGAAGGTTCTCGTGAAGTGGAGCGAGAGGTTGCGTTTTACAATCTTGAAATGATTATTGCAGTAGGCTATCGTGTTCGTTCCCATCGTGGTACACAATTCCGTCAATGGGCTACAGAGCGTTTAAATGAATACATGGTAAAAGGATTTACAATGGATGATGAACGCCTAAAGGAAATGCGAAATATCGGTGCGGATTATTTTGATGAATTATTGGAACGCATACGTGATATACGTGCTTCTGAAAGACGTTTCTACCAAAAGATCACAGATATTTATGCAACATCTATTGATTACGATCCAAGTACACCTATTGCAAGAGAATTTTTTGCAACCGTTCAGAATAAGTTACACTTTGCGATTCATGGGCATACCGCTTCCGAACTGATAATGAAGCGGGCAGATGCATCAAAACCCCATATGGGGTTAACAAGTTGGAAAGGCGATAAAGTACGTAAGCAAGATGTCGTAGTAGCAAAAAACTATTTATCACAGGAAGAACTAAGTGATTTAAACCGCATCGTGACAATGTACTTAGATTATGCAGAATCTCAAGCGAAAAAGAAAAAGCCGATGTATATGAAAGACTGGGCAGAAAGATTAGATGCGTTTTTAGAGTTCAATGAGCATGAAATTTTAACGAATGCAGGGAAAATTAGTGCGAAGTTAGCGGAGCAGTTTGCAACAGAGCAATATGAAATTTTTCATCAACAACAGTTAAATGAGCCGAAAAAAAGTGACTTTGATTATTTTCTCGAACAGAATGATAGGTTGAAGAGATTAGATAGTAGAAATAATTAAAATGGACCTTAAATTAGTGAAATGACAGGAGGTGTACCAAATGGGAGATACATTAAACGATTGGAAAATTTTGAAACTGGGAAACATCTTAGATGTAAAACATGGTAAAAATCAAAAGGAAGTAGAGGTTCTTGGTGGGAAGTATCCAATTCTTGGTACAGGAGGGGAGATTGGAAGAACTAATGATTATCTTTATAACAAGCCCTCTGTTCTAATAGGAAGAAAAGGTACAATTGATAAGCCAAAATATATAGATACTCCTTTTTGGACAGTTGATACATTGTTTTACACAAATATAAAAGCAGGGTATGAGCCAAAATGGTTGTACTATAGATTTTGTAAGATTCCTTGGAAGAAATACAATGAAGCTACTGGTGTTCCAAGTTTAAGTGCTTCAACAATAAAAAACATAAAAATTGAAATCCCAACTTTTGATGAACAAAAAAAAATCGCCTCCATCCTTTCCACTTGGGACAAGGCAATTGAGCTAAAAGAAAAGCTAATCGAGCAGAAAAAAGAGCAGAAAAAAGGATTAATGCAGAAGTTATTGACAGGTGAAGTTAGGTTGCCTGGATTTAAGGGGAAGTGGGAGAAAGTATATTTAAAAGATGTGGTAATTGGAAAAGGTAAGTACGGTATAAATGCACCTTCAGTAGAGAAAAGTTCTGAACTACCTACTTATTTAAGAATAACAGATATAAGTGATGAAGGATATGTCCATACAAATGGTTTACAGTCCGTTAATCATCCAAATTCGAACGATTATTTTTTAGAAAAAAATGATATAGTTTTTGCACGTACAGGAGCTTCTACAGGGCGAACTTACTTATATGATAATTCAGATGGCAAGTTAGTATATGCAGGATTTTTGATTAAGTTTAGCATTGATACAAACAAAGCAGTACCAAAGTATATTAAGTTTTGCACACAAACAGAAGAATATCACAATTGGGTTGGAGTAATGAGCATGAGAAGTGGTCAACCTGGTATAAATGCAGAAGAATACGGCCAACTGCCTATTAATCTTCCACCTATTAAAGAGCAGTTGGAAATTTCAAATATACTATCATATTTAGAACGAGAAATATTGTTATTGGAATCAGAAAGAGAAATGATTACTAATCAAAAAAATGGTCTTATGCAACTTCTTCTAACAGGGAAAGTCCGAGTGAAGGTATAATTCCTTTGCTCCGTTTCCTTTATTCTAAACAATGGAGGTGGAGAAATGTCGATTCCGCAAAGTTATGATGAACGTTATAATAGCCAACAGCCTGCAATTGAGGTATTGCAAGGCTTAGGATATCAGTACATAGAGGCTGAACGAGCTGAGGCGATGCGTGAGAATCTCTATAGCGTTTTGCTGAAAACGGTATTGGAAACGAAACTGAAGGAGTTAAACTCCTATCAGTATAAAGATGTCACGTACAAGTTCAGTGAAGCGAATATCCAACAAGCAATGCGAGATTTGGATGAGCCACTTACAAATGGACTTGTAAAGGCAAATGAAAGCATTTATGAAACGTTGATGTTAGGGAGAACTTATACGGAATTACTTCCAGACGGCTCAAAAAAGTCATTTACCATTCAATATATTGATTGGGAGAATGTTGAAAATAATGTGTTTCACATTGTAGAGGAATTTTCTGTAGAACGTGTAGACGGCAGGAGTACAGTTCGCCCAGACATTGTGTTGTTTGTAAA
This sequence comes from Ureibacillus sp. FSL E2-3493, assembly GCF_038077515.1. Taxonomy (NCBI): domain Bacteria; kingdom Bacillati; phylum Bacillota; class Bacilli; order Caryophanales; family Caryophanaceae; genus Ureibacillus; species Ureibacillus sp. FSL E2-3493. The sequence goes on along the minus strand of NZ_JBBOPK010000001.1, from coordinate 3,576,195 downwards.
TGGCATTCCGTTTGCGATTATTGAGTGTAAAAAGGCTTCGATTTCGATGGAACAAGGAATTAGTCAAATGATTCGAAATCAAAAAAATGACTATGTTCCCCAACTGTTTAAGTTTGTACAGATGGTGATGGCAACAAATAAAAACGAAACAAAATATGCGACATGTGGAACACCGAAGAAGTTCTGGTCAGTGTGGAAAGAAGAGCATGAGGAATGGTTAGATCATTGGTTACATCAAACCGTTGCGAACCGTTTACCAACGGTGCAAGACAAAAACATCATTTCCTTATTCCACCCTGAACGACTGCTTGAATTGACATGTTTCTTTACGCTGTTTGATAAAGATGTAAAAAAGGTGACACGTTATCAGCAATATTTTGCGATAAAAGAGATATTAAAAACTATTCAAGAGCGAGATGAAAATGGGAATCGACAGAGCGGGGTTATCTGGCACACGCAAGGTAGTGGGAAATCGCTCACAATGGTGATGCTTGCTCGTTATATTTTGTCGGAATTAAATGACTACCATCCTAAAATTATTGTCGTAACAGACAGGGTAGAACTGGATAAGCAAATTCACAAAACGTTTAATCACACGAGATTAAAAGCAAGTCGAGCGACATCTGGAAGCCATTTAGTCTCACTGATTAAAGATGGGAATGCTGATATTGTCACGACATTAGTGCATAAATTTGATACAGCATCAACAAAACAACAGCCAATTGAATCGAGAGATATCTTTGTACTTGTCGATGAATCGCACCGCACCCAGTATGGTGAATTGCACATTAAAATGAAAAAAGTGTTCCCAAACGCAAGTTATCTCGGATTCACAGGAACCCCATTGATGAAAAAAGAGAAAAGTACGATGATTAAGTTTGGAAAGCTCATCCATAAGTATACAATTGCAGATGGCGTAAAAGATCGTGCAATCGTTCCGTTGCTTTATGAAGGAAAAATGGTTGATCAAACAGTCAACAAAACAGCGATTGATAACCGACTGTCGATAATCACTCGTCATTTGAATGATAAGCAAAAAGATGAGGTAATGAAGAAATGGAGTCATTTTGAACGAATTGCTTCTTCCGACCAGCGTATTAGTATGATTGCTTTTGATATTAATGAGCATTTTTATCGCAATTACAAGACGCAAGGATCCCAGTTTAAAGCAATGCTTGCGACTAATAGCAAGATGGAAGCGATTCGTTATTTAGAAGCCTTTGAAGAACTGGGTGATTTAAACTGTGCAGTCGTCATTTCTCCACCCGATCAACGAGAAGGTCATGAATCAGTGGATGAGGAATCGAATGATAAAATCCAGCGATTCTGGCAACGAATGATGAATCGGTATGGGACAGCAGAAGACTATGAAGATGCCATTAAAGATGAGTTTATACATGGCGATGATATTGATTTACTTATTGTAGTAGATAAACTACTGACAGGTTTTGATGCTCCAAGGGCTTCGATTTTATATATTGATAAACCAATGAAAGAACATACGCTCTTACAAGCAATCGCCAGGGTAAATAGACTATACGAAGGAAAAGACTACGGACTTATTATTGATTATCGTGGGTTGTTATCAAAATTAGATGAAGCTCTGCAAATGTATTCAGGTGCAGGGTTAGAGAATTTTGATCCGAAAGATCTGCAAGGAGCCATTCATGATGTCATTAGCGTAGTCGGTTCACTTCGTCAGCATCATTCTGACTTACTGCAACTGTTCTCATCAATTAAAAATAAGCAAGATGTCGAAGAGTATGAAGTATTGTTAGAAGATGAAGAGAAGAGAGAATCGTTTTATGATACATTAAGTCAATTCGGTCGCAACCTTGGGATCGCACTGGAATCTGAACGAATCTATAATGCACTACAGCCAGAAGAACTTGCTACGTATAAAAGGGATTTGAAGTTTTTCCAAGAGCTAAGAAAAAGTGTGAAATTACGTTATTCGGATACAATTGACCATAAAGAGTACGAGGCGAAAATGCAAAAGCTCATGGATCAATATATCTCAGCAGAGCAAGTCATTCGTATTACAAATCCTGTCGACATCTTAAACGAAAAGGCTTTTGAAGAAGAATTGGAGCGTTTAGAATCGAAACGGGCAAAGGCGGATGCCATTCGGACACGATTAACGAAAAGTGTCCATGCGAAATGGGATGAAAACCCTGCTTATTATAAGAAGTTTTCTGAGCGGATTCAGGAAGTGATTCAGGAGTATAAGGATAAGCGGATTTCTGAAGCGGAATACTTAAATAAAATGAAAGATATTATGAATGACTATCGGACTGGTGAATCCAAAGAGGACTATCCAAGCGTCATTAAAGAAAATATAGATGCACAAGCTTTTTACGGCGTGACGAAAGGTATATTATCTGAAACAAAGGAAACATCTGCAAGTTACGGAGAGGATCTTCTTGGCGAATTGGCTTTGAAGATGGATGGGATTATTAAACAACATCAAAAGGTAGATTGGCACAATAATCTGCAAATACACAATCGCATCGCACAAGACTTAGATGACCTTTTATACGATTTCTCTAAAGAACAAGGCGTCAAGATGGATTATGATACGATTGATAAGATAATTGAACAAATTAAAACAGTAGCGATCAGACGCTACTAATAATGGTTGTGAACAACATGGAAAGACATCAAATCTACTACAGCAATAAACGAATTGACTTTTTTATCGAACGGAAAAACGTTAAAAATATCAATTTAAACATTAAGCCTGACATGACGATTCAAGTATCAGCGAATGAAAAAGTGCCACTTGACTTTATTTATGATTTTGTGAAAAGCAAAGGGGCATGGATTGTTAAGAACGTAAAAACTTTCGAGGAAGTCATGCCACATAAGCGAAGTGAACGGGAATATGTAAGCGGAGAATCTTTTCGCTATTTAGGAAAGCAATATCGCCTGCGTGTCGAAAAGACGACAGACGAGGAAATGGTCAAGTACTTTCGAGGTTTTATTTACTTATATGTGAAAGACCTGCAAAATTTCCAGCGGAAAGAAAAGCTGATGGCAGACTGGTATCGTGAAAAAGCTCAAATAATATTTCAGCAATCCCTCGATAAAATGAGTGAAAGTATGCAGAAATACGGGGTAGGAAAGCCATCTTTGGACTTTCGAACAATGAAAGCACGTTGGGGTTCAGCGTTAATTGAGAAAAACACTATTCTTCTTAATACGGAGCTGATAAAAGCTCCTAAGCATTGTATTGACTATGTTGTTTTACATGAGCTGATTCATTTTAAATATAACGATCACAGCGATAACTTCTACAACATGCTGTTCACGCTAATGCCTGATTGGCAGAAGCGGAAAGCCATACTCGACGAAGAGATTGTCCAAGAACTTTAACAACACGACTAACTCCAGAATAAAAAGACAAATGGCAGTTTCTAAACTTAATTGTGAGGAAACTGCTTTTTTATGGAGGAAATAATAATGAGTGTAGCGGGTAATTTTGAGAATTTTTGTAAGAACCTAAGAATGTCACCAGATGTAATAGATAACATTAGCTACAGAACCAAGCGTATTACGAAGCAATTGAACATAGATTTTTGGGAATCTACATCTGAAGTCAACCATAGTTTCTATTCGGGGTCGTATGGTAGAGGTACTGATATTTATACAAGTGATATTGATTTACTAATGGTTTTGCCCTACTCCTATTATGAAAAATACAATAGTTATAAGCATAATGGTCAATCGGCCTTATTACAGGCAGTTAAGGAATCAATTGAAAATACCTATAAGTCATATAAAAGAGCTGACGGACAAGTCGTGAAAGTCGACTTTACCGATGGAATATCATATGAAGTTGTTCCATGCTTCTTAAATAATGACAATGAAAGCTTTACTTATCCAGATACTAATGGCGGAGGAAGCTGGAAAACAACTAATCCCAAAGCTGAAATTAAAGCATTTAATGAAATGAATAGAGATTCGAATAAAAATCTAAAAAGATTGTGTCGTATGATGCGAGCCTGGAAGAATAAAAATAACGTTCAAATGAGTGGTTATTTAATAGACACGTTATGTTATAGATTTATGCAGAATTGGTCGCATAAGAAAGAATCATATTTATACTATGATTGGATGGCAAGAGACTTCTTTGGTTTTTTGATAAATCAATCACAAAGTAGTTCTTATTGGTTCGTGCCTGGAAGTAATAGAAAAATTATCTCGACACATAGCTTTGAATATAAAGCTAAACAAGCAAAAAACTTAGCACTAAAAGCTATTCAATATCAATCCGATGGATATGAATATTCATCAAAACAGGAGTGGAGGAATATCTTTGGATCAAAATTCCCCAGTTAATGTAGATCAAAGAAGAAAATTAGATAGCCAAATAAGAGAATCGTATGGAAGGGTTGTATATACTCAAAAGACACATGACATGGATGCAATAATTTTGGAGAAAAGGGAAAAGAGATTAAAAACTACTCAATTAATCTTTTCAACAATAGTTGCAGGTGCATTTTTAATAGTACTATTTGGCAATAACCAATTTGCTACTATAATTGGAACTATCATATCAATGTTTCTATTATTTCTAACGACTTTTATGAGAGAATTTGATTTTGATGGAAATGCTCGAAAGCATCGCAATGTTGCACAAACGTTATGGGTTATTAGAGAAGATTACATTTCATTAATAGCAGATATGGATGGATTAGAAATAGAGGATATTAGAAAGTCACGTGATGAACTACAATTAAGAACTTCAGAAATTTACAGTAATGCTCCAATAACGTCAGCAAAAGCTTATAAAATGGCTCAAAGGGCTTTAAAGGTTAATGAAGAATTAACTTTCTCAGAAGATGAGATTGACCATTTACTCCCAAATGAACTGAGAAAGAAACCGAAAAGAGGGGAAAGAGATCTTTAAATGGATAGGGCAGTTTTTAATAGAAACGAACTGCCCCGTTATCTATTTATTGGTTTGAATATTTATCTGCAAAGTCGAGAAGAAGTTGGGCAATAATATCTTGGATTTTGAGATGCGGAAATTCATTTTCACACGTAGCAATAAAGTTTTGATAGAGGTCATCAGGCATACGGAAGTTTTTACTGGAGATTTTAGAGGTGGAACGGAAAATACGCTTGTCAATGATGAAGTCGCCGTTGTGTTTATATCGTTCTATTAAACTCTTCAAAGGCGAAAAGTTCTTCTTAATATAGTCCATTTCGGAATCGGTTTGGTCAGAAATAGAGGAAACCTGGCTCTCATCACGAACAAATTTGTAATACTGATTTTCCCGTTTAATATAAACATAATCGTCTTCTTGCATTAGTTTTGTAAAGGTGGAATAGTTCATTTCAAGAGCATCCGCAACTTTTTGTAAATCAAAACCATCCCGTTTTAGCAACTCGTTTACGATGGCTACACGATTTTTGCTATTTGTTGTGTGGAATTTGTCTTTGTTCATGGGTACACCTCCTTGCAAATTAATTCTTATATTATAGTGAAGTTTTATAAAAATATAACAGAGATGGTTTCTTATTTGCGGAAAAGTATTATAACTATTAATTGTAAGGGATTGAGTGGAAATGATTAGGAAATTCGTGGAGTTTAGAGTTGAAAATGGAGAAAAAATATTTGATATAAAAGAGACATTGTCAAATCTTGATTTTGAAATTATTAACAAATGTTTTAGTGAGTTAGCTAATTATAATGGCTTGAAAACACTATTTCAAATGTCAATTGATAACTATTCTGATTTGATTAGATTTCTCGAACATGAAGTCGTTGGATTGGAAAATATCAGATACGTAGGCCATCATACTAATAGATTTCTAATAAACTATCTTTCGAGTACAAAAATGTTCATTGAGCATACTGAGAAAAAAATAGATAAAATATACGGTGAAGATTCCGAAGAATTTATACGTTGGAAAAAGGCAACTGCGGAAGAGTATGACAAGCATTTTTCATATAGATTTTTGTATCAGTTACGGAATTATACACAACATTATGGGCTTCCGTTGGGCAGTATATCAAGTAGTTTAGTAGAGACAAATGGAGTAGAGTCACAATTTACTAAGGTTAGTTTTCGAAAAGAGATTCTATTAAATACAAGTTTTAATTGGAAGAAAGTAAAAACAGACATTGAAAATAGGCCCGAGGAGTTTTCTGTGGTTGAAACTGTAAATGAATACAATAGATGCATGTCACGACTTTATCAAGTTGCTTTATTAATTATAGGAGAAAAAGTTATATCTGCAATTCAAGACTATGCGGAACTATTGGCACGATTAAATAATAAAGGAGTACCTCATTATATGGTTTTTAAAGATTACAAGGATCTAAGTAATCCTAAAAAATATGGTAAAGCTAAACGTTTGCCATTTAAAGAGGTTGATGAATGTTTACAGGAAATGTCCAAATATGGAATTTTGAATACTAAATCTGGTTAATTTGATTGCAGTAATAAAAGGGATTTACAATAGTGTAATATCACTTGTGAGGGGTGGACTAAAGGCCGCTTTGGAATAACAATAGCTTCCTATTTTTATTTCTTTAGTTTAAATAATACTAATTAAAAATTAATCTTCATCAAGAGGTTATTGGGTTATTCCTATTGGATAAAAACTGAAGGGGACAGTGAACTTTCTGTCCCCTTTTTGCCTCTTAAATCACCACGGTGAACCGTATCACAAGTAAGTTCGGGTTCTATTGCTAAATAAATTTAAAAGTCCTGTTCAAAAAATATATGGGATTTTTATTTGAAAATTACTGTCAATTTTATATACTATATTCATAAAAGAATGCCCGGATTTGAACGGGAGAGGTTCATAGCTTATACCCTCTATAAAAAACTATGGAAACATGACAATTCGCCATGTCCATATAGGACGTGGCTTTTTTTGTTTAATGCATACGTTTTAATAGAAAGATTGTTAGAGCCTCTCTTGAAAACTTCCGGGGATATTTTCAGGGAGGGAATTTTAAAACATGCCTAATTTTAGAATTGTTGATAAGCTACAAAAAATGGATGAAGACATTCAAAGAAGTCAATTAAAATATCATTCGAAACGTGTTCTTGTAAGCAAAGAGTTTACGTTTGATGCTGCTCATCACTTACATAACTACGAAGGAAAATGCAAAAATTTACATGGCCATACGTATCGTGCTGTTTTAGGATTAAGTGGGTTTACTGACGAACGTGGTCTCATGATTGATTTTGGGGATATTAAGGACATTTGGAAACAAAAAATTGAAATTTATTTAGATCATCACTATTTAAACGAGACATTGCCACCGATGAATACGACTGCAGAGAATATCGTCGTTTGGATCTACGGAATGTTGAAGGAAGCCTTGCTCGATGAACAACGATATCATGGTGCACGTGTGGAATTTATCAGGCTGTATGAAACTCCTACAAGCTATGCTGAGGCAAGAAGGGAGTGGATGGAGTTTGAGTAAATTACCTATTATAGAGATTTTTGGTCCCACGATTCAAGGTGAAGGGATGGTAGTTGGCCAGAAGACGATGTTTGTACGCACTGCTGGCTGTGATTATTCTTGTTCTTGGTGCGATTCAGCATTTACATGGGATGGCACTGGCAAGCATCTTATCGTTCAAATGACAGCGCAAGAAGTTTGGGCTGAGTTGAAACGCCTTGGAGGAAATGGGTTTTCATTCGTCACCATTTCAGGAGGAAATCCTGCGCTTCTTCGTAATTTGGATGCCCTTGTTGCCCTTTTAAAAGAGAATAATATAAAGATTGGCGTGGAGACACAGGGAAGTAAATGGCAAGATTGGTTGTATGATATCGATGAACTAACCATTTCACCAAAGCCTCCTAGTTCTAAAATGATGACAGATTTCTCTATGCTCTCTACTATTTTAGAGAGACTAAGAGGTAGAAATAGCAATCAACATATATCACTTAAAGTCGTTATATTTAACCAAGAGGATTATGATTATGCTAAAGAAGTTCATCGCCGATATCCGACCATTCCTTTTTATCTTCAGGTTGGAAATGATGACATCACCTCGTTAGACAATACGCGATTAGTTAGCCATTTATTAGAGAAATATCAAATGTTAATTAATCAAGTGATGATGGATGAAGAATTAAAGAACGTAAAAGTACTACCGCAGCTACATACACTCATCTGGGGAAATAAAAGAGGTGTGTAGCGCTCTTCTTTAAAACCAAATGTAATGGAAATATAACAGCACTCTTTAATGATGAAGAGGTGCTGTTTTTTTGAATTTATAAATGGAACTTTAATTGTATGGATGGTTGTTAATATTCATGTAACCAATTAGGTATTCTATTTTTATCGCTATTTTCTACTAGATAGAAACACTCCAAAAGTTACTATGAAATAATATACAGAATTGTTAAACTATTAATAACATCATGATTTGGCTTCAATTTAATCCTATAGGGAGGGAGAAAAATGGAGCGTAAAATGAATTTGATTCCATATCAAGTAGTAGAACAGTTTAACGAAAACGAATTGACGCAGGATTCGAAAATTAGCAACAAAGAAATGTTGGCACAAGAACTGGACATAGCAAAGGCAGTCTATTTAGAGTATAGCAATAACCAGACTTATTATGAGGAAGATAGGGATAAGGAGATTAAACAAACGTACTATAAAAATATCTCATTTGATAGAAAGAATATTCATGAATTACTAGAAAAAACACATCAAAATAAGTTAGGTTACTCCCCCCATCGTTATGTCTATCCATGGGTAGACCTTCAAGAGAATGGGAAACTTAAAAGCGTATATTCGGGGGAAGAGATGGATCCGCTCACTGTTATAGAGGCGGATATACGTATTTTAGAAGCTACAGGTGGGACTATTACTCATTTATCCGATGAGGTGACATTAAATTGTGAACATGTAGTACCTCAATCTTGGTTTGATAAGGGTCAGCCAATGAGAGGGGATTTGCATCATTTATTTGCTTGTGATCCCACATGTAACAGCCGTCGTGGGAACAGCCCTTATTATGATTTTCCAGACTATGTTCCAGAAGGGCATATATTAGGTATTGAGGAAGGCTGCGGGAAGGCAGATGAAGGGAAATTCGAACCTGAATATGGAAAGGGAATTGTTGCAAGGGCTACCTTCTATTTTTTGGCTCGTTACCCTGGAACGATTAACAATCATTTGGTGAATCTGAAGGTTTTACTTGAGTGGCATCAAAAATTTCCAGTGTCTTTATATGAAAAACACCGAAACCTTGCTATTTATGATTTACAAGGAAACCGGAATCCATTTATTGATTTTCCAGAGTTCGCAGAAACATGGATATATGAAAAAAAGGCTCTATAATATTTGTTGGGGTTTGAAAAAATTTCATAAATAAAAAAGCACGTAATCACCGATTTCTATATACTTGAATTGTCGAGAAACAAGCAATGAAAGGTGATACGTGCAAATGAATTTTAACATGAATATTCCAGGATTAAAAGGTGTAACTGTTCATAAGGTGGAGGAGATGGGGGAACGTATTGTTCTACACGTTTCCATACCAAAAAAAGAACATCAATGTCCAGCATGCAAGAATATAACATCAAAAGTCCATGATTATCGAATTCAAAAAATTAATCATTTAAAATGGTTTGAACGATTAACCGTCCTTTTTTATAAACGTCGTCGTTATGTATGCCAATGTGGGAAACGTTTTTCAGAAAAATCCCCTTTCGTGGATAAATATCAACGTTTCTCGAAAGAATGGAATCAAGTTGTACGAATCCGTTCAATAAAGGCAAAAACATTTAAAGAAGCAGCTGAAGTACTTGGTACATCAAGCTCAACAGTGATTCGTCGCTTTAAAGAAGTAGTAAAGGAACAATTAAATGAAGGGGTTCATTTACCAAAATGTATCGCGATTGATGAATATAAAGCAGATACCGATGCGGGAACTTATCAATTAATTATTGCCAATGCGGAAACACATGAACCAATTGATATTTTACCAAATCGTAGAAAAGAAACCATTAAGGATTACTTGATGAAATACGGTGCAGATGTAGAAATTGTGGTTATGGACATGAATCCAAGCTTTAAAGCAGCAGTTAGGAAGGCGTTAAATCGCCCGATTATTATTGCGGATCGCTTTCATTATTGTCGTTATATTTACTGGGCACTAGATGAAGTACGTCGAAATGTTCAAAAAGAATGGCATGCATATGATCGAAAGAAATGTAAGAAAATGCGTCATGTACTATATAAACGATTTGATAAGTTAACAGAAACGAATCGTTGGTACTTAAATCGTTACATAGGAATGTCGAAGGAACTAAAGCAAGCCTATGAATTAAAAGAAGCTTACTGCGAATGGTTTGATTGGGCAAAAACTTCAAATGATTTGATAGAAATAAAAAAAAGATTAGAAGCCTTTTACCGAAAGGTAGAAAAAGCAAATATTCCGGCATTTTTAAAGGCCATTCAAACGCTAAAAAATTGGCAAGTTGAAATTTTAAATAGTTTAAGTTTTGGATATTCAAATGGTTTTTTAGAAGGAATTAATAATAAATCAAAAGTTTTGAAGCGTAATGCTTATGGTTTTAGAAGCTATGAACACTTTAAAGCGAAAATTTTATTAAATAATTTATCTAAGAAAATTGGGATTCATTTAGGATAATCGGGGTGCCGTGTAATATCACTTCACCCCAACATTTGACATAGAACCGAAAAAAAGAATTAAATATATTTACTATAAAAACAGCACATAATCGTGCTGTTTTTATACTTGTAGAAATGAAAAGCAGTAGCTTAGAGAAGTTCAGTAGATATTTTTTACAAGATGAATAATTGCTTTTTTCTAGTAGAATAAAGAGGGACATTATGAAGGAGGAAAAGTAATGATAACAAATATCGCAACTGTTGCAGTATATGTGGATGACCAAGAAAGAGCAAAGGAATTTTGGACGAAAAAGGTAGGGTTTGAAGTCGTTGCAGAACATCCAATGGGACCTAAAGCATCGTGGCTTGAAGTGGCTCCACCTAACACAAAAAGTCGCCTCGTTCTTTATCCTAAGTCCATGATGAAAGGATATGAAAATAAACAAGCATCAATTGTATTTGATTGCGACAATGTTAAGGATACGTATGAAAAAATGAAGGCAAATGGCGTTGAATTTAAGGACGAGTTAAATGAAATGCAATGGGGAAGTTATGCACTTTTCGTTGATGAGGACGGGAATGAATTTCTTATTAAGGGATAGTGATGGAAGTATAAGATTTTAAAACTAAATTTATATTAAAGGAGGCCGTTTATTAGACGGTCTCTTTTTTGTTTTCGTGTACACACATCTAGCAAAATTCTTTGGTTGTGTTGAACACAAGGTATTCTTGGTCAGGGGTAATCTTAGCTTAGGTACAAAAAAAGGTTTCACAACTTGAAAAAAATGATTACTATATGAAGGGTTGGATTTGGACACACAAAAAACATACTTATAGCTTAAGTTATTAATAAACTCTCGTATGAAATAAAGGGGTATAACATGAGAAAACGCGGTATCACGGTTAAATTATTCGCTGTAACAGCTTTATTCTTTATGGTGTTTTATGCCATGATTATGATATTTCAGCTATTATTCTTTGACCGTTTTTATCAACATTATAAAACGAAAGAAGTAGCAAAGCACATCCATCAGTTAGCAGAAGGGTATGAGAAAAATTCCTGGAGCGAAGATGAATTGACAAAACAAACACTTTCTTACATGAGAGAGACTAAAAGTCCGTTAACGATTGTGGACGCGGATGGTTATCAATTGGTCCAGGATCCCTTTAACATCATGCTGGAAAAAGAAGATGGCAATGTTGTAGAAGTATCGCTTTCCCTACTCGTCATCAATTACGGAAAACAGATACGTGCATTGAATATTACAAAGGGAGATACATTGATAGTACAAGGAGAGCCAGATGCTATGGTTCCTTCGGTCATTTACCCCTCTGTTATTACGAAGGATACGTCTAGCATAGGTGAAGCTTCGGGCGAGAATGAAGTGACAATCGAAGGAAAAGTAAAAAGCACTTCTCTACCAAAGAATGGGGTGACGAATAGGGGACTAGGACTTCTCTATGATGCACTGCTAGAATGGTTCCCCCTTGACGAAGCTCAAATAAAACAGCTTTCTAATGGAGAAAGTATGCAGCGTGACTGGGTAGAGCCATGGAGTGGAAAACATAATTTAGTTTTAATTGAACCATTTAAGAAAGACGGAGAAATTCAATATATGTTCTCTGTTACATCTCTTCAGGAAATTAAAGATACTAATGAAGCGCTACGAATATTTTATATCTATATCGGAATAGCAGGCATCTTTCTTATTCTGTTACTGTCAATATTCTACTCCCGTCTTGTTAGTAGACCATTGATTAAGCTAAATGAAATGGCAAAAAAAATGGTGCATTTAGACTTCTCATCGGCGAAGCCGATTAAGCAGAAGGATGAGCTAGGAAGCCTTTCAAACAATATGCTTATAATGGCGCAAAATTTGAATGTTGCATTAAATGATTTGAAACAAGCCAATGGAAAGCTAAAAGAGGACATGGAAAAACGTGAGCAGATGGAAAAAGAGCAGCGAGAGTTTTTCGAGTATGCATCACATGAATTGAAAACACCGCTTAGCATTGTCAAAAGCTTCGCTGAAGGGCTTCAGGATGGTGTCAGTCCGGATAAGCAAGACCATTATATAGAAGTAATCATTGAGGAAGCAGACAAGATGGAAGTGCTGATTAAAGATATGCTCGATTTAGCTAAGTTGGAGAACGGTGCAATTAAACTAAGAAAAGTATCTTTTCTACTCAGTGAAATGATTGAGGGTTTGGCAGATAAATTATTCTGTATAGCGAAAGAGAAAAATGTCTCCATTGAAATAATGCCGAAGAATGAGCAGCCTATTTTGGCGGATTATGAGTGGATGGAACGAGTAATGAAAAATTTCCTTATCAATGCGGTTCGGCACAGTGAGCCTAATTCTGTTATTGCGATTCGCATCGAATTGGATCAGGAAAAAGGTGACAGTGTATTTATAATCGAAAACAAAGGCATGCAAATACCAGAAGAGCAGTTGGATAAGATTTGGAAACGTTTCTATCGGACTGAATCATCACGAAGCAGAATGACCGGCGGTACCGGATTGGGATTGGCAATTGTCCAGCAAATTCTTGATTTGCATGGATTCCATTACGGAGCGGAAAATATGCCGGATGGCGTACGGTTCTATTTTCGTTTCAAATAATAGGATTAAATGCCTAAAAGGACACATGAAAGACATATAACCTTGTTAATATATAGAAATTGGAAGGAAGATTCACGATGGGGAAGAAAGTATTGCTTGTCGAGGATGAAGTGAGAATTCGAGAAGTTGTAGCCGATTATTTCAAAAAGGACGGCTGGGAAGTGTATGAGACGGATAATGGGAGCAGTGCAATTGACTGGTTTGACGCCATTTTTCCGGATTTAGTCATTCTCGATATTATGATGCCACAAATGGATGGATTCGCTGTCACTAAGCAGATTCGAATGGGGTCTGGTGTACCAATTATTCTGCTGACAGCAAAATCTAGTGACGATGATAAAATTCATGGGTTTGAACTGGGAGCCGATGATTATGTTACTAAACCATTCAGTCCAAAAGTATTAGTTGCCCGTGCTAATTCTTTAATGAAACGAGCAACGGAACATTACTTGCCGACCGGTCATATCATCAGCTTCGGTGAAGCAATCGTTAATACGAAGTCCCATCAGCTTCAGCTTGATGGTCAACAAGTAGAATTGACGCCAAAGGAATATGAATTGCTGGTATTCCTGCTTCAGCATAAAAATAACGTCCTATCACGTGAAACTATTTTAAATCACGTATGGGGTTTGGACTTCGATGGTGATATTCGAGTTGTAGATACACATATTAAAAAGCTGAGAGCTAAATTAGGCTGTGAATCGCATCATATCCGGACTGTGATTGGAACCGGCTATAAATTTGAATAAAGGAAGAGAGAAGATGAATAAGATCAAACAGATATATACGAACACTGGTGTCCGTTTTGCATTGCATACGTTTTTTTATTTAGCAATTCTTGTTACCTTGTTCTTGATGTACGGCTTCCATACGGCAAATACAGGCAACTATATTTATAACGATTTTTAAATGGAGAAGATAATACAATGAAACTTTTAACTCGTATTGCACAGCATGCGGCCAGAAACCCGGAACGGACAGCATTTCGTACAGAGGACCATGTTCTGAATTATAGACTGCTTTGGGATAGATCCAGCAGACTAGCAAGTTTAATACATACTATGCAGCTCGAGCGGCAGAAACCAGTTGTTGTATATGGTCATATGGGTATTGATATGCCTGTATCGTTCCTCGCCTGTGTACAGGCTGGCCATCCTTATATACCCGTAGATACATCCATTCCAATGGAACGGGTACGTCTAATCGTAGAAAAATCTAGTGCAGGATTGGTTATTAATACAACAGATAATAAACTAGATTTTGATAATGTTACTGTTTTACATATGTCGGGACTTGATTTGGAACAACAAGAGCTTATTAGTAATGAGCACTGGGTCAAGCCTGATGAAGTCTTTTATATCATTTATACATCCGGCAGTACTGGAAATCCAAAGGGTGTTCAAATAACTGCAGCAAATTTGCAATCTTTTACAGATTGGATGACAGGTGACTTTCCATTAGGTCAAGGAAAGGTTTTCTTAAATCAAGCACCTTTTTCATTTGATTTGTCTGTAATGGACTTTTATCCAGCGCTGCAGAGCGGGGGTTCCATTCATGCTTTGGAGAAAGAAGTAATCAATAAACCGAAGCTTTTGTTTGAAAACTTGAGTCGTTCTGCTTTGCAAATATGGACATCGACGCCATCCTTCGTGCAAATGTGTTTTCCAAATCCGGACTTTAATCAAAAGATGCTTCCTGAGCTTGAGATATTCCTTTTCTGTGGAGAAGTATTGCCGCTAGCTGTAGCGAAAGAACTGAAAGAACGCTTCCCAAGAGCGAGGATTTTTAATACTTATGGGCCTACAGAAGCAACTGTTGCTGTGACGTCTGTTGAAATTACGGAAGAATGGCTTGCAAAAGAGAAAGCACTGCCGGTTGGTTATCCAAAACCCGATATGCGGATTGCTGTTGTGGACGAATTAGGAAATCCACTTCCTGAAGGTGAAAAGGGAGAGCTAATCCTTGCGGGGCCAAGTGTGTCAAAAGGTTATTTTGGTGAGCCACTACTTACAGAAAAAGCATTCGGTATTATGGATGGATTGCACGCCTATCGCACTGGAGACGTCGGCTTTATTCAAGACGGGTTGGTGTACTGCCAAGGTAGACTGGATTATCAAATCAAGCTGCATGGCTATCGAATGGAGCTGGAAGAAATTGAGTTCCACCTTAATCAATCAGATTATATTCAAGCTGCCATTATTATCCCTTATGCACCAAACGGGGAAATTGAATATTTAATTGCGGCAGTGGTACCAGCGGATCATGACTTTGAGAAGGAGTATATGTTAACAGCTGCTATTCGAAAAGATCTTGCTATGCGATTGCCAGCATATATGATCCCTCGTAAGTTTATGTATTATGCTGCTCTTCCTATGACGAACAATGGAAAAGCAGATCGTAAGAAAATGAAGGAAGAGGTATTTGTATGACTCCGTATAGCTCTTTCCTCTTCTTTATCATTTTAGGTATCTTACTGCTGCCGACGATGATTCTCGGCACAATGGGCAAGCGCTTCCGGTATTACAATGTGTTTGTCTCCATTGTTGTATTGGCTATTATATTTTCAGAAGGGGGCTCAGGCTTTTTCTCGTTACTAGCCTTCACCATCCTTCAGCTAATACTAATTAAAGGCTATATTTCTTATCGACAGACAAAAAATAGCAGCCTCGTATTTTATATAGTAAGTTTACTGTCGATCCTGCCTTTGGTTTTATCCAAAGTGTTGCCGATTTTGGCAGTGGATAACTGGGCGAGCTTTTTAGGTATATCCTACCTGACATTCCGAGCTGTTCAAATCATTATTGAAACAAGAGATGGATTAATAAAAGAGCAGCTCTCGATTTTCCAGCTTGTTCATTTTATGTTGTTTTACCCAACAATTTCATCAGGTCCGATTGATCGCTTCCGTCGATTCCAGAAGGATGAAGAAAAACAATGGACACCTGAGGAATACAAAGAACTGCTTTATAAAGGAATCAACAAGATTTTCCTAGGTTTTTTGTATAAATTTATAATCGGCTATAGTATCAATTCATACTTCATTATGAATCTAGAGCATATAGCAGATGGTAAATTTAGCTATCATTTATTGTATATGTACAGCTATAGCTTGTACCTATTCTTCGATTTTGCCGGCTATACGGCGTTTGCTGTCGGAGTTAGTTATATCATGGGAATTCGGTCACCGGAGAACTTTAATAAGCCATTTTTAAGTCGCAACATTAAGGATTTCTGGAACCGATGGCATATGTCACTATCGTTCTGGTTCCGTGATTATGTGTTCATGCGCTTCGTCTTTCTAATGAAGAAGAAAAAATGGATAAAGAATAAAATGCTCGTTTCGAATCTAGGTTATATCCTGCTGTTCTTGCTCATGGGTGTATGGCATGGATTAGCCATTCAGTACATTATTTATGGAGCATATCATGCTTTAATGATGACTGGATTTAATTTCTTTGAAACCTGGAATAAAAAACATAAACGTTGGCCAACAGGAAGAGCCATGACAATAGTATCTATTGTGATTACTTTTCATGTCGTTTGTTTCGGTTTTTATCTGTTTTCTGGCAGACCATTTCAATAAAAGGAGAATCTACATATGAATTTTAAAGAGAAAGTACTACAAGTGATTGCAGAAGTTTGTGAAGATGATGTTGTGAAAGAAGATCATGATTTGGATATATTCGAAGCAGGACTGATTGATTCATTTGCGACAGTAGAATTACTTGTTCAATTCCAAGAGCAACTTAATATCAATGTACCAATTACGGAGTTCGATCGAGATACATGGAATACGCCAAATGCTATCGTTGATCGTTTAAATGAGTTGAAATAATGAAGAAGAGGTACTTGTTTGGACCAATCATTCTTGCATTGGTCCTGTTTGCCGGGGTCGTATTTGTACCCGTATCATGGCTGGTTAACATCATTCCAGCAGATCGTTTGGAGGAATCGGCTATTAGTTTGGAGCCAAATATGTTCCAAGGGACATATTTACAAAGTGAAATGCTTAAAAATTCAAAGTATGTTCCAATTTATGGTTCTTCTGAAATGTCGCGTTGGGATCCGTTCCATCCATCGAATTATTTTGAAACGAATGAAGCTGCATTTACACCTTATTTAATAGGGAAAGGCGGAATGACCTCAATTATCCATGATTTAAACTTTGCAACGCATGCGGATCAATTGGAGAACAAGCAGATGGTCATCATCGTATCGCCGCAATGGTTTGTAAAGCATGGTACAGATGAACAGCATTTTGCACCAAACTATTCTTCCCTGCAAGCGTACCAGCTTCCTTTCAATAAGGATGTGGACGAGCAGGTAAAACGAAAGTTAATGGAACGCCTAATGACGTATAATGCAATTAAGAACGACCCGATACTTTATAAACTTTATGATGCTTACTTAAATGATAAAAAAGCAATGTTTAATACTTTATCAGTTCCTGCAAAGGCTTATATATCCATGCTTGAGAAAAAGGATTTGTATTTCACTCTTATGAAAGATAAACCGACTAATCGCCATCAGTCAGATCAAGTAAAGGACAAAACATGGGAAGAACTGAGGGCACTAGCCGATGCTTATGGCGAGAAACGGACACAACATTCCGAATTTTTTATTGATGACAAAGTGTATAATCATAAGAAGCACTACATTAAGAGCATGGAAGGAAAGAACAAAGATCATTCCTATGCAGAATCACTTGAGTACGATGATTTCCAGTTAATGCTTGATATTCTTAAAGAAGCTGGTGCTAAACCGCTCTTTGTGATTATCCCTGTAAATGGAGCGTATTATGATTACACAGGCTTCCCTCAAAAAGGACGGCAAGACTACTACAATCGTATAAAACAGCAGATTAGTGAGAGCGGATTTACTTACGCTGATTATTCCGACCATGAATACGATCCTTATTTTATGCGTGATACGATTCATATAGGTTGGAAAGGCTGGGTTTATTTAGATGAGGATATGCAGAAATTCCTCGAAGAAAACTAGGATGAATTCGTTAGATTGTTTGTCTATACAATGAATATTGTTTCAATAGCATAATTTTTTCTAATTAAAAAATGCGCTCGGTATTTTAAACCGGGCGCATCTTTTTTAATGAAAAATTGAATTAAAAATCGAAATTATCAGGGTCTGGACCTACTCGTAAATTTTGATTTAAGCTATTAATAAGCTCCATATCCTCATTTGTAAGTTCAAAATCGAAAATGTTAGCATTTTCCACAATTCGGTGCTCTTTTGTGGATTTTGGAATTGTCACAACTCCATTTTGTAAGTCCCATCTTAAGATGACTTGTGGCACAGTTTTATTATATTTATTCGCTATATCTTTTAAAACTGGTTGATCTAATAATTGACCTTGCATTAATGGAGACCATGCTTCTAATTGAATGCCATTGTCTTGGCAGAACGTTTTAACTTCCAGTTGTGTTAAACGTGGGTGATATTCCACTTGGTTAATCATTGGTTTAATTTCTGCATCTTTTAGTAAATCTTCAAGGTGATGCACTTGGAAGTTACTAACGCCGATTGCTCTTACTTTTCCTTCTTTATAAAGAGTTTCCAACGCTCTCCAAGCATCTTTGTATTTACCTTCTACTGGCCAATGAATTAAGTATAAATCTAAATAATCAAGACCCAGCTTGTTTAAACTTGTTTCATAAGCTGCAAGGGTAGATTCGTATCCTAAATCAGAGTTCCATACTTTAGAAGTAATAAATAAGTCTTCTCTAGAGATACCTGCTTCTTCTATTCCTTCACGGATTGCTTGTCCTACTCCCGCTTCATTTTGATAAATTGCAGCAGTATCAATGCTGCGATAACCGTGTTTTATAGCGTATTTAACGGCATTTACTAATTCAGGTCCTTCTTCTACTTTAAAAACGCCAAGTCCAAACCAAGGCATTTTAACCCCGTTATGCAATGTTGTTGTGTCTTGTAAATTTTTTACCATGATATATACCTCCATTTTTTTATTTTCAATGAAACATGTAATAAAATTGAATTACATATCACCTCCTTATTTTACTTTAAAGTGCTACCTTAATTACAGCCAGGAGTCTTTTTTTCAAGTGAACGGCTATATCCTGTTAACATTACAGCTGCTAAAACCATAAGAGCTCCTATCCAAGTCGTATGAATGATTCCTATAGAGTTCGTCACAAGGCCTCCTAAGAAGGAACCAAGTGCGATTCCGGCATTAAATGCAGCAATATTAATAGCTGATGCTACATCTACTGCTGAAGGAACATATCGTTCTGCCAGCATGACGACATATACTTGTAATCCGGGTACATTCATAAAAGCCATTAGTCCCATAAGGAAAATTGTAATTAATCCAACTACTTTATAAGGGATTGTAAAATACAAAATGAATAGAATAATGGACTGGATTATAAACATGTAAAATAATGCTTTAATAGGATTTTGGTTCGACAGTTTTCCTCCAACCATATTCCCAATCGCAATGGCTATACCATAAATAAGTAAAATAACGGCAACGGTATCTTCTTTTAACCCAGTGACATTTTGTAATAATGGAGCTAAATAAGTAAAGACTACAAAAGTTCCTCCATAACCTAAAGCAGTAATAATAAAGATGAGTAATAAACGACCATTTGTAATTAATTTCAATTGGTCTTTCATTTTAGTAAGCTTCCCTTTTCGTAAATCAGATGGCACGAGAATACTATTCGCGATAAGGGCAATGACTCCAATTGCTACAATAACGAGAAAGGCGATTCTCCAACCCATTTGTTGGCCGATAAATGTCCCAAAAGGAACTCCTGTAACAGTTGCTACTGTCAGTCCGGTAAACATAATGGAAATGGCACTAGCTCTTTTATTTTCTGGTACTAAATCAGCTGCTATTGTTGAGCCGATAGACATGAAAACTCCATGGGAAAAGGCAGAAATCACTCGAGCTGTTAGTAATACCCCGATGTTAGTCGCAACTGCTGCGATACTATTCCCTAAAATAAATATAATCATAATCCAAATTAATAAAGTTTTACGGGGCACTCTAGAAGTAACCGAAGTTAAAATAGGTGCTCCAAATGTTACTCCTAATGCGTATAAAGAAACAGTTAAACCCGCTGTAGTAACAGATATATTTAAATCCTCAGCAATTAAAGGCAATAACCCGACACTAATAAACTCTGTAGTGCCTATGGCGAATGCACTTACTGCAAGGGCTAATAAGGCGAAAGTACTTCGCTTATTATCTATAGACGACATATTTTTTCCTCCCAATTATTTTAATAAAACGGTTGCCCGATTCACTTAGCGCTGAAGTGAATATGTTCTTTTCAACCCGCAGATGCTATTATGGGATAAAAAGATTTAAAAGAGAAGTACGTACTTTAAAGTGATATAGGAACAAAAAAGTACTATAGGTACTTTAAAGTACCTATAAGGAGGATTTCGTATGCAACAAAAGAAGTACAATATATCTGTAGAAGCTACTTTAGAAGTGATTGGTGGGAAGTGGAAATGCGTTATTTTATGTCATTTAACCCACGGAAAGAAACGTACAAATGAATTAAAACGTCTCATGCCGAACATAACACAAAAGATGTTAACACAACAATTGCGGGAATTAGAAGAAGATGGTGTTATTAATCGAATCGTATATAATCAAGTACCACCAAAAGTAGAATATGAATTAAGTGAGTATGGGTGGAGTTTAAAGGGAATTTTGGATGCCCTTTGTTCTTGGGGAGAAAATCATATAACAAAAATATATGGTGATAAATTTGCTGTTCTAGAAGAGAATGTTTTAAATGAACATTTAAAGTAGTGCGCGGCAATTTAATATAATTTAGCAGGCTAAATCGATAAGGATTTAGCCTATTTTTTTACTTTTATTCCCTTTTTTAATATAAACTTGAACTTAATAACTTTTTATACATAGTTAATGGATTTTCATGCTGTTCTTTTAAACTTTTAAATAATTGTTGAGAATAAATTTGGCTTTGAACGATGTTTTAAATGTAGGGCCTTATAGTTTAAGAAGGGGTGTTTGTATGAAAGTGACAAGTGAAAACTTTATAAAACATCTAAAGAAAAAGCGCGAAGAAGCACTAGATTATGTAATAGACAATTATATAGGAATCGTAAAAGCGGTTATCTATAACACTTTAAAATCCTATAACGATCCTCAAATAATCGAAGAATGTACAAGCGATACGTTTTTAGGGGCCTTTGAGAATGCGAAACAATTTAAGGGGAATGAGGAGGATTTTAGAAAATGGATTTGTACTATCGCTAAATATAAAGCGATTGATAAACAAAGAAAGTTATATAAAGTGCCGCGATTATACGAGATAGATGAAACAATCGATTCCGTAAAATCAGCAGAAGAAGAATTTTTAATGAAAACATCTTCTGAGGAATTACTAAAAATGATTAGTAAGTTAGATCAGTTAGACCAAGATATTTTAACGATGAAATATTTTCTAAATATGAAGAACGAAGAAATAGCCCAACATCATGGTTTGTCAAAAGCTGCTATAGATAATCGTTTATATCGTGGGAAAAAACGATTACAACAGATTTATTTAAGGGGGATTTTGACATGAAAAAGCTTTATAAGCAATTGAATCGTTTAAATTTCGAAATAGATGTTGAGCCGATGGAAGTGAGTGAATTGGAAAAAGAGAGAATTAAACGGAGTGTTTTGAAAGTAAAAAGAAAAAAGCATTTAACAAGAAATTTTGTCGCTGCAGCTACCTTTTTAATTGCTTCAAGTATTACAATTGGCTTTTCATTTCCTACTTTTGCATCAAACATTCCAATCGTCGGGAACGTTTTTGAGCTGTTTTATGATGACGAGGAATATATATTCGAAAAGTATGATGAATTTTCTTCAAAATTAGGCATTACTCAAGAAAGTAATGGAGTAGAAGTTACATTAACAGATGCAGTTTATGATGGAGAAAATATTACGGTAGCATACACGCTAAAGAGTAATCAAAATTTAGGGGAAAGGCCTGTTTTATTTGGGGATTTTATCGCTGAAGAGTTTAAAAATGCGCATAAATATGGCGGGTTCTCAGAAAATTATATAGTTGAAAAAGTAAATGATCATGAGTATGCGGTTTTATTTATTTACGAATTGATTCATGGACCAAGACCAGAGGAAGTGCATATAACTCTTCAATCAGATGAAATTGTTGATTTAAGTAATACAAGTCAATCAGTGAAAGGTAACTGGTCTTTCCATTTTAAGTTAAATACTCTTGAAAGGGAGACTTTCAATCTTGCAAAAGAGCATTTAAAAACAGAAGCTGAAGGTATAGAGGTTTCAGTGACAAAGCTGACGGAAACATCGGTTTCAACCACACTTTATTTTGCTGAAAAAGTTGATGAAGAATTGTTTACTAAAGAGAGGGAAGAATGGCGTAGTGTATCTATCGACTATGTGATATCCGATGATTTGGGACGTAATTATAACTTTGTGCATTATAGAGGTGGTGGTCATAATACTGACTTTGATTCTTTATGGAGCAAATCGCGTATTACAACGAATGTCTTTGATGAACAAGCTACTTCCATAACAATTACGCCAATAGTCCATGTGAATAAAAAAGCGGGCAATGGCGGCAAATTAGAACGTATAGGAGAACCATTTAAGATGGAACCTATTACGGTACCTTTAAAATAGTATTTACAAAATTAATAGCCAAACTCAACAATTAGTCGATACTAATTGTTGAGTTTTTATTTTTGATCTTAAGGATAGTTGTTTTTATTTTGAAAAAAATACCAATATTCGTTTCGTCTACAAAAATGTTTTCAAGTTTACAAAT
This sequence comes from Ureibacillus sp. FSL E2-3493, assembly GCF_038077515.1. NCBI lineage: Bacteria > Bacillati > Bacillota > Bacilli > Caryophanales > Caryophanaceae > Ureibacillus > Ureibacillus sp. FSL E2-3493. Next base: position 3,553,126 of record NZ_JBBOPK010000001.1, on the reverse strand, counting down.
AGTAAACTATTTGTATGCAATTATGTATACATGTAAACAAACTCGTATACATGTGATAACAGCGGGATGTAAACAAATTTGTTACTAAAGATTACCGAAATGTGTACAAATCACAACAGTTTACAAGATGTTTACAGTTATATATCTTTTAGGTGATGCCAATTGCAGAATTTAGAAATCTCCTATAACCTTTAAGTTAGAAGTAAGGTTTTACTAAACTAATGAAAAGGAATGATTAAATGATGAACACTCGAATTGCAGCTGTTGATGTTGGTAATGATTCCATTAAAGCTATTTTTGGAGAGCTAGAGTATGAGTTGAATATTCCTAATATTATGGCAATTGACACGGAAGATCGTCCGGTAATTGGAATTGAAGAATTAGATAATAAAAATCCTTTGGAAGGAATTCATATTAAAGTGCATTCCCCTGCATTGAAAGAAAATAATGCGATCTATCGTGTTGGTCATTTGGCAACGAAAAGTGGCAATGCTACAGAATTAGATCCAGGAAGTGCAAAATCTGAAGAGGATCAAACATTAGTCATGCTTTTTGCAACGTTAGCATTAGATGCAGTTAATGAAAAAAATACTAGCCATTTTCCTCGTACAAAAAATGTAATTGATGCAAACTATACCCTAGGAACTGGTCTACCTTTACGTGAAGTGAAGGAAGGAAAGGATGCAGGATATCGCTCTAAACTAGTTGGTTCTGTCCACCAAGTAGAGTTTCTTGTCACACCAAAATATCAAGGATTCAAGGTAAATATTAAATTCAATGAAGTAAAGATATACCCAGAAGGATTTGCCGCTTACATTAATCTAGTAATGGACAATCAACTAAAAATTATTAATAAAGATTTAATCGATAAAAGAATTATTATCCAAGATATTGGCGGATTATCAACGGATATTGCTGTTATTAAAAACCGAAACGTGGATGATGATAAAGCACAAGGGTTTAATCTCGGTGTATCCGAATCTTTAGAGGCAATTAGAGAAGAAATTCGCTCAAAACATGGTATTGAATTAGATAGCCGTCGCGATGTAGTGGAAATTATTACGAGAAAAAATGATCGGAACCATATTATGGTGAAGGGAAGCCGGACAAGTGTCCATGATATTACAGACCGAATTTTACTCGAACTAGCTAAAAAGCAATATCGTTTATTAAGAAATGTATGGCAAAAAAATTCTCAAACAGAAATCTGCTATTTTGTTGGTGGAGGAGCTAATGTATTAAAAGAATATATTAAAACCTTAAATAACAATTTAGATGGATATAATATTGAATTTTTTGAAGATGAAAAAGAGAGCATTTGGATGATGGCCAATGCTTATTATAAACTAATTACTGATTTTGTTCGAAAGATGGAAAAGCCTAAATCACCTCAAGAGCCTGTGAAAAATTAATTAGGGTGATCATATGAAAAGCTCAAATTCTAATGAGATAAAAAGGGGACAAGCCATTTCCTTTCGTATCCCTTCTGATACACCTGACCATCTGCTGAAACATTTACAAAAGCTAAAGGAAGTTGAAAGACGAAATTTTTCAAGTAAAATTGCCGAATTTGTCCTGCGAGGGGTTGGTCAATCCTTTTCGAAGGAACGGGAAACGATTACGATTCCTCTTCCCCATAGCTTAAGCAAATCCCAACGAGATTGGCTAAAACATGAGCATTCAGAGGCGCTATTAGGAACGATACTTTATCAACTTTTAATGGATCCTGTTCGTGCCACTGCTTTGTTATCATCTTTAAATAGTAACTCCTTAGATATAGATGAAGCTTTGTATTTACAAGAAGGGACATATGAAGAGTCGCCCATTACGGAAACGTCATATGGTGATGACGATATACACTCTATTAAAGGAACATCCACTGACGGGCACGTAGAAATGATGGATGATTTGGACTCCTTTGATTGGGACAAAGCAACACAACATCAATCGATAGCGGTGGAAGAAGAGCGGACGAACATGGAAAATGATCTCGACAGTTTATTAGGAGATTTTCTTAATAAAATGAATAAGTAATAAATTTTTAAATCCCACCTTTTAAGAAAGGTGGGGTTTTTCATGTATTAGTGCTATTTTTTGTTGGTAAGCCTTTGTTGCAATCAGGGCAACTATTAAAAGAAATTCAGATATATTATGCGGAGCATCGATTTGCAAAAGGAAATTTAAAATAGGGACAATTCCCATAGAAAGAATGCCTACAAAGTACCATGGCCATCTTTGTTTCCACCAAATGAAAATAGAAGTGATTAATAATGTTGTGGATACGCCAATGATCATAACAGGAATGCCTTCTTCATTCTTTGTATAACTTAAAACCCCATTCTTCCAAGTAGGCTCTAAAGAGAGGTTAGGTACTAGTGAGAGTAGTTCGTAGATAATGAAAAAAAGTGTAAGAAATAGAGTGGGAAACTGTACTATTTTTTTCGATGCCCATTTAATATTGGCATTAACTAATGTATGCCATGCAAAAAGTACAAGTAGAGGCGTAACAAAAGCATGCAACCAATAACGTAGTTCATTTAAAGCTTTCAGTAAATCGCCTTCCCCTATAAATTTTCCTAAAACTAGAATTCCGTTATCATAGAGCAAAGCTACGATAACGAGTAATAGAACATTACTTACGTCTATCCAGCCATTCTGTTTAGCTAAAAAGATACCTATTATAAATAAAAAGATGAAAGCAATAGAAAGCAAAAAGTAAATAAAGGTATCCATAATAATTTGCCCTTCTTTCTCTTTTACAACAGAGAATTTTAAATCCTACTTAGTATAAATGTATACCTTGATTTTATTCAAAAATCATTATAAATTTACAATGGATTATTTAACTACTAAAAGGTAAAAGTAGAGCAGGTATTTAGTTACTTTGAAAACTAAACGGAAATGACAACCATCTTTTATTGGGCTATAATGAGAAGAATTGACACTACCCTTCCCATCATAGAAAGGGGTTTTTTTATGCTTAAATTAGATCGTGTTTCAAAAAGCTTTTCAACATTTCAAGCAGTAAAATCAGTTTCTTTAACGATTAATCAGGGAGAAATCCATGGCATCATTGGGGCAAGTGGAGCAGGTAAATCGACTTTATTAAGATTGATGAATTTGTTGGAAGTTCCAGATGAAGGCGAAGTAGAAGTAAATGGTCAACGATTAACAAGGATGAATAGGAAAAAACTTCGACAAGCTCGTAAATCAATTGGAATGATCTTTCAGCATTTTAATCTAGTTGCCAATAAAACCGTTTATGATAATGTTGTTGTACCTTTAGACTATCCAAGGGCAGAACGTAGAAGCCGCGTGATGGAATGTCTTCAATTTGTCGGTTTGGACAGTTTAGTGGATAAATATCCTTCCCAATTAAGTGGCGGCCAAAAACAGCGTGTTGCAATAGCAAGAGCATTAGCGAATAAGCCGCAAATTCTACTATGTGATGAGCCAACCTCTGCCCTAGACCCTAGTACTACTGCGGACATATTAACGGTATTACAGAATATTAATAAAAGTTTAGGTGTGACAATTGTTATCGTCAGTCATGAGATGGAAGTCATTCGAAGTATATGTAATCGCGTAACGGTCATGGCGGACGGAGAAATTTATGACACGGTGATTTGTAAACCCACAGGGATATTAAGCAAAGAGAATAGCCCAGAATACTTTGTCGAACAACTAACAAAGGATGTTGAAATAGACCATGCTTGATACTTTAGTTCAATATGAATCGGAAATTTGGCAAGCAATTGGGGAAACCTTTGTCATGGTAGGGGTTTCAATAATAGCAGCCGTTCTAATCGGTCTCCCAGTCGGGACGTTACTTTTCCTTAGCAGAAAGGGCAATATGCTTGAAAATCGTTTGCTTTTCTCGACGTTAAATTTATTAGTCAATACAATCCGTTCTTTTCCATTCTTATTATTAGTAGTCTTTTTAATACCATTTACAAGGTTCATTATCGGGACAGCTATTGGAACGGCTGCAGCAACTGTTCCACTATCGATAATCGCTATTGCCCATTATGCGCGGTTGGTCGAACAATCGTTATTGGATGTCCCAAAAGGCGTTATAGAAGCGGCAATTTCAATGGGTGCATCTGTTAGAGAAGTAATTTTTAAATTTGTTTATGTAGAAGCTCGTTCGGGACTCGTTCTCGGATTAACTACTTCGATTATTAGTTTTATTTCCTATTCAACAATCATGGGAGTAGTTGGTGGCGGTGGAATAGGGGATTTTGCTATTCGATACGGATACCAACAGTTTAAAACCGACTTAATGATTTATATGATCATAATAATGGTCATACTTGTACAGCTTATCCAATTTATTGGTACAAACCTATCGAGAATCATTGATAAAAGATAATTACTGGAGGAAAAATCATGAAAAAAGTGCTTTCCCTTATAACTGTATGTTTATTTATTTTGGCTGGTTGTGGCCAAACAGATGAAGCAAAAAATAATGAAAGTGGACAAGAGCAAAAGCAGGAAGAAGTGACATTAAAAGTAGCTTCATTAATCCCACCAATGACGGAAATTTTAGACCTTGTTAAACCGAAACTTGAAGAGGAAGGCATTCAACTTGAAGTAGTTGTATTAAGCGATAACGTCCAACCGAATAGTGCACTTGCAGCAGGCGAAGTAGATGCAAACTTTTTCCAACACGTTCCGTATATGGAGGAGTTCAACCGAAACAATGATGCAGAATTAGTTTCTGTTGAACCAATTTACTTTGCCAATTACGGTGTGTATTCAAAAAATTATAAATCAATCGAAGAGTTACCAGAAGGTGCTGTTGTTGCGATTGCCAATGACATTTCCAACGTTGACCGTTCACTATCCTTATTAGCCCAACATAATATCATAAAATTAAAAGAAAAAACGGATAATTATTATACGAAAGCAGATATTATTGAAAATCCAAAAAATTTAAAGTTTGAAGAAGTCGATTTATTAATGTTAGCGAGAATGTATGATGATGCAGATGCTGTCGTTATGACACCGGCTTATGCGGCACCCCTTGGATTAACGCCGAAAAGTGATGCGCTTCTTACTGAAGGAGTGGAAAATGACTTTGCCATTACATTAGTTGCGCGTAAAGATAATGTAGACTCTGAACCAATCCAAAAATTAGCGGAAGCGATGACAAGTCCAGAAGTGAAAAAATTTTTAGAAGAAAATTATGATGAAACGGCTATTCCTGCCTTCTAAAAACGTTTCTTTTAAAGATTGCTTTTGAACAAAATAAAGCCCATATAAACAACCTATTGCTTACATTTAGGTCGTTTATATGGGTATTTTTTATTTTGGCTCTATAATATTTGTTGGGGTTTAAAAAAATTTCATAAATAAAAAAGCACGTAATCACCGATTTCTATATACTTGAATTGTCGAGAAACAAGCAATGAAAGGTGATACGTGCAAATGAATTTTAACATGAATATTCCAGGATTAAAAGGTGTAACTGTTCATAAGGTGGAGGAGATGGGGGAACGTATTGTTCTACACGTTTCCATACCAAAAAAAGAACATCAATGTCCAGCATGCAAGAATATAACATCAAAAGTCCATGATTATCGAATTCAAAAAATTAATCATTTAAAATGGTTTGAACGATTAACCGTCCTTTTTTATAAACGTCGTCGTTATGTATGCCAATGTGGGAAACGTTTTTCAGAAAAATCCCCTTTCGTGGATAAATATCAACGTTTCTCGAAAGAATGGAATCAAGTTGTACGAATCCGTTCAATAAAGGCAAAAACATTTAAAGAAGCAGCTGAAGTACTTGGTACATCAAGCTCAACAGTGATTCGTCGCTTTAAAGAAGTAGTAAAGGAACAATTAAATGAAGGGGTTCATTTACCAAAATGTATCGCGATTGATGAATATAAAGCAGATACCGATGCGGGAACTTATCAATTAATTATTGCCAATGCGGAAACACATGAACCAATTGATATTTTACCAAATCGTAGAAAAGAAACCATTAAGGATTACTTGATGAAATACGGTGCAGATGTAGAAATTGTGGTTATGGACATGAATCCAAGCTTTAAAGCAGCAGTTAGGAAGGCGTTAAATCGCCCGATTATTATTGCGGATCGCTTTCATTATTGTCGTTATATTTACTGGGCACTAGATGAAGTACGTCGAAATGTTCAAAAAGAATGGCATGCATATGATCGAAAGAAATGTAAGAAAATGCGTCATGTACTATATAAACGATTTGATAAGTTAACAGAAACGAATCGTTGGTACTTAAATCGTTACATAGGAATGTCGAAGGAACTAAAGCAAGCCTATGAATTAAAAGAAGCTTACTGCGAATGGTTTGATTGGGCAAAAACTTCAAATGATTTGATAGAAATAAAAAAAAGATTAGAAGCCTTTTACCGAAAGGTAGAAAAAGCAAATATTCCGGCATTTTTAAAGGCCATTCAAACGCTAAAAAATTGGCAAGTTGAAATTTTAAATAGTTTAAGTTTTGGATATTCAAATGGTTTTTTAGAAGGAATTAATAATAAATCAAAAGTTTTGAAGCGTAATGCTTATGGTTTTAGAAGCTATGAACACTTTAAAGCGAAAATTTTATTAAATAATTTATCTAAGAAAATTGGGATTCATTTAGGATAATCGGGGTGCCGTGTAATATCACTTCACCCCAACATTTGACATAGAACCTTTATTTTAACTTTCTCGTAAAATCGGAAGGGTACAACAACGGAAAGAACCACCAGATTTAATAATTTCCGTAATATCTACTTCAATTACTTCGAAGCCACGTTTTCGCAGTTGATTATTTACATTTTCATTTACAGGTAAGCTGAATAATCGTTTGTTGCCGATACTCAATACATTTGTACCTAATTGAAACTGTTCTTCTTCCGAAACCTCTATTAGATCATAACGAGAGGCAAATAAATCAATTTCCTTTTGTGATAAGGCTTTTGGATAGATTAGGGCAACATCGGGGGAAACAACATTAAATACACAGTCCAAATGCAAGTATTTTTCTTTAAAAGGAATCGTTACAATCTGAAAGTCAGTTAAAAGACGCTGTAGTTGGTCAGCTGCTTTTTGGTTTGTTCGGTTACTTAGCCCAACGTATACGGTATCCCGATCTATCACAACATCTCCACCTTCAATTAACTCTTCAACTAAATTATAATAGGAAATTTCTTCGTCCTCTAACCATTGTTTTAATACATTTTCCTCTCCTGCACGAACATCCGTGGCCATGTTTGCGACAAAGATTGTTTGTCCTAATGTAAAACCAATATCCCGTGTGAAGACCTGTTCTGGATACTTTTTATGGTAGGGCAGTAAAATCACATCAACATCATGATTTTTAAGGGTTTTAACAAATTCCTCATGCTGCTGAAGGGCCCGTTCGATATGAATGCCTTCATCAATAAAATGTTCTTGCGTTTCATTAATGACTTCCCGGATTGTCATATATTGAGGCTGGCAAAGAATTACTCGTTTTAACATATCATATTCACTCATACAAAAGGTTTTATGGTTAGTATATTCTTCCATTTTTTAGACATCCTATCTGTTTCGTTTAGTCCTTATTTTTTCCTAAAAATTCGATTATTATGACCAATTGATTGAAAGGAAATATTCTTTTAACTTGTTACAAATTCATGTTGTTTATATATAACTTGAAGCGTATAATGGGAACTGTTTACAACAAGAAAATTAGAAGGTGTCATGTATGAAAGCTAAAAAAATCATTATATTTATATTATCTATTTTTGTATTTTTAGGAGCTATTCTATTATTCAATTTTATATTAGTAGACAGTAATGGAATTGACCCTTCTAATAAGAAGAGTAGTAGTAAAAAGATGGAGGCATCTGCTTACTCGGGAGTGAATATCGTATCGGAAGTGTCTGATGAAACGACATACCATATGGCAGTTCATTATCCAAAATTTAAAGATCAACAATTAAATCAAGGGATTACCGATTATGTAACGGAATCTAAAGAAAATTTCTTAAATGAAGTAAAAAACAATAAGGAATTTCTTAAAGAAAATATAGCGGAATTGAACATATCTTTTAATATTTATCCAGTAGCTGAAAATGTTTACTCTATTGTATTTTCAAATGAAAGTTACGTTGTCGGAGCAAATGGCTTCCAAAGTACAAAAGTATTTTTAGTTGATATACATAATCATCAATATATACAACAAACTGATATTTTAATTGATAACGAGCAAAATCGGGGTAAAATCTATCAATTATTACTAAATGCCTTTGAACAATCGGAAGAATATAGTCTATACTTCTTCAAGGAAGATTTAAAGAACTGGATTGAAGATGAGAACAATCATTTCTCTAATATGTATCTTACTGACAAGTCAGTTATCTTTAAATTTAATGAATATGAGATTACTGCTGGTGCTGCAGGATCTCCAGAAATATCCATACCAATTGATCAGTTTAAAGATTTCTTAACAGATGAATGGAAAAATAAACTAAAGGTCAAAGTTCAAACTGATGAACAAAAGGTACCACCGAAAGTAACTCATGAAGAAGATTCAGAGAAGGCGTTAAATAAGGAAACTTCTACGAATAGAAAACGGGTTGCTTTAACGTTTGATGACGGACCACATCCAAAAAATACAGAAAAAATTCTTAAACTATTAGATAAATATGATGCGAAAGCTACCTTCTTTATGCTAGGTAACCGTGTAGACTTCTATCCGAATATTGTTAAAGAGATAGCTAGTAAAGGGCATGAATTAGGTAATCATACATGGAGTCATAAAGATTTAACTACTCTAAGTAATGAAGAAATTAAAAAAGAAGTCGAACAAACGAATAAGGCCATTTTAGATGCTACAGGAGAATATCCTACTGTTTTTCGTCCTCCTTATGGCGCGAAAAATGCCCAGGTTGATAAGGCAAGTGGGATGCCGGCTACTTTATGGTCAATTGATACACTTGATTGGAAATCCCACGATCCAAAAGCCATCTTAAGTATCGTAAAAGAAAATGTAAAGGATGGTTCTATCATTTTGATGCATGATATTCATGCCACTACTGTAGAAGCATTAGAGCCAGTATTGAAGTTTTTAAAAGAACAAGGATATGAATGTGTAACAGTTTCGAGTTTAAATTCGAACTAATTTCCACAAATTATTTCTTGGAAAATAAAATAATAGGACACCCTTTCTCTCTATCCCAGATGGAGGAGTTAAGGGTGTCCTTCTTTATGTTAAGGGGAAATTTTTACTCCTATATTTATTAAGTGAAGGATTAACATAAACTAATAGAGTACTATTTATATGGGGGTGAAGGGAAATGAAGAAATATGGGGTGTGGCTAATACTAATTGTTCTATTGCTTTGTGTTACTTATTTATGGGTCACATTTTCTATGAAAGATAAGGAAGATCACTCGGAACAAATCGAAAAGGAACGGATAAACCAATTTTTCACCGAACTAAATAGTATTTACGGTTACATCTATACTTCAAAGGATGGCTCACTACAACTGTTCTTGAAAATCAATCAAGCACTTCGTGAAGGTGAGTTGATGGGAAATCTCTATGTAATGGAACGTAATGAAAGTGCAGAAGAAGCGTATAAGGAAACAAAGTATGAATTAAATGGAATAACCGATGGACGTATGCTGGAATTCTATACGACTGTGGACGGGGAGACGGTTAAATTAGAAGGTAATTTCCATGAAGATGCTAAGAGCTTTGAATTGTCGTTGTGGATGGCTGAAATGAAAGTATTATTTCAAGCTATAACTGAGGAAGAATATACTGAAATGAATATAGCTAACCAAAAGGTAGAATAATAGAGTTCTAATAAAATGAAAAAAGGGTCCACTAGGGGCCCTGTATTTTAATATTCCAGCATTTGTTGATTTAATTCATCTGCTAATTCGGCTACTTTTTGACCTGCTTCACCAATCTCCTTTAGTGCACTTGTGAATTTAATGATTTCTTGATTGTTTCGTTCGTTTTGCTCTTTACTTGCACTGCTTGCAGTTAGTATCTCGTCAAAACTATTCACCGTATCTTGTACGTTTTGATTAACTGATAGTGTTTTAGAATTAACTTCGTTTATTTGATTGACCACTTCTTCAATTTGTTTCGTTGTAGAGGCAACTAATTCTTTAATATCGCTTGAAGAATCTTTTGTTTGTTCAGCTAGTTTTCGAACTTCTGCTGCGACAACAGAAAATCCTTTACCATGTTCTCCCGCTCTTGCTGCTTCAATTGCTGCATTTAACGCTAATAGATTTGTTTGTTCAGCAATGGAAGTAATAACCGCTACAATATCTCCAATTTCTCTTGAATTTGCTTCCAATGAACTGATACTCGTTTGAATGTCATTTACACTATTTTTTAAAGAAAGGGTTTGTTCAATAACTAAATCTAATTGTTTTCTTCCAGTCATAGATGTTTCGGAAGTAATAATCGCTGATTGTAAACCTTCGTTTATGTCTGTCTTCATACTTTCAGAACGAATGATAGTATCAGCGACAGATGCTCCAACTTCTTCTGACATGGCTGCCAATTCTTCTGTAATAGCCCCAATATTTTGTTTCACATTTTGTTTCGCTTGCATTTCTTTCTCTGCTGCTTCTTCGTTTTGCAGTTCTTGTAAAGCTGCTAAACAAAGTTGCAATTCTAAATTGAATATTTTATTTGTGACTTTAAAAGCTAATGTTAAACTTTCCATATCATCTTTATATTCTTCATGAAGGATATCAATAATCTTGTTTAAAAAAGCTTGGTTTGTACAAAGGTACCATCTTACTTCGACCCCAACTTTTAAATAATATTTGCCAATTTGATATCTTTTGGCTGCAAAATGATCATCGATAATGCCATCAAAAAAGCTAACGACGTATTGCTGACAGCCTGCTAAATCAATGCCTAAAGGGGTCATATCAACTACTTTTCGAATACCTTCAAAGGAATGGTTATAAATTGGATTATAAATTTCTTCAATGTTGGCTTGAATGAGTGGTTGTAACGCCTTTGCTACAGCTAAATCTTCTAATGTGAGGTCAATGATGGATAACTGTTGAATTACGTTAGGATAATGATGAATGTCTATTTTTTACCTGTTGTTTTTGTTTGGCCGCTTCTTCTTTTAGCTTCGTTGTTTGTTTTTTTTTCGTGAATATACTCATGAGATACTCCCTTTTAAAAAATATATAGTAATGTATTTATCGTCCATTAAAATTTATTTTGAATAGATACACAGACTTGAAGTTAACATTTAATGGGAAAATTTGACGTATAAGTTAGGAAAAAGTAAAAAAGCAAAGCGATTTTAATCATCACTTTGCTCTATTGTTTATTCAAACTCTTTATTTCGCTGTATATCCACCGTCAACAAGAATTGTTGTGCCAGTAACAAAGTCATTTTCAGCTAAGAAAACAACGGCATGGGCAATTTCTTCCGGTTTCCCTAAACGACCGATTGGGTGTTTTGCAACTAATCCATCGTAAAACTCACCAAGGGCTTCTTTATTAACTAAACCTGTTTCAATAAAGCCAGGTGCTACGGCATTTACTCGAATATTACGATCAGCGTATTCTAAAGCAGCTGATTTTGTAATTAAGTTAACAGCTCCTTTACTTGCTGCATAAGGGATAGACGTTGGTTCACCAACACTACCTAAAATCGATGAAGTATTAATGATTGAGCCTCCACCTGTTTTAAGCATTTCACGAAGGGCATATTTCATTCCATAAAATACACCATCTTGGTTAACAGCAATCACTCGTTTATATTCTTCATCTGTTAATTCGTGAGTCGGTTTTTGAATACCGATTCCAGCATTATTAAAAATAATATCTAATTGACCGAATTGGGAAACCGTTTGTGAAACAAGATTTTCAACGGATTTCTCATCAGCTACATTCACTTCTATAAATAAAACATCCGCATATTGATCTTTTAATTCATTGACTACTTTTTCTCCAGTTTCCTTGTTATAATCACCGATTACAACTTTAGAACCTTTGTCTAAAAAGGCTTTTGCAGTTGCTAAACCGATACCAGATGCACCGCCCGTAACAATGACTACTTTGCCCTTTAAATCTGTCATATTATTGCCTCCATTATTTAAGAAATTTTCATGCTCCTATATATTCTTTATACTTTTCCTCTTTATATACTTAAAAGAAGTTTTAGCAAAAGTTTTTGCACCTTCTTTCACAGCTTTTTTTCAATATTTAATTTCCTAGTTTTAAACCAATCCCTCTTACTTTTATAAACAAATTAAATGTACCACCATTTTAAAAAAGGAAGGTAAACAGAATTGGCATAAATGCAGCTTAACGAACAAAAATGATAATTTTGTTGAATAATTTTTTATAAAAGAGGGTTATAGGAGAAAATCGCTTCTTGTTATACTTAGGGAACAAGAGAGAAAAAGAAGCGAGAAAGAAGTGACAAAATGCAATATGGAGAAATAGTTGAAGGAAGATTTAGTAAACGTATAAATCGACTTATCGCAGAAGTTTTTATTAATGGGGTAAAAGAAAGGGTACATGTGAAAAATACTGGACGTTTAAGAGAACTTCTTCTTCCAGATGCGGAAGTTCTTTTAGAACGAAGTGATAATCCTAACCGGAAAACAAAATTTTCCTTAATAGCCGTTATAAAGAATAGAGATTGGGTCAATATTGATTCTCAAGCTCCAAATATGGTTGCCTTTAACGCATTAAAGGAAGGGAAACTATTAGAATTTAGGATGGTAAATTCGGTTAAAAAAGAAGTGACTTATGGAGCTTCCCGTTTTGATTTATTTTTTGAACATGATGATCAAAAAGGGTTTATTGAAGTTAAGGGAGTTACTTTAGAAAAGGATGGAATGGCGATGTTTCCTGATGCTCCTACAACAAGGGGAACTAAGCACGTGTTAGAGTTGATAAAGGCAGTGTGTGAAGGATATAGTTGTACCATTTTATTTATTGTCCAATTAAAAGGATGCCATGGGTTCACCCCTAATAGAAAAACAGACCCAGCCTTTGCAGATGCTTTATTACAAGCATACGAACAAGGGGTACAGATTTTAGCTTATGATTCGATTGTTAAAAAAGACGGATTAGTATTAAACGAATCACTTCCAGTCTATTTAGCATAAGAAGTTGACGAGAAGAAAATCTATTTATACGGATAAAGGAGGGAGCCCGATTTAAAAGCCCCTCCTTTCATCATTATTTGAAAAAAGATACTTTTTTTAGTACAGCACAAACGGGAATTGCAACAACGATTCCGACTACATTTTGTACAATGTTTCCTGGAATAGAGGCTACTGGGACAATCCAGTTATGAAAAAGAATCCCCTCACAAATATAATAGCCTGCTAACATAACCGGAACGGAAAGGATAGCTGCAATTAGATTTAAAGTAACGCTACCTCCATTACGTCCTTTCGACCAAGCAATTTTCCCAACAACATATCCTTGTAAGCCGCGGGCAACTAAAGTAAAAGGTGCCCATAATGTCCAGCCTGAGATTAGATCAAATAATCCCATACCAACAGCGCCAGCAATCGCTCCTTTTTTAGGACCGAAAAGAATGGAGGCGATAAAGAGCATCGCTGTTCCAAGGTGGACTAAACCACCATTTGCCGTAATGGGTAGTTTAATATTTAAAAAAACCGTCGCAACAAAGACGAGGGCTATGAGCATTGCGGATACAACCATATCGAATGTTTGGGAACGTGTATTGGACTGGTTTTGTATTTTTTGCATAATGGTTACCTACCTTATTTAATGTTACAGATAACATAGCAAAGGACTGGTATTTATAAAAGTATCAATTTTTTTAAAAATACAGTGGTCAGTTTTAATCTAGAAAAATATCACTTGTAAATAATAAATGAAATTAATTTCAAATTTCTCAATAAGTTTTCGTAATGATTCGGTAAATCTACAACCTGAAGTCGTTATAAATATGTCGAAAATAGGAAAAACGAGAAGGAACTTTTAAGGAAATTTCTCCTTATTTTATACTTTTTAAAGTAATGAATAGTAATCAAAAATTAGTTGAATAGTCCTTGTTTTTGAAATGAGATAAAATAGTAGACTTGTAAATTATTATAAAAATGAAGGGAATTTAATACTTTTCTCCCTTATCTACTAGTAGTTTATAGAGCGCTAAATTATGCTGATAGAATTGATGATAGGTAGAACGATTTATTTTTATTACATTGTAAACTTGTATCCTATTCTATTTGTTGAATTATTCATATAATTGGTAACTTCTAACTATTGTCCTTTTACCACTTAATACTTATAAGTATTTTAATAAATGGTACCAATTATTCAAATTACCAAAATATTGAAAGTTACTTACAAAATTAGACAGAAATTAGCTTTTCAATCGAATATAGTTATTGTTAACAACTAGAGATTATGATGACACCTTTGTTTTCTGTTTGCCTGGATTATCGTTTAGGAAGGAGGGACAAGGTGTTTTTTTAGTTGAACGTCAGGTGAACGGGTCGTTGTTAAAAATCGGAAGGAGGAGAATATGTGAAAAAGAAGAAACGTTCAACCAAAGCGTTTAATATTACAGCATCTTTACTCGTAGCGTTTTCCCTTATCGCACCTAGTGTTGCTAGTGCGGAATCGACAAATAAACTTCATGAATCTTTACGAGAATCAAGTGTAAGTAATGTTCTTGCAAAGGATAAAATTAGTGACCGTTTGCTAACTAATTTTAAAGATGAAGAGAAAGTAACTTTCCTTGTAAAATTTAAGGATAAAGCAGAGGCTCAAGAAGTAGCGAAAGAAGCAAGAAAAACTGCAAAGGAAAAGAAGTTATCCGCTCAAAATGCGAAATTAGTACAACGTTCAGCTGTTGTCTCCGAATTAAAATCAACTTCCATCGAATCACAACGATCAGTCATCGATTTTCTTGAACAAGAAGCGAAAAAGGGAAATGTAGATGATTTTGATTCTTACTACATTGTTAATGGGATGGCAGTAACTGCAACTAAAGAGATTGCAGAAAAGATTGCTACTTTTGCAGAAGTTGAAAAAGTACTTCCAAATGAAACTCGACAATTAGAAGCAACAGTCGTAGAAGATGCTCCAGCACCAGCATCAGAAGTTGCCAATGTCGAATGGAATGTCTCACGTGTAAAAGCTCCTGAAACTTGGGAGATGGGTATCGATGGTTCCGGTACTGTAGTGGCAAGTATTGATACCGGTGTTCAATGGGATCATCCAGCATTGAAGGAAAAGTATCGTGGTTACAATGCTGCTACTGGTGAGGTCGATCATGATTATAACTGGTTCGATGCAACTGCCGGCCAAGACGAACCTTATGATGATCAAGGCCATGGTACCCATGTAACGGGAACAATGGTTGGTAGCGAACCAGATGGAACAAATCAAATAGGTGTTGCTCCAGGTGCTAAATTTATTGCTGTTAAGGCATTTACTGCAGCTGGAGGTACAGATGCAGACCTTTTAGAAGCGGCAGAATGGATTTTAGCTCCAACGGATTCTGAAGGCAATGCCCGTGTCGACCTAGCTCCAGATGTTGTAAACAATTCTTGGGGTGGTGGACCTGGTTTAGATGAATGGTATCGAGATGTCGTGATTAACTGGCGCGCAGCTGAAATTTTCCCAGAATTCTCAGCTGGAAATACAACGTTATCAAATCCAGGTGGTCCAGGATCTGTTGCAGCTCCTGCCAACTACCCTGAATCCTTTGCAACAGGTGCAACGGATATTAACAATAAAGTAGCGAGTTTCTCCCTGCGTGGACCTTCTCCATATGATGAAATTAAACCTGATATTTCAGCCCCTGGTGTAAACATTCGTTCATCTGTACCTGGTGGAGCCTATGAAGGTGGATGGAATGGTACTTCCATGTCAGGTCCTGCAGTGTCTGGTGTAGCTGCACTCCTTCGTCAAGTAAATGCGAATATAACTGTCGATGAAATGGAAGAAATTCTATTAAACACGGCAACCCCATTAACAGATGAAGAGTATCCGGAATCTCCAAACCACGGTTACGGTTATGGTTTAGTAGATGCTTATGCAGCTGTATCTTCCATTATTTCTGGTTTAGGAACAATTGAAGGACAAGTGACGAAACAAGGTGAAGATACAGAAGCACCGACTTTCGAGCATGTTGCACCTGAAGAAACTTTTGAAGGAATGGATCTATCTTTATCTCTATCTATCTCAGATAATATTAGTATTTCATCTGTAGAGTTAAATTATACAGATGAAAATGGTGATGTCCAATCAATCGAAGCAGGTCGTCTTTCTGGAGATTATAAATCTGGAGAGTTTGGCGTTGTTGTACCAGGTAGCTTAATTACGGGCTCATCTTTCACGTATTTCTGGACAATTAATGACTTTGGAAATAATGAAGTGACAAGTGATGAGTATACGATTGAAGTAAAACCGGGTATTACGACAGGTTACTTTACCGATTTTGAAAGCCAACCGACTGGCTGGTATTCGTTCGGTAATGCAGATAGCTGGGAGTGGGGTGTACCGACATCAGGCCCTGGTAACGCTGCATCAGGTGAAAAAGTATATGCAACAAATCTAGAAGGAACCTATGATAACAACATGAATGCAACGCTAGTGATGCCTCCAGTTGATTTACCAGAGGGCAACGCTTATTTACAATTCAAACATTGGCATAATTTTGAGAAGTCTTCTACAGGAAGAGCTTGGGATTACGGTCATGTTGTCATTTCAACAGATTTAGAAAATTGGACGCAATTACTTCAAGTAAACGGTGTCTCTGATGGCTGGTTAAGTGCAGAAGTTGATTTATCGGAATACGCTGGTCAACGAGTATATATTGGGTTTAATTCATACTCAGACGGTAGTGTGTTACGCGACGGCTGGTATATTGATGATGTAGCGTTATCTGATTCGTCACTGTCTAAGAAACAGTTAGGCATCATTAAGGAGGTAAAAACAGAAAAAGTACCAAAACTAACTAAAAAAGAAAAAGCTGTTGAAGCAGAAAAAGAAAAAACAGATAAGCCTATCGATCCAAAAACAATTAAACCGGTATTACCTGAAAAGGCACCGGGCCCTATTGTAGAAGAAGTGGCGAATCCAACCCTACTTCCATTAGGAGCACAAGTAAGTGTTCTTGAATCAGGACGTTCTGTTTATACAAATCCAGCAGATGGTTCCTACTCTTTAACTCATAGCGCCGGTGATTTCACAGTCAAAGCGGAAGCTTACGGATTTGCATCGGAGCAACAAACAATTGAGTTAGAGGCAGATAGTTCAGTTTCTGCAAACTTTACGTTGGAAGAATTACCACAAAATACAGTGACAGGTTCCATTACTGATCAACAAACGGGAGAACCAATTGAAGGAGCAACGATACTTCTTGTAGAAGATGCGAATATTGCACCAGCTGTAACAGATACAAATGGTGGCTATTCGATTACTGCATATGAAGGTGACTATACGTTGAAAGTTGTTGCAGACGGTTACCATAGTCAAGAAGTAGCGGTTTCCATCGATGGCGATGGTGCAACGATGGATATTAGTCTGGAGCCATTCTACACGTATCCTGGTGGAGAAATTGGCTATGATGACGGTACTGCTGAAAATGCCCGTGCGTTTTATGATGCAGGAAATGGCTGGGCAGTGAAAATGTCTCTCCCTGAAGGCGAAGAAAGTGGGATTGTAACGGATGGGGTGTTCCGTTTCTGGGATACGTCATTCCCAACACCTGGAGGTACTGAATTTAAAGTAGAAGTTTGGGATGCAACAGGAGCAGATGGTGCACCAGGTAAAAAAATCGCTGGACCAATCGATGCAACGGCATTGCGTAATGGTGAATGGACTGTTGTAGATTTACGTGAACATAATATTATTGTAAACGGGGATTTCTACATGGTTTACATTCAAACTAAGCCAAATCCTAATACACCTGCTTTAGCAACTGATGAAGACGGTGAAAATGCGGCGAGAAGTTATCAATTTGTTTCCGGTGCTTGGACTCCATCTCCAGCAGAGGAAGGAAACTATATGATTCGTGCCCGTGTTAGCTATGAGGTAGATGCACCAGTAATTACTGGGCCAACTGATAGCTTTATTACAAATGAAAAAAGTTTAACCGTAACAGGTACTGCTTCTCCGACAACAACAATTGAATTAAAGCATAATGGTGAGACTGCAGGATCGGTTGTTGTAGAACAGAATGGACAATTTGAAATTCCAGTAACGCTTGCTGAAGGTCAAAACGAGTTACAAGCAGTTTCAACTTTAGACGGCCGTACAACTGGAGAGTCTGCGCCAATTTCCGTTACGTTAGATACAGTGAAACCAGCTGTTGCGATTACTGAACCAACAGATGGCAGCAAAATTAATCGTGAGACGGTAACGGTAAAAGGTACAATAGAAGATGCTAATTTAGAATATGTTAAAGTAAATGGACAAGCAGCATCTGTTAAGGATGGTCAATTCTCAAAACGTATTATTTTAGAGAACGGATCAAATGAAATTAAAGTAGTTGCTCAAGATTTAGCAGGAAATCGCATAACAAAGAAAATGACAGTAAGTGTAGACTATGATGCACCAGTTATTGAAAATGTGAAGCCTGCGGAAGATCTTTACATTCAAACAGGTAAAAGTGTCATGATTGAATTTGATAGTGAACCAGGACTACGAGCTACGTTTATGGTGCATATGCCGTTAACAAATACAAAAGCTCAGGCTCAAAATGCAACAGAGCTTCCTTTAATGGAAATGAGTCCTGGTCATTACGTTGGCTATTATACAGTACCATCAGGAGCTGTCGCTGACGGTGCCCAAATTGAGGTAAAGGCTGTTGATAGCTTTAACAATGAAACACGCCAGAAAGCAGCAGGTAAACTTTATATCAACGTAGAGCAGCCAGCTAAAACTACTGATGTAAAAAAAGATACATCAGATAAAAAAGAAGAGTAATTAAAAATAGTAAGTACCATCAAAGAATCATTCTTTGGTGGTATTTTTTATTAAAAACGTTTTTTCCTTAAAAGGAGTCATACTTTCAAAATAAAAACTTTTGAATTGGACAAAATACAATTTGAAGAGTTTGAATGAGGATTTTAAAAATGCTCATTTTTACTTTTCACGACATATCAATGAGGAGGATAGCTATGCCAAATGTAGAAGTAAGCTGTGCTGTATCGAACTGTATTTTCCATAAAAAGGGTAATCTTTGTGGAGCAGAAAAAATCCAAATCGATATGGATTACCATTCCAAAAATAGAAATACAGAGTTTGCTTCGGATCTTGATTTCGATAAGATTACAGAAGAAGCAAATCATTCCCAAGACACATGCTGTAAAACGTTTGAACCAAAAAACGAACGTGAAAAATAAATTGAATTTATTTAATTCAATTTGTTACGACATGAAGGCAAGGCTGTTCGAACATTGAGGTTGTTGTAGGGACTAAAGGGATTTTTCCTTTAGTCCTTTCTTATATGGTTATGTATGATGATATGAGAACCCATTTAAACGAAAACAAAAAGAGAGAGCTGTCACGATGAAAGAAGTTATTTTAAAAAAATTGATGGAATTAGAAGAGAAATATTCTATAAAAATTTTGTATGCCGTCGAGTCGGGAAGCCGGGCTTGGGGATTTGCAGCAGAAAATAGTGATTATGATGTTCGCTTTATTTATGTTCATCATCCAAACTGGTATCTTTCCATTGATCCACAAGGAGTAGGTTCGAAGAAAGACAGCATGGAATTCCCAATAAATGATTATTTAGACATTAATGGCTGGGAGATAACGAAAGCGTTACGTCTTTTTAGAAAAAGTAACCCGACCATTTTAGAATGGTTGAAAAGTGAAATAATTTATTATCAAAATGATTTTTTTGTTGAACAGTTGCGTTTAATGCAATCAGATGTGTTTTCATCGACTGCTAGCCTACATCACTATTTGAATGTAGCGAATAATAACTACAAAACATATCTTCAACGTTCTACAGTGAAAGTTAAAATCTATCTTTATGCCATTAAGTCTTTACTGGCCTGTAGATGGATTGAAAAGTTCCAAACAGTTCCCCCTATCGCCATTTTAGAATTGCTGCCTATGATGGACAATAAAAAAGCGAAATGGGAAGTGGAACAACTGTTGAATCGAAGGAATTCAGAGGTAGGAATCGAATTAATAGAACCCATTCCCGTTTTGAATCATTATATAAAAGATGAATGTATGCGTATAAAAAGTTATATTCAGACGGTAACGGAAGAACAGAAGAATTCTACGGAGAAGTTAGATCACTTATTCAGACAAACTTTAAAAAAGGTATGGACTTTAAATGAATCTTGAGTGAGTGTTTCTGAGTATGAAAAGAATCGCCCCACTAGATACTATAATCCAGTGGGATGATTCTTTATTGAACGAGGTACTCCTCTTTAAGTTCTGAAATGGCTACTTCAGAACGTTCTTCGAGGGAACGTCGTAAATAACAGTAGCCGTCTTCCCATCGTCATGAAGTTTATCGATCCACACGGAAACACCATTATAGCTGACTTCATATTCCTTTGGGGAAGCATATATTTCTTGGGCACGATTGTAGTCCAATTGAATCCCTCCTATTTTTTGTTTCGAGTGTTATGTTTCGTATTTTCAACTAAATGGTGAAGTTCATCTAACTCTTGAGCAACTTCTTCTCGCATCTTACCAGGAGCAATTTTTTCTGTTTTTGGTGTTTGTGGTAAGGAAGCTTTATTTGTACCTTTGCTTTTACTATCATCTCTTCCCATAAGAAGTTCTCCTTTCGATTGGATTCCTTCTTAATATGGCTTAGGAATCGTTTTTTATCACAAAAAAATACACAACAACTAGTGTTGTGTACGCATTTTTTACTCTAACGGAATTCCTGCTTTTATTGAAAACTCATCTACTTGATATAACCATTCTCTAAGCAACCTTCTTGCTTCATCCAAACCTTGATTCGCTTCAGTCATTGTGTCCATACTTTGCTGTTCTATAGCGGAAATCATTAAAGTAAAGGAATTATATTGAATATTGGCTGCTTCAATATACTTTTCATGGAGAGCTTGAATTTCCTTGTTTTCCGGCATAATTGCTTCTAAGTCCGCAACAAATTGACGATAGCCAGGAATGACTTCATCTAAAAGGGTATAATATAAAGCTTCATCATTCGTATAATTTACACCGGTTACACTATCATATAAACCGATAATTCTTTCTTCTTCTACTGCTAGTAACATCATTTCATCTAAGTAATCTGAAAAGGCTTGAGCAAACTCTTCATCTGTACTCGGAGCAGTAGTCTCACTGTTTGAAGAAGTACCGGTCTTAGTTTCAGTTTCAATCTTAGAATCTGTTTTCGTTTCAGTAGTTGTTTCTTCATTCTTCGATTCTTTAGATTCTTCCTTTGAATCGGAAGTACTACAACCAACTAAAAAAACAAAGGTTACCATTGAAAGAAAAAGTAATAATCTTTTCATGTGACTCCTATCCTCCAACGAAATAAAAACCGCTGGATATGCTTTTTTGTAAATTGCATTCTTTATAGGATATTCAAAGTTTTGAAATGTGTTACTGATTTTTCCAATGGATCCCCTGTTTAAATTGTTAAAAACATTAAAAAAGCTGGATGAGGCAAATTTTTTTATGCCTGATTCCAGCTAAAAATATTTCATATTTGATGATTTCCCTTTAATAATTCATAGTTTATTCTTTTCGAATGGCAAAGTTGGAATTTAATAAAGCCCAATTTTGTGGATAATCATAGCCTAATGCCCAATAACTAATTCCTCTTAAGTTATACTGTTTAACCATGTCAAATTTTGCTTGGGCGCTACGTGCATCTTCAAACCATACTTCATGCCCTTGTCCTTGTTCATCAACATAGCGGAAAAATGGAGATTGGGCGGTATTATCGTATTGAATCGTTGCATTATATTGGGTAGCACGTCTAATGGCTTCTTGAGGACTAAAGGTTTCAGCCGTTGCACCTTCAACATGAGGGATTTTCCAATCCCTTGCATAAATTTGAAAGCCTAAATAAATTTTATTAGCTGGCATAACAGAAAGGGCGTATTCCACAACCCTTCGCATCTGGTTGGCTGGAGATATCGCTTGTGGGGAAGCCCCTCTCCACCCCCATTCATAGGTCATAAGAATAACGAAATCCACTATTCTTCCATGGGCTTCATAATCATGGGCAGTATATAATAAGCCTTCCTGTTCTCCACTTGTTTTAGGTGCGACAGCGGTAGAAACAAAATAACCCCTAGGATGCAATCGATCAACAGCCAATTGAAGAAATTGGTTATAGTTTTCCCGATCCTCCGGTAAAACATATTCAAAGTCGATATTTAACCCTTTATAGCCCTTTTCATCCATCAATTGAAGTACATTTGAAATCAGTTTTTCACGCAGTTCAGGATTGGATAAAATAGTATTAGCTAAGTTTGTGCCAGTAGATGTTGTGGATAAATTCGTAATAGCTAACATAGGGGTTACATTCTGGGAGTTAGCAGCGTCTATCATCAATTCATCTTCAAAGGGCTCTAATGTACCATCTTCTTTAATCAAATAGGCAAATGGGCTTAAGTAGGTGAGCAAATAACCTATTTCATTGACGGTTTGAGCTGCTTCTTCATCCTTTTGATAAGTATATGCATTGACTTCAATTAAAGGTTTTCTTCTTGGAATAATTAATGGTGTCCCGATGTAAATGAGGTTTTGATTTTGTAATGAATTAGCGTTAAGGATGGATTGGATCGTTGTACCATATTGATTGGCTATTTGATATAGTGTTTGACCTGGTTGGACATAGTGGATGGTTGGTGGAATGTATATAGTAACGCCTGGGTACAAAAAATTGGGGTTCGTTATTTGATTAATAGTTAAAATGGATTGAATTGGAATACCGTAACGTTGGGCTATGGACCATAATGTTTCCCCTGCTTGAATGGTGTGCGTTTCTACAGCTGTTGGGATGACTAAAGCCTGACCTATTAATAATTTGTTTAGATCCGGTAATTGATTTATTTGTTGAATTGCATTTATCGAGACATTATATTGATTCGCAATTTCCCAAAGCGACTCGCCAGAACGGACAACATGAATGAGCAATACATAGCCCCCTTAGAAATGCTAGAGTAAAATAATATATGTTTTCTATAGGATCATTCATGAATAATAACTATAAAACGACATTTTTCAATAAGAAAACTACTTCGTTTACTTTAACGAAGTAGTTCAGCCAAGAAATGATCATTAGTTTCCTTTTTTCATAATAAAACTTAAATGTCTTCCTGATTTTTTATTTTCTCGATAGGAAAAGCCATCTGGATGATGGAAAGTACATGTTAAATCCACTTTAACGTTTTTCGATGGAATTCCAACTAGTTCACATTGTTTTTTTACAGTTTGTTGGTTATCGATATGGTATTTGTTTGTTTCATCTTTAAAATAAATAAACTCATCGGCGTAACCTAAATCCTTGAACTTTTTGTAAACATCTTCATCAACTTCAAATCGATCTTGACTTATAGCAGGTCCAAGTATGACCTTTATATCATTCGGGTCATTTTGTTCGTTATTAATTAAGTGGTCGAATACTTTTAATGTAATTTCTTTAATAGTCCCCTGCCATCCAGAATGTATAACTCCAATAAGTCCGGTTGTTTCATTATAAAAAATAACTGGTACGCAATCTGCTGTAAAGGTACAGAGCAGTGTATTCGGTTCATACGTATAAAGGGCATCCGTGTTAGAAATCGCATCATCTACACTTCTTGCCCCCCTACCCTTATCTTCCACAGTGACATGATGGACATTGGCACTATGGGTTTGATTAGCACAAACGAAGTCTTCCACATCACAATTTAAAAAAGATGCTAATTTTAATCGATTGTTCAGTACATTATCGACCTTTTCACATACATGTAAAGCCATGTTATTTTGTTCAGGTTCTTCTTGATCTTTTAATGTAGTCCCCATTATGAATTGAGGGTTATTTAAATATATTCTCGTTTTCATTCCATCACCCCATCCCCATCATATTATATAAACAGTCGTTTCATCAAAAAATGAATCTAGAGAAAGATTCATAGATTCCTATTTATGTTCAAGTTATGGATAGGATTAACTTTTTAAAATGACAATTTGAAAAGAATATACCTATCTAGCTTACTTTTATCATAGACATAATTTCTAAAAACTATTCATTTTTTGCCAATTAAATTTTTAATTGGTTGCCAATTTCCAACTGAAAAATTTTCCTATTACAAAATGGTATCAAATTTAACGGAAAAGAATATTGGAAAAATAAGAATTTATATAGAGTGATAGGTCAAAATACTTTCTTTGAAACAGTTTCGTAATAATCTATCCATAATTTTATTAATGATTTTCTCTATTAATCTCTTGTACTATAAAAATACATAAAACAGGAGGTATATATCGATGTTTAAAAACTTGAAAAAAGGCGTTATCGCTACTGTTCTTGGAGCATCTCTATTAATACCAGCAACCGCTTTAGCGGCTAATTCATATACAGTAGTGTCAGGAGATTCCCTATGGAAGATTGCAGTGAAAACTAAAACTGGAGTGCAAGAATTAATCGATGCGAATCCACAGTTAGCGAATCCTAACTTAATTTACCCAGGTCAAAAAATTAACGTACCTGAACAAGAAGGACAAGCAGTAGAACAAGAAGTTGTACGACTTGTAAATGTAGAACGTGCCAATGCAGGTCTACCTGCTTTAAAAAGTGATTGGGAGCTTGCTAGAGTAGCGGAACATAAATCACAAGATATGGCAGACAAAAACTATTTCAGCCATACTAGTCCGACTTATGGATCACCATTTACAATGATGAAAAACTACGGTATTACATATAAATCTGCTGGTGAAAATATTGCTCAAGGGCAAAGAACAGCTTCAGAAGTAGTAAAAGCATGGATGAATTCCGAAGGCCATCGAGCAAATATTTTAAATAGAAATTTCACCCACATTGGTGTAGGTTATGTTGCAGATGGTAACTACTGGACACAAATGTTTATTCAAAAATAATATAAGAATTGAAGTCGGGAACGATAGGTTCTCGGCTTTTCTATTTATTAAAAAAGGTGACCCATAAAGGGACACCTTCTTACTTCGTATTAATCTTCTCGAATTTCGTTACGTTTTTTCTTTAACATTTTAGAAAGCGTTTCGTAAACAATTGGAACGATGACTAAAGTTAATAGTGTTGAACTTAATAAACCGCCGATAACAGTGATTGCAAGGTCTGCAGACATAAGACCTCCGCCACCACCAATACCAATTGCCATTGGTAACATAGCACCGATTGTTGCGATTGCCGTCATTAAGATTGGACGTAAACGAGTTGCACCCGCTTCAAGAATAGCTTCACGCATGGATAAACCATCACGTTCCATATGAATAATACGGTCTACAAGTACGATTGCGTTTGTTACAACGATACCGATTAACATTAATAGACCCATCATTACTTGGACAGAAATCGTATGTCCTGTAATAAATAATCCAAGGAACGCACCAATTACAGTAAATGGTAATGAGAATAGAATTGCAAATGGTGCTAAGCCTTCACCGAATGTTACAACTAAGATGAAGTAAACAATACCGATTGCTGCAATCATGGCTATTCCTAGTTGAGTGAATGTTTCAGCCATATCAGCTGCCACACCTGCTACACCAGTCGTTACACCTTTTGGTAAGTCAAGGTTTTCGATTTTTTCATCTGCTTCAGATGTTGCAACCGAAATATCATCACCAATAATCGTACCTGAAACTGTTGTATAATATTCACCAGCTGAACGACTTAATGTATTTAAAGTTGTTCCTTCTTCTACAGTTACTAATTCAGATAATGGGATTGCAGTTCCTGTAGCTGTTGGAATTTCCGTTTCTAATAGTTGTTCTAAAGATTCTGGAGCCGTTTTTGCTTCGCGTTGAACAATAACTTCAATTTCATCTCCATCATTTTCAACCGTTGTTAACACTTCTTTTGTGCCAGAATTATTTAAAGCCATTACGATTTGAGCAGTAGTTAAACCATATTGCAATACGTGCTCTTGATCTACTTTAAACACATTTTCAACATATGGATCTTCCGCATCGCTCGTTACATCTTCTAAGTTATCCACTTCTTTTAAAGCATCTTCTACTTGGTTAACAGCCGTCATTAAATCATTTAAATCTTCGCTGTATAACGTGTAGCTTACTTCATTTGAAGACATAGCTGATGTACTAAAGTTTTGTGATTTCCATTCTCCGGATTGACCGATGTTAAACACATAGTCTTCAATTTCTTCTCTTACTTCTGGGAAGTTTTCCATTTCGTCATCAAAGATTAGGTACATTAATGCACCGCCTCCGCCACCCATCATCATAGCCGATGGATCAGCACTTTCTGAATCTGTAATGGATAATTGAAGAATATCAATGTCATCACGTTTTAATAATTCTTGTTCTACTTCCTTAATGTTCGCTTCAGTTTCTTCCATTAACTCTCCAGTTTTAGGTGTATAAGTTAAATACATAACTTTCTCTTCTGCAGAGCCCATGAAACTAAATCCGATTAAAGGAGTAAGGGCAAGGGAACCAGCTAAAATAATAATCGCAATTACAGAAGTAATTACTTTATGATTTAATGTTTTTTCTAATACGCCTTTATACCATAATGCAAGTTTACCTACTTCTTTATGACTCTTTTCTGTTTTCTCACCATAAAGCTTTTTACGGAATAAGAAGTGGGATAACGCTGGTACGATTGTTATCGCAACAAGCAATGACGCACCTAATGCGAATGTCATTGTTAATGCGAATGGCATGAATAATTCTCCAACCATTCCACCTACGAAAATAAGAGGTGCAAATACAGCAACTGTTACTAATGTAGAAGAAAGAATTGGTTTGAACATTTCAATTGTCGCTTCCCGGATTAGGGCACGACCATGAAGTTTTTCATTTTTTAAGTGCATACGACGATAAATGTTTTCTACTACAACGATGGAGTCATCGATAACACGACCGATCGCTACCGTAATGGCACCTAACGTCATAATGTTTAACGTAATATCTAACCAGTTTAATAGCAATAAAGCCATAAAGATAGAAACTGGAATTGAAATGATTGAAATAATAGTAGATTTAAAGTCGCGTAAGAATAAAAGAATTATTAATACGGCGATTAAACCACCGAACACTGCTTTTTCTACCATTGAGAATACGGAATCTTCGATTGGTTCAGCTTGGTCTAACGATATATCGACCTGTAAACCATCAATTGCAGCTTCTTCTTCTTCAATTAAATCTTTTACAGCGTTTACTACAGTAACCGTGTTTGCTTCTTGGCCTTTAACAATTTGGATTGCAATGGCATCTTCGCCATTTGTACGAGATACGGATTGAACTTTACCAACCGTTTCAATTGTCGCGATATCACCAAGTTTAACAAAAGGTACTGGATTATCAGCTGTAGGTGTTACTGGAATAAGCATTTCTTTTAACTGATCGACGGTTTGAATATCGCCGTCAACTGCTACTGCTTCTTCACCTTCAACAAATTCATATAGACCTAAAGATAGGGCCATGTCACTGGATTGAACCATTTGTTTAACAGTATCTTCTGTTAACCCAAGGGAAGCCATTTTTTCTTCGTTATAAGTGAATTCAACTTCCTCAATATGCTGCCCAGTGATAGTAGCTGAAGCTACACCATCAATTTTTTCGATTTTTGGTAATAGAATATCTTCAACTGTTGAAGTTAATTCAACAATGTCTTCTTCTGTACTACTAATTGAAAGAGCAACAACTGGCATCATATTCATACTAATGGCCATAATAGAAGGCTCTTCCACTTCTTCTGGTAATGTAACATTATCAATCGCGGATTCTAACTGACGTTTTTTCTCATCCATATCAACGCCGTAATCATATTCAATTTGAATTTGGGAAACGTTGGATGATGAGTTTGAATATACAGCTTTGACATCTTCAAGACCTTCAACTGCTTTTTCCATCGGTATTGACAGTTCATCCATTACTTGTTCTGGGGTAGCACCAGGGTATACCCCCATTACAATTAAATAAGGAATGGAAATGTCAGGTATGGATTCCATCTTCATTCGCGTCCCTGAATAAATACCTGAAACTGTAATGATAATAGTAAGTAACCATACAGCAAGTTTATTTTTCAGGACAAAATTTACTAAACCTTTCACCTTTACACCTGCCCTTAATTGACTCTTGTATTACAGTTATTTATACTAATGACTAATTAGTCAGTTGTCAAACAAATGGGGTAGGAGTGTTTTAAGTGGTAAAAAAACAACTCATTATGGAGAAAGCGCTGGAATTATTTGCTGAAAACGGTTTCGAAGCGACATCGGTACAGCAAATAACTGAGCGTTGTGGTATATCGAAGGGAGCCTTTTATCTTCACTTTAAATCGAAGGATGAGCTCATTCATAGTTTAATTGATCAGTTTATGAACGGTTTTATAGCAGAAATTGAACGGGTGGTCAGTGAAAGGCCACCGGAAGATTTATTATTTCATTTCCTATATGTCACGTTCGGTGAGTTTCAACAGCAAGCAAACTTTGCAAAAGTATTTGTTAAAGAACAGGTTCTGTCCTTTAATCAAGAACTTTTAGATAGAATGCACATGTATATGACGATGTTAAATAAAATCGTTCTAACAATCGTTCAAAGGCAGTTTGCACATATAAATCATCAGATGCATCTTGATATTTTATTTACGATTAATGGACTAATGAAGGGGTATTCAGAACTATTCTTAATAGATAATTATGCAATCGATTTGAACAAATTGTGCCAAACAATTGTCGAAAAAGTGACAATTGTTGCTGAGTATTCTAAAATTCCTTTTATAACACCAGAATATTTAATCAAAACGGATGTACACCCAACAATTTCAAAGGAACAACTTAACGAATTATTAATGGAAGTACAAGGGGAGATACATGAAGATTCTGTTGTCCAAGAATCTTTAATGATGTTGCAGCAAGATTTAAATAACCCTAAATTAAGTAATACGATTGTTCAAGGGTTACTAAACAATATTCGAGGAAATAGCCATTGTATATGGGTTGCCTATTTATATCAACAATATTTAAAGGACAAAGAGAATAATTAAAAGGAGCTTCTATTGTCAAAGGACGATAGAAGCTCCTCTATTTTATTTCTCATTTAATGTACTATGTTTTCTTCCATATAAGAAGTAAAATACAAAACCGATTACAAACCATATTCCACATGCAATCCATGTATTTATTGATAGCTGAGTCATTAAAAATAAACAAGCTAAGAATGATAAAATTGGTAGCACGGGGAAGAATGGCACTTTAAAGCCACCTGATGAAAGAGCGTTTGTATTTTTCCGTAAGAAAATAATACCTAAAGAAACGATTGTAAAGGCGATTAAAGTTCCCATATTTACTAACTCTGCCAGAGTACCTAGCGGGATAAAACCGGCGCAAAAGGCTACTACTAATCCGAAAATCCATGTATTAATAACGGGTGTGTTATGTTTTGGATTTACTTTACTCATTACTTTTGGTAGTAAGCCATCTCGACCAATGGCAAAAAGTAATCGGGAACCGCCATAAATCATGACGAGGATGACGGTCATCATACCAGTAACAGCACCTAATGAAATTATACCAGCAATCCAATCTTGTCCAACAAGATCGATCGCAAAGCTAACGGGATTACTTACGTTAAGAGTCGTATAAGGAGTGATCCCCGTTAAAACTAGAGACATAGCGATATAAAGTAAGGAACAAACTAATAATGAACCAATGATTCCGATTGGTAAGTTCCGCTGTGGATTTTTTACTTCTTCTGCTGCAGAAGATACTGCATCAAAACCTAAGTAAGCAAAAAATACAAGTGCTGCACCAGAAACAACCCCTTCTACACCAAAGGGCATGAAAGGTTGCCAGTTATCCGGTTTTACATAAAACATTCCAACAACGATGAATAAAAGAATCACACCTACTTTAACAAAAACCATAATTCTATTTACTTTTGCTGATTCTTGCATGCCTAGCGTTAATAAATAGGAAATAATCAATACGATTAAAATAGCAGGAAGGTTTATAAAAGTCCCTTCTGCTAGGTTAAATGGCCCTGAAAGAACGGTAGGGATGGAAATGTTTAATCCTTCTAATAATGAAATTAAATAGGATGACCAACCAGTCGCAACGGAAGCAGCGGCTAATCCATATTCTAATACTAAAGCCCAACCGACAAACCAAGCGATAATTTCCCCAAATACTACATATCCATACGTATAAGCGCTACCTGTTACGGGGATGGCAGAAGAAAATTCAGAATAACACATCCCAGCAAGGGCACAAACAAAAGCGGCTATTAAAAAAGAAAAAACAATAGCAGGTCCAGAATGACTGGCAGCTACTGTTCCAGGGAGTATAAATATACCTGTTCCAACAATTGCACCAACGCCAAGTAAAATTAAATCAGTGGCTCCTAATGTTTTTTTCAGTTGGCCTTCGCCATGTTGATTTAATAAATCGTCTAACCTTTTTTTTCTAAATAAATTCGACAATATTAACACCTATTCTTTTTGAATTATGAAAAAAATATTACTATGAAACTGAAAGTGGGTCAAATATATATTAAAATCAAGTCGAATTTTAACGGAAACATAGTTAATTGCATTCATTTTTTGCAATAATTTTACTATTTTGATCATCTGTTAATAATAAATTTTTTTGACCGTTCATAATGGAACTTCCCATTGGTGCACATAATAATGGCACCAAAGGAGATGTTCTTTATGAAATTTGGTGATAACAATGAATGAAGAGAAGGAATTAACACTAGTTGAGCATTTAGAGGAATTAAGAAAACGATTAATCATCATTTCTATAACATTTGTTTTATCTTTATTATTAGGCTTTTGGCTAGCTCCTAAAACATTAAACTTTATAAAACAGCAGCCAACCGCCACCGTTGTAGATTGGAACATATTCGGTTATACGGATGGGCTCATGATTTATGTGAAATGTGCCCTTATTTTAGCCCTGCTCATTACATTGCCAGTGACTTTATGGCAAATTTGGCTATTTGTAAAACCAGGATTAACAGAAAAGGAAGCGAAGGGTACCCTTTTTTATATCCCAATTTCATTTTTACTATTTTTATTAGGAATTAGTTTTAGTTACTTTTTATTGTTTCCTTTAATGGTCAATTTCTTATCGAATGTGAACACGTCAATTGGTGCAATTGAAACATATGGAATAAAACAATATTTCACATTGTTATTTCATATCGTACTTCCAGTAGGACTCGTTTTTGAATTACCGGTTGTTATATTATTTTTAACCAATGTCGGAATAGTTACGCCCGATAAATTAAAGCGAATGAGGAAGGTTGCTTATTTTATTTTAATTATTATCGGAGTATCTATTTCACCTCCGGATTTTCTATCGGATTTTATCATCGTTGTCCCATTATTATTACTATTTGAGATAAGTATTGGCATATCCAGTTGGTCCTTAAAAAGAAGAGAACGGTTGAACGTCACTTATGAATAAACCATTTAAGGAGGAGTTAAAATGGCAAGTATCGGTGTTCCAGGGCTAATTATCATTTTAGTATTGGCATTAATCATCTTTGGTCCCGCTAAATTACCTCAACTAGGTAAAGCGGTTGGAGAAACTTTAAAAGAATTTAAATCATCCACGAAAGGTGTAATGGATGACGATCCTACAGAAGTAGAAGAAATTGTTGAAACAAGGTCTAAGAAAAAATAATAAAATGCAACGAAGCCCTTCCATATGGATAGGGCTTAAAATGTTTTATATTAAAATTATGTAAATTCCTTTGTTAATGCATTTTCCCTATTATAAAATCTTGCTATGATGAATGGAAAATAAGAGTGGAGATTAACATAATGAACGAGAACAGGACGACATTAAAAACTTGTATCGAAATTTTTTTAGTGTCTTTAAAATTAGGACTAACCTCCTTTGGTGGTCCTATTGCCCATCTAGGATATTTCCATGAGGAATATATTCGTCGTAGAAAGTGGTTAGATGAAAAATCCTATGCGGATTTAGTTGCTCTATGCCAGTTTTTACCTGGCCCTGCTAGTAGCCAAGTTGGTATAGGTATCGGCATCATGCGTGGTGGCTTATTAGGAGGAATTATCTCATTTCTAGGCTTTACGATGCCCTCTGTAGTTGCTCTAATTATTTTTGCTTTAATCGTTGGAGAACTAAATGTAAGTAGCATGGGATGGATTCACGGTTTAAAAATTGTTGCAGTAGCAGTGGTAGCCCATGCCATTTTAGGGATGGCAAAGAATTTAGCACCAGATTTGACTCGAAAAGCTATTGTGATTTTGGCCTTAGCGGTCGTTTTACTATGGCAAACGGTATATGCTCAAGTTGGCGTTATAATAATAGCTGGTCTAATCGGATATTTATTATATAAAGAAACAAGTGAGGATCATGCGGCTAATTTTCAAGTACCAATTAGTAAAAAACTAGGCCTTTTTTGTATTACTTTATTTTTTGGTCTTCTCATCTTATTACCAATTTTAAGGGAAGTGATTGCTTCTCCTTTCATTGCGATGTTCGATAGTTTTTATCGAGCGGGTTCTCTTGTTTTTGGAGGTGGACACGTTGTATTGCCTCTCCTTGAGCGGGAGTTTGTTCCGACAAATTTCATTAGTGAAGAGGCATTTTTAGCTGGTTATGGAGCAACCCAAGCCGTTCCTGGACCGTTATTTACTTTCGCTGCATACATTGGTGCTGTCATGGATGGGTGGTTTGGAGGCATTTTAGCTACTATTGGCATCTTTTTGCCGGCATTTTTACTTGTTCTTGGTATATTACCGTTTTGGGATATAGTACGACGGAACAGTAAAATGAAAGGAGTTTTTATGGGTATTAATGCGGCTGTCGTAGGGA
This sequence comes from Ureibacillus sp. FSL E2-3493, assembly GCF_038077515.1. Lineage (NCBI taxonomy): Bacteria > Bacillati > Bacillota > Bacilli > Caryophanales > Caryophanaceae > Ureibacillus > Ureibacillus sp. FSL E2-3493. Next base: position 3,520,157 of record NZ_JBBOPK010000001.1, on the reverse strand, counting down.
TTTTAATTGCCGCCTTTTATAACCCGATTTTTACTTCATCTATTGTAGAATCAATTGATTTTGTTTTTGCTGTTATTCTTTTTAGTATGCTTTCCTATTGGAAGATGTCACCGTGGGTTGTTGTTGTTACCGGTATAATTGGTGGGACATTGTTATCTATGATGTAAAAAAAGAGGCTGGGACAAAACCCACCTCTGAAATGAAAAGCCGGTGAAATTTTACGATAAGTAAAATTTCACCGGCTTTGATTATTTTAAATAAAAAATAAGGACCACTTCTGATAAAATTAAGTCACCACAACAAAATTATACAGAAAGAAGGATCCTTATGTTTAAAGATTATAACATGAATCAACTCATTTTGCCTTTAGATTTAGAAGTAAAATTACAAAATAATGATATTGCTTTCCATATCCATCATCTAGTTGAAAGTATCCCTCATGAAGCGTTCGAACCATTTCTACGAAATGAGGGGTGTCCTGCCTATCATCCACGTATGATGCTTAAAATTATCTTATGTGCCTATACACAATCTATCTTCTCAGGACGGAAAATTGAAGCCCTATTAAAAGACAGTATCCGAATGATGTGGCTAGCCCAAGGATATGAACCAAGCTACCGTACAATCAACCGATTCCGTATTCAACCAGAAGTGAAAGATTTAATTCGTCAATGTTTCGTTCAATTCCGTTGCCAATTGATTGAAGAAAAGCTTATTGATCAAGAAGCGATTTTTATCGATGGTACAAAAATTGAAGCAAATGCGAATAAATTTACGTTTGTTTGGAAGAAAACCATTGAAAAATATCACCAAAATTTAATTGAAAAGTCAAACCAGCTATACAATGAGCTACTAGAGAGTGAAATCATACCTGAAATTCAACGTGAAAGCGATAAACAGTTATCATTGGAAGAACTCGCTCAATTAGTTCAAAAAGTGGACGATGTCGTAACTGAATATGATAAACAAATTGAAACATCATCAGATGTTCTAGAACGAAAAGCCTTAAGAAATAAACGTAAATACCCGAAACAATTACGCAAGCAGTTGATTGATTTTGTCCTACGTAAACAAAAATACGAAAGAGACTTTGAAATCTTTGGTACACGCAATAGCTATTCTAAGACAGATTCAGATGCGACGTTTATGCGAATGAAAGATGATTATATGCAAAACGGACAATTAAAAGCTGGATATAATGTACAAATCGCAACGGAAGGTCAATATACGCTTGCTTATAGTATATATACAAATCCAACAGATACACGTACGTTAATTCCATTCTTAGATGAGATTGAGCAGCATTATTTTGAATTACCAAAACACATTGTCGCAGATGCAGGTTACGGTAGTGAACAAAACTTTCATGATATCCTTTCAAACAGAAAACGAGAAGCTCTTATTACTTATAGTAAGTATTTGAAAGAACAAAAGAAAAAGTATAAGCAAAACAAATTTAATCCCGACAACTGGACGTATGATGAAGAAACAGATACATATACCTGTCCAAATAAAAAACGTCTTGAATTTCAATATTATTCTGTTCGTAATGACCGTACAGGCTTCCAACGGAAGCTTAAGATTTACGAGTGTGAAAACTGTTCGGGATGCCCATTCCGTTTATCCTGTACCAAAGCAAAAGAAGGCAACAATCGAAAACTACAGGTGAATGAAAAATGGGAACAGCAAAAAGAATACGTAAGAGCAAAGCTTTCAGAAGAGAAAACAAGTGCCATTTATCGAAGACGCAAAATCGATGTGGAACCAGTTTTTGGATTCTTGAAGGCTAATTTGCGTTTCACTCGATTTTCTGTACGAGGAAAATCGAAGGTAGAAAACGAAATGGGCCTCGCATTAATGGATGTAAATTTAAGAAAATTCACGGCCATTAACTAAAGAAAAAGAAGAATTTACGCACAAAAAAAGAGAAAGGTGAATTTGAGTTTCCTCAAATTCACCTTTCTCACTATTTGAAGCTAGTTATGTCCCAGCCTCTTTTTTTTATTGACCTTGGTAAATGTGAATAAGGTCGTTATTTTGTCCCCTAGCAAAGACATCAGTTCGATTTGGTCCCCAAGAAACAGCAGCAGGAGCACTAGTTAACGTCCCACCGATGGACTCCCAACTATCCCAACGAGATCCGTTCCAGGAACGTTTATAAAGTCGATTACCAGTACCTCTGATAAAGACATCCAATCGATTAGATCTACGGGAAGAAACGGTAGGAGCGCTTGTTAAAGTACCGCCAAGGTTTTCCCAATCACTCCATCTTGTACCGTCCCACCATTTGTGGATCAATTGATTATTTTGTCCTCGAGCAAAAACATCGATGCGGTTTGGTCCCCAGGAAACAGCAGTAGGTTCAGAAGCTAAATTGCCGCCAAGATCTTCCCAATCTTCCCATCGAGTGCCGTTCCACGTTCTTTTATAAAGTCGGTTGTTAGCGCCTCTAACGAACACATCGAGTTGATTTGAACGGCGTGATGAAGCAGCAGGACCACTTGTTAAAGTACCGCCAAGACTTTCCCAATCACTCCATCGGCTGCCGTCCCACCATTTGTGGTAAAGGGCATTATCAGTACCACGAACAAACACATCAATTCGATTTGGTCCCCAAGAAACAGCAGCAGGAGGAGAAGTTAAAACACCGCCAAGGTTCTCCCAACTACTCCAACGAGTGCCATCCCACCAAATATGGTAAAGGGCATTATCAGTTCCTCTTCCAAAAACATCTAAACGATTCGGTTGCCAAGAAGCAACAGCAGGAGCTCCTTGAAGTGTCCCACCAAGGCTCTCCCAATTGGACCAACCTTGACCAGGGCCCGGGGATGGACCAGGTCCAGGTTGCGCACCTCTAAGTATATTAAGAGTAATTTCAATAACTCTTGTTAATACTTGGTCAATTGTGTTGACAGGTAAATTCATTGAGCGAATGAGTAAATTAAACCAAGGTGTTTCCCTTTGGAATAGCGAGTAGATTTGACTAGCAGATTGGTTAAGATTTGCTTGATTTCTTGTAAAGTTAACGACAAAGAAAAACATTGCTTCCACTAACTGACGGTCTACTCCAGCCTGTGTTAATTGTGTAAAAAGATTGTTATTTTGGGCGCGAATTGTTTGCATAATTTGTTGAACTGTTGGTCGTCCAGTAAGTTGAACATATTGGACTTGTGCTTGATCGTATGGAGATGGGTAAGGGTATGTGGGTACAGGACTCATTGGAACATGCTGAACATAATAATATGGATATCCATAATACATGACGTTAAAAATCCTCCGTTTTTGATTAGTGTATGCATATGCACTAAATATGGGAATAAAATTATCGGGTTAGGCAATTGAACTGACAAAACGGGGAGTTTTAATTACCTTCTTTTTTATTTGAAAACCATGAACGTAAAGGGCGTTCTAAAGGGGTAATGTTAATAATGAAGTAACAAATAATTAAAATTAAAATAATTAATGAAAAAATGAGCGTATCTATTGCATGCTCATGATCGACAATGACAAGTCTTACCATCGCTGTAATACCTATATATAAGAAATAACGAAGAGGAAAGTGATAGTCCTCCTTAAAATATTTTACAATCATCGTAATAAATTCAAAATATAAAAAGAAAACGAGAATGTTAGCGAGGAAGAGCTTGTAATCACTACCTCCATCTAGCATCAGGATTTTATAAAAATCCACCAATTTCTTAATTAGAAGAAATGCCAAAAAGAAGGTTAGGATGATAAGACAAAGATTTAAAAACCACTGTAATACTTTAGGGATGATTTTAACCGATACATTCCATTCAAACTTTTTTATTTTCAAGCCCTCCTTTTTTACATTTTTAAGCGTTTAGAAGTTGGAAATTGCTATTTTGAAAAACCAACTGTTGTCAAATAGTCTATGAAGATAGGAGCTTCAAAATGATAGGTTTTATTTTAGTTCCACTAAATAGGGAAACGGACAACCGAGTTCATTTTATATAGAGCATATTTACATTTAAAATGGAATATCTTATATAAACATGAGATGGTGTAATACATAGGTGGAATGATTGGGCATGAGATAGAGATAACAAAATTATCGAAGTTTAGTCACTAATAACTTACAGTTGGTCTATGTGGAAGGATGGATAAGAAAATATTAATTATCCGTAATATAAATAAATACAAGTCTATAAACTGAAATTCTATTTTTATATTAATAAAGTATAAATTTATATCTATTATACAAATAAAATCATAAAAATCAAAATTTACTAAAAAATCACACTAGACTAAATAAAAAGAATGTTTTACAATCAGAAAGTCAAATATATCGAAGAAGACTAGTGAAACAGCTATATTATTCAGAATATTTTGATTAACTATTGATGTTAAGAATTCTGAATATTATAATTAGTAAAAAAATAGACTATGAAACAATTTAGGGGGAGAAATAAATGGCAGAAAAGAGAAAGTTAAAGAGATTTGCATCGGTATTTCTAGCTTCATCTTTAATCGTTGGGGCGCTAGCAGCTTGTAGCTCTAATGAGCAAGGGACTTCATCAACTGGAAATTCATCGGAAGAAAATAGTGATGTAATTAAAATCGGTGCCAACTTAGAACTTTCAGGTTCAGTCGCTTCTTATGGCTCATCAATTGGACAAGGTGCTGAACTAGCTGTAGAGGAAATCAATGAAGCTGGTGGTATTGATGGAAAGAAAATAGAGCTAGTAAAAGTAGATAACAAATCTGATAACGCTGAAGCGACGAACGCTGCAGTTAAATTGGCAACACAAGAAAAAGTGGTCGCAATGATCGCTCCAGCAACTTCTGGTAACGTAATTGCAACAACTCAAATTGCCAATAAATATAAAATTCCAACGGTTACTGCATCTGGTACTGCGCCAAACGTAACAGAAAATGAAGATGGTTCGATTAACGAATTCGTATTCCGTACATGCTTTATTGACCCATTCCAAGGAATCGTTGCAGCGAATTTCGCAACGCAAGAATTAGGTGCTAAAAATGTGGCAATTTATGCGGACAACGCATCTGACTATGCAAAAGGTCTAGCTGCATCATTTAAAGAGCAAATTGAAGCGAACGGTGGAACTGTTGTAGCAGAAGAAGCTTATGTAGCCGATGATACAGACTTTAATTCTACTTTAACTCGTATAAAATCTGCCAACCCAGATTTCATCTTTATCCCTGGATATTATGAAGAAGTAGGGTTAATCGTAAAACAAGCTCGTGAGTTAGGTATCGAAGCACCACTTATGGGTGCTGACGGATGGGATTCCCCAACTCTAGTAGAACTCGCTGGTAGCGAAGCTCTAAACAACACATTCATTACAAACCACTATTCATCCCAAGATCCAGATGAAACAATTCAAGGATTCGTAAAAGCATTTGAAGGGAAAAATAATGAATCGCCAAACGCATTCCATGCCCTTGGTTATGACACAGTTTACTTCATTAAAGATGCGATCGAACGTGCAGATTCAACAGATGGCGAAGCAATTCAAAAAGCTTTAGCTGAAACAAAAGATTTAAGTTTAATTACAGGTACATTCTCAGTTGACGAAAAACACAACCCAGTTAAATCCGCAACAGTTCTAGAATATGTAGACGGTGAACAAAAGTTCAACTCTAAAGTTAATCCGTAATATTGCGTTTATAACGATAAAACAAAGGGGGGCGAACTGGCCTCCCTTTTTATCACTAAAGAAATTTAATTAAATGGCCATTTTATAAATTCGCTTTTCGTTTTTACGAACGAATAAAAGCCTTACTTAAAATGGAAAAAGGAGTGAGATCTCATGGAATGGATTCAACAGTTAGTGAATGGTATATCAGTTGGTAGTATCTATGCACTAATCGCATTAGGATATACGATGGTATACGGTATCATAAAGCTCATTAACTTTGCTCATGGTGATGTGTTCATGTTAGGGGCTTTTATCGGCTTTTTCGCCATTACAAGATGGGACGTAGGGTTCCTTCCAGCACTTATCATTTCGATGGTACTTTGTGCAATTATTGGTGTCATTATTGAACGAGTAGCGTATAAACGATTACGAAGTGCAACACGAATTGCAGCCCTTATTACTGCAATCGGTGTGTCCTTTTTAATTGAATATACAATGATTTTCTTCCGAGGAGCATCACCGGAAGCGTATCCTGAAGTATTGCCGAATACATCAATTGACATTTTTGGAGTAAGTATTAGCTCTAAATCTATTTTAATTTTAGTTGTTACGATCATTTTAATGATTTTATTGCAATTTATTGTACATAAAACCAAAATCGGAAAAGCGATGCGAGCTGTATCTTTGGATGCTGATGCTGCACGATTAATGGGAATTAACGTTGATAATACGATATCAGCAACCTTTGCCATTGGATCGGCTCTAGCTGGTGCAGCAGGGGTTATTTTCGGGGCTTATTACACGAGAATCGAACCATTAATGGGGGTTTTACCAGGATTAAAGGCCTTTATCGCAGCGGTACTTGGTGGTATCGGAAATATTCCTGGTGCAATGGTTGGCGGTTTAGTTTTAGGTGTAGTTGAAACGGTTGTTAGTGCTTTCGGTTTTTCGTTATGGCGCGATGCAGCAGCTTTCATCATTTTAATTTTAATACTCATTTTAAAACCATCGGGTCTATTCGGAAAAAATACCCGAGAGAAAGTGTAGGTGACTGGTATATGAAAAAATCAAAAGCCTTTTGGGTTTATATTATTTTTGCGCTAGTAATCTATACAATTGTACAAGTTATGATTTCAGGTGGATCGTTAGATTTATATTATCAAAATATATTAATACAAATGTGTATAAATATTATGCTAGCTGTTAGTTTGCATATTGTAATAGGAATTACAGGGCAATTCTCCATCGGACATGCTGGTTTTATGGCAGTGGGAGCTTACTTCAGTGCCATTGCGACAATGAACTTAGGGTTACCATTCACCGTAGCATTAATTATTGGTGCGGTAGCAGCAGGATTAGCCGGGTTACTAGTAGGAATTCCAACGCTACGACTTAAAGGAGACTATTTGGCAATCGCAACCCTTGGTTTTGCTGAGATTATTCGAATTGTCTTCCTAAATATTGATTACGTAGGCGGAGCGGCAGGTATGGTCGTGACGAATATGACAACGTGGACATACGCCTTCGTTGGTGTAGTTCTTACAATATTAGTTATTTCGAATTTTACAAATTCAAGACATGGTCGAGGAGCTATTTCTATTCGAGAAGATGAAATTGCAGCTGATGCTATGGGAATAAACACAACCTACTATAAAGTTGTTGCTTTTACAATCGGTGCTATATTCGCTGGGCTTGCTGGTGCGATTTATTCCCATAACTTCTTTATTATTCAACCGACAACATTTAATTTCTTAAAGTCCTTTGATATTTTAATTTACGTTGTATTAGGTGGTTTAGGAAGTCTTTCGGGGTCTGTTATCGCAGCAATCTTTTTAACGATTGTTTCGGCTTATTTATCGAACTTCCCTGAAACGCGTATGATTATTTATTCTTTAGTTTTAATTTTAGTGATGTTATATCGTCCTACGGGATTAATGGGTACAAAGGAAATTACCCACTTATTTAAATTTGGTAAAAAGGGAGGTTCTAAAGTATGACGAGTAACCTTCTTTTACAAGTAGATAATGTAGGAATTCAGTTCGGTGGCCTTAAAGCAGTACACAATGTAAATATGCATTTGAATACGGGAGAGTTAGTCGGTTTAATTGGCCCTAATGGAGCTGGGAAAACGACAACTTTTAATATGTTAACGGGAGTGTATCAGCCGACGGAAGGGGTCATTACCTTTGACGGGAAAAATTTGAAGGGGCTAAAACCTTATCAAGTAACAAAATTAGGTATTAGCCGTACATTCCAAAATATTCGTTTATTTAAAGATTTAACGGTTTTAGATAACGTGAAAGTGGCAAACCACAATTTAGCGAAGCATTCCATTCTCTCATCTATCTTTCGATTACCTAGTCATTTTAAAGGGGAAGAAAAGATGGATAAAGAATCGATTGAATTTTTAAAAATATTTGGATTAGATGTTTATAAGGATGAATTAGCAAAGAATTTACCTTATGGGATGCAACGGAGACTGGAAATTGCCCGGGCCCTTGCAGCAAAACCTCAACTCCTGTTATTAGATGAACCAGCTGCGGGGATGAATCCTCAAGAAACTCACGATTTAATGGAGCTGATTGCTTTTATCCGAAAAGAATTTGATTTGACAATTTTGTTAATCGAACATGATATGCATTTAGTAATGGGAATTTGTGAGCGTATTTACGTATTAGATCACGGTCAATTAATCGCGGATGGAACACCGGAAGAAATTCGTAACAATCCAAAGGTAATTGAAGCCTATTTGGGAGAGGAGGTCATTGAATAATGCTTAAAGTAAACAACATTGATGTATTTTATGGAAATATTCATGCATTAAAAGATGTCTCCATTGAAGTAAAAGAGAGTGAAATTGTAACGTTGATTGGTGCAAATGGTGCTGGTAAATCAACATTATTAAAAACATTATCAGGTCTATTAAAACCAAAAAGTGGGACAATTTCTTATCTTTCTCAACAAATTAATGGGAAACAAGCACAATCCATCGTAAAAAGTGGCATTTCTCATGTTCCAGAAGGACGAAGAGTCTTTTCGAATATGACGGTAGAGGAAAATCTTGAATTAGGTGCTTATTTACGCAAAGATCGTGATAGCATTAAAAAGGATATAGCCAATGTTTATGAACTATTTCCTATATTAGGAGAACGCCGTAAACAACAATCAGGGACGTTGTCTGGTGGGGAACAGCAAATGTTAGCGATGGGTCGAGCTCTAATGGCAAAACCGAAATTGTTATTACTAGATGAGCCATCCATGGGGCTAGCACCTTTAATTGTGAAACAAATTTTTGAAATTATTCAAATGGTTAATCAGCAAGGAACAACAGTATTATTAGTAGAACAAAATGCGAATATGGCATTATCAATTGCTGATCGTGCATATGTGATTGAAACAGGTAAAATCGTTTTATCGGGGACAGCGAAAGAGCTTCAAGAAAGTGAACAAGTTAAAGCTGCTTATCTCGGAGCATTATAACCGACGGTATTTGATTAATGGAAAAGGCAGAAATGTTGAAAGTAAAACATTTCTGCCTTTTGTTTTTATTAATTCTTTTAAAACCACGTGCTCTGCACGTGTGAAAATATACTTTTAGAGTGGTAATGGAGATGGAATTAAAAACTCCTCTCGATATAATGAAAATGGCCGTCAAACCAAATTCAAATCGAGAGGAGTTTTGCTCAATGTCGAGCGACAATAGTTTATCACACACAAGATGGAATTGTAAGTATCACATAGTTTTTATACCAAAATACAGAAGGAAAGTAATCTACGGTGAATTAAGAAAAGACATCGGAGCGATTTTAAGACGTCTATGTGAAATGAAAGACGTAGAACTCATAGAAGGACATGCAATGCCAGATCATATACATATGCTGGTTAAAATTCCTCCAAAATTATCCGTATCACAATTCGTAGGCTATTTAAAAGGAAAGAGTTCTTTAATGATTCACGATAGACATGCAAATTTAAAATATAAACACGGAAATCGAACGTTTTGGGCAAAAGGATATTATGTCACTACAGTAGGTCTTAACGAAAAAGCGGTAGCAAAATACATTAGGGAACAAGAAGCTGAAGATCGATTACGTGATCAAATGACGAGTAGAGAATATATAGACCCATTTAAACGAGATTAAAGAACAAATACGGTTGACGGTCAATTAAAAAAGCCCCTTTAGGGGCAGTTAGTAAGGAGCCCTTATAGGGCGTTACTAAAACCGCCTGTTTTACAGGCGGATATTTATTTTTTAGGTGTGTAGTTTAATAGTTGAAATAGCTCTACCTTTTCTTTTTCTGTTAAGTCTCTCCACTGGCCAACCTTTAAATTGCCAAGATGGATATTCATAATTCGAATTCGCTGTAATCGTTTTACGGAATAACCAAGGGCTGAACACATTCGACGAATTTGACGATTTAAACCTTGCTCCAAAATAATTTTAAATACATGGGATGATACTTTTTCAACTTTACAAGGTAATGTTTTTGTATCTAAAATCTCAACACCTGATGCCATTTGTTTTAAAAAGGATGTTGTAATTGGTTGGTCCACTTGTACAACATATTCTTTTTCGTGATGATTTTCGGCACGTAAAATTTCGTTTACGATATCACCATCATTGGTTAGCAGTAGTAACCCTTCCGATTCCTTATCTAGTCGACCAATATGGAAAATGCGTTTTGAATGTCCAACGAAGTCAACGACATTACCTTTCACATGTTTTTCTGTTGTACTAGTAATGCCAACGGGTTTATTTAATGCAATATATACTAATTCTTCTTCTTTTTTGACAGGTTTGCCATCAACGCAAACGACATCCCCGTCCTGAACTTGACTACCTATTGTAGCCAGTTCACCGTTAATCGTAATTCTACCTTCTTCAATCCATTTATCTGCACCACGACGAGAAACAACGCCTGTTTCGCTTAAAAATTTATTTATTCTCATAAAGTCTCCTATAAATGTAATAACTTAAGTATACAATAACAACGCTTTTTTGAATAAAACGAATACTACTTTTCAACTCTTATCCATATCTATTTTTGCCCGTTTCCATGTTAATAAACTTCTCTATCATACAATTAGCAACGTACTTATTAAATAAAATTCGTCGATTTAAAATTATTCTATTTATTTTATAAAAAAATCTATTTTTCTAGTTCTATTTTTAGAATAACCGTCATATAAATTAGTAATACCTTTTGATAAATGGGGGAAGTCAGCACGAAAGGGTATTGGCTTTAAAGATATCATAATGAAGGGGAGAAATTAAAAATGAGCGTACTAACATTGGCTTATGCATTTCCAAACACAGAAGGAGCAATTGTAAATTTCAAAGACAAGTATGATAACTTTATCGGAGGAGAATGGACGCCACCAGTCAAAGGTCAATACTTTGAAAATATAACGCCTGTTACGGGAAAAGTATTTACACAAGTAGCACGTTCAACAGAAGAAGATATCGAACTTGCTCTTGATGCAGCTCATGCAGCGAAGGAAGTATGGGGGAAAACATCCGTTGCAGAACGCGCAAAAATTTTAAATAAAATTGCTGACCGTATGGAAGAAAATTTAGAAATGTTAGCTGTCGCTGAAACTTGGGAAAATGGTAAAGCTGTACGAGAAACATTAAATGCAGATTTGCCGTTAGCAATTGACCATTTCCGTTACTTTGCGGGGGCAATTCGAGCGCAAGAAGGTGGCATTAGTCAAATTAATGACGATACAGTAGCTTACCATTTCCATGAACCTATTGGAGTAGTAGGTCAAATTATCCCTTGGAACTTCCCACTTTTAATGGCTTGCTGGAAACTTGCACCAGCGTTAGCAGCAGGAAACTGTGTCGTATTAAAGCCAGCTGAGCAAACTCCTGCATCCATCATGGTATTAATGGAATTAATAGAAGATTTATTACCACCTGGTGTATTAAATATTGTTAATGGCTTTGGTTTAGAGGCTGGAAAACCTTTAGCATCTAACCCACGAATCGGGAAAATTGCCTTTACTGGTGAAACGACAACTGGTCGTTTAATTATGCAATATGCATCCCAAAATATTATTCCCGTTACCCTTGAATTAGGTGGTAAATCACCAAATATTTTCTTTGAAGATGTGATGGAAGCAGATGATGAGTTTTTAGATAAAGCGATTGAAGGATTTGTATTATTTGCGTTAAACCAAGGCGAAGTATGTACTTGTCCTTCCCGCGCATTAATTCAAGAATCCATTTATGAGAAGTTTATGGAACGAGCATTAAAACGTGTAGAAGCAATTAAAACGGGTAACCCGTTAGATCCAAATACAATGATGGGTGCTCAAGCCTCTTCTGAACAAATGGAGAAAATTTTATCGTATATCGATATCGGTAAACAAGAAGGAGCAGAAGTATTAATTGGTGGAGAACGTAATCAACTAGGGGAAGACTTTACGGATGGTTATTACGTAAAACCTACTGTATTTAAAGGAGATAACAGCATGCGTATTTTCCAAGAAGAAATTTTTGGACCAGTAGTAGCTGTTACAACTTTCAAAACGAAGGAAGAGGCGTTGGAAATCGCTAATGACACACTTTACGGTTTAGGAGCAGGAGTTTGGACTCGTGACATTAACACAGCTTACCGTATTGGTCGCTCAATAGAGGCTGGTCGTGTATGGACGAACTGCTACCATGATTATCCTGCTCACGCAGCATTCGGTGGTTATAAAATGTCTGGTGTAGGTCGAGAAAATCACTTAATGATGTTGGAGCACTATCAACAAACGAAAAACTTGCTTGTTAGCTATAGCCCGAATAAGCTTGGCTTCTTCTAAACCATTTAACTTTGAAAGGGGATTTCATGTGGTTGAACGTGTAATCGCTACAGATGCTGCCCTTGAATTAATTGAAAAGTTAAAAGCGAAACATGGACCGATAATGTTCCATCAATCGGGTGGTTGCTGTGATGGTTCTTCCCCAATGTGTTACCCTGAAGGGGATTTAATCATTGGAAATGCCGATGTGTTGCTCGGTGAAATTGGTGGAGTGAAGTTTTACATGCATAAAAATCAATTCGATTATTGGAAGCATACACAACTCATTATTGATGTTGTGGACGGTCGCGGTGGTATGTTTTCATTAGAAGGAGTCGAAGGAAAACGGTTCTTAACTAAATCTAGGGCATTTAATGCTGAGGAATTAGCCCAATTAAAATAAAGGATAGACCTTTTGCTAAATGAACTGCCCCCTGTCAAGTAGACAGTGGAAATAATAAAAATAGAATTAAGTGGCTTGGGTCCTATACTCCATAGGGCTTAAGCCGTTTAATCGTTCTTGGTATCTTTTGTGATTATAAAATTACTTAATTCGTCAAACGCATCAAATTTATATAAATAATACTTCTCGCACTTTAATGTTCCCCAAAATGACTCCATTGGTCCATTATCAATACATCTCCCTACGCGTGATATACTATGTGTCATCTTCGCCTCATCAATTCTTCTCTTAAATCCATGTGATATATATTGATACCCTCGATCACTATGAATTAACGAATGTTCATTATGTAAGGTAGCGATTGCCTGATCTAACGTCGTAAATACCAAATCATTATTGTTTGAATGTCCTAATACGTAACTAATAATTGAACCATCATAATGGTCTAAAATAGCACTTAAATAGGCTTTCTTTGTACAACCGTATTTCAACTCTGTTACATCAGTCACCCATTTTTGATTAGGTTTATTTGAAGTAAATTCACGATTTAATAAATTCTCTGCAACATGTTGGGGAGTCGAACGAATATAACGTTTCCGTTTTCTACGAATAACGGATTGTAATCCAGCTACCTTCATTAAGCGATAGATTCGTTTGTGATTATAATGCTTGTTAAACCTACGGTTCAAATTTAGCTTCATACGGCGGTAACCATAAATCCCTTCAACTTGCTTGTAAAGAGCTTTCATTTCTTTGATGATTTTTTCATTTTCACGTTCTCTAGCAGTAGGTGTTCGATTTAGCCATTATAATAAGCTGAACGTGCAATTCCTGCAATTTTACAGAGGAGCGAAACAGAAAATTTCTCTTTAGTATGTAATTCTTGAATAGTCTATACTTGTCCATTGATTGAATTTGACTTAACGTCGCCTCCTTTCGACTTCCTCTAACTTTTTTAAAATGGGCTGGATGTTCCTTTCCCCGTATCTTTCATTGCTCTATGACCATTATACTTTTTAATCCATTGTCTCAAAACAGATTTACTAGATATCTCATACTTTCTTGTCACTTCTCTCAATGAATAATGATAGATAATCCTGAATAGCTGCTTCCTTTAACACTTTCGAATATGGTTTCCAGCTTTTAGCATTTTCTAGACCTTCTGCTCCTAAAGCTTCGTATTTATCTCTCCAAATCCTTATCGTCTCCTGATTAACATTAAACATAGATGCGATTTCATTTACTGAATAAATTCCATTTTCAAGTTGAGTTAATATAGCTAATTTTTATTCTCTGGAATGTTTAATTCTAGCCATAAAAAAGACTCTCCCTAGGTAAACAGATTTTATTTGTTATCTGTCTACCCGAAGGGGAGCATATCAAAGAATTTAGCAAGAGGTCTTTTCATTTTTGAAACGAATTTTCATCTCATCTCGTATAAAAGGTAAGGAGTGATTAAAAATGAGTGACGAACAATTTATAAAAGCATTTATAGATAACTATCATCGGGTTTTTAATTATACAGGGGGTCAGGACCCACAACTGACGATGTTTCTTGCAAGTACATATACATTTTCAAAAAAAGAATTTAGTGGGGTAATCTTACAAAAAATAATTGACGAAATCGAGGAAAAAACAAAATCCTCCTCGGTACGCCTTGATTTGAAAATGAAGTATAAATTGGCCATTCAATTTTCACAACAAAACAATATGGATGAAACAATTCAATCATTCATAAAGAAAGATCAATTGTTAAAAGAAGTTAAATTTAAAAATACCCCCCACCGCGCTTTAGCTGCTCTTTTTTTACAGGAAGATGATAGGGAACATGCCATTAGGGCAAAACAATTGTTTGATGAATTAAATCGTCAACAACGGATTTTAACGTCTAATGAAGATGTTCCATTTGTAGTGTATTTATCTTCAGATATGAACGAACAACCGAAAACGCAAGCAGACACCATTGTAAAATACTATAACGAATTAAGAGAAAATCATTTTACGATGGGGAATTCTCTTCAAGGGTTAGCCCAAATTTTGACTGTCTATAGTTCCGACTATAATGAAGTCTTATTGCAATATGTCGTACAATTACGGGAAGAATTATTAAAACGGGATATTAAAGTGAAAAGGATTCATTATCCATATTTAGGTGTATTAGCTCTAGCTGCTACAAATGAGTCGAAAGTAGATGCGATTGTCTCATTACATCATCAATTTATAGAGATAAAAGAGTTGAAAAGTAATAAATCATACGCCCTTATTATCGCTATAAAAAAGGTGATTCAAGATGTCCTTGAAATACAAGAATTAATTGAAATGACGCCTTTATCGGATCTTACTGGACTGTTAGATATCGCAGACATTCTTGTAGATTTGGTTGGATTTTTGCCGCCTGGCTTATCAGATGTAGTGGATTTTTTAAATTAACTACAAACTTTAGAAGAAGTGGATATTACCGAACAGTGTTACAATGGGGTTATAACGATGAGGAGAGTGGTATCTATGGAAAAAACAAAATTATGGATAAATGGTGTTTGGACAGATGCTAACGATGTTTACGCGTTAACAGCTCCTTATTCAGGGGAAACTATTGCAGAAGTGGCGAAAGCTTCTGTAGAGGATGTAGAACGAGCAATTGAAGGTGCTCATAAAGCCTTTCAATCTTTTAAAAAGACGACTGCTTATGAGAGGGCAGAAATTTTATATAAAGTGGTAGACATTATGCGCGGTCGTAAAGAGGAACTTGCAAAAATTCTAGCTTCTGAAGCTGGAAAGCCTTTAACGACGGCATTAATTGAAATTGATCGTACGATTTCAACGTATCAATTTTCAGCAGAAGCAGCAAAACAATCAATGGGTGAAACGGTTCCCCTTGATGCTGCACCAGGAACAAAGGATCGAATCGGCTATACGAAACGGGTTCCAATTGGTGTCGTTTCGGCGATTACACCCTTTAATTTCCCTTTCAACTTAGTTTCTCACAAATTAGGACCTGCCTTTGCCGTAGGGAATACAGTAGTGTTGAAGCCAGCTACTCAAACACCTTTAAGTGCATTAGTTATGGCAGAGATCTTTAAAGAAGCTGGTTTACCAGATGGGGCATTACAAATTGTTACAGGGTCAGGGGGAGAGTTAAGTGATACATTAGTAACACATCCCCTTGTGAAAAAAGTGACGTTTACTGGTAGTAGTGCTGTTGGACTTAAAATAAAAGAAAAAGTCGGATTGCGTAAGGTGACATTAGAACTAGGTTCAAATTCAGCACTTATTGTTGAACCTAGTACGCCAATTGAAAAGGTAGTTTCTCGATGTGTCGGTGGGGCCTTTGGATTTTCAGGGCAAGTTTGTATTTCGTTACAACGAGTATATGTACACGAATCGATATATGAACAATTTACGACTGCTTTTGTTGAAGAAACGAAGAAGTTGAAATTAGGAGATCCTCTAGATCCATCAACAGATGTGAGTGCAATGATTAATCCTAACGAAGTAGAACGTATCAAACAATGGATTGAAGAGGCGAAAGCTGCAGGAGCTGTTGTTGCGACAGGCGGAGAATTTACACAGCGAACATTAACGCCGACAGTTATGACGAATGTTCAACCGGATATGAAAATTGTTTGTCAAGAAACCTTTGCACCAATCGTTTCCATTGTACCTTATCAAACATTAGATGAGGCGATTGCATTAGTGAATGAATCCGATTTTGGTTTAAATGCTGGAATCTATACGAATGTTTTAACGGATGCGATGAAAGCTGCTGATGAAATAGAAGCTGGTACAGTTGTAATCAATGATATTCCAACTTTCCGAGTTGATAATATGCCTTATGGTGGTGTAAAAAGTAGTGGCTACGGTAGAGAAGGGGTTAAATTTGCGATTGATGAAATGACCGAATTGAAATTCATCACAATTAAAACAACCATTTAAATAATAGTTCTCGACTTTCGTTTTTTTAGGGTAAAATGAAATTAGGTTATCAAATATTAACATCAAGAGAGTAGTAACTATGGAGGGTTTATCATGAGCAATGCAGTGCCGATGAGTCATTCTCGTTCTTTTCAAACACACTTAGTTTTACCACCTGATACGAATCATCATCAATCTATTTTTGGTGGAAGAGTATTAGCTTATATCGATGAAATAGCAGCCATTACCTCTATGAAACATGCACGATCTGAAGTGGTGACAGCATCCTTTGATTCCGTTGATTTTATCTCTCCGGCTTATGCAGGTGATATTCTAGAACTAGAAGCAATGGTAACTTCCACAGGACGATCTTCAATGGAAGTTTACGTTCGAGTAATGTCACGAAATATTAAAACAGGGGTAGAAAAATTAACGACTGAATCCTTTGTGACCATGGTCGCCGTTAATAAGGAAGGGAAACCTATCCCGGTACCTAGTGTTTACCCAGAAACGGAAAGGGAGAAGCAACTGTTTGAAACAGGACATACTCGCAGGCAATTACGTCAAGCAAAAAAGGAAAGTACACAAAAGCGTCGACTGCTTTTAGAAAATGAATAAAAAAACAGGACCTTCTTATATAAAATGTACCCTATAAGAAAGACACTTGAAAAAAGGTCTCTCTTATAGGGTACTTTTATTTATAATGAAATAAAATAAATGGTTGATGGAGCGGAAGAACATGTCGAAAAAGTTATTTACAGATCAAGAACAGAAATTACTCAAGAAACATCCTTATGTAAAAGCAGTGAGTGAAAAAGCAATAACATATACAGATGAATTTAAAGCAAGAGCCATTAAAGAATATGAGGAAGGGAAATTTCCACTTCAAATTTTTGAAGATGCAGGATTTGATATTGATATCGTAGGTAAAAAACGTGCAAAGTCTGCTTTAGAGCGATGGCGTGCTGCTTATCAAAAGAATGGTGTAGCTGGGCTTGTGGATACACGTAAACACTCTTCAGGACGTCCACTTGAGCGAGAATTAAGTATAGAAGAAAAGTACGCAAGGTTAGAGGCGCAAAATGCATTATTACGTGCAGAAAATGAACTACTAAAAAAGATCGATTTAGCAGAAAGGTTGTTGATAAAGAAAAAGAGAAATTAACAGCGGAACAAAAATTTCAGTTGATCCAGTATGTGATAGAAAAACACCGCTTAAAAAGAATGGTAAGCTACCTTTGTAAATTAGTTGGAGTCTCTCGATCGGGCTACTATCGTTATTTTTCAGAAGAAGCACAACTTAGTAGACAAGCTAGTGATCAGGCAGATGAGACAGTCAAAGAAATCATTTTAAAAGCGTTCAATTTCCGTGGTCGTAAGAAAGGTGCACGTCAAATTAAAATGACGTTAGAAAATCAGTATCAAATTACATATAACCTAAAGCGAATTCGTCGTATCATGAAAAAGTTTCAAATCATCTGCCCCATTCGAAAAGCAAATCCATATCGAAGAATGGCCAAAGCAACGAAAGAACATAGAACTTTACCAAATCTATTAAACCGTAAATTTAAGCAAGGAATCGCTAGAAAAGTATTATTAACAGACATTACATATTTGAGTTATGGAAAAGGAAAACGTGCCTACTTATCCGCTATAAAAGATGCCGAAACCAATGAAATTTTAGCATATGAGACATCGGATAAAATTACACTAGATATTGCATTAAATACATTAAAGATGTTGAAAAAGAATGGGATAAAATTGGCCGATGGCGCATTCATTCACTCTGATCAAGGGTTCCACTATACCAGCCCCCAATTTCAAAAGATGGTAAAGAAAATGGGACTAGAGCAATCTATGTCACGTCGTGGAAACTGTTGGGATAATGCCCCACAAGAATCGTTTTTTGGTCATTTTAAAGATGAAACAGACTTTAAATCGTGTGAAACATTAGAAGAAGTAAAAAGAGAGATTAAGAGTTATATGACTTATTACAATCATTACCGAGGTCAATGGAACTTAAAAAAGATGACGCCTGCACAATACAGTCACCATCTTCTTCAAGTTGCTTAAAAGCCTTTTTTAAAAATGTCCTTTACAAAGGGTACACTTTAATAGAGAAGGTCCTTTCTATTTAATCTGTTAATTCGTGAACAACATTTAGCAATGAATCGGAAGAAGCGGATACTTGGTCTACACTTTCGGTTAATTCGTGGATTAGTCTTGAAATCTCAGTAATGTCTTTAGTTGTGTTTGTATATTGTTCTTTAATCCCTGATACAGCTTTGGCTATAGAATTAAAGGATTCCTCAAGACTACGTTGTGTTTGTACACTCTTTTGCACTTGTTCATCCACATTGCCTACTGATGAAGTCATATTTTCGATATTTTCTTCTGTTTCGCGAATTAAGTGAGAAACATTTTGAACTGCGCTCTTCGTCTCTTCGGCTAGTTTACGAACCTCTTCAGCAACAACTGCAAAGCCTTTTCCATGCTCACCAGCCCGTGCAGCTTCAATGGAAGCATTTAATGCTAATAAGTTTGTTTGATCGGCGATACCTGTTACTAAACCAACGATTTCTGTTATTTTCTGAGAAGAAGCTCGTAAGTTGATCATCGATTTTTCTAACATATTGACTCGTTCTAAAATAACATTCATTAACTCTGTTTGTGTTTCAATATGTGCTTTTCCATAATTTGATTTTTCTTCTGTATCCGCTACAAAATCTAGTCCTTGTTTTGTTGCTGTAGCAATACTTCCAGATTCCGAAGAAATGGCATGTAATGAAGCAGTCGTTTCTTGGCTGATAGCATGTAATTCTTCAGCAGTATTTTGTACTGTGTTCAATAAGGAATGTTTCATATCTTCCACAATCTGACGAATTCGTTGTTGTTCCGCATCGTAAGCTTGAATAACTAATTGTTGTTCCAAATTAATGATTTTCGAAAAGGCATTAATCGCTTTTGTCGTATCTTCTTTTGAAATATCTAATCCATTAACAAAATGGATAAATGTAGTCATTAATGATTGGAAGGAGCTTATATACCATTGGGATTCTAATCCAATACGTACATGAGTAGCGGCAATTTTTTTTCGTTCTTCTATATAGTTGCTATTAATACGACTTTCAAAAATATCGGTAATATGTTTTGTAAGGGTTACTTTTAATCGTTCAATTTTCGAATGTTTATTAATAATCCCCATTAAATGATCGCTTTGCATAATTGCTGCATAAAATTGATTCACCATTTCTGGAATAAATTGTTCAGTGAAAGGTTTTAATTGTCTTAAAATCGCTAATTCTTCTTTTGTTAATTTAATTAATTGAATTTGTTTAGTTAAGTCTGGGTACTTTGCAACATCTAGCTCGACTTCGTTTATGTATTTTTCAACTTCGAAATAGTTTGCTAACACTTTTTGTGAATTACTTCTGAAAATAGCCATCCTTTTATCCATTCCATTCCATTATGTATTTACCTATATTATCGTTCTATTTTCATAGATTGTAACAATAATATATTGAAAATATTATGAAATTTTACATAGATTGTTAGTTGGATTAAATTATGAAATAGTAACCTAACTATAGGGCTAATTTGTATTTTGTTTTTATCCCATGTAAAATACGAGTAGTTTATGATGTAACTAACGTGGAAAAGTGAAGTAAATATTTATAGAAAAGGAAGTTAAAGATGGAAAAGCACCGCTTTAAATTTGTTATCCCAACAATGGTCATTGTTGCTATAGGCTCTATTTTCATGTTAAGAAACTATTTTCAGGAAGTTTCAACCCGTGATAGTGTATTACTTGTAGTAATAGCAACTATCTTTTCTGGAATGATTGCTTATTTATTATTCCCGTATAATAATGAAGAAAAACCAGATCCAAAGCCAGAAAGTAGTAAGAAAAAAGTATCCAAATAATGAATTATGTTGATAGACCGCTAGTTTTACTGGCGGTTTTTTATTTTTAAATAAGGTTTATTCGTTTGAAAAAAAGTGAAACTATTTAGTACGAACTTCGTAAATATACTATAACTATAAAAACGAAACGAAAGGTTGATTTATAAATGGATAATAAATGGGCAAAGGTAATCATACATGCAAGTGCCTTTTTGATGCCTGTACTTATTCCAGTCCTATTCTGGCTACTAAGTTCAGAACATGAAATTAAAAGAATTTCGATCCAAGCTTTACTATTCCAAGGTGTTATGTGGATTTTAAATACTATTTCAATAATCTTTAGCTTTTTAATTATTGGAATTCCGTTTTTAATTGTCTTCGGAATTATGACGGTTGTTGTTCCGATTATTGGCATTGTGAAAGCGTTAATGGGTGAAAATTGGAATTACCCGATTGTTGGTCGTTGGGTATAAAAATAGGTTTAGTTTAAGTGAATAAAAGGAATACTAAGAAATAAATCCAAAATTAACCAGAATGGTATGTGGAGACTATTTCTTAATCCTTCGCTCAAAAAGCTAAAATGAGGGTGGTCTCAACTATTAATGAGACCGCCTTTTTTATGGATATAAATAGGATAGCTATAAAATAATTTAAACGCTATTCGAACGAAAAAATAGTATAGGCATTTGATTTGCATTTTGATTTTGATGTTAATATAATATAGTCAAATATAGTCAAAGTCAGAAATGGATGGGGTGAGGTATAAAAATGAGAAATATATCTGACATCATTGAAGGGTATTTGAAACAAGTTATCGAATTAGGTGGTCAAGGACATATTGAAATCAAACGAAGTGAATTGGCGGATAAATTTCAATGTGTACCATCGCAAATCAATTATGTTATTAATACGAGATTTACCGCCGAAAGAGGCTACTTAGTTGAAAGTAAACGTGGTGGTGGGGGATATATTCGAATTTTACGAGTAAGAGCTCATTCTAAGATTGATTTGATTGAAGATATGATAGACCAAATTGATAACGGTGCTACCCAATCGATGGCAGAGGATATTATCTATCGTTTGATCGATGAAGAAGTCATTTCTAAACGGGAAGCAAAATTAATGCTTGCTGCAATTGATCGGTCGACTCTTCGAATACAATTGCCGACGAGGGACCAATTGAGGTCATTGATTTTAAAGTCTATGTTAACAACATTAAAATACGATAAATAGGAACAATTGGTAATATAAAGGAAGTTCATTACTTATTTATTACTTTCCATACTTATTTGATAAAAGAGGTGAGGTCATGAATTGTGAACACTGTAAGGAACGTCAGGCTACAGTAACGGTTACACAAGTAATTAATGGCCAAAAAAGCGAAAAACACTATTGTGAGGTATGTGCACAAAATTTTCATCCTTTCAATTTAGATTTTCATAAAGAAGAACAAATTCCAATTCATCAACTTGTTTCCAATTTATTTGGTTTACCAGTGTGGAATAACGGGGTAGAAAAGGTCCAATCGACAAGTCAGAAAGCAACTGAATGCCCAAAATGCGGTTTTACTTTTCGTAAGTTCTTGAATGAAGGGAAGCTTGGTTGTCCACAATGTTATGAAACTTTCAGTACACAGCTTCCACAAGTATTAAATAAAATTCAAGCTGGAACAAAGCATAGCGGTAAAGCTCCGGGCAAACCAAGTCATCATAACGAGTGGATCAAAAAACAAATTGAAACAGCTCGAGAACAACTACAATTAGCGATTGCAGATGAACGTTTTGAAGATGCTGCCAAGCTGCGGGATGAAATAAGAGATATGGAACGCAAGCTTGATCGTGGAGGTGTTGATACACCATGAATTTAGAACATTTTTTGAAAAGTGAGGCGCCAGGCTGGATGGATGTTAAAGGTCTTGATGCAGATATTGTATTAAGTACACGCATTCGATTAGCAAGAAACTTAGATGGATATCGTTTCCCTTTAAGTTTTACGGATGGGGAAGCACAACAAATTGATGACGTTGTCACACAAGCTTTAATGGCGATTAATGACGAGCATAAGTTTTCCCATTTTACAATTAAAGAAATGCCTTCATTGCAACGTCAAGTGTTAGTTGAAAAACATTTAATTAGCCCTCTATTAGCTAAAAAAGAAAAGTCAGCTTCCGTTCTTATTTCAAATGACGAAACGATCAGCATTATGGTAAACGAGGAAGATCATTTACGAATCCAATGTTTAGCTCCTGGATTACAGCTTTTAGAAACATATGCAGAGGCTTCGAAATTGGATCATCAATTGGAGAAACATTTACCATATGCGTATAATGATACATTTGGTTATTTAACAAGTTGCCCAACGAATGTTGGAACAGGACTTCGTGCATCCGTTATGATGCATCTACCTGCCCTAACGATGTCTAAGCAAATTAAGGTTGTTACACAAATGCTAGCCCGCTTAGGAATGGTTGTAAGAGGGATATATGGAGAAGGTAGTGAAAACCTAGGAAACATTTATCAAATCTCCAACCAAGTAACTCTTGGAAAGTCGGAAGAGGAAATTTTAGAAGACTTACAAAATGTAGTTGTCCAAATTATTAAAAATGAACGAGGCGCACGAGAGGCATTATTCAAAAATTCTCGAATAGTATTAGAAGACCGCTTTAATCGCTCATTAGGTATTTTAAAATATGCGTGTATTATGACGAGCGAAGAAGCTGCTGCTTGTTTATCCAATGTTCGCCTTGGAGTGGATTTAGGAATCATTAAGGAAGTTCCATTACATGTTTTAAATGAGTGTATGATCCTCATACAACCCGGCTTTGTACAACAATATGCCGGTACAACTCTTCAAGCAAGTGAACGCGATATGTATAGAGCAAAACTTTTACGTGAAAAGCTTAATACGAACAATCAAAAGTTAATGGGAAAAGGAGAGGAAAGATATGATGTTTAACCGTTTTACTCAACGTGCACAAAAAGTATTGCAATTAGCACAAGAAGAAGCTATTCGTTGGAAGCACGAATCTATAGGAACAGAACATATTTTACTTGGCCTTATTCGTGAAGGCGGTGGAATTGCAGCAAAAGCATTAGAAGCAATCGATGTAAGTCCACAAATTATTGAATCAGGCATTGAGGAGTTAGTGGGGAAAGGTTCAAAAGATGTCGGTCCAATCGTTCATTATACTCCAAGAGCTAAAAAGGTAATTGAATTATCGGTAGATGAATCTAGAAAATTAGGTCATGCTTATATAGGAACAGAACATATATTACTTGCTTTAATCCGAGAAGGTGAAGGAGTAGCTGCTCGAGTTTTAGCGAATGCGGGTGTTAGCTTAAACAAAGCTCGTCAACAAGTTCTTTTATTACTTGGAAACAATGACGCAGCTCAAAACTCAACAAACCCAACTCAATCGGTAAATACACCGACTTTAGATGGATTAGCTCGTGACTTAACGGCCATTGCCCGTGAAGGTTCATTGGATCCAGTGATTGGCCGTAGCAAAGAAATTACACGAGTAATTGAAGTACTATCCCGCCGTACGAAAAACAACCCTGTATTAATTGGTGAACCCGGGGTAGGTAAAACGGCTATTGCAGAAGGTCTTGCACAACAAATCGTCAATAATGAAGTACCTGAAACCCTTCGTGATAAACGGGTGATGACATTAGATATGGGTACTGTTGTTGCGGGTACTAAATATCGCGGTGAATTTGAAGACCGCTTGAAAAAAGTAATGGATGAAATTCGCCAAGCAGGTAACGTAATTCTTTTCATTGATGAATTACACACATTAATCGGTGCTGGCGGTGCAGAAGGTGCTATTGATGCATCGAATATTTTAAAACCTTCATTAGCCCGTGGTGAACTACAATGTATTGGGGCTACAACATTAGATGAATATCGTAAATACATTGAAAAGGATGCAGCGTTAGAACGTCGTTTCCAACCAATTCAAGTAGATGAACCAACTGTAGATGAAACAATTCAAATTATTAAAGGTTTAAGAGATCGTTATGAAGCGCATCACCGTGTGAAAATTACGGATGAAGCAGTAGAAGCGGCAGCAAAATTATCTGATCGATATATTTCCGATCGTTTCTTACCAGATAAAGCGATTGATTTAATCGATGAAGCAGGTTCAAAAGTACGCTTACGTTCTTTCACAGTGCCACCAAACTTAAAAGCTTTGGAAGATAAATTAGAAAACGTTCGTAACGAAAAAAATGCGGCAGTTTCAAGCCAAGAGTTTGAAAAAGCGGCTGCCCTTCGTGATACAGAACAAAAAATTAAAGATGAATTAGAGCAAACAAAGAAAACATGGAAAGAAAAACAAGGTAAAGAAGAGTCTAAAGTGACTGTTGAAGACATTGCAATGGTTGTTTCCATGTGGACTGGAATTCCTGTTTCAAAAATTGCTCAAGAAGAATCAGCGAAATTACTAAACTTAGAAGAAGAATTGCACAAACGTGTCGTTGGTCAAGGAGAAGCGGTTGAAGCGATTTCTCGTGCTATCCGCCGTGCCCGTGCAGGGTTAAAAGATCCAAAACGACCAATCGGTTCATTCATTTTCCTAGGTCCTACTGGTGTTGGTAAAACAGAACTTGCCCGTGCTCTAGCAGAAGTAATGTTCGGCGATGAAGATGCAATGATTCGAATCGACATGTCAGAATACATGGAGAAACATTCGACTTCCCGTCTTGTAGGTTCACCTCCAGGTTACGTTGGATTCGATGAAGGCGGACAGTTAACTGAAAAAGTTCGTCGTAAACCATACTCTGTTGTATTGCTGGATGAGATTGAAAAGGCTCACCCAGATGTGTTCAACATTTTACTTCAAGTATTAGATGACGGTCGTTTAACGGATTCAAAAGGTCGTACAGTAGACTTCCGAAACACGGTTGTTATTATGACTTCTAACGTCGGCGCAGATGCCCTTAAATATCAAAAATCTTTAGGTTTCGGAATTGGTGATAATTCTGCTAACAAATATAAAGATATGAAAGGGACAATGCTTGAGGAATTGAAAAAAGCATTCCGTCCTGAATTCTTAAACCGTATCGATGAAATGATTGTGTTCCACTCTCTAGAAAAAGACGAATTAAAACAAATTATTTCATTAATGGCAAACTCTTTAACAACTCGCTTAAAAGAGCAAAATATTGAGCTTGAGTTGACAGATGCTGCATTAGAGAAAATTGCAGAAGAAGGATACGATCCACAATACGGAGCTCGTCCATTACGTCGTGCCCTTCAAAAACATGTGGAAGATCGTTTATCCGAAGAGTTGCTAAAAGGTACGATTTCAACAGGTCAAAGTGTTGTGATTGACTATGTTGATAATGAATTTATCGTCTTACCCAAAAGCGAAGTTCTTTCAAATTAATGCATAATTATAGGTGGTTGACTTAATTTCTAGTCAACCACCTTTTTAATATGGAAGGATTTTACGTGGGGAAATATAAGGAACTTTCAAAGGTTGTCATGTACAATGAACATAAGATTACTAATGAAGGAGAGACGATATGGTAAAAAAGAAAACGAAATTCTGTTGTAACTCCTGTGGCTATGAATCTCCAAAGTGGATGGGGCGTTGTCCGGGCTGTGGTGGATGGAACACGATGGTTGAGGAAGTAGAAGTAATAACGAAAGGTCCTCGAGGTGCTTTTCAACATTCAAATTCCATCTCGCAAAAAGCCACTCCTATTATCAATGTAGAAACTTCGGATGAACCGCGTGTTGAAACCGAAATGGAAGAGTTAAATCGGGTGCTAGGTGGAGGGATTGTTCCGGGATCCCTCGTATTGATTGGCGGAGACCCTGGGATAGGGAAATCAACTTTACTGCTTCAAGTATCAGCCCTTTTATCCAATAAAGGTCATCGTTTATTGTACATATCCGGAGAAGAATCAATGCGTCAAACAAAGTTGCGGGCGGCAAGAATTGGTGTGAAATCTCCTGAGCTATATATCCTTTCCGAAACGAATTTGGAATTAATTAACCAATCAATCGAAGAAGTACAACCTAAATTTGTTATTGTCGATTCCATTCAAACAATTCATCATCCAGAAGTTACAAGTGCTGCTGGTAGTGTCTCTCAAGTTCGTGAATGTACTTCGGAATTAATGCGCATTGCTAAAACAAAAGGAATCGCCATTTTCCTAGTAGGCCACGTAACAAAGGAAGGGCAAATTGCAGGTCCAAGATTACTAGAACATATGGTAGATACAGTTTTATATTTCGAAGGGGAACGGCATCATACGTATCGAATATTGCGCAGCGTAAAAAATCGTTTTGGTTCGACGAACGAAATTGCAATATTTGAAATGGTTCATGCAGGTTTAAAAGAAGTTTCTAACCCTTCAGAGCTGTTTTTAGAGGAGCGTTCCCACGATGTAGCAGGTTCGACCATTGTTGCTTCTATGGAAGGTACAAGGCCGATTTTAGTCGAGATTCAATCACTCGTCACACCGACTAGTTTTAATTATCCTAAACGGATGGCTACGGGAGTAGAACAAAATCGGGTTCAATTACTTATGGCGGTTTTAGAAAAACGAATGGGGATGCTTTTACAAGCCCAAGATGCCTATATAAAAGTAGCGGGTGGAGTTAAACTAGATGAACCAGCGATTGACTTAGCTGTTTTAACTTCCATCGTTTCCAGTTTTAAAGATCAACCAGTTAAAGGTACAGATTGTTTTGTTGGCGAAGTAGGGCTAACTGGTGAGGTTCGACGGGTTTCAAGAATTGAACAACGAGTTCAAGAAGCAGCGAGACTAGGTTTTAAACGGGCATTTATTCCAGCTTCCAATTTAGGGGGATGGGATTATCCGAACGGTATTCAAGTCATTGGAGTAGAAACAATCAATGAAGCATTAAGAGCGTGTTTCCAAGACTTGTAGCCATTCTTTTTAGTAAAAAAATAATAAATGGAGTATGCCTATACAATCATTTTTAGTGTATAGGCATTTTTCCGTTTGATTTTGGTTAGAAATAGACATAACTTAACATATAAGTAAAACAGTAGCTAATTTTTCCAAATGAAAAATTAGCTGATGTATTTATAGGGCAAACTATACTGGAACTATGTATAATTGTTATTAAAGAAAAGGAGGTGGAAGTATGTTAAAAAGAGTAATACAAATTGCTTTCTTATTAATTGGAGGGGCGTTAGGCTTTGTTTTTTTACCGCCATTATACGAATTCATTAATTTATCATCTAATCCTTGGCTTAACAATCCATATGTATCCATATTACTAGGAGCAATCTTGTTATTCCTTTTATCATTCTCGTTATCAGACTACTTTGTTAAGTTGATTGAGTGGATGGAAAACGTGTTATTTAAAATCCCAGCAGCTGATCTATTGTTTGGGACATTTGGACTTATTGTAGGGTTAATTGTTGCGTTTTTAGTTGGGTTTGCCATTGAACGTATTCAGATTCCTATTATTACGGAGATTATACCGATCTTATTATCAATTATCCTTGGTTATTTAGGTTTCCGTGTAGGGTTTACAAAGCGGGATGAACTATCGCAAATGTTTACGAAATCAAGTTCCCTTCCTAGGAAAAAACAACTGGATGTATCAACGCTCCAAGTAAATGAAGTGAAGACAAATTATAAATTGCTTGATACAAGCGTCATTATCGATGGGAGAATTGCTGATATTTCATCAACAGGATTTATTGAAGGTGTGCTAATTGTACCTCAATTCGTTTTAACGGAACTTCAGCATATTGCCGATTCGTCCGATACGTTAAAGCGTACCCGCGGTCGAAGGGGTCTTGATATATTGAAAAAACTTCAAGATGAACGGGCAACAACCGTGCAAATTTCAGAAGAAGACTTTGAAGATGTCCAGGAAGTTGATTTAAAACTAGTACGTCTAGCGAAAAAGATGGGAGCACAAATTTTAACGAATGATTTTAATCTAAATAAAGTTTGTGAGCTACATCATGTGGAAGTACTAAATATAAATGATTTAGCAAACGCCGTAAAGCCGGTTGTAATACCTGGAGAGGAAATGCAAGTGGTTGTGATTAAAGACGGGAAAGAGCACAATCAAGGCGTCGCCTACTTAGATGATGGTACGATGATTGTCGTAGAAGGTGGACGTAGCTATATTGGCCAATCGATTACGGTAACAGTAACAAGTGTCCTGCAAACATCTGCAGGGCGTATGATATTTGCAAAACCTAAGGATGAACAAGTAGCGTAAGCAACTTAGGTTTTTTGAGATTAGGAAGTGGATATGTGAATTACGAAGTAGTACTCCCTGCAGCTGGCAGTGGTAAACGGATGGGCGCGGGGCAAAATAAATTATTTTTATCCCTTGGGGGTAAACCAATTTTAATTCGTACTTTAGAAGTTTTTCAAAATGATGATAATTGTACAGGTATTTGGTTAGCGGTAAAGGCTGAAGAACGGGATTATATTCAACATTTGTTGGAAGAGTATGGCATAACAAAGGTAAAGGGATTGCCAAATGGAGGCGAAGAGCGACAACACTCTGTATATGCTTGCATTAAAGAAATGGAACAAGTTGATATTGTGCTTGTTCATGATGCTGCTAGACCATTTATTACAAAGCCTATTATATCCCGTCTCGTAACGGAAGCCTATGAAAAAGGGGCAGTAATTGCTGGAGTTAAGGCAAAAGATACGATGAAGAAAGTAAACAATGGTGTCATTGTTGAAACAGTTGATCGGGAAAGTTTATGGATGATTCAAACGCCTCAAGCCTTTCGTTTTGAATTGTTAAAGCGGGCAGAAGAAGAGGCTGAGGCAATCGGCTTTTTAGGAACCGATGAGGCAATGCTAGTTGAGCGTTTAAATCATCAGGTTTATATTGTAGAAAGCACCTATGAAAATGTAAAAATAACAACAAAGGAAGATTTAGTTTTCGGGGAAGCGATATTAAGGCACCGTAACGAGCTAGGAGGATAATGATGTTTAGAGTAGGACAAGGATTTGACGTTCATGCGTTTGCAGAAGGACGTCCATTAATTTTAGGTGGGATTACAATTCCCCATGATCGCGGATTGTTAGGGCATTCTGATGCAGATGTCCTATTACATACTGTGACAGATGCGGCTCTAGGCGCTATTGGGGAAGGAGATATCGGACATCATTTTCCAGATACAGACCCGGCGTTCAAAGACGCGGATAGCGCGAAATTGCTAGAGTACATTTGGAAAATTGTTGAAGATAAAGGGTATGTTTTAGGGAATGTGGATTGTACAGTTATGGCTCAGCGTCCAAAGCTTGCGCCATATATTGAGCAAATGCGGAATCGAATCGCCGAACTATTAAATGCCGAACCTACCCAAGTAAATGTAAAAGCAACTACAACAGAAAAGTTAGGATTTACTGGACGTGAAGAAGGAATAGCTGCAATGGCGACCATTTTATTAATCAAAAAATAAAAGTTTCACGGACTAGTTGGAAAAAGTTCTATCGGAATACTGGATATAACTTCAACTACCTTTCTTTTCATTCTGATTTTAGAGTGGTAAAATGTACAAGATTAATCAAGGACGTTCAGTTTTTAAAAAGTTATCGTATTTTTAAAAAATGGTTATAACTGAACCAATTTAGGAGGCACTTATTTTATGACGAAGGAAGTTCGCGTTCGTTATGCGCCAAGTCCAACAGGTTTTTTACACATTGGTGGGGCACGTACAGCGCTATTTAACTATTTATATGCAAAACACCATAACGGTAAATTTATCGTACGTATTGAAGATACAGATATTGAACGAAATGTAGAAGGCGGAGAAGCGTCCCAACTAGATAATTTGCGTTGGTTAGGGATTATTCCTGATGAGTCGATTGATATTGGTGGACCGTATGCCCCTTACCGTCAAATGGAACGATTAGATATTTATAAAAAACATGCCGAAGAATTGTTAGAGCGCGGAATTGCTTATAAATGTTTTTGTACTTCAGAAGAGTTAGAAGCTTCCCGTGAAGCGCAACGAGCAAAAGGTGTTGCTGCACCTACTTATGACGGAAAATGCCGTCACTTAACAAAAGAAGAGGTAGCTGCGAAAGAAGCGGAAGGAATTCCTTATACGATTCGTATGCGTGTTCCTGAAAACACAACTTATCGCTTTAATGACTTAGTACGTGGTGAAGTAACGTTTGAGTCAAAGGATATTGGTGATTGGGTAATTGTGAAAGCAAACGGTATCCCGACTTATAACTATGCTGTTGTATTAGATGACCACTTCATGGATATTACCCATGTATTCCGTGGGGAAGAACATTTATCGAATACACCAAAACAGATGATGATTTTTGATGCTTTTGGTTGGGAATACCCACAATACGGCCATATGACATTAATTGTTAATGAAGATCATAAAAAATTATCTAAGCGCGATGAATCGATTATTCAATTCGTTACCCAATATAAAGAACTTGGTTATTTACCAGAAGCGATGTTTAACTTCTTTGCCCTTTTAGGTTGGTCACCAGAAGGAGAAGAAGAAATCTTTACAAAAGACCAATTCATCGAAATTTTTGATGAAAAACGTCTTTCAAAATCACCATCTATGTTCGATAAAAATAAACTAACATGGATGAACAACCAATATATTAAAAAGCTTTCCCTTGAGGAAGTAGTAGAATTATCATTACCACATCTTCAAAAGGCTGGTTTACTTCCAGAACAATTAACGGAAGAACAACAAGCGTGGGCTACAGCATTAATCTCTCTATATCATAACCAAATGAGTTATGGTGCTGAGATCGTTGAATTATCTAGCCTATTCTTTACAGAAGAAATTGAATATGATGAAGCTGCGAAAGAAGTTTTAGCAGGGGAACAAGTACCTGAAGTAATGGCTGCATTCAAAGCGCAACTTGAAGCACTTGAAAGTTTTGACGCGCCATCGATTAAAGCAGCAATTAAAGCTGTTCAAAAAGAAACAGGCCATAAAGGGAAAAATTTATTTATGCCAATTCGTGTTGTAACGACTGGTCAAACTCATGGTCCAGAACTTCCGGATTCCATTGCTTTAATTGGAAAGGAAAAAGCGATTGCACGCATTGAGAAATTCGTAAAATAACGAACTTGCATTTTAGTTGACTTTTCAATTACCTATTGTAAAATGTATTTAACTTTGCAAGAAGAAACTATACGTGAAAAGATATAAATCATTTTAAAGCGTTGATAAGGAGAAGTACGTAAAAAATGTTTTAAAGAGAGGGTCATCACCGGCTGAAAGTGACCTAGACCGCTATTTTACGGAAATGCACCTTTGAGTACTTAGCTGAAATGTAGTAGGCTAGTCGGTTCGTCACCGTTAATGGACTTTTGAGTGGAAAGTAGGGACTTCTAGTATGGGTATCTTGCTTTCAATCAGAGTGGAACCGCGCAGTAGCGTCTCTGTCTTTCTTATGGAAAGATAGGGACGTTTTTATTTTGGGGGAAATATCAAAACTATAAAATGAGAATGGTAAGGGGTGTTCATCGTGTTTAAAAGAATTAAAGAAGATATTGATAACGTATTTGAAAACGATCCAGCAGCTCGCAGTGTGTTAGAGGTTGTATTAACTTATTCGGGTCTCCATGCGACTTGGGCTCACCGCATTGCCCATTGGTTTTATAAAAGAAGATTTTTCTTCATTGCACGTGCTATCTCACAGATTAGCAAATTTTTCACTGGGATTGAAATTCATCCTGGTGCCAAAATTGGCCGCCGCTTCTTTATAGACCATGGAACTGGTGTTGTCATTGGTGAAACTTGCGAAATAGGTGATAATGTTATTTTATATCAAGGTGTAACATTAGGTGGTACAGGGAAAGAGAAAGGAAAGCGTCACCCAACGTTAAAAGATAATGTATTAGTTGCTTCAGGAGCAAAAGTATTGGGATCAATTACGATTGGTGAAAATAGTAAGGTAGGAGCAGGTTCTGTTGTGTTAAAGGATGTTCCACCTAACGCGACTGTTGTAGGTATTCCAGGGAAAGTAGTTATTCAAGATGGTGTAAAAACAACAACGAATAAGAAGCTTGACCATCAAAATATCCCTGACCCAATAAATGATCGTTTTGTGAAGCTTGAAAAGGAAATAAAAGAATTAAAACAACAGCTAGTGGAATCTCAAAAGGAGAGATAGAATTGACTATTCAAATATTTAACTCTTTAACGAGACAAAAGGAACCCTTTGTCCCGCTTGAAGAAGGAAAAGTGAAAATGTACGTATGTGGTCCGACAGTATATAACTTTATTCATATTGGGAATGCTCGTCCTGTTATTGTTTATGATACTGTTCGCCGTTATTTCCAATATAAAGGCTATGATGTGAAATATGTTTCCAACTTTACAGATGTGGACGATAAAATCATTAAAGCAGCAAATGAATTAGGCGAAGATGTTTTTGAATTAACGAATCGCTTTATTAATGCTTACTTTGAAGATATTACAGCTCTTGGTTGCCACAAGGCTGATGTTCATCCCCGCGTAACGAATCATATGGATGATATTATTTCTTTCATCGGTGTTTTAATTGAAAAAGGCTACGCTTATGAATCTCAAGGGGATGTTTATTACCGTACACGTAAATTTGACGGCTATGGTAAACTGTCCCATCAATCGATTGATGATTTAAAAGTTGGTGCCCGTATTGAAGCAGGAGAGAAAAAGGAAGATCCTCTTGATTTTGCATTATGGAAAGCAGCAAAACCTGGTGAAATTAAATGGGAAAGTCCGTGGGGTGAAGGGCGACCAGGTTGGCATATTGAATGTTCTGTTATGGCTCGTGAACATTTGGGTGACACAATTGATATTCATGCTGGCGGTCAAGATTTAACATTCCCGCACCATGAAAATGAAATAGCCCAATCGGAAGCTTATACGGGGAAAACATTTGCTCGTTATTGGATGCATAATGGGTACATTAATATCGACAACGAAAAAATGTCAAAATCACTTGGTAACTTTGTATTAGTGAATGATATTCGTCAACAAATTGACCCACAAGTTTTACGATTCTTTATGTTATCGGTACATTATCGTCATCCCATTAATTTTGCACAAGATTTAGTAGAGTCAGCACGTTCTGGATTAGAACGTCTTCGTACTGCCTATTCCAATGTACAATATAGACTGGCATCTTCAGCAAACCTTTCTGATAATGGTGACGAGTATATCGAGAAAATCAATGAAGTGAAAAAGCAATTTGAACTGGCTATGGACGATGATTTTAATACGGCCAATGGGATTTCTGCTTTATTTGAACTTGCTCGTATTGCGAATACTTACTTAAACGAAAGTAATACAGAGGAACGTATTTTAAAAACATTGATTGAAACCTTTGATACACTAGGTGACGTCCTAGGTATTAAATTCTCAACAGAAAATGAACTTTTAGATGAAGAAATCGAAGCATTAATTGAAGAGCGAAATATGGCGCGTAAAAACCGTGACTTTGCTCGTTCCGATGAAATCCGAGACCAACTATTGAGTATGAATATTATTTTAGAAGATACTCGTCAAGGTACACGTTGGAAACGAGGTTTATAGTATGACGCAACTTCGGATAGCAGATGTAAAGCAATTAAATGCATTAGCATTAGCATATATGGGAGATGCTGTTCTTGAACAACGAGTTCGAGAACATCTTCTCTTAAATGGGAGAGCAAAACCGAATCGATTGCATAAGGAAGCAACGAATTATGTTTCTGCTAAAGCCCAATCTATGGTTGTTCATCGTTTAATCGAAGAGCATTATTTAACTGAAGAGGAACTCGCTGTATTTAAGCGAGGACGTAATGCAAAATCAGGTTCTGTTCCAAAAAATACGGACGTTCAAACTTATCGAAATAGTTCGGGTTTTGAAGCGGTACTAGGAAGCCTTTATTTAACGAAGCAAATTGAGAGAGTAAATGAAATTATTGACTATGCCATTACAATCGTTGAGCAATCGAAGGGAGCATCTTAACATGAGTGAACACAACGGCGAAATGATTGCTGGAAAAAATCCAGTTCTTGAAGCGCTTCGGTCTGGACGTGAAATTAATAAATTATGGATAGCAGAGGGAGTCAAAAAAACTGGAGTCAATGAATTGTTAGACTTAGCACGTGAGCGCGGTGTATTAGTTCAATTTGTTCCTAAGAAAAAAGTTGATCAATTGTCGGATGCGAACCATCAAGGAATAGTAGCTTCTGTGGCAGCTTATCATTATGCAGAAATTGAAGATTTATTTAATGCGGCTAAAGAAAAAAATGAAGATCCGTTTTTCCTCATTCTTGATGAATTGGAAGATCCCCATAATTTAGGTTCGATTATGCGTACTGCAGATGCAATAGGGGTTCACGGTATTATAATTCCTAAAAGACGGGCAGTTGGTTTAACAGCAGTTGTTGCAAAAGCTTCGACTGGTGCAATCGAACATGTACCAGTTGTTCGTGTAACGAATTTAGCTCAAACAGTTGATGAATTGAAAGACCGTGGTGTTTGGATTGCGGGGACGGATGCAAAAGGATCTGTAGATTATCGCAAAATGGATGCGACGCTTCCGCTAGCTGTCATTATAGGCAGCGAGGGTAGAGGGATGAGTCGATTACTAAAAGAAAAATGTGATTTCTTATACCATTTGCCGATGGTAGGTCATGTAAATTCATTAAATGCTTCAGTTGCTGCTGCCTTATTAATGTATGAAGTATACCGTAAACGACAAGAAAAGAATGGATAAGAATTATGCAAACGATTTTGATTGTTGATGGTTACAATATGATCGGCGCATGGAAAGAATTGCGGCCTCTTCGGGAAACAAACTTTGAAGAAGCCCGCAATCACTTGCTTGATCTAATGGCGGAATACAGAGCTGCCCTTGGCTGTCGAGTAATTGTTGTGTTTGATGCCCACCTAGTTCCAGGTGCTCAACAAAATTATGTGAAAAATGCAGTTGAAATAATTTATACTAGAAAAAATGAAACTGCCGATGAATGTATTGAAAAGTTAACAAATGAACTAAAGGGTAGAAAAGTCCAAATTTATGTTGCCACTTCCGATTTAACAGAACAAAACGTTATTTTCGGAAATGGCGCTCTACGGAAATCGGCTCGTGAATTAGAAATTGAAATGGCAATTATCAAATCGAATATTTCTCAAGAAGTAAAAAAAATGACGAATGAAGAAAAACCGAAATCTAGAATTCAATTATCAGAAGAAGTAGAGTTAGCTTTTGAAAAATGGCGACGGGGTTTGAAATAACTGATTGACCTATATTTTCCAATTCCGTTATACTGTTCCTATGACAATACAGAACGTTCTGGGGTGAGGCCAATGCTAAAAAGTAATCAGACACAAGTGTTGCAACGATTTGAAGACCTTTCAGATGAACAACTGATTGAAGAAGTGCATCAAGGTAATACAGAAGCGTTAGATTATTTAATTACGAAATATCGTATGTTTGTTAAAGCGAAGGCACGCTCTTATTTTTTAATTGGAGCAGATAAGGAAGATATCATTCAAGAAGGAATGATAGGTTTATATAAAGCGATAAGAGATTTTAAAGGGGATAAGCTGTCGTCTTTTAGAGCGTTTGCGGAACTTTGTATTACTCGTCAAATTATTACAGCTATTAAAACAGCTACGAGACAAAAACATATTCCGCTAAATTCCTATGTATCTCTTGATAAACCAATCTATGACGAAGAATCAGATCGTACCTTGATGGATATCATCACTAGCTCTGAATCGGATGATCCAGAACATTTAATGATTAATCGTGAGGAATATTCCCATCTTGAAGAAAAAATTGGCGAAATATTAAGTGAATTAGAACAACAAGTGTTATCCTTATATTTAGATGGACAATCCTACTTTGAAATATCAGAAGAGTTAAATCGGCATGTAAAATCGATCGACAATGCTCTTCAACGGGTAAAACGTAAATTGGAGCGTCATCTAGAAATAGGTGAGATAAGCTAGCGGTACAGCACCACTTGTTGACAGCAAAACTTTTAGGTGGTAGTCTTTAAAAGACAAAATGCCGAAATAGGTGAATTTTCAAGATGGCAAAGAAAATTGTTTTATGTTGTGAAAAATGTAGCTCTCGAAACTATTCGGTTCCTGAAAGAGTTGGCTCAACTGAACGACTAGAATTGAAAAAGTTTTGCTCACATTGTAACGAACACACTGTACACAAACAAACACGATAATTATGTAGTAAAGTCAATTGAAACATAGAATAGATGATTTGTTCGGAGGTTAAGCTAGAATGGGCAAGATTAAACAGTTTTTTCAAAATGTAACGTCTGAAATGAGAAAGACAAGCTGGCCAAAAGGTAAAGAGCTTACAAAATATACGATTGTCGTAGTTTCAACAGTGATTTTTATGGCAATATTTTTTGTGTTAGTTGACTTAGGCGTTTCAGAACTATTCCGTTGGTATATAGATTTATAATAATACGATGTTAATATTTCGAAAATAGCCCGTCTTTCAATGTTAACGGGTTTTTTTCATTTGTTTTGTTAATTGTATTATTTATGGTAAACAATTTATAAGACTTCGTCAGTGTATATGTGATAAGTGAAGGAGGGACGGACGACTAGTCCGAAAACGTTATGGAGAAAAGATGGTATGTAGTTCATACTTATTCAGGATATGAAAATCGTGTAAAGGCAAACCTTGAAAAACGTGTAGAAACGATGGGGATGCAAGATAACATTTTCCGTGTTATCGTACCTGAACATGAAGAAACGGATTTAAAAGATGGTAAAAAAAGAACGGTAATGCGTAAAGTTTTCCCAGGTTATGTATTAGTTGAAATGATTTTAACGGATGAATCATGGTATGTAGTACGTAATACACCGGGTGTAACAGGCTTTATTGGTTCTTCTGGTGGTGGTGCAAAACCAACACCTTTATTACCTGAAGAAGTAGATCGTCTATTACGTCAAATGGGAATTACGAAGAAAACAGTTGGCGAGTTAGACGTTACAGTTGGTGAAGTAGTCGAAGTTTTAGACGGACCATTTGCTCATTTCCAAGGTAAAGTAGAAGAGATTGATGCTGATAAAGGCAAAATTAAAGTAACAATTGATATGTTCGGTCGTGAAACGAAAATGGAATTAGACTTCGAACAAATTCAAAAAATTTAGGTTTATAAATGAATGTTAGGAACTTACTTATATCTATAGAAAATCGCCATAATAAGCGCGATGATAAACTATCGAAAAGTTATGTTGCCGAAATTGCTTTATAATTTCACTTGCTTATATAAATTAAAAGTGGTATCATTTCATAGGTCAGACCGTCTAAATGATAGTTTGTCAAATTAAAGTTAATCTTTTAATGTTATCGGCAATTAGCTGACAGACAGATATTTGAGTGGGAGGGGCAACCCAATTACCACATCACGGACTTAAGGAGGTGTGTCTCGTGGCTAAAAAAGTTATTAAAATTGTAAAACTTCAAATCCCTGCTGGTAAAGCTAACCCAGCTCCACCGGTTGGTCCTGCATTAGGTCAAGCAGGTGTAAATATCATGGGATTCTGTAAGGAGTTCAACGCTCGTACTGCTGATCAAGCTGGTTTAATTATTCCAGTAGAAATCACAGTTTTCGAAGACCGTTCTTTCACTTTCATTACAAAAACTCCACCTGCAGCAGTATTACTTAAAGTTGCAGCAGGTATCCAATCTGGATCAGGTGAACCAAACCGTAAAAAAGTTGCAACGGTTAAACGTGATAAAGTTCGCGAAATCGCTGAACAAAAAATGCCAGACCTAAACGCTGCATCAGTTGAAGCAGCTATGGCGATGGTTGAAGGTACAGCACGAAGCATGGGTATTGTTATCGAAGACTAATCGTTAACAAGTCCTGGTTACTTGATGATGAAGGCTTTTGTTTTGGAGGTTGCGGTAAGTTCTTTTTTGAACTCGCAACCTCTATTCGTGGGAGGAATATCCGCTAAAACCACAATCAAGGAGGAAAATATAATGGTAAAAAAAGGTAAAAGACTGCAAGAAGCAGCTAAATTAGTTGACCGTTCAAAATTATATAATGCTGAAGAAGCTATCGCTTTAGCAAAACAAACAAGCACAGTAAACTTCGACGCAACTGTTGAAGTGGCTTTCAAACTTGGTATCGATACTCGTAAAAACGACCAACAAATCCGTGGTGCAGTAGTACTACCAAACGGAACTGGTAAAACTCAACGTGTATTAGTATTCGCTAAAGGTGAAAAACTTAAAGAAGCTGAAGCTGCAGGTGCAGACTATGTAGGCGATGCAGAATACATCAACAAAATCCAACAAGGTTGGTTCGATTTCGATGTAATCGTTGCAACTCCAGATATGATGGGTGAAGTTGGTAAACTTGGTCGTGTATTAGGACCTAAAGGTTTAATGCCAAACCCTAAAACTGGTACTGTTACTTTCGATGTAACAAAAGCGATTCAAGAAATCAAAGCTGGTAAAGTAGAATACCGTGCTGACAAAGCTGGTATTATCCACGCTCCAATCGGTAAAGTTTCTTTCGATACAGAAAAATTAGTAGAAAACTTCTTAGCTGTATTTGATGTTATTCAAAAAGCTAAACCAGCTGCAGCTAAAGGTACTTACATGAAGTCTGTTAATGTAACAACTACAATGGGACCATCTGTAAAAGTTGATACTACTAGCGTAACTGTACGATAATATAGATCGTTTGAAATAAAATATATATGTTGACAACGCTCCTCTTTCTTGGTAAGATGGATGACGTTGTGAATATCCATTTGTACCGTAGACAGTAGGGGTGCTTGCACTTAATTATCCTACCGAGGACATCGAAATCGGATTCTTTTTTAGATGATGAATTTTCCGCCTCTAGTCTACTCTATTGACTAGAGGCTTTTCTTTTGTCGGTATAAATGACCCATTCTAATAGGAGGTGTCAATCATGGGCAATGCAATTGAAACAAAAAAAGTTCAAGTACAAGAAATCGCTGAAAAATTCCAAGCTGCTTCTTCTGTAGTAGTAGTGGATTACCGTGGTTTAACTGTTGCTCAAGTTACAGAACTTCGTAAACAACTTCGCGAATCAGGTGTTGAGTTCAAAGTTTACAAAAACACTTTAACTCGTCGTGCAGCTGAAATCGCTGGTGTTGCTGGAATTAACGAATTCTTAACTGGTCCAAACGCTGTTGCGTTCTCTAACGAAGACGTAGTAGCTCCAGCGAAAATCATTAATGAATTCGCTAAAAAGAACGAAGCGCTTGAAATCAAAGCTGGTATTATCGAAGGTAACGTTTCTTCTGCTGATGACGTTAAAGCACTTGCAGAACTTCCATCACGCGAAGGTTTACTTTCAATGCTTTTATCAGTTCTTCAAGCTCCAGTGCGCAACTTCGCACTTGCAACAAAAGCTGTTGCAGAACAAAAAGAAGAGCAAGGCGCTTAATCGCAGCCTAAACTTCAAACAAATTAATTTCGGGCAAGTAGCCTAATAAAATAACCATATCCATATAGGAGGAAAATAAAATGAACAAAGATCAAATCTTAGAAGCTATCAAAGCTATGACAGTTCTTGAGTTAAACGATTTAGTAAAAGCAATCGAAGAAGAATTCGGTGTAACAGCTGCTGCTCCTGTAGCAGTAGTAGGTGGCGCTGGTGCAGCTGCTGCTGAAGAAAAAACTGAATTTGATGTAGTACTAGCTAACGCTGGTGACCAAAAAATCAAAGTTATCAAAGTGGTTCGTGAAATCACTGGTCTTGGCTTAAAAGAAGCTAAAGAAGTTGTAGATAACGCTCCAAAACCATTAAAAGAAGGCGTATCTAAAGAAGAAGCTGAAGAAATTAAAGCTAAACTTGAAGAAGTTGGCGCTTCAATCGAAGTTAAATAATTTCTCCATTTACCTATTTTCAATAAATAAAGAAAGCTCGTCTATTTTGACGGGCTTTCTTCATTTTCTTTGAGGAGGGCACGGTTCGATGTCTGAACATTATTATTCAAAAAAGCCTCAAACTGAAAGTAAACCACGCCAATGGAAATTTACATTACTCGGACATACTTTCTTATTTGAAACAGATTCGGGTGTTTTTAGTAAAAGCGAAGTAGATTTTGGATCCCGTGTTTTAATTGAAACTTTTCAACTTCCTGAAATAGAAGGTGCTATTTTGGATGTAGGCTGTGGATATGGCCCAATTGGGTTATCGATTGCTAAACAAAATCCAGATCGTACAATTTATATGATGGATATTAATGAAAGGGCAGTTGCGCTAGCGAATAAAAATGCGCAAATAAACGGAGTTCAAAATGTACGTATTTTTGAAAGTGATGGTCTTGCTGCTGTTGGAGAAGAATTGCCGATTGCCGCAATTTTAACTAACCCACCGATTCGAGCTGGGAAAGATACGGTCTTTAAATTTTATGACGGTGCTTTCGAGAAATTAACGGTTGGGGGAGAGCTGTGGGTCGTCATTCAAAAGAAACAAGGTGCTCCATCTACAGTAAATCATTTAGAAGAAAAGTTTGCAGAAGTAGAAATAGTCGAGAAGAAAAAAGGCTATTGGATTATACGAGCAAAAAAATAATTAACCATTCATTGTAAGAATGGAAATAAATGAGTATAAGATATAAAATATTGACTTGACAAAATGGCTATGATAACATAATAAAATGCAAAATTATTATTTTGTGGGAGTTTGCCCTTTTGTATGCAATATATTTTATGTGGGTATACTTACCATGAATAAGTTTAGTTTAACCGAAAATGAGATCTAAGAAAAGACTCGTTTTCTTTTTGTCTTTCGAAATCATACACTATTTAGTTGATTTTGCAAAGACCTATTATCGCTTTAATGAGGGGTGAATGAGTTGACAGGTCAACTAGTTCAGTACGGACAACACCGCCAGCGTAGAAGCTTTGCGCGTATTAAAGAGGTGCTGGAGCTTCCGAATTTAATTGAGATTCAAACAGCATCTTACGAGTGGTTCCTTGAAGAAGGGTTGCGTGAGATGTTCCGCGACATTTCTCCAATCGAAGATTTTACAGGCAATCTTTCACTTGAATTCATCGATTATAGTTTAGGTGAGCCTAAATATGATGTTGATGAATGTAAAGAACGCGACGTAACTTATGCTGCACCATTGCGCGTAAAAGTACGTCTCCACAACAAAGAAACAGACGAAGTAAAAGAGCAAGATGTCTTCATGGGTGACTTCCCATTGATGACAGAAACAGGCACATTTGTAATCAATGGTGCCGAACGTGTTATTGTTTCACAATTAGTTCGTTCTCCAAGCGTTTACTTCCACGATAAAACTGATAAAAACGGTAAAAAAGGCTTTGGTGCAACTGTAATTCCAAACCGCGGTGCTTGGTTAGAGTACGAAACTGATGCAAAGGACGTAGTGTATGTACGTATTGACCGTACACGTAAACTTCCAGTAACAGTATTATTACGTGCTTTAGGGTTCGGTTCAGATCAAGAAATCATTGATATTCTTGGTGATAACGAGTATTTACGAAACACGCTTGAAAAAGATAACACTGATAGCACTGAAAAAGCGTTATTAGAAATCTATGAGCGTCTTCGTCCAGGTGAACCACCTACAGTTGAAAGTGCAAAAAGCTTATTATATTCTCGTTTCTTCGATGCTAAACGTTATGATTTAGCAAACGTTGGACGTTATAAAATGAACAAAAAGCTTCACATTAAAAATCGTTTATTCAATCAAACGGTTGCAGAAACTCTTGTCGATCCAGAAACAGGAGAAATTTTAGTTGAAAAAGGTACTACACTTGATCGTCGTACTTTAGACCGTATTATTCCTTATTTAGAAAATGGAATCGGCTTCCGTACATTATCCCAAGTTGGTGGGGTATTAGAAGAAGACGTAACGATTCAATCAATTAAAATCTTTGC
This sequence comes from Ureibacillus sp. FSL E2-3493, assembly GCF_038077515.1. Lineage (NCBI taxonomy): Bacteria > Bacillati > Bacillota > Bacilli > Caryophanales > Caryophanaceae > Ureibacillus > Ureibacillus sp. FSL E2-3493. Next base: position 3,477,648 of record NZ_JBBOPK010000001.1, on the reverse strand, counting down.
ACCAAATGATGAAGCGCAAAAAGAAATCAATGTTATTTCAAACGCTTATGTAGATGAAGAAGTGAAAAATATCACACCAGCTGATGTGATTGCATCGATGTCTTACTTCTTTAACTTATTACATGGTGTAGGAAATACAGATGATATCGACCACTTAGGTAACCGTCGCTTACGTTCAGTAGGTGAATTGTTACAAAACCAATTCCGTATCGGTTTATCCCGTATGGAACGTGTTGTACGTGAACGTATGTCTATTAATGACACTGCGTCTATCGTACCTCAACAATTAATTAATATTCGTCCAGTTATTGCATCGATAAAAGAGTTCTTTGGTAGCTCTCAATTATCGCAATTCATGGACCAAACAAACCCGTTAGCTGAGTTAACTCACAAACGTCGTCTTTCTGCTTTAGGACCTGGTGGTTTAACTCGTGAGCGTGCAGGTATGGAAGTACGTGACGTTCACTACTCTCACTACGGTCGTATGTGTCCGATTGAGACTCCAGAGGGTCCAAACATCGGGTTAATCAACTCACTTTCTTCTTATGCAAAAGTAAATAAATTTGGTTTCATTGAAACACCATATCGTCGTGTTGATCCTGAAACAGGTCAAGTGACAGATCAAATTGATTACTTAACTGCTGACGAAGAAGATAATTATATTGTTGCGCAAGCGAACTCCAAGTTAAATCCGGATGGAACTTTCGCAAATGATGAAGTTTTAGGTCGTTTCCGTGGGGATAACACAGTATTCAAAAAAGACCGTGTTGACTATATGGACGTTTCGCCTAAACAAGTAGTATCTGCTGCCACAGCGTGTATTCCATTCTTAGAAAACGATGACTCTAACCGTGCGCTTATGGGTGCGAACATGCAACGTCAAGCTGTTCCTTTGTTAAACCCAGAGGCACCATTTGTTGGTACTGGTATGGAACACGTTAACGCTCGTGACTCAGGGGCTGCTGTAGTAAACAAATACCACGGTATTGTAGAACACGTTGAAGCACGTTCTATTCATGTACGTCGTATTGAAGAAATTGATGGGAAAGAAGTAAAAGGTGAATTAACGAAATACAAACTTCAAAAATTCACTCGTTCGAACCATGGTACTTCAATTAACCAACGCCCAATCGTAAAAGTTGGCGATCGTGTTAAACCGAAGGACATTTTAGCCGATGGTCCATCAATGGAAAAAGGTGAACTTGCCCTTGGACGTAACGTTTTAGTTGCCTTCATGACATGGGAAGGGTTCAACTATGAAGATGCCGTTATTATGAACGAACGTCTAGTAAAAGACGATGTTTACACTTCTGTTCATATTGAAGAATATGAATCAGAATCTCGTGATACAAAATTAGGACCTGAAGAAATCACTCGTGATATTCCAAATGTCGGGGAAGATGCACTTCGCAACTTAGACGACCGTGGAATTATCCGTATTGGTGCTGAGGTTCGTGATGGCGATATTCTAGTAGGTAAAGTTACACCTAAAGGGGTAACGGAGTTAACTGCTGAAGAGCGTTTATTACATGCTATCTTCGGTGAGAAAGCTCGTGAAGTACGTGATACTTCATTACGTGTACCTCATGGTGCTGGCGGTATCGTTCTAGATGTTAAAGTCTTCAACCGTGAAGATGGCGATGAGTTACCACCAGGCGTTAACCAATTAGTTCGTGTTTATATTGTTCAAAAACGTAAAATCCGCGTTGGGGATAAAATGGCCGGACGTCACGGTAACAAAGGGGTAATTTCACGTATTTTACCTGAAGAAGATATGCCGTTTATGCCAGACGGAACTCCTGTTGACATCATGTTAAACCCACTTGGTGTACCATCTCGTATGAACATCGGACAAGTTTTAGAGCTTCATTTAGGTATGGCTGCTCGTTACTTAGGTCTTCATATGGCAACGCCAGTATTTGATGGAGCCAACGAAGAAGATGTTTGGGAAACAATGGAAGAAGCAGGTATGAACCGCGACGGTAAAACAATTCTTTATGATGGTCGTTCGGGTGAACCATTCGACAACCGAGTTTCAGTTGGTATCATGTACATGATCAAATTAGCTCACATGGTTGACGATAAACTTCACGCTCGTTCAACTGGACCTTATTCACTAGTTACGCAACAACCACTTGGTGGTAAAGCGCAATTTGGTGGTCAACGTTTCGGTGAGATGGAGGTTTGGGCACTTGAAGCTTACGGTGCTGCATACACTCTTCAAGAGATCTTAACGATTAAATCCGATGACGTTGTTGGTCGTGTGAAAACTTATGAAGCAATTGTTAAAGGTGAAAGTGTTCCAGAACCAGGTGTTCCAGAGTCTTTCAAAGTATTAATTAAAGAGCTTCAATCATTAGGTTTAGATGTGAAAATGTTAACAGTTAATGATGAAGAAGTTGAACTTCGCGATTTAGACGATGAAGATGAACTTCAACCAACAGATGCATTAAACATCTTACCAGCTAGTGAAAAAGAAGATGCTGTAGAATCAATGGAATAATTATAATAATTGGGCAGGAGAAAGATTTTCTGCCTGCCCATTATTAAAATACATTATTAATTTTTAAAATTAATGTTGAGCTTCGGAAAGTCTCAGAGGACTTATACTAAAGGGAGGTAGGCTCCTTGATAGATGTTAATGAATTTGAATATATGAAAATCGGTTTAGCTTCACCGGATAAGATTCGTTCATGGTCATATGGAGAAGTAAAAAAACCTGAAACTATTAACTATCGTACTTTAAAACCAGAAAAAGACGGTCTGTTCTGTGAACGTATTTTCGGACCTACAAAAGACTGGGAATGTCACTGTGGTAAATACAAACGTGTGCGCTATAAAGGCGTAGTTTGTGACCGTTGTGGTGTAGAAGTTACTCGTGCAAAAGTTCGCCGCGAACGTATGGGTCATATTGAACTAGCAGCACCTGTATCTCATATTTGGTATTTCAAAGGTATTCCAAGCCGTATGGGACTTATTCTTGATATGTCACCACGTGCATTGGAAGAAGTTATTTATTTTGCATCATACGTTGTAATCGAACCAGGTGATTCTAGCTTAGATAAAAAACAACTTTTATCTGAAAAAGAATACCGTGCATACCGTGAAAAATTCGGTAACAGCTTCGAAGCGGCAATGGGTGCAGAAGCAATTAAAAAACTTCTAGAACAAATTGATCTAGAAGAAGAAACAATTTCATTAAAAGAAGAGTTGAAAACTGCTCAAGGCCAACGTCGCACACGTGCAATTAAACGTCTTGAAGTAATCGAATCATTCCGAAACTCTGGTAATAAACCAGAATGGATGATCTTAGATGTACTACCTGTCATTCCACCTGAGCTTCGTCCAATGGTGCAATTAGACGGTGGTCGTTTTGCTACTTCTGACTTGAACGATCTATATCGTCGAGTAATTAACCGTAACAACCGTTTAAAACGTCTACTTGACCTTGGTGCACCAAGCATCATTGTTCAAAACGAAAAACGTATGTTACAAGAAGCGGTTGACGCATTAATTGATAATGGTCGTCGTGGTCGTCCTGTTACAGGACCTGGTAACCGTCCTTTAAAATCCCTATCACATATGTTAAAAGGGAAACAAGGTCGTTTCCGTCAAAACTTACTTGGTAAACGTGTAGACTATTCTGGTCGTTCCGTTATCGTAGTAGGTCCAAACTTAAAAATGTACCAATGTGGTCTTCCAAAAGAAATGGCAATCGAGTTATTCAAGCCTTTCGTTATGAAAGAACTTGTTGAACGAGGCCTAGCTCATAACATTAAAAGTGCAAAACGTAAAATTGAGCGTATGCACAACGAAGTATGGGACGTTTTAGAAGATGTAATCCGTGAACATCCAGTGTTACTTAACCGTGCACCGACTCTTCACAGACTTGGTATTCAAGCATTCGAGCCAACATTAGTAGAAGGCCGTGCGATTCGTCTACACCCATTAGTATGTACAGCTTACAACGCTGACTTCGATGGTGACCAAATGGCGGTTCACGTTCCATTATCAGCAGAAGCACAAGCGGAAGCTCGCTTACTTATGTTAGCTGCTCAAAACATCTTAAATCCAAAAGATGGTAAACCAGTTGTAACTCCATCTCAAGATATGGTATTAGGTAACTATTACTTAACGCTTGAGCGTGCAGGAGCTCGTGGTGAAGGTTCTGTATTCTACGGTACTGACGAAGTATTAATTGCTTACCAAACTGGTAATGTACATTTACACACTCGCATTGCTGTAAAAGCAAGTTCATTAAATAACCCTACGTTTACAGAAGAACAAAATAAACAGTTCTTATTAACAACAGTAGGTAAGGTGATTTTCAACGAAATTCTTCCTGAATCATTCCCTTATATTAATGAACCAACAGCTGTGAATTTAGAACAAAAAACACCTGAGAAATACTTCACAACGTTAACAATTGATGAAGAAACGTTAAAAGAGCTAGAAGCTACTGAAGGTTACAATGAACTTTCAGAAAATGAAAAAGTAGAAGCACAACGCCAAGCTGTGTTACAAAAACACTTTGCTTCAGTTAAAACAATTAGCCCATTCCGTAAAAAATTCTTAGGAAATATCATTGCGGAAGTATTTAAACGATTCCATATTACAGAAACGTCTAAAATGCTTGACCGTATGAAAGACCTAGGATTTAAATATTCAACTAAAGCTGGTATTACAGTTGCTATTTCAGATATCGTTGTATTACCTGAAAAAGTTGAAATTTTAGAAGAAGCACAGAAAAAAGTAGATAAAGTAATGGTTCAATTCCGTCGTGGTTTAATTACGGAAGAAGAACGTTATGATCGTGTCATCTCAAGCTGGTCTGCGGCGAAAGATGAAATTCAGTCTAAACTGATGGACTCTTTACCAGATACGAACCCAATCTTCATGATGAGTGACTCTGGTGCCCGTGGTAACGCATCTAACTTTACACAACTTGCTGGTATGCGTGGATTAATGGCCAACCCAGCTGGACGTATTATCGAACTTCCAATCAAATCTTCATTCCGTGAAGGTTTAACAGTATTGGAATACTTCATCTCTACTCACGGTGCTCGTAAAGGTCTAGCCGATACAGCATTAAAAACTGCGGACTCAGGTTACTTAACTCGTCGATTAGTAGACGTTGCCCAAGATGTCATCGTACGTGAAGACGATTGTGGTACTGACCGCGGCTTAACAATCGGTGCTTTAATGGAAGGCACTGAAGTAATTGAAACTTTAGAAGAGCGTATTATTGGTCGTCATACGAAGAAAACAATTCGTCACCCTGAAACAGGTGCGGTTATTTTAGAGCGTGATCAATTAATCACTCAAGATATAGCTCGTGAAATCGAAGATGCTGGTATTAAAGAAGTGACAATTCGTTCTGCATTCACATGTAATACAAAACATGGTGTATGTAAAAAATGTTACGGTATCAACTTAGCAACTGGTGAAGAGGTTGAAGTAGGTGAAGCGGTAGGTATTATCGCTGCTCAATCAATCGGTGAACCAGGTACACAATTAACAATGCGTACATTCCATACTGGTGGGGTTGCTGGTAACGATATTACACAAGGTCTTCCACGTATTCAGGAGATTTTCGAAGCTCGTAATCCTAAAGGGCAATCGGTTATCTCTGAAATCTCAGGTACTGTTTCTGAGATCGAAGAAATTCGTGAAGGCTTAAAAGAAATTACAATCCAGGGTGAAATCGAAACACGTAAGTACCAAGCGCCATACAATGCTCGCTTAAAAGTACAACTTGGTGATGTGATTAAACCTGGTCAAGTTTTAACTGAAGGTTCTATTGATCCAAAACAATTATTAAAAGTTAAGGACGTAGCAACTGTTCAAGAATATTTATTAAAAGAAGTGCAAAAAGTATACCGTATGCAAGGGGTAGAAATTGGAGATAAACATATTGAAGTAATGGTACGCCAAATGCTTCGTAAAGTTCGTGTAATTGAAGCAGGTGATACAGAGTTATTACCAGGTTCATTACTTGATATCCACCAATTCACTGAAGCAAATAAAGATGCAATTATTAACGGTAAAGTTCCTGCAACTTGTCGTCCTGTTATCCTAGGTATTACAAAAGCATCTCTTGAAACAGAATCATTCTTATCTGCTGCATCATTCCAAGAAACAACTCGTGTGTTAACGGATGCTGCTATTAAAGGTAAACGTGATGAACTTCTTGGTCTGAAAGAAAATGTTATTATCGGTAAACTAGTTCCGGCTGGTACTGGTATGCAACGTTATCGTCAGATTCGTATCGAAGAAACTGAAGCAGTTGAAGAACTGACATCTGCAGAATAAATATACAATTCAAATGTATATTTCATATAAAAATCTTCCGGGAGAAGGGTAATTCTTCCGGAAGGATTTTTATAAAAATATTTGACAGTTTAAATTGATAGTGTTAATATACTTAAGGTTGATAGTTAACTGTCTGTACTTTGGAGGATATGAAAATGTCTTATGAAAGAGTAGAACAGGCCAGTAAAACAATCATAGGTACAAAGCAAGCAGTGAAAGCAATCCGCGCTGGTCAAGTTATAGAGCTTTTTGTAGCACTTGATGCAGACAGTTGGGTAACCGATCCAGTAATTGTTCTTGCAAAAGAAGTCGGCGTACCAGTGAGTCTCGTCGAGTCTAAAAAAGAACTTGGCAAAGCTTGTGGTATTCATGTTGGAGCTGCGGTTGTTGCAATTACTGCAAGATAGTTTTTGTGTAAAAACACAAAGACTTTGTTTTTACCCTAAAAATGAACCACCTGGATGTGTGGTATTAAGGAATAAATGAAGGGAGGAAAAACCGATGCCTACAATTAACCAATTGGTACGTAAGCCTCGTAAATCCAAAGTAACGAAATCAAATTCACCAGCGTTAAACAAGGGATATAACAGCTTTAAAAAATCTTTAACAGATGTTAATTCTCCTCAAAAACGTGGGGTTTGTACTCGTGTTGGTACTATGACACCTAAAAAACCAAACTCAGCGTTACGTAAATATGCTCGTGTACGCTTAACTAACCAAATCGAAGTTACAGCTTACATTCCTGGTGAAGGTCACAACTTACAAGAACACAGCGTAGTATTAATCCGCGGTGGACGTGTAAAAGACTTACCAGGGGTACGTTACCATATCGTACGTGGTGCTCTTGATACTGCTGGTGTAAACGGCCGTATGCAATCTCGTTCTCTATATGGTACAAAACGTCCAAAAGAGAAAAAATAATTTAATTATTTGAAATGATGTATGCCTTTTTAATCGTGACGGTTTTTGAATTATTTAACGTGCGCACGGTTCAAAATCTAAACGACTATATTGCGCCTAATTAACGCAATACATAAAAGGCGACTTGATACTATAAAATAGATATTTGTTGAAAGGAGGAAAACACATGCCTCGTAAAGGTCCTGTTTCCAAACGTGACGTGTTACCAGATCCAATTTATAATTCAAAACTAGTAACTCGTTTAATCAATAAAATGATGATTGATGGTAAAAGAGGTACTTCTCAAAAGATCTTATACGGTGCGTTCGAATTAGTAAAAGAACGTTCTGGTAAAGATCCAATCGAAGTATTTGAAGCTGCATTAAATAACGTAATGCCAGTTCTTGAAGTACGTGCTCGCCGTGTTGGTGGTTCTAACTACCAAGTACCGGTTGAAGTTCGTCCAGAACGTCGTATTACATTAGGTCTTCGTTACTTAGTTAACTATTCTCGTCTTCGTGGTGAAAAAACTATGGAAGAACGTTTAGCTAACGAAATTCTAGATGCATCTAACAACACTGGTGCTTCAGTGAAAAAACGCGAAGATATGCATAAAATGGCAGAAGCAAACAAAGCATTCGCACACTATCGTTGGTAATTTAGACTACGTGCTAGCTGTTAGCTAGTACGTAGGTTTAAATATATATTCAACAATTAGCGAAACCCAATATGGAAGGAGAAAATTTCCTATGAAACGCGAATTCTCACTAGAGAATACACGTAATATTGGGATCATGGCTCATATTGATGCTGGTAAAACAACAACAACTGAGCGTATCCTTTATTACACTGGTAAGATTCACAAAATCGGTGAAACTCACGAAGGTGCTTCTCAAATGGACTGGATGGAGCAAGAGCAAGAACGTGGTATTACAATCACTTCTGCTGCGACAACAGCTCAATGGAAAGGTAACCGTGTAAACATCATCGACACACCAGGACACGTAGACTTCACTGTAGAAGTTGAACGTTCATTACGTGTACTTGATGGTGCAGTAACAGTACTTGATGCTCAATCAGGTGTTGAGCCACAAACTGAAACTGTATGGCGTCAAGCTACAACTTATGGTGTTCCACGTATCGTATTTGTTAACAAAATGGATAAAATCGGTGCGGATTTCTTGTACTCAGTGAATACTCTTCACGATCGTTTACAAGCAAACGCTCACCCAATTCAATTACCAATCGGTGCTGAAGATGAATTCGAAGCAATTATCGATTTAGTTGAAATGAAAGCTACATTCTACGGAAACGACCTAGGTACTGATATCCAGGAACGTGAAATTCCAGAAGAATATAAAGCACAAGCTGAAGAATACCGTGAAAAACTTATTGAAGCGGTAGCTGAACTTGATGAAGAACTTATGGAGAAATACTTCGCTGGTGAAGAAATCACTAACGAAGAGCTTAAAGCTGGTATCCGTAAAGCTACTTTATCTGTAGAGTTCTACCCTGTACTTTGTGGTACTGCATTCAAAAACAAAGGTGTTCAATTAATGCTTGATGCTGTAATTGATTACTTACCAGCTCCAACTGATGTTGAAGCTATTAAAGGTGTAGATCCTGATACAGGTGAAGAAATCGTTCGTCATTCAAGTGATGAAGAGCCATTCTCTGCACTAGCATTCAAAGTTATGACTGACCCTTATGTTGGTAAATTAACTTTCTTCCGTGTTTACTCTGGTATTTTAGAATCAGGTTCATACGTTCAAAACTCTACTAAGGGTAAACGTGAACGTGTAGGTCGTATTCTACAAATGCACGCGAACTCTCGTGAAGAGATTTCAAAAGTTTACGCAGGGGATATCGCAGCTGCTGTAGGTCTTAAAGATACTACAACTGGTGACACTCTTTGTGACGAGAAAAACCTTGTTATCTTAGAGTCTATGGAATTCCCAGAACCAGTTATTGATTTATCATTAGAACCGAAATCAAAAGCAGACCAAGATAAAATGAGCCAAGCTTTACAAAAGCTTCAAGAAGAAGATCCAACATTCCGTGCTTATACAAACCAAGAAACTGGTCAAACAATTATTTCTGGTATGGGTGAACTTCACCTTGATATCATTGTTGACCGTATGAAACGTGAATTCAAAGTTGAAGCTAACGTAGGTGCTCCACAAGTTTCTTACCGTGAAACATTCCGTGGTTCAGCACAAGTTGAAGGTAAATTCGTTCGCCAATCTGGTGGTCGTGGTCAATTCGGTCACGTTTGGATTGAATTCTCTCCAAACGAAGAAGGTAAAGGCTTCGAATTCGAAAACGCTATCGTTGGTGGGGTTGTTCCTCGTGAATATATCCCTGCTGTTGAAGCTGGTTTAAGAGATGCACTAGAAAATGGTGTACTTGCTGGTTTCCCAGTAATTGATATTAAAGCGAAATTATTCGATGGATCATACCATGACGTTGACTCCAACGAAATGGCATTCAAAATCGCTGCTTCTATGGCACTTAAAAACGCAGTTTCTAAATGTAACCCAGTTCTTTTAGAGCCTGTGATGAAAGTAGAAGTAGTAATTCCTGAAGAATACCTTGGGGATATTATGGGTAACATCACTTCTCGTCGTGGACGTGTAGAAGGTATGGAAGCTCGTGGTAACGCTCAAGTTGTTCGTGCAATGGTTCCACTTTCTGAAATGTTCGGATATGCGACTACATTACGTTCTGCAACTCAAGGTCGTGGTGTATTCTCAATGGTATTCGATCACTATGAAGAAGTGCCAAAATCAATTGCTGAAGATATCATCAAAAAAAATAAAGGTGAATAATTGAAATTTCATCTTGTATCAAGTATAAATAATTTGTAAGCTATGATTGACTGGCTGAGAAGGGCCCTTATCAGCCAGCAGTTGTAACATAAAAAAATAATAAAAACACATATTAGGAGGCTAACTCTAATGGCTAAAGAAAAATTTGACCGTTCGAAAACGCATGCTAACATTGGTACAATCGGACACGTTGACCATGGTAAAACTACATTAACTGCTGCAATCGCTACAGTTCTTTCAAAACGTCTTGGTGGGGAAGCAAAATCTTACGACCAAATCGATAACGCTCCAGAAGAAAAAGAGCGTGGAATTACAATCAACACTTCTCACGTTGAATATGAAACAGCTACTCGTCACTATGCACACGTTGACTGCCCAGGACACGCTGACTATGTTAAAAACATGATCACTGGTGCTGCTCAAATGGACGGCGGTATCTTAGTAGTATCTGCTGCTGACGGCCCAATGCCACAAACTCGTGAGCACATCTTATTATCACGTCAAGTAGGTGTACCTTACTTAGTAGTATTCTTAAACAAATGTGATATGGTTGATGACGAAGAATTATTAGAATTAGTAGAAATGGAAGTACGTGACTTACTTTCTGAATATGACTTCCCAGGTGACGATGTTCCTGTAATTAAAGGTTCTGCTCTTAAAGCTCTTGAAGGTGAAGCAGAATGGGAAGAAAAAATCGTTGAGTTAATGGACGCTGTTGACAGCTACATCCCAACTCCAGAACGTGACACTGATAAACCATTCATGATGCCAGTTGAGGACGTATTCTCAATCACTGGTCGTGGTACAGTTGCAACTGGCCGTGTTGAACGTGGTCAAGTTAAAGTTGGTGACGTTGTAGAAATCATCGGTTTAGTTGAAGAACCAAAATCAACTACTGTAACTGGTGTTGAAATGTTCCGTAAATTATTAGACTATGCTGAAGCTGGTGACAACATCGGTGCTTTACTTCGTGGGGTTTCTCGTGAAGAAGTACAACGTGGACAAGTATTAGCTAAACCAGGCTCAATCACTCCACACACTACTTTCAAAGCAGAAGTTTATGTATTATCAAAAGAAGAAGGTGGACGTCACACTCCATTCTTCTCTAACTACCGTCCTCAGTTCTACTTCCGTACAACTGACGTAACTGGTGTTATTAACTTACCAGAAGGCGTTGAAATGGTAATGCCTGGTGACAACATCGAAATGAACGTTGAATTAATCTCTCCAATCGCTCTTGAAGAAGGTACTAAATTCTCTATCCGTGAGGGTGGACGTACTGTTGGAGCTGGAGTAGTAGCTTCAATCCAAAAATAATTTTAGCCTAGCTAAAACCTTTGACCAATTCGTGGGGACGCCTACGAATTGGTTTTTTTATTCTTTTATAAATGAAAAGGGGGCGGCAGGTTCAAACATAAGAAAACAAATGCTACAATGATGGAAAAGGAGGGTGATTATGGAATTAAAAGTGTTATTAATAGAAGATGATCCATCAATTTTTGAAATGATACAAGAGCGATTTGAAGGGTGGCAAATGCAAGTTGTTGGCCCTTCCGACTTTCAAAAGGTGATGGATTATTTTATCGAAGAGAGACCACATTTAGTGATTATCGATATTCAATTACCTGCTTTTGATGGTTTTCACTGGTGTAGGGAAATTCGTGAAGTTTCCAAAGTTCCCATCGTATTTTTATCCTCCCGAGACCATCCTATGGATATGGTCATGGCGATGCAAATGGGCGCAGATGATTTTGTACAAAAACCATTTAATATGGATGTGTTATTAGCAAAAGTACAAGCTATATTACGACGTACGTATGACTATGTAGAGGAACAATCTGAACTTACTCGATGGAATGGGGCAACAGTTGACTATGCAAAAGGGGTAGTTCGTTTTAAGGAAAAGGAATGTAGTTTAACTAAGAACGAATTGTTTATTTTAAGAGGACTTTTAAAACATGTTGATAAAGTCGTTTCAAGAGATGAGTTAATGCGAATGCTTTGGGATGATGAACGTTTTGTAAATGACAATACGCTTTCCGTAAATGTCAACAGACTTCGATTGAAACTTGAAGATATTGGGTTAGAAGATGTAATTATTACAAAAAAAGGGCTTGGCTATATGGCCGTTACAAAGTGAGGTCGTTTATGTTTTTATTATTTTTACGGGAACGTATGGCATGGATTATGTTCTTAGTACTGCTTATTATTTGTATGGACATCCTCTTCTATTTAGACTTCGGGTTTTCTGGGGTTAGCGTCACCTATTTTAATATAGTTATCATTTCTTTCATTACCATTTTTCTAATATGGCGCTACATAAAAGAAACTCGGGAGATTAAGAATTTCCTGGGAAATTTGTCGAATGCATCGGACTTGTTATCTTTAGAAGATGTACATCTATCTCCTTTTCAAAAACGTTCAATGAAACAAATTTTAGAAGTATATGAAGAAAAGGATTCATTTATAAACAAGTCAAAGATTCAACTGCAAGAACATGTAGATGACTTATTAGCATGGGTTCATGAAGTGAAAACACCATTAACTGCAATGAAACTGATGATAGAGCAAACAAATGATGAGAAATTACGTAAGAGACTTGAAAGTGAGTGGGTACGGATTCATCTATTATTAGATCAACAGCTTCATCATACAAGACTTGCTACAATCGAGAAGGATAATCGTTTAGAAAAAGTAATACTACGTGATGTTGTTTATAAAGAAATACGAGAGTTCCGTTCATGGTGTTTAGAAAAGGGAATTGGTTTTCAAGTTGAAGAATTGGAACAAGAAATTACAACTGATAAGAAATGGCTTGCCTTTATTGTTCGCCAAATTTTATCGAATGCCATTAAATATAGCCATGAAAATGAAGAAGTCCATATTTATACCGAAATCAACGAAACCGGTCATTTATTACTTCATATTAAAGACTTTGGTATAGGGATCAACGAGGAAGATCTTCCGCGTATTTTTCAAAAATCTTATACAGGTACGGTTGGAAGAGAGTCTGTTCAATCGACGGGTATGGGTCTTTATTTAGCAAAGAATGCAGCACAGAAATTAGGCATTCTTATTTCTGTGAAATCGCAAGTAAATAATGGTTCAACCTTTACATTACAATTTCCACAACAAAATGAGTATCAAAAAACGTGGTAGATGACGAAATTGTCACCTACCCTTTTATTTTGTCATCTAGAACGAAGGCAGAGAAACGGTTATGTAAGTAAAATGAAAATAGATAAAGAAAGGGGAGTAAAAAATGACAGTTTTAGTTGGTAGAAAAATTAAAAAAACATATGGGAAAAAATCTACAGCACAAGAAGTGTTAAAAGGAATAGATATAGAAGTAAGTAAAGGTGAATTTGTAGGAATCATGGGGCCATCTGGTTCGGGAAAAACAACATTACTAAATGTGTTATGTTCCATTGATCATCCGACTGAAGGTGTAGTAGAAATCAACGGAAAAAATTTACGAAATATGAAGGAAAAACAATTGGCCAACTTTAGACGGGAGCAGCTTGGCTTTGTATTTCAAGATTACAATTTGCTTGATACATTAACGGTAAAGGAAAATATTTTGCTTCCTTTATCAATCAGTAAGCTTCCAAGAGCTGTGGCGGAAAGTCGTTTAAAGGAACTAGTTAAATTATTAGGGATATCGGAAATTTTGAATAAGTATCCAAATGAAATTTCAGGAGGACAAAAACAACGGACTTCTGCTGCACGTGCTTTAATTTCAGGGCCAACATTAGTTTTTGCTGATGAACCTACAGGTGCCCTTGACTCAAAATCTGCTACGGCATTACTTACGAACTTAGAAAATATTAATAAGCAAAAATCCGTTACAATCATGATGGTGACCCATGATTCGGTAGCAGCAAGTTTTTGTTCACGAGTGTTATTTTTAAAAGATGGTTCAATTTATACGGAGTTATATCGTGGAGATAAAACGAGACAACAATTTTTCCAACAAATATTAAATACGCAAAGCATTCTAGGCGGTGATGGATATGACGCTTAGTAGACTCGTATTTCGAAGTATGAGGAAAAACGTAAAACATTATTATTTATATTTCTTTGCCTTAATATTTAGTGTTACTTTATGCTTCTCTTTTACGACTCTACACCATAATCCAACAGTTGTAGAAGCTTTAAAAGAAAGCGGTACGGCGTCTGCTGGATTCCAGTCGGCAACTTATGTGTTGTACTTTATCGTTACATTTTTTGTTCTCTATGCGAATCACTTATTTATGAAACGACGAAGTAAAGAAATGGGCCTTTATCAGTTGATAGGGATGACGAAAGGGTTAATTGTAAGATTAATTGCCCTTGAAAATATTATTTTATTTATTTTAGCAGTAGCCGTAGGTATGGTGATTGGCTTCTTTAGTTCAAGGCTCTTTGCCATGATCTTAATTAAGCTGTTAAAACTAGACTTAGTCATTGATTTAGTATTTTCTTCTGAAGCGTTTATACAATCAGTAATTATATTTTCAATCTTACTACTAGTTATTTTATTTCAAATGACATGGATGGTGTATCGTGTTACATTATTATCTTTATTCCATGCATCAAAAAAAGCGGATGAGCGTATAAAACGTTTTAATTTTTTCCAAATGGCGTTTGGTTTAATAGGCTTGTTTCTTATCGTTTACGGCTACTATCAATCTTCCGTATTATTTGATATGGAAAAAAGTCATTTTAAAGATTTATTTTTACACATGATTGTTATTCTAGCATCCACGATTTTTGGAACATTTTTATTCTTTAGATATTCAGTATCATTTATTATGAATATTTTCAGAGCAAGTAAAAAGGGACATTTAAAAATTCGAGACGTTATGGCAGTTACTCCGATTATGCATAGAATGAAAGGAAATGCCAAGTCATTAACGTTAATTACCGTGTTAACTGGATTAGCGGTTGGGATTATGAGTTTATCGTATATTTCTTATTTCTCATCTGCAACAAGAGCTCATCAATATTCACCATATGATTATATTTTACTAAACGATAAAGGAATTAGTTTTTTAGATCGGTTACATCAAGAAGGAATTGAATTTGAAAAGGATACGTATCGTGTAGCGGAAGTAAAGTTTGACTTCCAGGATTTAATTGGTGATTTCGCTAATCAAAATTTAACCTTTGCTAGCGAATCCTCTATGTATGTAGTTCCATTAAGCGACTTTAAACAAGTAAGCCCTGATGCGCAACTGAATGATGGAGAGGCTATTGTTACGAGTTACCAAAATATGTTTTCAGAAATTATGCCTCTTGAAAAAGGGGGAGATCTTTCCGTTCGTTTTAATAATGAAGAGGAGAAGGTTATAATAAAGGAAATACAAGAAGAATTTATGCTTTCAGGTACAGTAACAATGGCAAGTCCATTACTAGTCGTTACAGATACTACATTTGAAAATATATCTGTAAATCAAAGCCCAGAGAGTTTCTTCAATTATCAAGTCGGTGTAAACTTAGTGGATAATGAAGATAGTCCAAAAGCGGAAGAGATCTATAACGAACTGCAAGAGGAAAGAAAATTAGTAGTTAACGGGCAAGAATATTTACCACTATCTTACGAAGAAGAGCATCATAGTTACTTATCAATATATGGTACAACAATTTTTATTACTGCATTTCTTGGACTAGCATTTTTATTAACAACAGGTAGTATTCTTTACTTTAAACAAATGTCAGAAGCTGAAATGGAGAAAGAATCCTATACTATATTAAGAAAGATTGGATTTTCAACTTCTGACTTAATGAAAGGAATTTATGCAAAACAAGCTTTTAACTTTGGTGTACCGCTCGTAATAGGGTTGTTGCATAGTTATTTTGCGGTAAAATCTGGTTGGTTCTTATTCGGAACAGAAATGTTTACCCCTCTTGTCGTGACGATGGTGTTATACGTTATCATGTATGCGGTCTTCGCCGTCATTTCAACACAGTATTATAAACGAATAATCAAAGCATCATTATAATAGAAGAAAGCCGTTATATTTTCCGAAAATTTCAGGAATATATAGGGGCTTTTTCTTATATTGACTTTTCCTTTAGAAGGAGTTAGACTTTAATACGTTACTAGTTTAATAATTTAGCAGACGAAAGTAAGAGGGATATAAAATGAATGCAGTTGTAGTAGCGGTCGTTGTAATGCTCCTATTGAGTGTTCTTCGGATTAACGTTGTATTTTCATTAGTAATAGGGGCAGTTGCTGGAGGAATTACAGCAGGAATGTCCCTTGATGATACATTAATTGCCTTTGTAGAAGGTTTAGGCGGAGGAGCGGAAGTTGCTCTAAGCTATGGGATGCTCGGTGGGTTAGCCATTGCCATTTCAAAAACAGGAATTTCAGAATTGCTTGTTGTAACGATATTAAAGTTAGTTCAACGTAAAGGTGATTCCCAAAAAAGAGGATTAGTAAAAGCGTTACTATTTTTCGTTATTTTATTAATGTCCATTTTCTCACAAAATTTAATTCCAATTCACATTGCGTTTATACCATTATTAATTCCGCCGATTATTAAGATATTAAACATGTTAGAAATTGATCGTCGTTTAATTGCGTGTATTTTAGCATTCGGCTTAATTACACCATATATGAGTTTACCATTCGGTTTTGGGTTAGTATATCAAGGAATCGTAGCGGATAATATTTCAGCAGCCGGTCTTGAAATTACAAAATCCGATGTGTATGGTCCAATGTTAATTCCAGCTCTTGGAATGGTTGTAGGGTTAGTTGTAGCGTTCTTTATTTTCCGTAAACCAAGAAAGTACGAAGACCGACAAGTGGAAACAGAAATTAACGTTACGATTAAAAAGAAAAATGTCGTTTATACGGTTATTGCACTAATAGCTGCTGTAATCGTTCAAATACCTAGTATCGTTCCGTTAACTTCGGGTTCTATGTTTTTCGGTGCTCTTGTAGGAGTTTTAATTTTATACATTACAGGTGCATTAAAGTGGAGTGAAGCAGATCAAGTGCTAACAGACGGTATGCGTTTAATGGCATTTATCGGATTAGTAATGATTGCCTCAAGTGGTTTTGCTTCTGTTGTTACTGCAACAGGCCATGTCGAACAGTTAGTAGATGCTGCTAATAATATATTAGGGGACAACAAAGGGTTAGCGGTATTAATTATGTTATTAATTGGGTTATTGATTGATATGGGAATTGGTTCATCCTTTGCAACGATACCGATTATTGCTGCCATTTTTGTACCGATTGGTTTAGAATTTGGTTTAAGCACTGCAGCTATTATTACATTAATAGGTACGGCAGGCGCTTTAGGGGATGCAGGGTCGCCAGCATCGGATTCTACATTAGGACCTACTGCCGGGTTAAATGTAGATGGACAACATGATCATATTCGCGATACATGTATACCAACTTTCTTCATATTTAATATTCCGCTTATTATTTTTGGGTGGGCGGCAGTAATGTTCTTTTCATAATATAGTGACAGGGTGTCCAGATGAGTGGGCACCCTTTTTATATAGAAGAAACAAAAACATATGGAACCATATATAACCATAGATAATTGATTGATATTGATGCATAGATTCATTATACTTAAAAAGGCTTTGAAACAAATGTTGAAAAGCAATGCATAAAAGAATTACAATTTCAAAGAATTTAGCAGAAAATACTTGCTTATTCTTAGTAAATTGTATATACTGTTGAATGTTGGTCTTTGACTGCGATGAAGCGGGAGGTTGCCGACACACCCGGCCGCTTTGCCATGGCGCGTGTGTGGGAAATTTCCGTGGAGAATGTCTAGTAAATAGGCGAAAAAGGAGGGAAAATAATGGCAAAACAAAAGATTCGTATCCGTTTAAAAGCGTATGATCACCGTGTTCTAGATCAATCCGCTGAGAAAATTGTGGAAACTGCTAAACGTTCAGGTGCTAGTGTATCAGGTCCGATTCCGTTACCAACTGAGAAGTCTGTGTACACAATTCTTCGTGCGGTTCACAAGTACAAAGATTCTCGTGAACAATTCGAAATGCGTACGCATAAACGTTTAATCGACATCATTAACCCAACACCACAAACTGTTGATGCGTTAATGAAACTTGATTTACCATCTGGCGTTGATATTGAAATCAAACTTTAATGGTAAAAACAAATAGAACTTTTTTAATAATCACAGGAGGTGTGACAAAATGGCTAAAGGAATCTTAGGTAGAAAAGTTGGTATGACACAAGTTTTCGCTGAAAATGGTGATTTAATCCCTGTAACAGTTATCGAAGCTGCTCCAAACGTAGTTCTTCAAAAGAAAACTGTAGAAACAGATGGTTACGAAGCAATCCAAGTTGGTTTCGAAGATAAGCGCGTGAAGCTTTCAAACAAACCAGAACAAGGTCACGTAGCTAAAGCGAATACTGCTCCTAAGCGCTTCATTCGTGAATTCCGCAACGTTAACGTGGAAGAGTACGAGGTTGGTCAAGAAGTCAAAGTAGAAATTTTCGCAGAAGGCGATGTAGTAGACGTAACAGGTGTTACGAAAGGTAAAGGTTTCCAAGGTGTTATTAAACGTCACGGACAATCTCGTGGTCCTATGGCCCACGGTTCTCGTTACCACCGTCGTCCTGGTTCAATGGGTCCAGTTGCTCCGAACCGCGTATTTAAACAAAAGAAATTACCAGGTCAAACTGGTGGTGTTGTAGTTACGATCCAAAACTTAGAAATCGTTAAAGTTGATGCTGAACGTAACTTATTACTAGTTAAAGGTAATGTTCCTGGTTCTAAAAAAGCATTAGTTACAGTAAAAACAGCTGTAAAATCTAAATAATTTCCCGAAGAAAGGAGGAAACAGGAATGACAAAGGTATCTGTACTTAGTCAAACAGGCGCTTCTGTTGGTGAAATTGAGTTAAACGATGCAGTTTTTGCAATTGAGCCTAACGAAGCAGTATTATTCGACGCAGTAATCGCTCAACGCGCTTCTCTACGTCAAGGTAATCATAAAGTAAAAAACCGCTCTGAAGTCGCTGGTGGTGGTCGTAAACCATGGCGTCAAAAGGGAACTGGTCGTGCTCGTCAAGGTTCTATCCGTTCTCCACAATGGCGTGGCGGTGGTACTGTATTCGGTCCTACACCACGTAGCTACAGCTATAAATTACCGAAGAAAGTTCGTCGCTTAGCTCTTAAATCAGCTTTATCAGCTAAAGTTGGAGAACAAAACTTCGTAGTTCTTGATGCATTACAATTAGATGCACCAAAAACTAAAGATTTCAAAGCAATTTTAGGTAACCTAAACATTGATACGAAAGCATTATTCGTTACAGCTGAATTAGATGAAAACGTAGCATTATCTGCTCGTAACATCCCTGGTGTAACTGTTTTAACAGCTGCTGGAATCAACGTTCTTGATCTTGTAGGTCATGACAAAGTTGTATTCACGAAAGCTGCAGTAGAAAAAGTTGAGGAGGTGCTTGGATAATGGAAGCACGTGATATTCTAAAACGTCCGGTCATTACTGAGCGTTCTTCTGAGCTTATGGCTGAGAAAAAATACACTTTTGAAGTTGATGTTCGCGCAAACAAAACTCAAGTTAAAGATGCAGTAGAAGCAATCTTTGATGTAAAAGTTGAAAAAGTAAACATCATGAACTACAAAGGTAAATTTAAACGTGTTGGTAAATTCGGCGGATACACAAACAAACGTCGTAAAGCAATCGTTAAATTAGCTGCTGATAGCAAAGAAATCGAAATTTTTGATATCTAATTCCGATAAGGAAAGAATCGAAGAATAAAGAAGGAGGGAAAACAAATGGCGATTAAAAAGTATAAACCAACCTCAAATGGTCGTCGTAACATGACGTCATCTGACTTTGCGGAAATTACAACTAATAAGCCTGAAAAGTCTTTATTAGAACCAATTAAACGCAAAGCTGGTCGTAACAACCAAGGTAAAATTACTGTTCGTCATCATGGTGGTGGTCATAAGAAGCAATACCGCGTAATCGACTTCAAACGTCTTAAAGACGGAATTCCAGGACGCGTTGCTACTATCGAATATGATCCAAACCGCTCTGCGAATATCGCATTAATCAATTACGCTGACGGTGAGAAACGTTACATCTTAGCTCCAAAAGGATTAGAAGTTGGTCAAACAATCGTATCTGGTCCTGACGCAGACATTAAAGTAGGTAACTCTCTACCATTAGCAAACATTCCAATGGGTACAACAATCCATAACATCGAGTTAAAACCTGGTAAAGGTGGACAATTGGTACGTTCTGCTGGTACTTCTGCTCAAGTACTTGGTCGTGAAGGTAAATACGTAATCGTTCGTCTACAATCTGGTGAAGTTCGTTTAGTACTTGCAACTTGCCGTGCTACAATCGGTCAAGTAGGTAACGAACAACATGAACTTATCCACATTGGTAAAGCAGGTCGTTCTCGTTGGTTAGGTAAACGCCCAACTGTTCGTGGTTCTGTAATGAACCCTAACGATCACCCACACGGTGGTGGTGAAGGACGTTCTCCAATTGGACGTAAATCTCCAATGACACCATGGGGCAAACCAGCTCTTGGTTACAAAACTCGTAAGAAGAAAAACAAAACTAATAAGTTAATCATTCGTTCTCGTAAAAAATAAAGTGATTGTACTGCGGTTCGCTAGTCGTACCGTGGTGGAGTCACGGAGGGAGGTTCCTAAATGGGTCGCAGCTTGAAGAAAGGACCTTTTGTGGATGATCACTTAATGAAAAAAGTTGAAGCACAAGAAGGTTCTGAGAAAAAACAAGTTATTAAAACTTGGTCTCGCCGTTCTACTATCTTCCCGAACTTCATCGGTTTAACAATCGCTGTATATGATGGACGTAAACATGTTCCTGTATACGTGACAGAAGATATGGTAGGTCACAAATTAGGCGAATTCGCACCGACACGTACTTACAAAGGTCACGGTGCAGATGACAAGAAAACAAGACGCTAATTTTGAGAGGAGGTAAATCCTAATGACACAAGCTAAAGCTATCGCTCGCACAGTGCGCATCGCTCCTCGTAAAGTACGTCTAGTAGTAGACTTAATCCGAGGCAAGCAAGTTGGTGAAGCAGTTGCAATTTTACGTCATACTCCAAAAGCGGCGTCTCCAGTCGTTGAGAAAGTATTAAAATCTGCAGTTGCTAATGCTGAGCACAACTATGAATTAGATGTAAACAACTTAGTTGTTTCTGAAGTTTTTGTTGACGAAGGTCCAACATTAAAACGTTTCCGTCCACGTGCACAAGGACGTGCAAGCGCAATTAACAAACGCACAAGCCACATTACAATCGTGGTATCTGAGAAGAAGGAGGGTTAATCCGTGGGTCAAAAAGTACATCCAATAGGACTACGAGTTGGTATTATTCGTGACTGGGAGTCAAAATGGTACGCTGAGAAAGACTATGCTACTCTTTTACACGAAGATATTAAAATTCGTAAATATATCGAATCTGCTTTAAAAGACGCTTCAGTTTCTAAAGTAGAAATCGAACGCGCTGCAAACCGCGTAAACATTACAATTCACACTGCGAAACCAGGTATGGTAATCGGTAAAGGCGGTACGGAAGTTGAAAACTTACGTAAATACCTTAACGATTTAACTGGTAAACGTGTACACATTAATATCGTAGAAATCAAAAAAGCTGATCTTGATGCTCGTTTAGTAGCAGAAAACATCGCTCGTCAACTTGAGAACCGCGTATCATTCCGCCGTGCTCAAAAACAAGCAATCCAACGCACAATCCGCGCTGGTGCAAAAGGGATTAAAACACAAGTATCTGGTCGTTTAGGTGGCGCTGACATCGCGCGTGCTGAACATTATAGCGAAGGAACTGTTCCACTTCATACTCTTCGTGCTGACATCGACTATGCTCATGCAGAAGCTGACACTACTTATGGTAAATTAGGTGTTAAAGTATGGATTTACCGTGGTGAAGTCCTTCCTACGAAGAAGAACTCTGTGGAAGGAGGCAAATAATAATGTTATTACCAAAACGCGTTAAATACCGTCGTGAACACCGTGGTAACATGCGTGGTGAAGCGAAAGGCGGTAAAGAAGTAGCATTTGGTGAATGGGGCTTACAAGCAACAACTGCAAGCTGGATCACAAACCGTCAAATCGAATCTGCACGTATCGCTATGACACGTTACATGAAACGTGGCGGTAAAGTTTGGATTAAAATTTTCCCACATAAACCTTACACGAAAAAGCCTCTAGAGGTACGTATGGGTTCCGGTAAAGGTTCTCCAGAAGGTTGGGTAGCAGTAGTAAAACCAGGAAAAGTTATGTTTGAAGTTGCAGGTGTATCTGAAGAGGTTGCACGTGAAGCACTTCGTTTAGCATCACACAAACTTCCTGTTAAATGTAAGATTGTTAAACGTCAAGAAACTGGTGGTGAATCTAATGAAAGCTAATGAAATCCGTGACCTTGCCACTTCTGAAATTGAATTAAAAGTGAAATCACTGAAAGAAGAGCTTTTCAACCTTCGCTTCCAATTGGCGACTGGTCAATTAGAAAACACAGCTCGTATTCGCGAAGTTCGTAAAGCGATTGCGCGCATGAAAACTGTGATTCGTGAAAGAGAAATCAGTGCAAATAACTGATAAGGAGGTTCCAAAGTATGTCTGAGCGTAATCAACGCAAAGTTTACACAGGCCGTGTTGTTTCAGATAAAATGGACAAAACAGTAACTGTTCTTGTTGAAACTTATAAGAAACATAAATTATATGGTAAACGTGTAAAGTACTCTAAAAAGTTTAAAGCTCATGATGAGTTGAACGAAGCGAAAATCGGTGATATCGTACGTATCATGGAAACTCGCCCGCTATCTGCTACAAAACGTTTCCGTTTAGTGGAAGTTGTAGAAAAAGCGGTTATTATTTAATACATTTCGGAAACATTCCTATTCCGAAGGGAGGTAACCTAAGTGATCCAACAAGAAAGTCGTATGAAAGTTGCTGACAACTCAGGTGCACGTGAAGTTTTAACAATTAAAGTGCTTGGTGGTTCTGGCCGTAAAACTGCTAACATCGGTGATATCGTTGTATGTACAGTTAAGAAAGCAACACCAGGAGGCGTTGTCAAGAAAGGTGACGTTGTTAAGGCTGTTGTCGTTCGCACAAAATCTGGTGTACGCCGTAAAGATGGTACTTATATTAAATTTGACGAAAATGCTTGCGTAATCATCAAAGACGATAAGTCACCACGCGGAACTCGTATTTTCGGACCTGTTGCACGTGAATTACGTGATAGCAACTTCATGAAAATCGTTTCATTAGCTCCAGAAGTTCTTTAATTTCATGATAGTACCAATCAAGGAGGTGCGACACTAATGCATGTTAAAAAGGGCGACAAAGTAAAAGTTATTACTGGTAAAGACAAAGGTAAAGAAGGCGTTGTTTTAGCCGCTTTCCCAAAACAAGACCGTGTTCTTGTTGAAGGTGTTAATATCGTGAAAAAACATATTAAACCTAACCAGTTAAACCCACAAGGTGGAATTGTGAGCCAAGAAGCAGCAATCCACGTATCGAACGTAATGCTAATCGATCCTAAATCTGGCGAGCCGACTCGTGTAGGTTATAAAATCGAAGATGGCAAAAAAGTTCGTGTTGCAAAAAAATCAGGTGCAGTAATCGACTAATAAGTAAATTGAGAAGGGAGGTACGAACATGAGCCGCCTAAAAGAAAAATATTTAAATGAAGTTTCTCCTGCTCTTATGAGCAAGTTTGAATATAAATCAGTAATGCAAGTTCCAAAAGTAGAAAAAATCGTTATCAACATGGGTGTTGGTGATGCAGTACAAAACTCTAAAGCACTAGATGCTGCTGTTGAAGAGTTATCAATCATCACTGGTCAAAAACCAGTTGTAACTCGTGCGAAAAAATCGATCGCAGGTTTCCGTCTACGTGAAGGAATGCCTATCGGTGCAAAAGTTACATTACGTGGTGAACGTATGTATGAATTCTTGGATAAATTAATTTCTATCGCACTTCCACGTGTACGCGACTTCCGCGGTGTTTCTAAAAAAGCATTCGATGGTCGTGGAAACTACACTTTAGGTGTTAAAGAACAATTAATTTTCCCTGAAATCGATTACGATAAAGTTTCAAAAGTACGCGGTATGGACATCGTGATCGTAACAACTGCGAATTCTGATGAAGAAGCTCGCGAGTTATTGACACAATTCGGTATGCCGTTCCAAAAGTAATAAAATAAGGAGGGCGAAAACGTGGCTAAAAAATCAATGGTCGTTAAACAACAACGTAAGCAAAAGTTTAAAGTTCAAGAATATACACGTTGTGAACGCTGTGGTCGTCCACATTCTGTATATCGTAAATTTAAACTTTGCCGTATTTGTTTCCGTGAACTTGCATATAAGGGACAAATTCCTGGCGTTAAAAAAGCTAGCTGGTAATCCCCTAAATTGGGAAGGAGGTAAAATTTATGACAATGACAGATCCGATTGCAGATATGCTAACACGCATTCGTAATGCTAACATGGTTCGTCACGAAAAGTTAGAAGTACCAGCTTCCAACTTAAAGAAAGAAATCGCTGAGATCTTAAAGCGTGAAGGTTTCGTTCGTGATGTTGAGTATGTTGAAGATAATAAGCAAGGTATCATCCGTATCTTCTTAAAATATGGAAAAGATAACGAACGCGTTATCACTGGTTTAAAACGTATTTCAAAACCTGGCTTACGCGTATATGCTAAAACTAACGAAGTACCAAAAGTACTTAACGGTTTAGGTATCGCTTTAGTATCAACTTCTCAAGGTGTATTAACTGATAAAGAAGCACGTGCTAAAAAAGTTGGCGGAGAAATCTTAGCTTACATTTGGTAATAAGTAATAAAAGAATGGAGGTGCAACCTAAATGTCTCGTGTAGGTAAAAAACCAATCGAGGTTCCAGCTAACGTTACTGTGACTGTTGCTGATGACAACACAGTTACTGTTAAAGGACCTAAAGGCGAATTAACTCGTCAATTCAACAAAGATATGAAAATTGAGCAAGAAGGAAACATCATCACTGTTGTTCGCCCTTCTGAATCAAAAGAACACCGTACTGTTCATGGTACGACTCGTGCGCTTCTAGCGAACATGGTAACTGGTGTTTCTGAAGGATTCTCTCGTTCACTAGAACTTATCGGTGTAGGTTACCGTGCGCAATTACAAGGTAAAAAACTTGTTCTTAACGTTGGTTACTCTCATCCAGTAGAGTTCACACCAGAGGAAGGTCTAGAAATCGAAGTTCCTTCAAACACAAAAGTGATCGTTAAAGGTATTAGTAAAGAACGTGTTGGTGCATTTGCATCTAACATCCGTGACGTACGTCCACCAGAACCTTATAAAGGTAAAGGTATCCGTTATGAAGGCGAATACGTTCGTCGTAAAGAAGGTAAAACAGGTAAATAATGCTTAATGAGCGTTAGAAAGGAGTGACCTCTGTGATTACGAAACAAGATAAAAATCAAGTTCGTAAAAAACGTCATGCGCGTGTTCGTTCTAAAATCTCGGGTACTGCTGAACGTCCACGTTTAAATGTATTCCGTTCAAACAAACACATCTACGCGCAACTTATTGACGATGTAGCAGGCGTAACACTTGTTAGTGCATCTACTCAAGAAAATGGTTTTGAGGGTGCAGGTAGCAATGTAGAAGCTGCGACAAAAATTGGTGAAACAATCGCTAAACGCGCTGCGGAAAAGAATATTACTGCTGTTGTATTTGACCGCGGTGGTTACTTATATCATGGACGTGTAAAGGCTTTAGCTGAAGCTGCACGTGAAAACGGCTTAGAATTTTAATAAGAAGGAGGGACATACTTCATGAGTCGCATTGACGCAAACAAACTTGAACTTGAAGAACGCGTAGTTACGATTAACCGCGTTGCTAAAGTTGTTAAAGGTGGACGTCGCTTCCGCTTCACAGCATTAGTTGTTGTAGGTGATAAAAACGGCCATGTTGGTTTCGGTACTGGTAAAGCTCAAGAGGTTCCAGATGCGATCCGCAAAGCTGTTGAAGACGCGAAGAAAAACTTAATCGAAGTACCACGTGTTGGTGGAACAACTCCACACGATGTAGTTGGTCACTTTGGAGCAGGTAAAATTTTAGTAAAACCTGCTGCTCCAGGTACTGGAGTTATCGCTGGTGGTCCTGTACGTGCCGTACTTGAACTTGCTGGTATTACTGATATTCTTTCAAAATCTCTTGGTTCAAACACACCAATTAACATGGTGCGTGCAACTATTGCAGGTTTAACTGAACTAAAACGCGCAGAGGACGTTGCAAAACTTCGCGGTAAATCAGTGGAAGAACTATTAGGATAAGGGGGGAATTATAATGGCTAATAAATTAGAAATCACCCTTACTAAATCTTTAATTGGTACTAAACCTCAACAACGCAAAGTTATTGAAGCTTTAGGCTTACGTAAAGTTAACCAAACTGTAGAACAAGCTGACAACGCAGCTATTCGCGGTATGTTAGATAAAGTAGCTCACTTAGTTACTGTAAAAGAAAATTAATTTTCAATCATTGAACAAGGAGGTGCCACCTATATGAAACTTCATGAGTTAAAACCAGCTGAAGGATCTCGTAAAGAGCGTAACCGTGTTGGTCGTGGTATCGGTTCTGGTAACGGTAAAACTGCAGGTAAAGGTCATAAAGGTCAAAACGCTCGTTCTGGCGGCGGCGTTCGTCCTGGATTTGAGGGGGGTCAAAACCCACTATTCCGTCGTTTACCAAAACGCGGCTTTACGAACATCAACCGTAAAGAATTCGCTATCGTTAACCTTGATGCATTAAACCGTTTTGAAGATGGTGCAGAAGTAACACCTGCATTATTGTTAGAAACAGGTGTTGTGAGCAACGAAAAAGCTGGAATTAAGATTCTAGGTAATGGAACTCTTAACAAAAAGCTTTCTGTTAAAGCTCACAAGTTCTCAGCTTCAGCTAAAGAAGCGATTGAGAACGCTGGCGGAACAACTGAGGTGATTTAATGTTTCAGACAATCTCAAACTTTATGCGCGTTCGAGATATACGAAATAAAATCATTTTCACCCTATTAATGTTGATTGTTTTCCGTATTGGAACATTTATTCCAGTACCTAACGTCGACGCTAATGTATTAAAGGTAGCCGATCAATTTAATTTAATTGGTTTCCTTAATACATTTGGCGGTGGTGCATTGTCTAACTTCTCAATCTTTGCATTGGGAATTATGCCTTACATTACTGCTTCAATTATTGTTCAATTGTTACAAATGGATGTTGTTCCGAAGTTTGCTGAATGGGCAAAACAAGGTGATGTCGGTCGACGTAAGTTGGCTCAATTCACTCGTTACTTAACGGTTGTTTTAGCTTTCATACAAGCAATTGCTATGTCATTTGGTTTTAACCAAATGTATGGTGGATCGTTAATCACGGATACAAGCGTGTTATCATATATCACAATTGCACTCGTATTAACTGCAGGTACCTCTTTCCTATTGTGGTTAGGAGAACAAATTACGGCTTACGGAGTTGGTAATGGTATTTCAATCATTATCTTCGCAGGTATCGTTGCTGCCATTCCAACAACAGTAAACCAAATCTATGCACAACAAATCGAGGGTGCTGGTGATCAGCTATTTATTAAAATTGCTATCTTAGTATTACTTGTATTAGTTATGCTGGCAGTTGTAGTTGGAGTTATTTACATTCAACAAGCGTTGCGTAAAATTCCAATTCAATATGCAAAACGAGTTGCGGGTCGTACTGGTCATGGTGCACAACAAACTCATTTACCGTTAAAAGTAAATGCTGCAGGGGTTATTCCAGTAATCTTTGCCATTGCGTTCGTTGTTACACCTCAAACATTAGCTACGTTCTTCGGCCAAAATAGTGTTACTTCGTTTATTCAAAATACTTTTGATTATACGAAGCCTATAGGGATGATCATCTATATTGCATTGATTATTGCTTTCACATATTTCTATGCATTTATTCAAGTGAATCCTGAAAACTTGGCTGACAACTTGAAAAAACAAGGTGCATACATTCCGGGTATTCGTCCTGGTAATGATACACAAAGTTACTTAACAAAAGTTTTATACCGTTTAACATTTGTCGGTGCTATATTCTTAGTAGTTATTTCTGTAATGCCAATACTATTTATTAACTTTATGAACCTACCTGCTTCGGCACAAATCGGTGGTACTAGTGTAATAATTGTTGTTGGTGTTGCTTTAGAAACAATGAAACAATTAGAATCTCAACTGGTTAAACGTCACTATAAAGGCTTTATGAAATAATATGCAGGTTTTAGGAAACTTAATTGTTTCCTAAGCCAGCTAGCTTTAAGGGGGAGTCATTACGTATGAATATCGTTTTAATGGGTTTGCCTGGTGCTGGTAAAGGTACTCAAGCAGACAAAATTGTTGAGAAGTACGCAATCCCTCATATTTCTACAGGCGATATGTTCCGTGCAGCTATTAGTGCTGGTACAGAATTAGGTTTAGAAGCTAAATCGTATATGGATAAAGGTGCACTTGTGCCGGATGAAGTTACGATTGGTATCGTTCGTGAACGACTTGCACAAAAAGATTGTGAAAAAGGTTTCTTATTAGACGGGTTCCCACGTACAGTTCCACAAGCAGAGGCTTTAGATAGCATCTTAGAAGAACTTGGGAAGAAAATTGATCATACAATCAATATCCAAGTTGAAAAAGATGAACTAATTGCACGTCTTAGTGGTCGTCGTATTTGTAAAACTTGTGGTGCATCATATCATGTTATATTTAACCCACCAAAAGTGGAAGGTAAGTGTGATAAAGATGGCGGCGAATTATATACACGTGCGGACGATAATCCGGAAACGGTAGCCAACCGTCTGGAAGTAAATATGAATCAAGCTCAACCTTTACTTGATTTCTACCAAGCTAAAGGTGTTTTAACGAATATCGATGGACAGCAAGATATTGAAAAAGTTTTTGCTGATCTTGACGCTCTATTACTACAGGGCAGCCGCAGCTGATACCCGGCATTAGGCGAAAGTCAAACTGCTTTTCGCGGTAGATTGCGGGTGCAACAAAAAACTTTATGAGAGTTGCAAAAGCATATTGTGCCCGGTATACACTAGAAGCAAAAGGGATAAAATCTATTTTGTGGAAAAGTGTAATGGGTTTCGTGGAAGCATCTGTGTAACGGGTATGAATCTCTCATCCAAAGACATTCCGGCTATCGTGAATAACATAAGGAAGACTTTCCTAACCGGAAGTTGTCATTCCCTGGATTGTGTGAAGCGAAACCAGACGAGCGTCTTTCGAACATCTCTCATACAATCCAAGCATATGTTGATGGAGTTGCTTCTAAGTTGGAAGAAAACAGTTGCACAGATTCTCTTAATCATGTATGTTAGAGAATCGGAAAACGCATATAGAAGGGAGACAGGGTTGATGGCGAAAGACGATGTAATTGAAGTCGAAGGAACAGTTGTTGAGACTTTGCCAAACGCGATGTTTAAGGTAGAATTAGAAAATGGACACACGGTGCTTGCACACGTATCTGGAAAGATTCGTATGCACTTTATCCGAATTTTACCTGGAGACAAGGTTACTATCGAGTTATCTCCATATGATTTAACTCGCGGTCGTATCACATACCGTTTTAAATAATCTTTTGCACTCCGGAATATTAAGGAGGTTGGGTTAGATGAAAGTGAGACCATCTGTGAAACCGATCTGCGAAAAATGTAAAGTAATTCGCCGACGCGGTAAAGTAATGGTAATCTGTGAAAATCCTAAACATAAACAAAAACAAGGATAATTATAAAGGAGGTGCTCTAGCGAATGGCACGTATTGCTGGTGTTGATATTCCTCGCGACAAACGCGTGGTAATTTCATTAACTTACATTTACGGAATTGGTAAAACTACATCTCAAAAAGTATTAGCTGCTGCTGGTGTTAACGAAGATACTCGTGTGCGCGATCTTACTGAAGATGAATTAAACAAAATCCGTGAACAATTAGATAAATACAAAGTTGAAGGTGACTTACGTCGTGAAGTTTCACTTAACATTAAACGCTTGATGGAAATCGGTTCTTTCCGTGGTATCCGTCACCGTCGTGGTTTACCTGTTCGTGGTCAAAATACGAAAAACAATGCGCGTACGCGTAAAGGTCCTCGTAAAACTGTAGCGAACAAGAAAAAATAATAAGTAAAGGGGGTTCCTTCTTAACATGGCTCGTAAACAACAAACTCGTAAACGTCGTGTGAAAAAAAATATCGAATCTGGTATTGCACACATCCGTTCTACATTTAACAATACAATCGTAACGATTACAGATATGCAAGGTAACGCAGTATCTTGGTCTAGTGCTGGTGCGCTTGGATTCAAAGGCTCACGTAAATCTACACCTTATGCTGCTCAAATGGCTGCTGAGGCTGCTGCAAAAGCATCCCTTGAACATGGTCTGAAGACGTTGGAAGTAACTGTTAAAGGTCCTGGTGCTGGTCGTGAAGCTGCTATTCGTGCACTTCAAGCTGCTGGTTTAGAAGTAACTGCAATTAAAGATGTTACTCCAGTTCCACATAACGGTTGCCGTCCGCCAAAACGTCGTCGTGTGTAATGGGTGCATCTCAAAGTACTTTTGAGTTCATCATTGCTTGTACAAAACAAATTCTTGTGCAAATCTTATAAAGTCAATCGATTTTGACTATTATGATGTTATGAACCTATACATTCGATGTTTTGAAGGAGGGTAAATTGAATGATCGAAATTGAAAAACCAAAGATTGAAACTGTTGAGATCAGCGAAGATTCCAAATATGGCAAGTTTGTTGTAGAACCGCTTGAACGCGGATATGGAAACACTTTGGGTAATTCTTTACGTCGTATCCTTCTGTCTTCTTTACCAGGAGCTGCTGTTACATCTATTCAAATTGATGGCGTATTACACGAATTCTCAACTGTAGAAGGCGTAGTAGAAGATGTTGCTTCAATTATCTTGAATATTAAAAAGCTTGCACTAAAAATCTACTCTGACGAAGAAAAAGTTATTGAGATTGACGTGAAAGGTGATGCAACGGTTACAGCTGCTGATATCACGCATGACAGTGACGTGGAGATTTTAAATCCGGACCTATATATTGCAACAATTGCTAAAAATGGTCATCTTCGTATGCGTATGTATGCTCGCCGTGGCCGTGGATATACTCCTGCTGATCAAAACAAACGTGAGGATCTTCCTATCGGCGTGATCCCGATCGACTCTATTTACACTCCAGTTTCACGCGTTAATTTTCAAGTGGAGAACACTCGTGTTGGACAGAATTCTGATTTCGACAAGTTATCACTTGATGTGTGGACAGATGGTAGCATCGGTCCAAAAGAGGCGATTTCGCTCGGAGCAAAAATTTTAACTGAGCACCTTAATATCTTTGTAGGCTTAACGAATGAAGCACAAACTGCTGAAATCATGGTCGAAAAAGAAGAGGATCAAAAAGAAAAAGTTTTAGAGATGACGATTGAAGAACTAGATCTTTCTGTTCGTTCTTATAACTGCTTAAAACGCGCTGGTATTAATACAGTACTGGAACTTGCGAATAAATCAGAAGACGATATGATGAAAGTGCGCAATCTTGGTCGTAAGTCACTAGAAGAAGTAAAAGCTAAATTAGAAGAGCTTGGTTTAGGATTACGTAAAGAAGACTAAGCGAAGACATCTATTTTATGCAGATCAGATATAAAGGAGGGAACATCCATGGGTTACAGAAAACTTGGTCGTACAAGTTCTCAACGTAAAGCTTTATTACGTGATTTAGCTACTGACTTAATCGTTAACGAACGTATTGAAACAACTGAAGCACGTGCGAAAGAATTACGTTCTGTAGTTGAAAAAATGATTACTTTAGGTAAGCGTGGAGATTTACATGCTCGTCGTCAAGCGGCTGCATTTATCCGTCGTGAAGTAGTAACAACTACTGATGAAGAAGGTAACGAATCAACTTCATTTGCACTTCAAAAGCTATTTAATGATGTTGCACCACGTTACGCTGATCGTCAAGGTGGTTACACTCGTATCCTTAAAGTAGGACCTCGCCGTGGTGACGGTGCACCTGTAGTTGTAATCGAATTAGTTTAATATTCTAATTCTATAACGAAAGGTAAGAGGGTGTCCGGTTCACCGGTTGAACCCGGACCCCTCTATTTTTATAATGTGTTTTTCACATTGATGTATACACGAATAGTGTCTATACAAATTGATTTATACGACAATAAAATGGCTTGAGCGTTATAATGAGCGGGCACTTCATGTGTGGCGTCTCGTCTAGCTCTCCGCACCTCATTCAAAAGAACACGGAAATGAGCAGCCGTGTTCTTATTATAAATGTAGAAGTAAAGCGCATTTCTCTTGAATGGGGTGCGCGCTTTTTTATTCTCTTAATAATGGCAAAGGATACCAATTTGCTAGTTTTTTTATTTATACATATACGAAAATAAAGTACGTTTTTAATCAAAGTGGAATTTCATCGTGATTTGAAAACGTACCTTATTTTTATATATGTCACCTATTTCTAAGGGTAGCATTACAGCACAAAACAGTGTAATTTAGTTAGTAGAGCGCCAAAGAGAGGAGCTAAGATTAGTGACCGAGATTTTATCGTTTCAAAACGTTAGTTTTTCATATACACCAGATCAACCAGATAAACGAAAGGCAGTACAAAATGTTTCCTTCTCAGTCAATGAAGGAGAATGGATTGCAATCGTTGGTCATAACGGTTCTGGTAAATCAACAATGGTCAAGCTAGTAAGCGGATTACTTTTCCCTCAGGAAGGTGAAGTCCGTGTTATGAGAAATGTATTAACAGAAGAAAATTTATGGGAAACCCGTTCAAATATAGGGATGGTTTTTCAAAATCCTGATAATCAGTTTGTCGGTGCTACTGTTCAAGATGATGTAGCATTCGCCTTAGAAAATAGCGGTGTTCCTTATGAAGAGATGGTTGAGCGTGTACACACATCCCTATCTCAAGTGAAAATGGACAAGTTTTTAAATCATGAACCTCATCATCTTTCGGGAGGACAAAAGCAACGGGTTGCCATTGCAGGCGCCATTGCCATGAAACCGAAGCTACTTATTTTAGATGAAGCAACCTCCATGTTAGATCCACAAGGTCGAGATGAAGTATTAAAAACGGTTCGTGAATTACGTAAAGAAATTGGTTTAACGGTACTTTCCATCACCCATGATGTGGAAGAAGCCCTTTTTGCAGATCGTATTTTATTTATGAATGATGGGAAAAAATACGCGGAAGGGACACCGTCTGAAATATTTGCCCTTGGCGATAAGCTGATTGAGTTCGGTTTAGAACTGCCTTTTGCCATGAGGATGACAAAGCTGTTCCAATCAAAGGGTGTACAATTAGCAGGACAACATATGACAGAAGAAGAGTTGGTGAATGATCTATGGACATCAAACTTCAACAAGTAAGCTATGCCTATTCAATGGGGACACCTTTTGAAAAGTATGCTTTATTTGATGTAGATTTAACAATCCCCCATGGTACGTATCAAGCGATTATTGGTCATACAGGTTCGGGTAAATCCACTATCCTACAACACTTTAACGGTCTTTTAAAGCCGTCTAAAGGCCAAGTACATATTGGGGACCGATTAATTGTTGCAGGTAAAAAAGCAAAAGAGTTAAAACCCATTCGCCAAAAGGTTGGGATTGTCTTTCAATTTCCAGAGCACCAACTGTTTGAAGAAACGGTATTAAAAGATATTATGTTTGGACCGATGAATTTCGGTGTATCTGAGGAAGTAGCAGAGAAAAGAGCGAGGGATTTAATCAAGCTTGTAGGCTTACCAGAGGAAACTTTAGAAAAATCGCCCTTTGACCTATCTGGCGGTCAAATGCGTCGTGTAGCGATTGCTGGGGTCCTTGCGATGGAACCTGAAGTCATTGTACTTGATGAACCAACTGCAGGATTAGATCCACGGGGCCAAAGGGAAATTATGGACATGTTCTACTCCCTTCATAAAGAACGTCATTTAACAACGATTCTCGTAACTCATAGTATGGAAGATGCTGCTCGTTATGCAGATAGCATTGCTATTATGCACGAAGGGAAATGTGTTTTAAGTGGTACACCACGGGAAATCTTTGCAGATAGCAAGACTCTTGAACAGTATCGTCTTGAACCGCCTCATATCGTTCGATTTCAGGCGAAAATTGAGCAGTTGATGAATCAACCATTATCTCGAATTTGTTTAACAGAGGAAGAACTGGCAGATGAAGTGGCACGTGCCTTACGAGAGGGGCGTGACAACCAATGATGGAAAAAATGATCTTTGGCCGATACATTCCAGGAGATTCTTTTGTTCATAAACTGGATCCTCGTTCCAAACTAGTTTTTGTTTTTGCCTTTATTATTGTTGTCTTTTTTGCTAATAACGTAATGACGTATGCTTTCCTAATCGCATTTACATTACTTGTTATATTCATGTCACGGATCCGTCTATACTTTTTATTAAACGGATTAAAACCGATTATCTTTTTATTAGTGTTTACGTTTTTAATTCATATATTTTTTACGAGGGAAGGCGATATTCTTTTCGAACTCGGTTTCTTTAAAATATATGAAGAAGGGTTAAGACAAGGTGTTTTCATTTCAATTCGCTTCTTAGTATTGGTCTTAATGACTTCCATTTTAACGTTAACGACTTCCCCAATCTCGATTACAGACGGGATTGAAGTGTTGTTAAATCCTTTGAAAAAGTTAAAACTACCTGTTCATGAATTAGCATTAATGATGTCGATTGCCTTACGTTTTATTCCAACGTTAATGGACGAGACAGATAAAATTATGAAAGCTCAAATGGCCCGTGGTTCCGATTTAAGTGCAGGTCCAATGAAAGAAAGAATCAAAGCGGTTGTACCTCTTCTTGTTCCTTTATTCGTTAGTGCGTTTAAAAGAGCAGAGGATTTAGCGACAGCGATGGAAGTGCGCGGTTATCGTGGAGGAGAAGGACGTACCCGTTACCGACAGCTAGAATGGCATTGGCAAGATACAATTAGTCTAATAGTGCTAGCGGCAATGACCGTATTATTAGTCTTGTATCGTAGCTAATAGCGAGGTGAAGTAATTGAGACGTTTAAAAGTAACAATAAGTTATGATGGGACACTTTTTGCCGGTTATCAAGTACAACCAGGAGAACGGACAGTCCAACTGGAGCTAGAGAATGTACTAACAAAAATGCATAAAGGGGAAAAGGTTAAAGTGACAGCAAGTGGTCGCACCGATGCCCGTGTCCATGCTACTGGACAAGTTATTCATTTTGATACGTCTCTAGCGATTCCGGTTGAGCGTTATAAAAAGGCATTAAATGTCCAGTTACCTCGTGATATTCGCGTATTAGCTGTGGAAGAAGTAAATATCGACTTCCATGCAAGATATAGTGTATCAGGAAAACGTTATCGTTATATTTGGAGCTGTGAAGAGGAGCAAAGTCCTTTTCGTAGACATTACACTGTTGAAACAAATGGGTTGAAACCAGATGTCGCGAAAATGGAAGAAGCAGCCCAATATATTATCGGAACCCATGATTTCACATGTTTTTGCGCGGCTAATACAAGTGTCGTTGATAAAGTACGTACCGTTCATTCTTTAAGCTTTTCGTGGCATGGTGAAGAACTACATATGGTGATAGAAGGCAATGGCTTTTTATATAACATGGTTCGAATTATTGCTGGAACACTTTGGGAAGTCGGTATTGGTAAACGACAAGCGAAGGAATTGGAGGAAATCATTGCTTCTATGGATCGTGGGAAGGCAGGTAAAACCGCGCCAGCACACGGTTTGTATTTGGAAAAAGTGTTTTATTAACTGAGGAAATCAATCGTTTAAAGGAAAAAACAACTTTCCCAGGTGTGCAACTTTTTTGCTTGACTTCCTTGCGAAAATATTATATTATGACATATGGTATTTTCATTACCAACCACAAATAAGCCCCGAAACTTATTAAGTGTATACTAATGAAAAATAACGGTAATCGAATCGATTAGGAGGATATATAAATGCGTACAACATTCTTGGCTAAAGGTCATGAAGTAGAGCGTAAATGGTTAGTAGTGGACGCAGAAGGCCAAACTCTTGGACGTTTAGCTTCTGAAGTAGCTTCAATCTTACGCGGTAAACATAAACCAACATTCACACCAAACGTTGACACTGGTGACTACGTTATCGTAATCAACGCAGACAAAATCGAATTAACAGGTAATAAATTAGAAGGTAAAATTTACTACCGTCACACTCAATTCGCAGGTGGTTTAAAACAACGCACTGCAGGCGAAATGAAAGAAAAATACCCAACACAAATGATCGAATTAGCAGTAAAAGGTATGCTTCCTAAAAACTCTTTAGGTCGCAAAATGTTCGGTAAACTACATGTTTACGCTGGAGCAGAACACCCACATGCTGCACAAAAACCGGAAAGCTATCAGCTACGCGGATAATTAATTAGAGGAGGATATACCCTTGGCACAAGTTCAATATATCGGCACAGGTCGCCGTAAAAGCTCAGTAGCTCGCGTACGTTTAGTACCAGGCGAAGGTAAAATTGTTATTAACAATCGCAACATCGAAGACTACTTACCATTTGAAACTTTACACTTAATCATCAACCAACCATTAGAAGCAACTCAAACTAAAGGTAGCTATGATGTATTTGTAAACGTAAACGGTGGTGGATTCACTGGTCAAGCTGGTGCAATCCGTCACGGTATCGCTCGTGCGTTACTACAAGTTGACCCAGATTTCCGTCCAGCACTTAAATCTGCAGGTTTACTAACTCGTGACCCACGTATGAAAGAACGTAAAAAATACGGTCTTAAAGGTGCTCGTCGTGCGCCTCAGTTCTCAAAACGTTAATTATTATATCAACGTTTCAAAACCCTTCTCGGTTTACCGAGAAGGGTTTTTTTGTGCCTTCAAAACTCCTCACGAAAAAACCCATGATTAGACTTTCAAATAATAGTGCAATCCTTCTTATGGTACTTGTGATTTTTTTAAATACTTAACTCACTTATCTTCCGACATTGGCAATATTTTTTTCTAGAATTCGCCTATATATTTTTTAATATTTTAAATTATCTTTAAATTTAGTCTATTAAATGTTAGTATATTAGAAAAATAAAGATAGAAATGAAAGTGAAGTGATTTAATTATGTCCCAAATGTTGGCTTTAGTTATTCTTGTGTTTATTTTATTTATCGGGGACTTCGTAGCAGTTCGTACAAAAGCTTGGGTTCCCTCCATCTTTGTTTGTGCTGTTTTATTTCTTGCAGGATATTGGACATTCTTCCCGAAAGAAATTGTTTCTTTAGCGGGAGTTCCGCCAGTTGTTGCAACTATGATGATGTATTTATTGATTACAAATATGGGGACATTGCTATCACTTCAAGAATTGAAAAAACAATGGAAGACGGTTGTAATTGCTCTTTCAGGAATTTTAGGGATTATTGTCGTGTTATTTGCAGTAGGAACATTTCTTTTCGGATTCGAGACGATCGTTGTTGCGATACCACCATTAGTCGGTGGAGTAGTTTCTTCGTTGATTATGTCTGAGGCTGCACAGGAAGCGGGGTTGACGAGTCTATCCGTTTTCGCCATTGTCATTTATGTGATGCAAGGTTTTGCTGGATATCCAATCACCTCGATTGTTCTTAAAAAAGAAGGGAAAAAGCTTCTTACCGAATATCGGAATGGCCGTCTAGCGGCAAAAGAATCGATAGGGGAAGCAGCGGTTACGAAGGAGGAACCTAAATCTCAATTTAAGCTAATTAACAGCATACCGGAAAAATACAATACAGAGTTCTTTAAATTATTTAGACTTGCCCTTGTTGCCTATCTCGCTTATTTAGTTTCAACGGTTCTTGCCCCAATTGTAGAGATTAGTCCATTTGTTTTATGTTTATTGTTCGGTGTTATTGCAAGTAGCATCGGTCTTTTGGAGAAACAAGTGCTGCAAAAGGCAAATAGCTTTGGAATAGCGATCTTAGTTTTGATTTTATTTGTTTTAGATGGTTTAAAAAATGCCTCTCCAACTATGATGCTCGAAATCATTTATCCACTTGTTGGAACAATTATTTTAGGCGTTATCGGAATGTATATCTTCTCCTTTATTGCGGGGAAAATGCTTAAAGTTTCGAAAAATATGGCTTTTGCGGTATCACTAACGGCCCTTTATGGATTCCCCGCTGACTATATTATTACGAATGAAGTGATTAAGTCATTAACGGATGATAAGGAAGAACAAGACATGCTGACAAGTTATATGCTATCTCCTATGCTTGTTGGTGGATTTATTACCGTGACCATTGTTTCGGTCATTTTAGCGGGCATCTTTGTCGGATTTTTATAAATGATTAAAGGAGGCAATCACTTACAAAGTGGCTTGCCTCTTAACAATTTTTAGCAAGGAGAGAATGGAATGAAAACGATTCAGGAGCGGATTGAAGAGCATATCCATACGATTAGTGAATTTACCGCCACACCAGGTAACGGAACGACTCGATTAACATACAGTCAGGAAGATTTGAAAACTCGAAACTACATTAAAGAAAAAATGAAGGAACTAGGCTTGGAGGTTCGTGAAGATGGTCTCGGTAACATTTTTGGAAAACTGGAAGGAACGCTAAAGGATGGGCCTAGTGTATTAATCGGATCCCATTTTGACTCAGTGCCTAATGGTGGTGCTTATGATGGCCCAGCTGGAGTAGTAACTGCTTTGGAAGTAGCTAGCCTTTTTGTTGAAAATCAATTGAAGCCGAAGTACCCTCTCGAAGTCGTGGCTTTAATTGAAGAGGAAGGGGCAAGGTTTGCAGGAGGTTTGATGGGATCAAGGGGAATGGTCGGAGCACTCAGTGAGGAAGAATTTTATCGATTAAAAGATAAAGAAGGAATCTCTACTGTAGATGCTATGAAGGCGATTGGGCTGGATCCTACTCGCCCAAAAACAAGGTATCCAAAAACAATGAAAGCTTTTTTAGAATTACATATTGAACAAGGGCCATTCTTAGAAGAGCGGGATATCCCAGTTGGTATTGTGGATGCAATTGTAGGTCTTGCCCAATTAGAAGTAACGGTAGAAGGAAAAGCAGGTCATGCGGGGACAACTCCGATGGATCGACGTGCGGATGCTTTAGTTAAAGCAGCTGAACTGATTGCGCAGTTACCAAAGTTAGCAGTTGAGGAAGGGGAAGGAACGGTCATTACGACAGGTCGTTTGAATGTCTTTCCAAACGGTGCCAATGTTATTCCTGATCGAGTGGTCTTTTCTATAGACATCCGTTCAGGTAAAGAGGAGCATGTTCAAAACGTTATTAAGAAGGTAAAGGATTTACTAGATTGTAATCGTAAAAATGGAATTGAAATATCAGTCGAACAAAGCTTGTATATAGAACCTAAACTGTTAGATGAAGGTATAAAGGAAATGATCAAAGAAACTTGTAATGCTTTGAACTTAGAGTATCTTTCTATGAACAGCGGAGCAGGACACGATGCAATGGTATTATCTGATGTTACAAATGTCGGTTTAATTTTTATACCTAGTAAGGACGGTCTTAGTCATTGTCCAGAAGAATGGTCGGATGTGCGGCATATTGCAAATGGTGTGCAAATTTATTTCGAAGTAGCAAAACGATTAACGGAGGCAGAGTAACATGATAAATGAAACAATTAAAAAAGCGATTCAAACGAATAGTGAAGAATTGACGGACATACGTAGAAAACTTCATAGTGAGCCAGAGCTGTCATGGGAAGAAACAGAAACAACTGCATTTGTTTGCAAATACTTAGATAGCCTTTCTATTTCTTATTACAAAACACAACCAACAGGGGTTATTGCAACGATTGAGGGAGGAAAACCGGGTAAGACAGTTGCCTTAAGAGCAGATATGGATGCCTTGTCTGTTGAGGAACTAAACAAAGAGTTGCCATATACCTCTAAATTCGAAGGTAAAATGCATGCATGTGGCCATGATGCCCATACAGCAATGTTACTAATTGCAGCAAAAGCATTGAACGAAGTGAAAGATGATATTCCTGGCAACGTTCGATTAATCTTTCAACCGGCGGAAGAAGTTGCACAAGGAGCGAAAGAGATGGTGAAACAAGGGGCAATGAAGGGCGTTGACCATGTATTCGGTATCCATATTTGGTCGCAAATGCCGACACATAAAGTATCTTGTCAGCCAGGGCCATCCTTTGCATCAGCGGATCTTTTCAAAGTGACATTTAAAGGAAGGGGAGGCCATGGCGCAATACCGCATGCTTGTATTGATGCTGCGATTGTTGCTTCTTCTTTTGTGATGAATGTCCAGTCTGTTGTTTCTAGAACGATTGATCCCCAAAGTCCAGCAGTACTGACAGTAGGGAAGATGGTAGTTGGTACAAGATTCAACGTCATTGCGGAAAATGCAGTTATTGAAGGGACAGTCCGTTGCTTTGACCAAAGTACACGGGATCATGTGGAAACCCAATTTAAGCATTATGCGGAACAAGTAGCAAGTATTTACGGTGCAACAGCACAGGTGGAATATATTCGCGGTACACAGGCAGTTAATAATGATGAAGAAAGTGCGAAATTGGTGCAAAAAGTAGCAACAGCAGCATTTGGGGAAGATGTGTTATATCCTGAAAAACCAACAATGGGCGGCGAGGACTTTAGTGAGTATATGAATGAAGCGCCAGGCAGCTTCGCATTAGTAGGTAGCGGCAATCCTGAAAAAGATACGGAATGGGCCCACCACCATGGTAAATTCAACATTGATGAAGAGGCATTAGCTACAGGTGCTGAACTTTACGCACAATTTGCTTGGGCTTATTTAAATCAATAGGGAGATCTATAGTGGGGATTCATACACTGAGAACTTTCACTCAATTACAGGAAGAGCCCAATTTCTCAAGGAAATTGGGCTTTTGAATCCGTATATACTTCCAGATGGGAAAATTAAATACGGGCTGCATTCATAATTTCATGAATTTTTTCCACTAAATTAAGTAGGATGAAACCATTACCTTCAGAAGTTTTAAGATTACCTAACGGTAGAGTGCGTTTAACAAGCTGGGCATATATTTCAGTTTCACTGAAAGGTCGACCAAACTCTTCTTCGCTTAAATTAATAAGCAGAGCTATAGCCCCAGCGATATGAGGAGTAGCCATTGAAGTACCGGAAAGAGAGGCGTATTTCTGTCCTAAGTAAGTAGAAATCACTTCTACTCCAGGAGCAACTAAATCGATTTCTTCATTGTTATTTGTAAATGGAGCAAGTGCTAAGTTATTATCTACAGCTCCAACTTGAATGACTTCATTGTATTTTCCAGGATAGGAATACTCGAATGTGTCTTCGCGATTATCGCCTTCGTTTCCTGCTGCAACAACAACAGAGACATTTTGACTAACGGCGTTTTTAACCGCTTCATGTAATTCTGGAACATCTTCAGGCCCACCGAGTGACATTGAGATAACACGGACGCGCTCATCTTGAGGTCCACGCCACTCAACTGCATAATTAATGGCATTAATAATCCACTCATATTTGCCAGAGCCATCTCCAGTTAATGCTTTTAAACTTAAAATTTTTGCCTTAGGGGCAACACCAACAACGCCATCATCATTCAAACTAGCGGCAATTGTTCCAGATACATGGGTTCCGTGTCCATTGTTATCTTCGAATATAGTAGGCTCTCCATCATAATCAGAAGTGAAATTTCGCCCATCGATAATTTGATCTTTGAGGTCTGGATGATCGGTTTCAATACCAGTATCAATCACTGCAACTACAATACCTTCCCCATGCTTACTAGCTTCCCAAATCGTAGATGCTTGAATTAAATCGATCCCTTTTGGCGTTTCGTTTGTCGTTTCTACTATCGACTCAATAGTGTAGGGAATTAATCTGACTTGTAACGGTTTTTGAATCATATTCATCCTCCTTCAAATTAAAATCGGAAGTTACTAATAAGTAATTTCTTCCTTCTTTTATAAATTCCACAAAAAAGTTTGTATTCCTTCTTCTTCTAAAAGTTATGAGGAAAAAATTTGAATTGTTTATTTGGAAATGTGAACTGTGCGGGATAAAAACTTTTGCGAATTAACTAGGGAGGGAAGGAAATATTTTACTGTTATAGAAGTTTTAATGGTGAACAGTACGAATTTAATATGAAGTGAAAAATAAATGAAAAGCTTTTATATAGCGCCAATTTGGGGTGTTTAGTATGGATTTGTGCTATTATGTTCTTTGTCTTTTTTGGAGAGTACGTTCTCTTTAGTCCGGGAACAAATGGTTTTTTAATTAGCACAATTTTATTACTTATTGGTACAGGGGCTTTATTATGGGAGTCACATACGTATACTCTAAATTTGATTGATCAGAGAATTCCCCATTACGATTTGGAATTATGGGTACCGTGATTGGACTAATTCTCGACTCTTTTTCCTTAGCAGACTATCATTCTATTTTTTCGAAATTAGATGATTCGCAAGTCATTGCCTTCACCGTTTGGATATCTTTTGCCTATGCCTTATATTTAATCATTCCCGCTTTTATCAATTTTTCGCAGAAATCAAAGCAAATGAAAAATGAATAAAGATGAACTCTGTTACTCCCTTTTCCAGAATCGACCTGGAAGAGGTTTTCATTAAATCAATAAATGTATGATTTTGTAAAAATAGGACGAAATTATCTTGTTTATTTGTATACGGAAAAACTAATATTGGGATACATGTTAAAATACTCCCAATTATTTTTTTAAATTAGAAATATTTTATATGCAAATTCAGTTGTTTCTTTAAGAGCGGGAAATATAAAAGAAGTTAAATAACATATTTAAATTTGTTCTTCTAAAAATTTTTGTATTTTGAAAGGAGGTGATGGTTTGTTGCGTAGAAGACTTATGCTCATTGTTTCTATATGTCTAATACTTCTGATGACAGCTTGTAAGGCTGATGAATCTGAAAAATCAAGCCAAACAAAAGGAGAAAAGGATGCTATTCAGGAAGAGAAGATAGAACAAAAAACAAATCCTGCAACTGTCGAAATAGATAATGAGTAATGTGTAAAATTTTGAGATAATTATCGGTTTATTTTCTAAAATTTAAGTGTTTTATAAGAATTTTATATTAAGATTCGATAGAGTAGTGAGAAAATTCATATAGGAATGAATGGAAGGGGGAATCGGTCGCTCTAAACTATTGTTATTACTTATCTTCAATATTTATACCAGTCACCTTTGCAGTTACACTAACTGGTTACGTGGCAGTCAACCTGTATTTTACTGAGAAAGATCAGAATGAAAAAATACAAGAGTTAACAATTGAAAGGGGAGAATTTTTAATTGATTTTATATTACAAGCGGGATTTGATACTGATAATGAAATAGCACCTAAAGGTAAGTACTTTAGGTGCTATTTTTAGAATATAAGGTTTTTAATGAGATTTTACATATAAAAGTTGGACTAATAGGTAAACGATTTTATATCATTTAATATATGTAAATAAAAAGGAATCTTTTTTTACGTAAGGAGAAAAATATGAAGGAAAATAAAAAGAAACTCAAAATAATAAAAAATATAATTCTTTTGATGTTTCTATTTATTGGAATTTTATTAGTATTCCGAGGTCCGATTGAAAATTGGCTTGTTTCAATAGGAATCGACTCATTGGGAATCGATGATTTAAGTGCAAGTGATTTGAAAAAAAAATAACAATAAAAATACCACTTTCGACTTTGGAGAGGCATCAGAATTAGATTTACAAACGGTGTTAGAAGCGAATTTCAATAGAGATGAAATAACGGTCATTGGCGCAATAAGTATTCCAAGTGTGAAAATGAATTTGCCAATAGGAAAAGGGACTTCCCGTTATACTTTAGCTTTAACTGCGGGGACGATGAAAGAGGATCAAGTAATGGGCGAAGACAACTATGCTTTAGCTGGACACCATATGACACGGAAAGATTTGCTTTTTAGTCCGCTATATGAAGTGGAAATGGGAGCAGCCGTTTATTTAACCGATTTGAAATACGTTTATGAATATCAAATAGACGAGCAAAGAACAATTGAAGCAACAGAGGTAGATGTCATTAACGATATAGAGGGAGAGACCATTTTAACCCTCATTACTTGTGATAAAGATGGTGAAGCTAGATTGTTAACTAGAGGCCATTTTGTTAAGAAAATACCGGTAGAAGAAGCATCAAAAACAATTGTAGATGCGTTTAATTTAAAATTAACAAATACATCTAAATAATACAGAAACGAAAACTCTCAACGTTGAATGATTGAGGGTTTTTCTTTTTTCATAAACCTAACAACATGTTTAACCAATTTCGGGACAAGATAAAAACAAAGGAGGGAATGAAATGGCACGAAGGAATCGTAATAAAATATTAGTCCCAGAAGCCCGTCAAGGACTTGACCAACTTAAAGCGAAAGTTGCTGGAACGAGTGATCCAGAACGAGCGAAGTTTGAAATTGCTGAAGAAGTGGGTGTACCTTTAA
Source organism: Ureibacillus sp. FSL E2-3493 (assembly GCF_038077515.1). Classification (NCBI taxonomy): domain Bacteria; kingdom Bacillati; phylum Bacillota; class Bacilli; order Caryophanales; family Caryophanaceae; genus Ureibacillus; species Ureibacillus sp. FSL E2-3493. The sequence continues at coordinate 3,433,061 of NZ_JBBOPK010000001.1, read as the reverse complement.
AAGAAGGGTATAACGGAAAGTTAGCCTCGGAAGAAGCAGGGAAAGTTGGCGGTAGATTAGGCGGTAATATGGTTAAAGAATTGGTGAAAATGGCTCAAGAAAATTTAAGTGAAAAGCAACAATAATGAAAAGAAGAGGCACTTTCCACATAAGGAAAAGAGCCTTTTCTGTTATTTCAATTCAATTGTTTAAAGGGGTTTTTCCACTCCATTAATACACCATAATGAAGGGATTCTTCATCTTCTAAATAGTTTTCCACGACCGCGATTGGGAGACGTCCGCACCGTAATAAAAAGGAAATAACCGGGTCATGGATTTCTCCATTTACAACGCGCTCTACATATTCATTGGCAGAGTATAGATCTGCATATTTATAGTAATTAGGCATACGACCACCACCTAAAAGACGTTCGAATCCTTTTTCCACTACTACTTGATACATCGCTTGCATCATTATTTTCCCTAATCCGAGAGAGCGAAATGAAGGACGAACACTGATATCTACTATATAAAGGGTATTTCCCTTTTGGTCATGATTTCTAATATACCCGTCGTCGGTCGCTTCTGCCCATGTGTGGGATGGATGTGAAGGGTCGAAGTTGATGCAGACACCGGTCATCGAGCTAACAACTTTTCCATTCATTTCAATACATAATGCCCCATCTGGAAATAATGAAACATGATTCGTTAATTGTTCCTTATTCCACCATAATGCCGATGGAAAAGGGGGTGGAAAACATTCAGCTTGAATATCAATTAATTCATCAAAATCTTCTTTTGTATAATTTCGAACAATTATTTTAACAGGTTTCCCATTATCGAAAAGCCATTGTTCATTTCGATACATTCACCATTCCCCCCTGGAACGATTTTATTTTTCCCAATCAGGATATAAGTCTACTCGTCGGTCACGCCAAGTTGTTACAGATCCCTTTTCCCGAACTTGATAAAGAAGGTCTAAATCTAAATCCGCGGTTACTAACATATCATGATTAATTTCTCCCTCTGCTAACAGTCCTTTTGGAGGGAAAGGAACATCATTTGGTGTAATAATAGCTGCTTGGCCGAAATTTGCCCTCATAAAATCAACAGTAGGCAATGCACCGACAGTACCTGTTAAGATGACATACACTTGGTTTTCAATAGCGCGGGCATGGCTTGTATAACGAACACGGTGGAATCCATGACGGTCATCTGTGCAGGATGGGCAGAAAATGACATCTGCTCCCTTTGCCTTTGCCATTCGCACAATTTCAGGAAACTCAATATCGTAACAAGTTAAAATTGCAATCGTACCCTTTTCCGTTTCAAATACTTCCAGACCTTCTCCAGGTGACATGTTCCATTCATCAACTTCAGTAGGCGTAATATGAAGTTTAGCTTGGGTTTTGATTTTCCCATCTGGATAAAACAGATGGGCTGTATTACGCAACTTACCATCGACATTGATCACATGTGTACCTGCGATAATATGGACATTATATTTTTTCGCTAGCTGAGAGAATAACGATTCGTATTGTTCGGTAAAGGAAGGCAGGTCATTAATCGTTAACGCTCTCCCATTTTCTCCTTTAATAGAAAGAAGTTGGGTTGTAAAAAATTCCGGGAATAAAATAAATTCTGTTTCAAATTCTAATGCTGCTTTAATATAGTGTTCGCTTTGGTGTGCGAAGTCTTCAAAGGACTCAATTGTATGTAGATGATATTGAACAGCAGATACTCGCAACTTCATATAATACCTCCGTTTTTTCTTTTATATCTATAGTAGCATATGACTAAAAAGACGTGAAAAAGTTAGACTGTTTTCTTCGGCTTTTTATTGCGCCCTCTTCAATTTAGAAGTAGTATGACAAATAGAATGTAATGGAAAGAAGGCGCATACGTAGATGCAGTCAGTGTTTAAGCTAACAAAATACATAAAGCCTTATTTATTATTTGCCATTATTGCGCCAATCATGATGGTAATTGAGGTATCGATGGATTTAATCCAACCAACGATTATGCAACATATTATTGATAATGGTATTGCAGATAATGATAAACCGTATGTCATTAAAATGTTTATATTCATGGTTTTATGCGCGGTCGTAGGTTTATTAGGTGGAGTCGGTTGCGGCATTTATGCGTCAAAGACGGCGATTAATTTTGCTACGGATATTCGACAAGATCTATATGAAACAATTACTTACTTTTCTAATAGTAATAAGGACCGTTTTACATTGGGGAAATTAATCACGAATATTACAAGCGATGTAGAAATGCTGCAAAGGGCTTTATTAATGCTATTGAAAGTTTTTGTTCGTGGACCGTTAACCTTTATCGGTGCAATTGTCATTGTTTTTATCACTGCACGAGAGCTTTTTCCAATATTATTATTCGTCGTGCCAATTTTAGCTCTAGCCATTTTCTTTTTCACTAAATTATCCGGAAAATTGTTTTTAAAAGTCCAAGAAGCAGTTGATGGGGTGAACACAAAGGTACAGGAAAACTTGGCGGGAATTCGTGTAATCAAAGCATATAATCGTAAAAAACATCAAATCGACCAATTTACGACTGTAAATGGGACATTGATGAAACGGAATATCCATGCCGACCAAATCATCGGAATTTTAATGCCTTTAACGGCTTTTGTCGTGAACATAGGAATTATTCTTGCTTTATGGTTAGGTGCCATTAAAGTGGAAAACGACACGATTGAAGTAGGGATGATTTTAGCATTCATTAACTATTTAATGATGATTATGGGTGGGCTTATGAGTTCATCCAATGTGTTAATGCAAATTGCCCGGGCAATTCCAAGTGCCAATCGTATAGTAGAAGTGTTAGAGGAAAAGCCTGAAATTCATAATATATCAAACCCAATCATTTCTTCTATTAAAGGGGAAGTGACGTTTGAAAATGTTAGTTTCGCCTATAACAAAAACAATGAACCAGTGTTAAAAAATATATCGTTCCGGGCAAAACCAGGTGACACAATCGGGATTATTGGGATGACTGGTAGTGGAAAATCTACAATTGTTCAGCTAATACCGAGATTATTTGATGCGGATCAAGGTGTTGTAAGGATTGATGGTAAACCAATTGCCGAATATGATTTGTCAACGTTACGTAAAGCGATTGGATTTGCTCCCCAAAAGGCTACATTATTTTCAAAAACAATTGAAGAGAATGTGAAATATGGGCGAGATGAAGCAACTTTAGAAGAACTAATAGAAGCTTTAGAATCATCTTGTGCATTGGAATTTGTTGAAAAGTTCGATGATAAGGAGCAACATTTTATCACACAAGGAGCGACGAACTTATCGGGTGGACAAAAGCAGCGTTTAGCAATGGCAAGGGCATTTATTCGAAAGCCTGCAATTTTAATTCTTGATGATACGACTTCTGCTGTAGATAGTATTTCAGAAAAGAGAATTCAACAGGCCATTGCCAATCATTTTAAAGAGAGTACAAAGTTTATTGTCTCTTCAAAAATTTCCTCTATACGTCATGCCGATACAATTTTAGTATTGGATGATGGTTGTATCGTTGGGAAAGGGACGCATGAACAATTGATTGCAACAAATGAAGCTTATCAAGAAATTGTGTCGACTCAAGTTGTAAGAGGAGGGACGCTAAATGAATAAATCATCTGGAAGACAAGCCGGACCACCTCCAATTGGAAGACACCCAGGACCGAGATTTAATGGACCCGCTGAAAAACCAAAGGATCAAAAAGGAACGATTAAACGGATATGGTCCTATTTAAAATATCAACGAATCGGAATGATAAGCGCGGTTATTTTCGTTATTTTTTCTACTTTATTAGGGTTGTTAGGACCGCTTTTGATTGGGATCATTATTGATGAATATATTTTAAAAGAAGATTTAAGTGGCACGATTCGAATGATATTGTTACTTACCGGGATTTATATCGTTGGTGCCCTATTTACTTGGCTACAAACCTTTGTCATGATTCGAGTTTCCCAACAAACGATTCGACAACTTCGTCAACATTTGTTTGAGAAATTCCAGTCCCTTCCTTTATCCTTTTTTGACAAACGTCAGCAAGGAGATTTAATGAGTCGAATGACCAATGATATAGAGAATTTAAATGCGGCTCTATCCCAAAGTGTCATTCAAATTATTTCTACCATTTTAAATGTAGCCGGAACAGCTATTGCGATGTTTTATTTAAACTGGGTATTGGCCCTTGTAACGTTAATGGTTATTCCGTTTATTTTATGGTCGACGAAACAAATTATTAAGCGTAGTAGTAAAAACTACAAGGAACGACAAAGAGATTTAGGAAAATTAAATGGGTTTATCGAAGAGACGATTTCCAATTCCAATATTACAACGATTTTTGGAAAGGAAGAGCAAACGATTGCTCAATTTAAAGAAGCGAATGAAAAACTACGCAGTTCAGCGTTAAAAGCAGAGATCATATCTGGGTTGCTAGGACCGACGAACAACTTTATTAATAACCTAGGAATCGGTTTAGTAATCGGGGTTGGTGCGATTTTGGCATTAAGTAATAGTCTCGTTTCCATCGGTATCATTGCGTCATTTGTAACATATACAAGACAATTTTTCCGTCCTATAAATCAACTATCGAACTTGTTTAATACATTCCAATCTGCCATTGCCGGAGCAGAGCGGGTATTTGAAATTTTAGAACAACAAGATGAAGTGGCAGATAGTCCAAATGCGATTGCTAAAAGCAAATTTGTAGGGGATGTGGAGTTCCGTCAAGTTCAATTTTATTATCAAAAGGACAAACCTGTAATTCATCAAATTTCATTCCATGCAAAGGCAGGAGAAACGATCGCATTAGTTGGTCCTACAGGTTCAGGAAAAACAACAATTATCCAGTTGTTGAATCGTTTTTATGAAGTAAATAGCGGAGAAATTTTAATAGACGGTCAAAACATCCAACAATATAAAATGGAAAACTTACGTGACCATATCGGGGTCGTATTACAAGATACGTATTTATTTTCAGGTACCGTTCGAGAAAACATTCGCTATGGAAAGCTTAGCGCTACCGATGAAGAAGTAGAGCAAGCTGCCAAAATTGCTTACGCCCATAATTTTATAAAATATTTACCGATGGGTTATGAGACGATGCTAGTTTCCGGTGGTATGAACTTAAGTCAAGGACAGCGCCAATTAATTGCCATTGCTCGTGCCATTTTAGAAGATCCAGATATATTAATTTTGGATGAAGCAACTTCTAGTGTCGATACAATGACGGAAGTTCAAATTCAAAAGGGGTTAAACAATTTAATGCAAGGTCGTACAAGCTTTGTCATTGCCCACCGTTTAAAAACAATTGAAAATGCAGATCAAATTTTAGTCATTAAAGATGGTTCAATTATCGAACACGGGAATCATGATTCTTTAATGGAGAAAAAAGGATTTTATGCTACTTTGCAACATCAATTGCAAGTGCAAGCATAAAGAACTATCGGACTGTCCAACTTTTTTAGAAGTTGGTCAGTTTTTTATATTTCGGAAAAGGTTCATTTTTATAGTGAAGTCTCTTACTTTTCAAAAGCTATTTGAAAGTTTGAGCATACAAGTCCAAATTTCAGCGTATAGTAGTGCAAAAGGATGCAAAAGGCGGTGTCAAAGTTTGAAACGATGGATTGCACTAGGTGTTATTTTATTAGGTTGTTTAGGTCTGGTCGTGTATGAGACAAGCGCTTCAGACCGCAGTTTCTTTTTACCAGAACCATTAGGTGGGGTGAAGATTGTTCTCGATGCTGGACATGGTGGGATTGATGGAGGTGCATCATCAGGGGAAGTAGTTGAAAAGGATGTAACTCTTGCCATAACTCAAAAAGTGGCAAAGCAACTAAAGCGTTTAGGAGCCGAAGTTGTTCTAACTCGTTCGACAGATGGCGATGCTTTGGAGGAACATGCACCAAGTGAAGAGTTTTCAACATTACGAGAAAGAAAGAAGCAAGACATTTTTTTACGGTCTAATTTAGTAAAGTCCAACAAACCTGATATTTTTGTAACAATTCATGCCAATGCGATTCCTGAGGAGAAGTGGCGAGGAGCTCAAGTTTTTTATCATAAAGATGGACATCCTAATAGTGAGCTGTTAGCTAAATCGATTCAAACAACAATTAAAGATTCACTACAAAATACTGAACGTGAAGCGTTGGCGATAAAACAAATTTACCTTTTGAAAAAAGCGGAAGTGCCAGCAGTATTAGTAGAAACTGGTTTCTTAAGCAATAGTGAAGAACGGGAGCTTTTATCGAGCGAAGACTATCAAGAAAAAATGGCGAAAGCAATTGTAGATGGAATAGAAAGTTACGTTAATCTAGAATTCGAATGATTTGGAAATTCCAATTACTATAAATAAACAAGCTGTATGATATACTAACATTGGAAGCAAATATAGGGGAGTGTTTCAAGTGATAAATGAACAACAAGTCCGTGAAATATTAGGACAATTACAAGATCCTTTTTTACATAGAACGTTTGCAGAAACAAATGGTATTACAAACGTATCCATTAAAGAAGAGAAAAATCATGTAAGTGTTAAAGTAGCCATTGCTAAAACAAATACACCAGAACAAATGCAATTACAAATGAAAATTGTAGAGCTTTTAAAAGAGGCTGGCGCAAGTTCTGTAGGGATTCGTTTTGAAGAATTATCACCGGAAGTTTTAGATAGCTTCCGTGGTCAAGCTACAGAAGCGGAAGTCCACGATATATTGTCACCGCTATCAACAGTTCAGTTTATTGCCATTGCATCTGGTAAAGGTGGGGTTGGGAAATCTACAGTATCTGTAAACTTAGCTGTAGCGTTAGCTCGACTTGGCAAAAAAGTTGGTTTGATCGATGCGGATATTTATGGTTTCAGTGTACCTGATATGATGGGAATTCAAGATATGCCTGTAGTAAAAGAAGACCGTATTTACCCTGTAGAACGTAAAGGGGTAAAAGTGATTTCAATGGGATTCTTCGTTGAAAATAATGCACCAATTGTATGGCGTGGACCGATGCTTGGAAAAGTATTAGACCAATTCTTCCGTGATGTAGAATGGGGAGACATTGATTACTTATTATTAGATTTACCTCCTGGAACTGGTGATGTGGCATTAGATATTCACCAAATGTTACCGTCATCAAAAGAAATTATTGTAACAACACCACACCCAACAGCTGCCTTCGTAGCAGCACGTGCGGGAGCTATGGCGTTACAAACAAACCATGATATTTTAGGGGTTATCGAAAACATGGCATGGTTTGAATCGAAAACAACTGGAGAACGAGAATACGTATTCGGAAAAGGTGGAGGTCCTAAACTTGCTGATGAATTAAGAACAGATTTATTAGGACAAATTCCCCTTGGACAACCAGATTGGTCAAACGAAGATTTCGCACCTTCAGTTTATGAAGAAGACCATCCAACAGGTAAGATCTATTTAGAAGCTGCGCAAAAAATTGTCGATAAACTTTCCAAATAAAAGATTTAAAAAAGCGGATTGCATGAAAGCAATCCGCTTTATCTATATTAAGAACCACCGCTACCGGATTCACCGCCACTTCCACTTGCACCTTCTTTTTCTCCACCACCGCCGCCGGATTCACCACCACCAGCTCCACCGCCGGATTCACCACCAGCTCCTGCTGCTTCACCGCTTTTCTTAATTAATTCCTGCCATTTAGTTTGTAACATCGGATTTTCAATTGTTTCCATCACGACTTCTTCCATTTGTTTTCGAAGCGCGGCACTTTTTAAAACAGTTTCAAGTTCCTTTTGCATTTCAGCTTGTCCAAAGAAAGAAATTAAATCTTCTTGATAAGCTGAATCCTTTATTAGCTGCTTCATGATTTCTGTTTGTTGTTCCTTCATGCTATTAGCAAGGTTTTCTTTAAAAGAAGGATCTTCAAATATTTTTTTCCAGAAATCCTGCGCCTCAGGAGATAATAGCGTATCATTTATAGCTGTTTGAACTTCCTCGTGTTCCAATACAACAAGGTCCCGGAAACTTGGGTCCTCTAAAAGTTGGCGTATTGCCTTTTTTCCATCTTCCGTTTGAATCGAGTCCATCATAA
>NZ_JBBOPK010000001.1:2900000-3420000 GCF_038077515.1 Ureibacillus sp. FSL E2-3493 | reverse complement strand
ATGTTGGCTTAGAAGCAGCCATCATTTAAAGAGTGCGTAATAGCTCACTGGTCGAGTGACGCTGCGCCGAAAATGTATCGGGGCTAAACGATTCACCGAAGCTGTGGATGGACATCTTTGATGTCCGTGGTAGGAGAGCGTTCTAAGGGCGTTGAAGTCAGACCGGAAGGACTGGTGGAGCGCTTAGAAGTGAGAATGCCGGTATGAGTAGCGAAAGATGGGTGAGAATCCCATCCACCGTATGACTAAGGTTTCCTGAGGAAGGCTCGTCCGCTCAGGGTTAGTCGGGACCTAAGTCGAGGCCGATAGGCGTAGACGATGGACAACAGGTTGATATTCCTGTACCACCTCCCCGCCGTTTGAGTAATGGGGGGACGCAGTAGGATAAGGTAAGCGCGCTGTTGGATATGCGCGCCCAAGCAGTAAGGCGTGGAAGTAGGCAAATCCGCTTCCTAATACGCCAAGCTGTGATGGGGAGCTCTTATGAGCGAAGTACCTGATTTCACGCTGCCAAGAAAAGCCTCTAGCGAGGCGGGAGGTGCCCGTACCGCAAACCGACACAGGTAGTCGAGGAGAGAATCCTAAGGTGTGCGAGAGAACTCTCGTTAAGGAACTCGGCAAAATGACCCCGTAACTTCGGGAGAAGGGGTGCTCTCGTGAGAGAGCCGCAGTGAATAGGCCCAGGCGACTGTTTAGCAAAAACACAGGTCTCTGCAAAACCGTAAGGTGACGTATAGGGGCTGACGCCTGCCCGGTGCTGGAAGGTTAAGAGGAGGGGTTAGCATTAGCGAAGCTCTGAATTGAAGCCCCAGTAAACGGCGGCCGTAACTATAACGGTCCTAAGGTAGCGAAATTCCTTGTCGGGTAAGTTCCGACCCGCACGAAAGGCGTAACGATCTGGGCACTGTCTCAACGAGAGACTCGGTGAAATTATAGTACCTGTGAAGATGCAGGTTACCCGCGACAGGACGGAAAGACCCCGTGGAGCTTTACTGTAGCCTGATATTGAATTTTGGCACAACTTGTACAGGATAGGTAGGAGCCAGAGAACTCGGAGCGCCAGCTTCGAGGGAGGCGTCGGTGGGATACTACCCTGGTTGTGTTGAAATTCTAACCCATACCCCTTAGCGGGGTAGGAGACAGTGTCAGGTGGACAGTTTGACTGGGGCGGTCGCCTCCTAAAAGGTAACGGAGGCGCCCAAAGGTTCCCTCAGAATGGTTGGAAATCATTCGTAGAGTGTAAAGGCACAAGGGAGCTTGACTGCGAGACCTACAAGTCGAGCAGGGTCGAAAGACGGGCTTAGTGATCCGGTGGTTCCGCATGGAAGGGCCATCGCTCAACGGATAAAAGCTACCCCGGGGATAACAGGCTTATCTCCCCCAAGAGTCCACATCGACGGGGAGGTTTGGCACCTCGATGTCGGCTCATCGCATCCTGGGGCTGTAGTCGGTCCCAAGGGTTGGGCTGTTCGCCCATTAAAGCGGTACGCGAGCTGGGTTCAGAACGTCGTGAGACAGTTCGGTCCCTATCCGTCGTGGGCGTAGGAAATTTGAGAGGAGCTGTCCTTAGTACGAGAGGACCGGGATGGACACACCGCTGGTGTACCAGTTGTCTTGCCAAAGGCATCGCTGGGTAGCTATGTGTGGACGGGATAAGTGCTGAAAGCATCTAAGCATGAAGCCCCCCTCAAGATGAGATTTCCCATTACGCAAGTAAGTAAGATCCCTCAAAGACGATGAGGTAGATAGGTTCGAGGTGGAAGTGTGGTGACACATGGAGCTGACGAATACTAATCGATCGAGGACTTAACCAAATCTTGAATGCATTCAATGTCTTTATCCAGTTTTGAGAGAACAAGCTCTCAACTAAATAGTCTAGTGATGATGGCAAAGAGGTCACACCCGTTCCCATACCGAACACGGAAGTTAAGCTCTTTAGCGCCGATGGTAGTTGGGGGCTTCCCCCTGTGAGAGTAGGACGTTGCTAGGCTCAAAAAGTCATTGCTGATTCAGTCGGTAGTGGCTTTTTTATTTCGTTGTAAACATTTTTGACCTTTCCATTTTGTATGGAAATTCAATAAATAACTTGTATATTTTACTGATATCAGTATAATAATAAATATATGTAAAATGGTATTTATGATCGTTCCGAAGTAGCTCAGTGGTAGAGCAACCGGCTGTTAACCGGTTGGTCGTAGGTTCGAGTCCTACCTTCGGAGCCATTTTTTTTTTGCAAAAAATTTTTACTAAAAGTATTTTTGGATTATTTACTAGAAAATAGATAGACATAAATTTTTAACAAAAACTTTTAAAAATAGTTGCATTTACTAATTAATAGTGGTATTATAAATCTTGTCTTGTTTAAGAATTGTAAAGGCCCGTTGGTCAAGTGGTTAAGACACCGCCCTTTCACGGCGGTAACACGAGTTCGAATCTCGTACGGGTCACCAAATAAATTAAGAAATAAAAAATTATCACTTCTAATTATGGAGGATTAGCTCAGCTGGGAGAGCACCTGCCTTACAAGCAGGGGGTCGGCGGTTCGAGCCCGTCATCCTCCACCATAAGTGTTAATTTGGAGGGGTAGCGAAGTGGCTAAACGCGGCGGACTGTAAATCCGCTCCTTCGGGTTCGGCGGTTCGAATCCGTCCCCCTCCACCATTTTGGGGTATAGCCAAGCGGTAAGGCAACGGATTTTGATTCCGTCATGCCCAGGTTCGAATCCTGGTACCCCAGCCATTTTTTAATATACATAAAATGAAATAACGTCATAATATTAATTCTAATCCCAATCCTTTACTCAAACGAGTAGGGGATTTTTTTATGCCTTTAAAAATTTATATGGTTATAGAATCGATCCTTCTAAAAATAACTGAATAATATTAACTGAATAAATATTCAATATTTTGTCGAGTTGAGCCATTTTAATATTCAATATAAAATATAAGGAATTCAACAGGGGGGATAGATATGAGAAAAAGTGAAGTTTCCATTATAGGGGTACCATCAGATTATGGACAATTACGCCGTGGGGTAGATATGGGGCCAAGTGCAATTCGTTATGCTGATGTTGTAGAAAGATTAGAAAATCTCGGTTATGAAATAAAGGATGAGGGCGATATATTAATTAAAAAGGGGACAGTCCCATCCCAACTAGGAACTAATCTAAAAAATTTAAAAGAAGTAATTGAGGTATGTACAAAACTATCCGTTAAAGTACAAGAAGTAATAGATAATGGGAGATTTCCATTAGTTTTAGGTGGAGATCACAGTATAGCTATTGGAACATTAGCTGGTTTAGCTACAAAGTATAAAAACTTGGGAGTAATATGGTATGATGCCCATGCGGATATTAATACACCAGAAACTTCTCCATCAGGTAATATCCATGGAATGCCTTTGGCGGTTAGTTTAGGATTGGGAGATAATCGGTTAGTTGAAATTGGGGGATTTGCACCGAAAATCAAGCCTGAAAATATTGTTATTATAGGTGCACGGTCTGTTGATCCAGGGGAACGAGAGCTAATAAAAAAATTAGGAATTAAAGTTTATTCAATGCATGAGATCGATCGTCTAGGTATGACGAAAGTAATTGAAGATACGATTTCCTATTTAAAAGGGCGTCAAGTTGACGGAGTCCATTTATCACTTGATTTAGACGGAATTGATCCTTTATATACACCAGGTGTAGGTACACCTGTACCGGGAGGAATTACATATCGGGAAAGTCATCTCGCAATGGAGATGTTAGAGGAAGAAGGATTTATTACATCAGCAGAGTTTGTAGAAGTAAATCCTATTTTAGATGAACGAAATAAAACGGCAGATGTAGCCGTTGCTTTAATGGGGTCACTATTTGGTGAAAAACTAGTATAAGGAAGTATTTTTGCCCAGTATTGAGGATAATAATACCAAATAAGTCATTTTAAGGCATAAAAAATTTTGATATAATATTAAATGTCATGAAACTTTTTCGGTGGATAGACGTAAATAATAATAAGCCTAAAAGGTGGAGAGGGAATACACAAATGGATGCGTTAGTGAACAAAAGAATAAAGCAAGTGCTAAAAGGTGATCAAAACGCATTTTCAGATGTTGTGAGCCTCTACCAGCACAAGTTATATCAAATATGTTATCGTATGCTTGGGAACAAACAAGAAGCGGAAGATATTGCGCAAGAAGCGTTTGTTAGGGCATACATAAATCTTCATACATTCGATCAAAAAAGAAAATTTTCAACATGGTTATACCGTATTGCAACAAATCTTTGTATTGATAGAATTAGAAAGAAGAAGCCAGATTATTATTTAGATGCAGAAGTTCCAGGAACGGACGGACTTGATATGTATTCACATGTTCCTGCATCTGACCAATTGCCGGATGAAACGGTAGAAAAAATGGAATTACAAGATCGAATACAATATGAAATCAGCAGATTACCTGATAAATATCGATCGGTAATCGTATTAAAATATATAGAAGAGTTGTCGCTGCAAGAAATAAGTGAAATTCTAGATATGCCTTTAGGAACAGTTAAAACAAGAATTCATCGAGGGCGCGAAGCTTTAAGAAAGCAATTAAACAATCTGTAGGAGGGGTAAAGCATGAGTACGTGTCCACAATACATTGTTGACTATATGCACGAATACTTAGATGGCGACATCAGTCGTGAACATGAACAACAGCTAAAAAAACATTTGCAAGTGTGCTCTGACTGTCAACAACATATGCACGAGTTAAGTGACACGATTGCTTTTGTTAAGAGTGCAGCGCATATTACAGCACCTCCACATTTTGAGGAAATGGTAATGAAGCGTTTGCCGAAACATAAAAATCGGGTTGGCGTACAAAGATGGTTTAGACAACATCCGATTATTGTTGCAGCTGCTGTATTCTTCTTGTTCATGAGTGCTACTTTATTAAGTAGTTATCCTACTGATGAATTTTCATTCACTGCCAAACCGAATTTAATTGTAGATGGGCAAACAGTTATTGTCCCAGAAGGTGAAGTTGTTGAAGGTGACATCGTTGTGAAAAATGGTGATATTGTCATCGAAGGAGAAGTAAAAGGAAATGTGACGGTTATAAACGGACAATATATGGCTTCTACTTCGGTCGTTACCGGTCAAATTGAAGAAATTGATCAAGTATTTGAATGGCTATGGTATGAAATAAAAGATACGGCAAATGATTTCATGGCTTTATTTGAAAAATAATAATTAAATGAATGGATTATTTTATATAAGTAAATAAATATGTTAAAGTCTGCTCATTGGAGTAGACTTTTTTCTTGATGAAAGCTTTATAAGGGGAAAATATGATATACTGTTTTTAATGATTTCATGGCTCATTTTGAGCAGAATTCCAATTTTTTAATAAGAAAAATTCTCTCTAGTCCTTTTTATTTTTTTATAAAAATAAAAAATAGGTATATTTTAATAAATATTCTATACTCACGTAATAACGTAATAACTTCGTGACGTCATTGATATACATGAAATAGCAAGAAAAAGTGGGGGATGCCACGTGCAGATTATTGAGCAGTTTACAGACATTACGCCTGTAAATATTGTGTTTAGTTTTTTGGACGTACTATTAGTATGGTACGTAATTTATAAATTGTTAACCCTCATTAAAGGAACGAAAGCTGTTCAGTTATTAAAGGGAATTTTTGTTATCATTATCGCCAGATTTGCTACTGTTATTTTTGGCCTTGATACCCTCGGATGGTTACTACAAGAAGTAATCGATTGGGGATTTTTAGCGATTATCATTATCTTTACACCTGAAATTCGAAGAGCGTTAGAACAACTAGGTAGGGGGAAAATATTTCAACGTTCAACGAGTCAATTAGAAGATGAACAAACACGTTTAATTGAAGCGATGAAAAAATCGGTTAGCTATATGGCTAAACGACGAATCGGAGCGCTTATTTCTATAGAGAATGAAACAGGTTTAACAGAATATATTGAAACCGGTATTAAGTTAAATGCTGAAATTACTTCAGAACTATTAATTAATATTTTTATTCCAAATACACCGTTACATGACGGAGCTGTTATTATACAAAAAGATAAAATTATCGCAGCTGCATGTTATTTACCATTGTCAGAAAGTACGTTTATATCAAAAGAACTAGGTACAAGGCACCGTGCTGCAGTTGGTTTAAGTGAAGTAACGGATGCGATCACAATTGTCGTATCAGAAGAAACAGGGGCAGTTAGCCTCACTCGGAATGGAAACTTATATCGTAATTTAACAATTGAGGAATTTGAAGCTCAGCTAAGGAAAATGTGGTTTGGCCCTCAACAGGATTCAGAAATAACCTCTAAGTGGACTTGGGGGGGAAGAAAGAATGGATAAATTATTTGATAGTCACTGGGCTCTAAGAGTTGTAGCCCTTATACTTGCTATTTTGCTGTTCTTTTATGCGAAGGCTCAACTTGATAGTGGACAATCTACAGGTATAAATCCCGAAATGGATATTATTACGGACGTTCCCCTTGAAGCCTATTACGATTCGGAAAACTTAATTGTGTCAGGACTTCCAGAGACCGTTGATGTAAAGATTGAGGGACCAAGACAACTTGTCCTTGAAGCAAAATTACGAAAAGACTTTAAAGTGTTTGTGGACTTAAATTCGTTGTTAATTGGTGAACATACAGTTACAATTCAACATGAAAATTTATCGGAGAAACTTGATGTTACCATCGACCCAAAAGTAGTAGATATTGTAATTGAGGAAAAAGTCACGAAAGAAGTAAGTGTAGACCCGGAACTTAATAGTGGTCTTATCGCAGAAGGTTATGAGCTAACGGATATGAGTGTTGAACCAAGTACAGTACTTGTTACAGGTGCTAAAAGTATTATTGACAGTATCAGTTATGTTAAAGCTACTATTAATGCAGAAGAAGGTATAAATGCTTCCTTTGAACAAGAAGCAGATGTTAAAGTGTTGGATAGTAGCTTGAATAAACTAGATGTCATTATTGAGCCCACCACTGTTAATGTAAAGGTGAATGTAAGAGCTTATAGTCGTGAAATACCAATCGTTGTTCGACAGACAGGAACACCTATGGAAGGTGTCACCATTAACAGTTTATCGTCAAAAATAAAAACAATTGAAGTGTTTGGTCCAAAAACAATGATTGACCCATTAACCCAATTAGAAGTAGAATTTGACGTATCAGAAATTACAGAGTCTGGTGTTTATGATGTGGATTTAGTTTTACCAAAGGGTGCAACGAAACTTTCGGCTAAATCCATAGAGGTACAAGCTAACGTAACAAAAACAACGACAGAACCCGAGGAAGAAACTCCTGACCAACCAGAAGAAGAACTACCTGCTTCGGGGGAAACAAACACTAGTGATACAAATACTAGTGAATCAAATGATGAAGATACAAATACTGGTGAAACAGATACTAATCAAACTCCAGAAGAAACACCATCTGATGAAGGTAATACAACAGAATAAGTAGTGTGAAATGAAAACAATTATAGATCATTCATTGCAGAGATATAAATCATATAAGATCTCAATTTTGAAGCATAGAATGTCTAGCATTGAAGGAGAGAAAAAGTAATGGGAAAATATTTCGGTACTGATGGCGTGCGTGGTGTCGCCAATTCAGAGTTGACGCCTGAACTAGCGTTTAAGCTAGGTCGTGTTGGAGGTTACGTATTAACTAAACATGCAACAGAGCGTCCAAAAGTAATTATTGGACGAGATACACGCATATCAGGGCATATGTTAGAAGGAGCATTAGTTGCAGGTCTACTATCCATTGGGGTAGAAGTAATGCGACTAGGTGTTATTAGTACACCAGGTGTAGCTTATTTAACACGTGTAATGAACGCAGCTGCAGGTGTAATGATTTCCGCTTCTCATAATCCAGTTGCTGATAACGGTATTAAATTTTTCGGACCTGACGGCTTTAAATTAACAGATGCACAAGAAGCTGAAATAGAAAACATACTTGATATGGAAGAAGATACATTACCACGCCCTATCGGAGGCGATTTAGGTACAGTAAGTGATTACTTCGAAGGTGGTCAAAAGTATCTTTCATATTTAAAACAAACTGTGGATGAAGATTTCCTAGGTTTACATGTTGCACTTGATTGTGCCCATGGAGCTACTTCTCAACTAGCAACTCATTTATTTGCGGATTTAGAAGCTGATATCTCTACGATGGGTTCTTCGCCGGATGGCTTAAACATTAACGAAGGTGTAGGTTCAACTCACCCTGAAAAACTAGCCACATTAGTACTTGAACGAGGTGCAGATGTTGGACTAGCATTCGATGGAGATGGCGACCGTTTAATCGCTGTAGACGAAAAAGGTCAAATTGTTGATGGTGACCAAATTATGTTCATCATCGGTAAATATTTAAACAGTAAAGGTCGCTTAAAGAAAAATACAGTAGTGTCAACTGTCATGAGTAATTTAGGCTTCTACAAAGCACTTGGGGAAAACGGAATGTCAAGTGTGAAAACAGCGGTAGGAGATCGCTATGTTGTAGAAGAAATGCGAGCAAATGATTATAACCTAGGTGGAGAACAATCTGGACACATCGTGTTCCTAGATTATAATACAACTGGTGATGGCTTATTAACTGCGATTCAACTTGTTAACATTATGAAAGCAACGGATAAACGTTTATCTGAACTGGCTTCTGAAATGACCGTGTTCCCACAACGGCTTGTAAATGTTCGTGTTGTCGATAAACATGCTGTTACTCAAAATGAAAAAGTGGCAAAAGTAATTGCCGAAGTAGAAGCGGCAATGGGAGGAAATGGACGTGTCTTAGTTCGTCCTTCGGGTACGGAGCCTCTTGTACGTGTAATGGTTGAGGCAGCTACAGAAGAAGAATGTGAAAGCTACGTTAACCGAATTGCAAACGTCGTTCGTGAAGAATTAGGATTAACAGATTAAAATAAATATAGCCAGTAGATAAGCTGTAAATTTCTTAACAGTGGATTTACTGGCTTTTTCTATGGCCGAGGCTTTTTTCGTTTATTTGTGCAAAAAATCGGCTATAGTATAGTTGAAAGGAGTGTGTGTAAAATGGCTAAAGTAGCTACATTAATTACTGATTTGTTTGAGGATATTGAATATACAAGTCCTAAGGAAGCATTAGAAGAAGCAGGTCATACCGTAGTAACCATTGATAAAGTTGGAAACAAAGCGGTCCGAGGTAAACAAGGTGAAGTTCGAGTAGAAATCGACTATGGAATCGACGATGTAAATGCAGATGATTTTGATGCATTATTTATTCCAGGGGGCTTCTCGCCAGATTTATTACGAGATGATGATCGGGTAGTTGCCTTTGCGAAGAAATTTATGACAGATATGAAGCCTGTCTTTGCCATCTGCCATGGTCCACAGCTTTTAATTACTGCTCGTTCATTGGAAGGACGAGATATTACTGGTTATAAATCCATTCAAGTAGATTTAGAAAATGCGGGTGCTAACTTCCATGACCAAGAAGTTTTTGTTTGCCAAAAACAACTTGTGACAAGTCGTACACCAAAGGATTTACCAGCCTTTAACCGCGAAATTGTTAATTTATTAAAAGAAAAAGAATTATAATCAATAAAATTCCACTAGAGGCATTCTCTAGTGGAATTTTTTTATGAAAAAATAGGAAACTAGTAGATATGCGTGGATGATTGACGAATCACAGCATATTCTGTATGATGAAGAGGCTTGAAAAAATAATTAATTTTCAATTTACTTTTCAAGCGAGCGCAAAAGGAGGATTGGAAAAGCGCTTTATAAGTAATAAGGAAAACAATAATAGCGCCTGAACTAAGGAAATCGAACGGACTGCAATCCTTAGTTGACGAGGTGGAGGATTATCGAATTTTCGGCGGATACCTCCCGATCGCATGCCCGGTTGTTAATTTCGTTTCTAAAACAAAAAAGAAATTTTTTGGACAGCGAAACGAAAAGGCAAATAATCTAGGCAATATCGTTTTTTTATTTTTATTGCTTTTTAGTATGTTAAGGAATTAGACAGAATTCCTTTATTACTTCAAAAGCACTTGTATTTTTCATTGTCATTTTTAGTTAAATGGTATTGCTTAATCGGAGGAAAAAGAAAATGTGTGGAATCGTAGGATATAATGGTCAATTAGACGCAAAGGAAATTTTATTAAAAGGATTAGAAAAGTTAGAATACCGCGGTTATGACTCTGCAGGTATTGCGGTTCGTAACGAAGAAGGTATTACAGTTTTCAAAGAAAAAGGACGTATTGCTGATTTACGTACAGCAGTAGACGATGATGTAGATGCAACAATCGGTATTGGTCATACACGTTGGGCAACTCACGGTGTACCGAACCAATTAAATGCACATCCTCACCAAAGTGTTTCAGGTCGATATACATTAGTACACAATGGTGTCATTGAAAATTATCATTTATTGCAAAAAGCATATTTAAAAGGTATTACAATGAAATCCGATACAGATACAGAAGTCATCGTTCAACTTGTTGATTTATTTGCAAGTGAAGGTCTTTCAACTGTAGAGGCATTCCGTAAAACATTATCATTGTTACATGGTTCATATGCTTTAGCATTATTGGATCAAGAAGACGAAGATACAATTTATGTAGCGAAAAATAAATCACCATTATTAGTTGGTGTTGGTGATGGCTTTAACGTCGTTGCATCTGATGCAATGGCGATGCTACAAGTAACAGATCAATTCATCGAACTTCGCGACAAAGAAGTTGTATTAGTTCACCATGATAAAGTAGAAATTTCAACATTAGAAGGTCGTCCAGTGGAACGTAAACCGTTCAAAGCAGAGCTAGATGCTAGCGACATTGAAAAAGGTACGTACCCTCACTACATGTTAAAAGAAATGGATGAGCAACCAAGTGTTGTTCGTAAAATCATTCAAGCATATAGCAATGCTGATGGTGAATTAACAATCGATGATAATATTTTAGAAGCTTTAAAACAAGCAGATCGTTTATATATTATTGCAGCTGGAACTAGTTACCATGCTGGTTTAATCGGGAAACAATATTTCGAAAAAATTGCTGGTATTCCAGTAGAAGTTCATATTTCAAGTGAATTTGGCTACAACATGCCACTTTTATCTGAAAAACCATTATTTATCTTCATTTCTCAATCTGGAGAAACTGCGGATAGTCGTCAAGTACTTGTAAGAGTGAAAGAAGAACTTGGTTACCCAGCATTAACAATTACAAACGTACCTGGTTCTACGCTTTCTCGTGAAGCGGACTATACGTTATTATTACATGCAGGTCCTGAGATTGCCGTTGCTTCCACAAAAGCATACGTTGCACAAGTTGCAGTATTAGCTGTTGCAGCCTATGTTGCTGGTAAAGTAGCTGGTAGAGAACTAGATATGGACTTAAAACAAGAGCTTGCGATTGCAGCTAACGCTATTCAAACAATTGTTGACTCTAAAAATGAGTTAGAACAAATTGCAGAAGATTATTTAAAAATCGCACGCAATGCGTTCTTTATCGGACGTAACCTTGATTACTATGTAAGTATGGAAGGTGCGTTAAAACTGAAAGAAATCTCTTATATTCAAGCAGAAGGTTTTGCTGGTGGGGAATTAAAACACGGTACAATCGCATTAATCGAAGATGGTACACCAGTATTTGCGGTTGTTTCGCAAGAACAAGTAGCATTAAACATTCGTGGTAACGTAAAAGAAGTTGTTGCGCGCGGTGCCAATGCATGTATCATTGCAATGGAAGGATTAGAGGAAGAAGGCGATCGCCTAGTTATTCCAAAAGTTCATTCCTTATTAACTCCACTTGTAACAGTTGTACCATTACAATTAATCAGCTACTACGCGGCATTACACCGTCGTTGTGACGTAGATAAACCTCGTAACCTAGCAAAATCTGTAACGGTTGAATAAGATAGTAGACTTTCCTTAAAATTATTATCTCCCTGTCTTATTCTTCTTCCCCATGCTAAAAAGTCGGTACCTACTGCTAAATTATTGGTATCCAAACGGCAAAGGAAGCGGGAGAGCAGCGGGCGTAACGATATGTATGTAACATTTTTTCTACTGTAAAATCAATCAAAATTCGAGGCTGGGTCCATTAGTGATCCAGTCTATTTGTTTTGTCCAATATCTCCTCAATCCCTTGACCTATAAGGGTTCAATCATCCTTTCTTAATTTCTCTTGTGTCTATTCTGTTGTTTTCCTCACTGTATAAACCCGTAGGGTTTCAGTTCTTTTTCGTGTATTTCTCAACGTGTTTTTTCAATTTTTTCTCTTGATTCTTCCCTCCATTATGGAAGAACTTTTTAACATTGTCCGAATATTCGATACAACCCAGAACGGAAAAAAGAGGTCGAAAATGGGGGTTTTGGGGAAGAACAATAAAGCAGAAGGAAGAGTTGAGGAGAGAAGAGGAAAGAGGGGTGGGGCTTAGAACCGCAAGGATTTGAGGGGAGTGAGAGAGGGGGGAAGGCGGGGAAGGACTTTTTGGCAGGGGAATAATTATAGATTTTTAAATTAAAATTACATTCCGAAGGTTTCTGGTACTTTTCTGGCAGACCTTCGGATTTTTTATATTCAAAATCGGTAGTATTGAAAAGTAATTAGGAATAAAATTGTAAAGCTATACTATTGCACAGTTATCCCTAGTAGATTACCATTATTAATGGAATGTTTTTAATAGCAAATGTGAAATAGACGAAGGAAGGTTGTTTCATAGATAAAGAATTAAAACAAACATGCAATAATTATTTAACTGAATGTTCTGTTTTCGTTAGGAAGAGGGGGAGCTTGCTTAATGATTCCATTAGTGTATGACCAAATTAATAGATGGGGCAAAGACGACGAATTCTTTTTAGCTCTGTTAAAAAAGATAAATGCGAAAAAATTAGCTGATTTAGGTTGTGGAACTGGAAGATTGACAACTCATTTTGCGAAAGCAGGCTATCATATTACAGCCATTGACCCGAATGAAGAAGCGATTGAATATGCGAAAAGAAAAGAGAATTCAGACAAAGTGACTTGGATTGTTGGGGATAGTACGAATTTAGAAACCAATGCATATGATGTCGTTATTATGACAGCGAATGTTGCACAAGTGTTTCTTACAGAGGAAAGTTGGCAGAACGTCATTTCAGATGTGCATCGTGCTTTAAAATCGGGAGGACACTTTATTTTTGACACTCGTAATCCATTAGTAAAAGCGTGGGAAGAGTGGGAAAAAGATGAAACACCTGATGTTGCAACGGATCAGGTGAGCGGTGAATTACTTGAAATTTGGACAGAATATGAAGGGTTCATAGACGATGTTTTTACATTTTATGAAACGGTAAAAATTGCACGTACAGGTGAAATAGTTGTTCATGAAAAAATGCAATTAAAATTTCGAACACAAGAAAACATCCATGAATCATTACAACAAGTAGGTTTTTCACGAATTCAAGCCTATGGAGATTGGGAGTTTCAGCAAGCATCTGCAGAAACGAAATCGTTTATTTTTCACAGCGTAAAATAAATAATGAGTTTTTATAAAATTTATTAAGAGAGGAATCCATCTTGATTTCAAAAGGATTCTTTTTTATTTGCTTTAAAATGGTCAATGATGAAACTTTGATATTTCTAATTCGTATATAAAGTAACAGGGTTTTAATCCAGGTTCGGAAAAAATATAACTTAAGGAGGAAACAAATATGTCTACAAATGTTATTACCATAGTAGCTATCGTTTCTATTGTTTTATGGATTGCCGTGTCCCGGGAGCTTACAAAATCTTCAAAAGAAAAGAACGGAAGAAGAATAATAACTTTAATGTCTGCAGGTTCCTTATCGACACTAATACTAACCATCTCACTTTTTCAAAATATTTAATTCTAGAATTTCGTATAAATGAAAAGTGTAGACAAGCATAACCCCGTTCTAATTTTAGGACGGGGTTAAAGTAACAGTAAAGTCGTTTGCATCATTCTTAATTTTGTTAGATTTTTGTTAACATACTACGTTTTGTTTTCAGAAAAATTTCTAGGTGTTCTTTTAAAAATGCAACATAACGATCGACCTCTTCGATGGTTGTATATGGAGAAATCGCAAAAAATTTGTGCGCATATATGGATATCGGATTGTTTGAGTTTTTTGCTTTCACAAGGCGCTGCTTCCTTGTATTCCCAAAGAATATAGTATCTCGGTCGGTACCAATTATCTCTGCAAACTCATCATTAAATTGATTAATTTCCATCATTTCTTCTACGGTTAAAAGTCCGTTCAATTCGTCATTCCATTTTTTCTCCTCAGGATAAAAACGAAATGTTGTAATCGGAGAAATCTCATTCGTGACCACCACATTGGAAATTTCTTTTGTTAATGTCTCTCTAAATGCAATATTAACACGAATATAGTTGGCTAAAAGTTCTTGATAGCCTTCGATTCCAAATGCTAATAACGAAGCATAAATGGACAAAGCACTTCCCATTCGCGAGCATTCGAGCGTATAGCCAGTATGATAACTACCATAACCTCGATTTCCAACATACGGCGTTTCCTCTGCATCTAAATCAACATATTTTAGATTTTCTCTATTTTTAATTAAAAATAGACTCGTTGTATATGGTGTTTGCCCTAATTTATGGAAATCAAAGACCATACTATCTGCAAGTTTAATCTGTTTAAATTTCTGTTGATAGGATGTTAAAACCTCATTCACTTTATCTTCCAATTGTAAGGGATTGCTTTCAAAATCGTACTGATTAAAGAACGTATACATCCCCCCCATAGCAGAGTCTGCATGGATATAAATTGGATCGATGTTATATGTACGTTCCATTTCTTCCGCTATATACTTAATGCCTTCAATGTCATCAATCCCAAATGTATCCGTCGTTCCCATTGTGGCAAGGATATAAAGTGGAACGCCGCCTTTTGCAATAACCTGCTCGATTTTTTCTTTTAAATCTTCTAGATTCATAGAATGATCCGCATTGGCTGTCACTCGAATCATGTTTTCTACACCAATCCCTGTTGCCTCTACAGATTTATAGAGACTGTAATGGGATAGTTCAGAACAGAAGCAATAAAGATTTTGCGGTATACCTTTTTGATTAGAAGATGGTGCGTAACGGGCAATGGCAAGACGTAAAGAGTTAAAGACAGCCCCTTGTCCTCCCCAAGTTGTATATCCTGCACTCATGTTTTCATCGTAGCCAACCAGTTTAGATAACATAGCAGTTACTTCGACTTCTGCTGTAGCCGCTGCTGGCCCCTCCACATCCCATAGATTATTCCCATTAACGAGTACCATTACTAAATTTCCAATGATACTCGCAATGGTCGGAAGTGGCGCTGCATTGGCTACATAGTTCCGATTGACGAACCGATGTCCTTCCACCAATTTTAGAAGCTCTTGTACGACATTATCCATCGACACACCGGATTTCGGAATTGCCGCTTTTTGAATGACGCGATTATAGTAATCTTCCGTGTACTCAGGCATTTCACCTAACGTTAGTTTGTTCGGATCTTTTAATTCATCAATTTTCGTTAAAACGGTGTTAAAGTAGGATAATAATTCTTCTCTTTGAAAGTCGTTCCCATCCATACTAGGGAACAATTTTTGTATTTCCTTCATGTAGTTACCTCCTTGCTGTTTATACTAGAAGTTGTTGTTATATTTCATGGAACATAGAATCCAATCGATTAACTCCTTGCGTTGGAAAGGTAGTTTGTTTTAGTTTTTGCCTTGCATAAAAATAAAGCTTCCCACAAGTTGCATTAACCTATGAGAAGCACTTTTATTTATATAAGTCAGCAAGGTGATTCTCTTGATATTGCTATATTGAGTTTATATATTAACTCACTTTAGCTTCTACAGTTTCACCAACATGATCCGAGGCAAATAGTAATTTGTTTACATTATTTTTTAACTCGATAAGATTTTGAGCTTCCTGAACAAGTTGTTTCATCGTATGCAATTCATCATCATTAATTTCGATTAGTTCCTCAAACATTTCAACAGATTCTCGAGAGATAGACGCTATTTCAACAATTGTTGCCATGATTTGTTGAGTAGCAGAAGATAATTCTTCTGTACTTGCAGAGGAATTTTCATTATTCTCAGCAATAATTTTTGTAGTAGATAGAATTTTTTCAAACATGGTTCCAACTTCTACAATCGTCATATTTGTCTCTTTAAACTCTTCCGTTCCCTGTTTCATTGACTTAACGACTACTTCAGTTTCTTCCTGTATATTTTTTACAATATTTGATACTTCAGAAGAAGACTGACGTGTTTGTTCTGCTAGTTTTCGAACCTCATCGGCAACAACTGCAAATCCTTTACCATGTTCACCTGCACGGGCAGCTTCTATTGCCGCATTTAATGCCAATAAATTAATTTGTTCTGAAATTTCCGTAATCACTTTGACAATAAGGCCGATTTCGCGAGATTTTTCTCCAAGTTTATTAATGGCATCAAATGTTGTATTTACAGTTTGATTAAACTGTTCCATTTTTACTAAGGAATCCTTTAGCTTCTCGTTTCCTTCTTGAGTTAACTCCAATGTAGCGTTCGATTGTTCCGAAATTTGATTTGATCGCACGGATAGATCATCAATCGCTTGTGAAATTTCTTCCATAGATGCGGCGCTTTCTTCCGTAGCAATTAATTGTTTTTCTAATCCTCTACCTACCTCATCAATTGCTGCTCGAACAATATCCGC
Source organism: Ureibacillus sp. FSL E2-3493 (assembly GCF_038077515.1). Lineage (NCBI taxonomy): Bacteria > Bacillati > Bacillota > Bacilli > Caryophanales > Caryophanaceae > Ureibacillus > Ureibacillus sp. FSL E2-3493. The sequence continues at coordinate 3,403,289 of NZ_JBBOPK010000001.1, read as the reverse complement.
TTTCTCAGATGCATATTCACCGATTTCTGCGAGATTTTCTCCTCTATCCTGTACATCCTTTGAAAAGGAAATGAATTTTTCCCTTACATTACTGAAAAACTCCGTTAGTTGATTAATTACAGGATGATTAGAACTTTTGTCATCAATGTTGATGACATTACCTGCTGAGACTTCTTTCATTGCATTGATAATTTCTTTATTAACATGGGGTGTGTGTTTAAGCGAATAATATTTGTAAGCAAAATACACCGATACCCCCAATAAGATTACAATTATACCGAGCAAAATAGCTTCCATAATAAACAAATCTCCTAACTCCTATTATTGTTGAATTAGCAATTATATTTTATAGTTCTCGAATAATGATATATGTTCCATCTGCTATATTTGCAGGAATACCATTTAATTTGCTATTGTCTTCATATTTATGAACAATATAATTTCCTTGTAAATCTTTATATTTTTTCATATTATGATATTTTTCCATTACGCGTAACGACTTCATGTTTGTCGCTTCACCTAAAACACCCTTTAACCCTTGTGCTGTTGCCTTTGCAATCAATCTATTTCCTAATTGCTGGATAATTTCATGACGGTCGTGTTCAGCGATTACTCCTAACATAAATAGGTGTAATAGCTCTCCATCTTCAAGATCTTTTCCGTTCCGTTTTTTATAATCTTCCATGAAACGCTTATCCACATCTTCAAGAACACGAAGAATGACATTCATATCATAAAAAGAACCTTCAAAAATATCTTCACCGATAATTTCTGGTGCATTTGTATCTCCAGCTAGAACACCTACAACGTTATGATGAATATCTTGAGCAACTGCGCAATATCCTTGCTCAACTGTGGAGTCTAAATATTCCTTTGTAAAATTATAAAAATCGTCATATGCTATATTTAATTGACCTACCATTGGTTCTTGAACCCATTTTCCTGAAACATCTACCCCGATGAAAGTACGAGCTAGACACTCAGCCGCTTTTTGAATTAAGTCTGGTTGTTCCTTCGTTAAAATTTCATATGTATATAACTCTTGTGTTGTTTGCATTGAGGATCTTCCTTTCAAATTGAAAATTTAAAAAATTTCTTTCAATCGGAACGTATTATTGCACTTTATCGATAAACGTACCTGTGAAATCGATTCTTTCAAGGGCATTTCGGATTTGTACTTGAGCAATTTTAGATTTAGGTTTTACTACAAGGACATTTTTAAATCCTAGGCTAGAATAAAATTGCATTGTTTGTTCTAATTGCGGAACAACCTTTGAAGGGACAGGTGTTTGGTGAGTTCCATCGACAACAAACGTATATTCATGTCTTGGTACTTTATTAATGGTATCTTGTAAATCGACCATATAACCTTCTGCATCTTCTTCTCTCATTAATCCGATTACCTGCACATGAACTTCCTTCGCCACTTCATTAATGGCCATTTTATATTTCTTTTTATCAACCACTATCATCTTACAAACTCCTTTTTTGTTATAATCTACTACTTAACTTTTGCACATTTTCTTTCGTAAAAGTGCAATAAAAAACTATCCTAAATATAGATAAGGATAGCCAAATAAGTATTAATTAAGATTGGCAACCCGACTATCTTTACCCAATAGGATTTTAGACTCGTAGCTTTGCGTCCCTACCTTTCGATAAGTTTGCCTTTTTCAGTTTTTAAGAAATAGCACTAATATCACACTCCATTGTATTACTATTACATTATAAATTAATTGAAAATTTTTGTCGAACTGGTATTATTGTCTTTTTGTAAATTTTCATAATACTGCGTCCTTTATACTATTAATTCGTAAATTTCGTAAGAAAAGATAAATGTTATTTTTTCTACTAATAGAAGAACGACAGAAAAACAACAAGAGATTTTACTGTATGATGTGCAAGGCTATACAAATTTGTAAGGTGCAAATGGTTAAAATAAGGTAAATATCCTGAAGTTTAAGTGAGAAATGTAAAAACGGATTATTTAATAGGGAAGGAATGAAGAGGTTAATCAAACTAAAAGGTAAAATGGGCCATCTACTTATCTAGATGGCAAATAACTCTCAATTGCGTTTGCTTAAAACTAAAAGGAGATCCTATCGCACTACATCGGTGGAGCTTCCATACCATATTTTGTCCATTCCTCTTTTGACGGACCATAAATGCCTGGAACAACTAATCCTGCTTGTCTCATTAGAACGGTCATTTGTCCTCGATGGTGGCTTTGGTGTTGGATTAAAAACATTAACAGTGAACCGATGGGAATTTGTTGACCTAAAAAATTAATCACTTCATTCATTGTATGGTCAGTCCAATGACTTTTTAATGCCTGTAAGAATGCACTATTAGCTTGTTTATAACTATCTGCTATAAATTTAGCTGAAATAGGAACCGGATAGTCATTATTAGGGGCTTCGAACGTTAAGTTTGTATTTGAAGTAATAATACGAATAGCAGTAACCGTATGCCAAGCAATTCGGCCTAATGTCCAATTTTGTGATGTTATTTCCTGTTTAAGAGATTCATCCGTTAAATGATTAAGTATTCTTTGTGTAGCATCAGCTTCAAACTCCCAAGATCTCAAAAAATGGTCTAATGTTTGGAACATAACCTTCCTCCTAAAATAGTAGTTTTCACTTCTATGCATCTATAATTTCATTATATTCTCCTTAAAATGGAAAAAGACTTATGCTTAATCTATTGGATTAACCAATCAAATTTCAAACAAATAACTTTGTAGTATAATACGATAAAGTCTTTATATGGGGTGGGGAAAAAGATGATATTAGTTAGTTCGTGTTTAGCTGGAAACCCAGTAAGGTACAATGGTACGTCATGTTCGGATAGTACAATTCAAAAATTAATCGATGATCAGAAGGCCATCCCTATTTGTCCAGAGCTATTAGGAGGTTTTGAAACACCTAGGGAACCAGCTGAGATTATTAACGGTGAGGTTTTGATGTTTTGGCAGGAAAAGCAAAAGTGATGGAACGCTCTGGGAATGACGTCACCGAATTATATTTGAAGGGTGCTAGAAAAACCCTTGAGATAGCAAAAGAAATGAAAGCTACATATGTAGTGTTGAAAGTATTTAGTCCATCATGTGGTAGTCAAAAAATAAATAACGGAAAGTTTATTGGAGAACAAATAAACGGAGCGGGTGTAACAACAGCGTTATTAAAAACGAATGGTATCAGTGTTATATCTGAACTAGAGTTAGAAAAATTAAAAGATGAAATTTAATAGCAATATTCTAGCAATCGTTACTAGTATTAGCATTTTAAAATTTCTTCGCTATTACTCCTTTGGATATATCCCTATCTGGAGGGGTGTTTTTTATTAAATTAAAAGGAGAATCATTCTATGAATAAATTATATTTAATCGATGGTTATGGAGGTTCGCCAGAAATAAATTGGCTATCTAACATTGGACAAAAATTTAAGGATGATTTTGATATTCACATTATTCCATACACAGATCCTACCGAAGCTAATGTAACGCAATGGGATTTTGATTTGGAAAGGGGAATTACAACCCCTGAAGATGCTTATTTTATATGTCATAGTTTAGGGTGTGTTACGTTCTTAAGATACTTACAACGACATCATGTAAAAGTGAAAGGAGCCATTTTAGTTTCTGGTTTCGTAGAGGAGGTTGAAAATTTCCCACAATTTCAACCTTATTTCAAAAACCTAGATGAAGGTTGTTGGAAAGATTTGATTGGGGATGCTTATGTCATTTCTTCTAAAACGGATCAAATTATTCATTGGAAACTAACATATGAACTATCTAATTTGTTGGAATGTCCATTTATTTTATTACCAATTGGTGGACACTTTACATCCGGAGAAGGAATCGTTAATATGCCTGTTGTTGAGAAGTTAGTGAAGGCTAACTGGTTAGGTTAATACTAAGGAAAAAACGCCTCTTTAGAATGTAACTTTCTAAAGAGGTTTCATTATGTAAATAGTCATTTTAATAGTTTATACCGCTTATCTAACTTATCACGATGGGACTGGAAAACATCTTCTAAAGAAATATCGTATTTGTTAGCAATTACAATAAGATTGCCTAATACATCTCCGAGTTCTTCGGTTAATTCTTGTTTTTGCCGTTCTAAAGTTCCATTACTTTCATCAGGTCGATCTCTTCCAATTTCAAGTGTTCGAATTGCCCGTGCAACTTCGCCCGTCTCCTCAGCTAAAAAACCGATTCGAATAAATATATCTAACTCTGACCATCCTCTTTTTTCATAATAGACTTTAACCCATTCTTGAAATTCATTCACATTCATAACTAAATACCCCCTTCAATAACCACAATATTTTCAGCATATCAGAAAACATGAATAATGGGAAAAGGCTGTTAGTGCCAAGTATTTAAACGCCTGCAACATTATCCATACGCTATATGGAGAAGGTACTCATTTTCAAAACAATAGTTTGAATATTTTAATCCTTTTGTTTTTTAGGTATAATATATAGTAATTACATAACGTGTAAGAATAGGTGCTTATGAGAATAAGCTTAAAAGGGAAGCTTGGTGAAAATCCAACACTGTCCCGCAACTGTGAATTCGGAGCAAATCAATAGATGCCACTGTGTAAATGGGAAGGCGTTGATTTGTGTTGATGAGAAGTCAGGAGACCTGCCTAATTCTAGTACACACCAAATACCTACGTGGAAATAGGTGGTGTTCTGTGCGAAATTGAACGTAAAAAAAATCGGTTTTTTTACGCTTTTTAAGTATGCATAGATAAGTCCAAAGCTATTTCTGAACTCAGGAGTAGCTTTTTTATTTGGGTTATGTAAAAAAGGAGGCTTATCAGATGGATGTTATTAGTACGGTAGTAGGTTACCAGTATATTTGTGGAACTCACAGGAAAGAAAGTTTTATGGTATGAAAGGGAGTGGGAGAAATGCCATCACATTCAATAGCTTTTTATGAAGAGCAATTTAAAGTATATATTATGGAGAATATGCTCGGCGAGAAAACAGAGACGTTAAAGGATTTTCTCCTCCAATTAATCGATGATCATCAAAATGATTATAAAGAAATTAATTATGCTTATTTAAAGGTAAAGAAGGAGTTATTGGGCACCAAAGATAATATTGAAAATGGTAAATTATGATAAAGGGACTATATTTAGTAATAAATAATGATAGTTTTCCTCTATATACATTCAAAGTAATGATAGATTATATTAATTTATGAATAATATAAATATTCAGACTTTTGAATGTGGAGGGGTTAAGATGAAAAAGAAATTGTTTGCACTATCGTTAACGGGAATGATGACATTAGGAGCTGTTGCACCATCTGCGTTGCCTGTTTATGCTGTCGGTGAAGGACCAAACTATAATGGAAACGAATCGATTCAAACTTCTAATCTATATACTTACGAAGAAATGGTAAAATACTTGAAAACCCAAGATGCAAAACAAGAAGCAATGGAGCTTGAAGTTATTGGTCAAACAGTGAAAAATAGAGATATTTATTTAGCAAAATATATGACTGACCCAAGCAATCCAACTGTACTATTTTTAACTCAACAGCACGGAAATGAACAATTAACAACTGAAGGTGCTTTAGAGTTTATTAAGCATCTTGGTACAAATAAAACAAAGGGTGTTCTTGAAAATGTAAATGTTCTTATTGTACCGATGTTAAATGCGGATGGTGCAATGGGTGATGTAAACTTTTCCCTTGAAGATTACGTGGCAGATGGCGGACGTCATTTAACACGTTATAATGCAGTGGGGACTGACTTGAATCGAGATCATGTTGATAAATTACAACCTGAAACACAAGCACTACACGAAAATGTGCTACAGAAGTATGATATTGATTATATGATCGACCTTCATCATCAAGGTACTGAATATGAACGAGATGGAGAATTAGTATCTGGTTCAATGCTCTATCCGACAAACGCGAATGTAAAACCAGAAGTGTTAGAGAAATCCAAAAAACTAGGTGCAGTCGTATTCAACGCTGTTGATTCAACGGGTTGGGGTCATATTGGCAAATATAATGGTGGTAGCGGCGAAAATATTGGCCGTAACGGTGCAGCGGTCCAATATGATATAGCGACGCTGTTATTTGAAATGCGCGGAATGTCTGACCATGAGGATCCTTCACGAGTAATCGGTCAAAAAAGTAATGGTTATTTAATTAAACAAACGGTCACGACGTTGGATGCCACTGTTAGAGCGATCGCAGACGGTTCAATTGAAAATGCAGATATTAGTTTCTGGGATACATTAGATACACAAACTCAACGACCTTCTGAAGAGTAATTGTGAATTGAATAAGCGAAGAGGCTGGGACATAACTAGCTTCAAATAGTGAGAAAGGTGAATTTGAGGAAACTCAAATTCACCTTTCTCTATTTTGGTGTGTAAATTCTTTTTTTCTTTAGTTAATGGCCGTGAATTTTCTTAAATTCACAGCCATTAACGCGAGGCCCATTTCGTTTTCTACCTTCGATTTTCCTCGTACAGAAAATCGAGTGAAACGCAAATTAGCCTTCAAGAATCCAAAAACTGGTTCCACATCGATTTTGCGTCTTCGATAAATGGCACTTGTTTTCTCTTCTGAAAGCTTTGCTCTTACATATTCTTTTTGCTGTTCCCATTTTTCATTTACCATTAATTTTCGATTGTTGCCTTCTTTAGCTTTGGTACACGATGAACGGAATGGGCATCCCGAACAGTCTTCACACTCGTAAATTTTGAGCTTCCGTTGGAAGCCTGTGTGGTCATTACGGACAGAATAATATTGAAATTCAAGACGTTTTTGATTAGGACATGTATATGTATCGGTTTCTTCATCATACGTCCAGTTATCGGGATTAAATATGTTTTGTTTATACTTTTTCTTTTGTTCTTTCAAATACATACTATACGTAATAAGTGCTTCTCGTTTTCTATTCGAAAGGATATCATGAAAGTTTTGTTCACTACCGTAACCTGCATCTGCAACAATGTGTTTTGGTAACTCAAAATAATGCTGCTCAATCTCATCTAGAAATGGAATTAACGTACGTGTATCTGTTGGATTTGTATATATACTATAGGCAAGCGTATATTGACCTTCCGTTGCGATTTGTACATTATATCCAGCTTTTAATTGTCCGTTTTGCATATAATCATCTTTCATTCGCATAAACGTCGCATCTGAATCTGTCTTAGAATAGCTATTGCGTGTACCAAAGATTTCAAAGTCTCTTTCGTATTTTTGTTTACGTAGGACAAAATCAATCAACTGCTTGCGTAATTGTTTCGGGTATTTACGTTTATTTCTTAAGGCTTTTCGTTCTAGAACATCTGATGATGTTTCAATTTGTTTATCATATTCAGTTACGACATCGTCCACTTTTTGAACTAATTGAGCGAGTTCTTCCAATGATAACTGTTTATCGCTTTCACGTTGAATTTCAGGTATGATTTCACTCTCTAGTAGCTCATTGTATAGCTGGTTTGACTTTTCAATTAAATTTTGGTGATATTTTTCAATGGTTTTCTTCCAAACAAACGTAAATTTATTCGCATTTGCTTCAATTTTTGTACCATCGATAAAAATCGCTTCTTGATCAATAAGCTTTTCTTCAATCAATTGGCAACGGAATTGAACGAAACATTGACGAATTAAATCTTTCACTTCTGGTTGAATACGGAATCGGTTGATTGTACGGTAGCTTGGTTCATATCCTTGGGCTAGCCACATCATTCGGATACTGTCTTTTAATAGGGCTTCAATTTTCCGTCCTGAGAAGATAGATTGTGTATAGGCACATAAGATAATTTTAAGCATCATACGTGGATGATAGGCAGGACACCCCTCATTTCGTAGAAATGGTTCGAACGCTTCATGAGGGATACTTTCAACTAGATGATGGATATGGAAAGCAATATCATTATTTTGTAATTTTACTTCTAAATCTAAAGGCAAAACGAGTTGATTCATGTTATAATCTTTAAACATAAGGATCCTTCTTTCTGTATAATTTTGTTGTGGTGACTTAATTTTATCAGAAGTGGTCCTTATTTTTTATTTAAAATAATCAAAGCCGGTGAAATTTTACTTATCGTAAAATTTCACCGGCTTTTCATTTCAGAGGTGGGTTTTGTCCCAGCCTCTTCTTTTTTATGTTAGAAGGTTTATCAATAAGAACATAGTGAGACCTTTTTTCTAGCCAACGTTCCATTTTACCTACGGAAAGAAGGAATATTCTAAATTATCTCTTGTCTACTAGTCTTGTAATCCTTAATAATTGAAAAATAACACTAATAAAGACTTAATTTTCTGAAAAGATAAAATATTCTGTTTTGTTTTCTTTTCCAATCATGTACAATCTATTTCGAGCCCCAAAATAAATTGTAGATTGGGACAAGTATACTTAGGAGGGATTTTATGAAAAAGAAGTTTTCAAAAGTAATTTTACCAACAGCGTTGGCACTAACTGTAAGTGTATCATCTGCTGCCTACGCAAATCCGCAATCAACACCGAACGGACCTTACATTGAAGACAACCAGAATATTTCTCTATCAAGTTATATGTCAAATGCAGAATTAGCAACTAAATTACAAAAGCTCGAAGCTTCTTCCAATGGGAAGATGAAGCTGGAAGTTGCTGGCTATTCCAACCTTGCTCCCGATGGTTATCAAACCGAAGCGGACAAAGGGGAACCAATTTATGTAGCAAAATTTGGGGATAATGATCCAAATAAAAAACGTATATTAATTACCGCTCAGATTCATGGGAATGAGCAAATTGGAGCTGAAGCGGCTATTGATATTATTCAAAAGCTTTCTTCCAACGGGAAGGAAGTTGAAGAAATTTTAGAAAACGTGTCCATCTGGATTATGCCTCGTATTAACCCAGAAGGAGCGGATAATCAATATGAAGGTAAGTGGTATCCAACTCGTTATACCCATCAAACATGGTTGCCTGAAAATATCGGTCTTCCAGCAGATACGGTTGCTCCGTGGTACTATAATAGCGATGGTAGCGAAAGAGCTCAAAATAATGAAGGACGTGTCGTTTATGGTATTCCTGGATATGACCAAAACCGGGACTACAATCCAAATTTAGATTTTAGAGTAGAGAACCAAGACCTTAGCGAGGTTGCTTCGTTCTTAAACTCCCAATCTACAAATAACAGCAAATACGGTGGTTTCTATGTTACAGCAGAGGCACGTACTGTTACAAGTGTGTTTAAAGAGTTCCAACCGGATGTGTATGTAGATGTACATCACCGTGGTTTCAATACAGTATCTGATGAGGATAATCGTTCAGTACCTGTCCAATTCGCTGCAGTTGTTGCTGATCCATATAAAGATCCATTCACTGGTGAACAATATGAAGTAGATGAAGATGTTCTGACGCTAGCTAAACAGGTTAATGCACTATCTGCATTAACATTGCAAAAAGGGCAATCCCATTTCGGTGCTGTTCAGAAATATCCTGATGTAAACTTACCAGGTACAGCTCTAGGAGCATTTGCATTAAATGATACTTCAATTATGTTAATTGAAATTAAAGGTCAAAGCCAAACATTAGGACAAAAGCAGGCCGGTATGCTGAAAGAAACGGTTACTCAACCACTCTTTGCAGTTTTCCAAGGACTTGCTGATGGATCTATTTATGAAGTTGATACGCAAGTTTATGATGATATTCCAGAGGCTTCAAATTCAATTAGTGATCCAACATCAAGAAACTAAAAAATGGTTCTATGAAGAGGGTGGCAGTATTGCTATCCTCTTTTTTAACGAATTAAAGGGTTGCATCATTCCATCATGGATAAAATTACTTCCGACGTAAATAAGAAGGAGCCGATAACTATGGTTAAAGTAAGGAAAGGGATGGGTAGTGACGCAGAACAGGTCATTACAGTCATGAAAAATGCAGAGGATTCGGGATTTATGTTATTTTCTCCGGGAGAAAGAAAAATAACTATTGATGGTTTAGCAAAACTGATGGACTCCCTAAATAATAGTCTCAAATCAAGTTTGTTTGTAGCAGTAGATAACAATCGAATTTTAGGTTACATCATTGTTCAAAATGATAAGCCATCACGCGTCGCCCATAGAGCATATTTAGTTATTGGTGTACATAGTGAAAGTCGGGGTAAAGGGGTTGGAACAGCCCTTTTTCATCACGTATTAGAATGGGCAAAGGAAGTGAAGCTTCATCGATTAGAATTAACGGTCATATCAACAAATGACGTGGCAATCAACTTATATAAGAAAATGGGATTTGAAGTGGAAGGGGTAAAGAAGCATTCCTTATTGATAGATGATGAATATGTGGATGAGTATTATATGTCGATTTTAATATAAATCTATGAAGAATTTGGCTGAAAGGAGTAGAGTTGTTTTGAAAAACGAAAATATCCTAACATCTTTAATAATAATTCGACCTATTAAAATAGAGGATTATCAATTTATTTTAAGTTGGAGTAAAGATATTTACTTTTGTTTAGCAAATGGTTGGGAGAACAATCGAATTGCAGAACAGCTCTATTCATGATGGGTTCAATGTGTAAATAATCCGCCAAAAAATTTTATTCGTAAGGGTATCGAGTTTCAAAATACGTTTATCGGATATGTAGATTTAGCATGTATGAAAGGAAATACAGCTGAATTGGGCATTGCAATTGGTGATAGTACACTTTGGGGAACAGAAAGTAGATTAATACAATAGAGACTAAGAAAATAATATTTAAGTTAAATGAACCTTTAACCCTGCATTGACTGCCCAAATATGATGTTCATGAAAAAGAAGTGTTCCCACTTTATCGATATCAATCCAATTCATAAGATGATCCTTTTCAGTAGGCTCTTGTTTTTTGTCCAAAAGGTGGGCCAAATAAAAATAGCCGTTACTAAGTAGGGGTTCCTTTTTACTATAATTTCGCCTTTAGGGTTGAACATCGTTGTCACGATATAATTTCTTTCTAAAGGAAATTGCTGTAACCACATGTAGCCTCTATCTGCGATACAGACATTTTCTCCATTTAAGCTTACTGTTAATGGTTCAGTTACTTCCAAAATATGTATTAAAGTGATGTGTCCTTTAAATTTTTTTGAGTCGACAAAAGCCTGTGCACATTCTTTTTTTACTACACGTTTCCAATCTAAACGATTTCCGTATTTTCTTTTTAGCATTTGCGCCCCCTATAGAAACAAGTATTTCTACAATATTACCATTTACTGGATGTTTGTAGTGAGAAAATTAAAAAAAGATTCGGACCAATACATCCGTCTAGTTCCAACTAAAAGCATTACATATGATGTATTGAAATGAATTTGAGGAGGTGTTCGATTTGGGTAAAAACGTTGGTGGTGAATACGGTTATGGCGGTAACGACTATGGTAATGGCTCAGGCTTTGCATTACTAGTCGTTTTATTCATCCTTTTAATTATTGTTGGTGCTTACTTCTGGAACGGTGGCTACGGTGGCTACTAATTAACCAGTAATCATCCAGGCCCTCCAAATATTGGAGGGCTTTTCCTATTTAATCAATTACTTTAAATGAACCGTGATGAGGTACATCAATAGGCATAAAGTTTTTTAAATAACCTTTTAGTAGGAAGAAAACGGTATAAGCTGTTTCATAAAGAATTTCCCGATTCTTTAATAATGGGAAATCATAGCCAGTTAATCGATAACTGTTGAGAACAACTTCATAGGTTGACTCGTCTTTTAATGGCTCTCCTTTAAACGTAATATTCTTTACACGTTTTCCAACGGGATTCCTTATGTCAATCGTATAAGAGAGTCCGCCCCAAAAATCATATTGATAAGGTTGGGGTGTTTTTGGGTATACATTTGTACGAAAGTCAATTTTTCCCTCGTTATTCAATGCGAAAACAGCTGCACTACTTTCCATTAATTGTTTAATTTCAAATCCGAATAAGGAAATGACTTTTAGGGTATGTTCCCTCGTATTGAATACGATATCTCGGTTCGTAATGCTTCCTTTAAATCCTCCCTTTTCAAGGAAAGCGAGGTCGCATACAGAAATTTGTGCGCCTGTTGCTTTGATCTGCATGTCGTGAAGAAGCTGTATATAAGGGTGACTTGTTAACCTAGCCTTTAATAACCCTTCGTATGTATAATCCTTTTCTATATAGGTAATTTCCTCATCTAACCACCTTTCAACTTCTGAAGGATAAGAAGTATGGTCAGTTTTTAATGGATGAAATTTACCACTACTTTGTTTCGTTTCGCCATAAAAATTTACTTGAATCTCTATAAAGCCTTTTCCGTGGGAAGCAGGCTGGACTGTTAATGTTTGTTGAATTCTCTTATTGAAATATAAATGTTGATGTCCTGTTATAAGGAGGTCGATATCTTCCGTTAACTCTAAAATTTCATTTGCCTCGTTTTCACCTATTCGTTCTTGAAATATAGCTCCTGTTAAAGGGTCTTCGGAGAAACCACCATGATAGGCGACGATTAAATAATCGGGTTTTTCATAAGTCTTTACAAAAGTAACCCAATGTTGAATAGACTTAAGAGCGGATTGGAAAGAAAGATCGGTTAAATAGCCGTGTTCATCCCATAATGGGGTGAAATGAGTTGTAGCGCCGATGACAATAAATTTTCTTCCACGAATGATTTTCGTATAATAAGGTTTGGAAAAGTCTCCAATATTGCAGCTAATCCAAGGAAATCGAAATTGGGAGTGTAATTTTTTAATATTGGGCAAATGGTCGTTAAACTCATGGTTACCGTAAACGGCCACATCATACAATTCGTTTGCAAGGGTAATCATAGGGTGATTTTCATTGTTACTTATATGCTTGTAATAAAAAGAAGCTGGGCTACCATCTAAAAAGTCACCATTATCGATGACTAAGTCAGCCTTAAGACTTTTCATTTGATGAAATAATTGCTCAAACCGATCCAATCTACCATGTAAGTCACTCGTAATTAAAATCGTGATCGCCATAAACCTCACCCCTATATCTTTTTTATAGCATAATTTGAATGAGCGTTCAGCAAATCTTTTTTAATTTTTTTTTATGAAAAACAAAGGCGAATAGAGGGTTTGAAAGGTGACGAATTGGAAAAGCAGATTTTATTCATTTACATAATCCTGGGGAGTATGCTAAACTAATTCCAGAAGATAAAAACTATATATTGTGTTCATTTTTATTAGGTACTACTATATGTAGTTTAAAAGGGAAGTTCGGTCATGACGCCGACGCTGTCCCCGCAACTGTGAAGCTGACGAGGATTTTGAATACCACTGTGCAAATGCATGGGAAGGAAATCGGAGAATGAGGCTAAGCCAGGAGACCTGCCTATAAAAATGCGATGACATTTCTTCGGGGATTGAGAAATGGAGACGTTACCATTTTTCAATTTTTACGAACGTTTCCATAAAGGCTATTTCTTTTCGAAGAGATAGCCTTTTATTATTTTAACATTCTAACTACATATTGTTATAGCTGATTGAGGCAAGATATAAAACTTTGTCTAAAATCAGTAACAAAATATAGATTTAATAGATTAAGAAAGAGGGATTATATGAAACTATTTACGAAAACAATTTGCCCAAAATGTATGTGGGTAAAAACAGAAATACAACAAGCGGGACTTGAAGTAGAAATTATTAATATTGATCATAATGAAACTGAAAAACAACGGTTAATAGATGCAGGCTTTTTAACAGTGCCCGTTTTAGAACATGAAGGGAAGTTTATTGGGGATGTAAATGAAATTATCTCCCACATCGAGTTGGTTCATCAATGATTGCATATGCAAGTCGCACAGGAAACGTAAGATATATCGTTTCCAAAATAGAAGCAGAGTCTATTGAAATTCAAGAGGATTTACAAATAGACGAGCCCTATTTATTAGTTACTTATACAGATGGCTTTGGTGATATTCCAATGAAGGTATCACGATTTTTAGAACAAAATGAAGCCCATTGTAAAGGGGTAGTGGTAAGTGGTAATAGCAATTTTGGACCAAGTAACTTTGGTGGTGCCGGGGACAAAATAGCTGCCAAATATCAAATTCCTTTAGTCCGTAAATTAGATTTACGAGGTTACCAAGCAGATTATGAAGCAATTCAACAGTTTTATGAAACGAGGGTACTTGTATGAAGACATATTTAAAGTTAAATAATGATGTGTTAAATCGTTACAGCTCTACAGGACAATTGGAATTAGAAAAGGATCGTGAGGCGACACGCCGATACTTTTTAGAGTATGTAAATGTTCGGTTACGTTATTTTATCGACGTGGAAGAAAAGATTCGTTACTTAGTAGATGAAGGTTACTATGAGAGAGAATTTATCGAGCTGTATGATATGGATTTTATTAAAAAATTGTATAAAAAGGCTTACGATTACAACTTCCGCTTTCCATCGTTTATGAGTGCGAGCAAGTTTTATGATAGCTATGCATTAAAAAGCCGTGACGGAGAAGAAATTCTAGAAAAATATGAAGATCGTATTGTGATTATTGCTTTGTATTTAGCACAAGGTGATAGAACCCTTGCTGAACGAGCGGTGGAAGCGATGATGGAAGCTTACCAACCTGCTACTCCAACAGCATTGAACAGTGGGAAAAGAGCCCGTGGGGAACTAGTAAGTTGCTTTAAATTATCGATGGATGACTCGATGAATAGTATTGCTGAAAATATTGGGTATTGTTTAGAGCTATCCCGTTTAGGTGGAGGCGTCGGTGTTAACTTAACGGATTTACGTCCCCTGGGTGATCCAATTAAAGGCATATTAAACCGTGCGAGTGGCGTTATTCCAGTGGCCAAGCTGTTAGAAAATGCATTTAGTTATTCCAATCAACTCGGACAACGCAATGGTTCTGGGGTTGTATACTTGAATATTTTCCATGGTGATATAGAAAACTTCATTTCATCGAAGAAGCCAAATGCTGACGATAAAATACGATTAGCAACTCTTTCAACGGGTATTATTATTCCAAGCATTTTCTTTGAATTAATGAAACGGGATAAAGATATAGTATTATTTAGCCCATATGATATTTATAAAGAATATGGGAAACGCATGTCGGAAATATCTATCTCCGAAATGTATTATGAATTACTAGATAACCCAAATATCAGAAAAATTAAACGATTGAATGCCCGTAGACTTTATACAGAAGTGAAAAAAGCCCAATTTGAATCGGGTTATCCTTTTGAAATTTTTGATGACAATGTAAATGATGTTCATCCATTGAAAAATATTGGACGAGTTAAAATGTCTAATCTTTGTACGGAAATACTTCAAGTACAAGAGACAAGCGTCATTACAGACCAAGGAGAGCCGAATGAATACGGCTTAGATGTTTCCTGTAATTTAGGATCCATCGATATCCATGCAGCAAGTAAGACGGATGATTTTGGACAATTAGTTGATACAGCAATGCGTTTACTTACGAATGTGTCACAGATGACATATATTCAAAATGTGCCGTCTATCGCAAAAGCGAACAAAATTATGCATTCTGTAGGGCTTGGAGCAATGAATTTACACGGCCATTTAGTGACTCAAGGAATTCTTTATGGTTCAAAGGATTCGGTTGACTTTATCGATTGTTTTATGGAAGCAATGAATTACTATTCTTTAAAAACATCTATGGAAATTGCAAAAGAACGTGGAGAAACGTTCCATCGATTTGAAGAGAGTGAATATGCATCAGGTGCTTACTTTAAACAATATGTGGAGAAGGAAGAAAAAGAACTTTCTCCGGTAGTATTAAATGCCCTTGGTAAAGTGCCTATTATTACAAAACAAATGTGGCAAAAACTAAAAGAAGAAGTGATGGAACACGGCTTGTTCCATTCCTATCGATTAGCTATCGCACCAACAGGAAGCATCTCTTATATTCGGAGCTGCACAGCATCTATTGCACCTTGTACTGAAAGAGTGGAGGTTCGGGATTACGCTGACAGTCGTACTATTTACCCGATGCCCCATTTAAACAATGATAATGCTCACCTTTACGTGGAAGCATATGATGTGAATGCCTATGATTTAATCGATTTATATGCAGCTGCCCAAAAACATGTCGATCAAGGGATTTCTATGACTCTTTATGTAACAGATGCTTGGACAACGGAGCAACTAGCGAAAATTTATATTTACGCATGGTCGCGCGGAATTAAATCGGTTTACTATGTCCGTCAACGCCTACAAACATTAGAGGAGTGTGTCGCATGTCAAATTTAGTTTATGAGGCAGTCAATTGGAATAAACCGACGAGTGAATTAGCACAAATTTTTTGGGATCAGCAATGGAAGCAAATTTGGTTTCCAGAAGAAATAGCTGTGAGTAAAGATATCAAACAATGGCAAAGTTTCGAGCATCAAGAAACGTATAAGAAGGTATTTGCAGGGCTTACGCTACTGGATACGGTGCAAACGAATATTGGGATGAATCAAATCGCCACTTATGCAACGGATTTACAAGAAAAAGCGGTATTTACTGTGTTTGGTGCCTTTGAAGCGATTCATGCTAAATCCTACTCTTATATTTTCACAACCCTTTGTACGAATTCAGAAATTGATGAGTTATTTGAGTGGGTAAAAAAGAATGAATATCTTCAATATAAAGCAAGTAAAATTAGCGACATTTATAATAGCATAGAAGAGGGTAACTCCGAATCTTTATGGAAAGCGATGTTCTCTTCCGTTATGCTTGAATCTTTCCTATTTTACTCTGGATTTTTCTATCCGTTATATCTAGGTGGACAAGGGATTCTACGCAACTCGGCAGAAGTAATATCTTTAATTTTACGTGACGAATCAATCCATGGGGTTGCAGTTGGCTTCTTCGCCCAAAATTTATTTAAACAATTTTCTGCTGAAAAACAGGATGAATTAAAGGTTTGGGGATATGAGTTACTGCTAGATTTATATCATAATGAAATGGCTTATACAGATGATGTATATGCAGAAACGGGATTATCGCCTGAAGTTAAGTCATATGTTCGATATAACGCCAACAAAGCGCTTATGAACGTTGGTTTTGATCCAATGTTCCCGGAAGAAGAAGTGAATCCTATCGTTATGAACGGTATTCGTAATGAAGGGTCAACATATGACTTCTTCTCGCAAAAGGGTTCAACTTATGCGAAAGCGAAAGTAGCCCCAATTACAGATGATACTTTCAATTTTGGTGATAGAAAGTAAGTTAAATAATGACTCGAAGAATCAGAAAGGGTTCTTATAGATAAGGGTTTACTAGACAGCTTGCATGGAAAATGCAAGCTGTTTTTACTTTTTACTTAATGTATAATTGTGGTAATTGTAATGGGGGAAATCGTAAGTATTTATTGTAAAAAGGGGAAGTGCTAATAAAAATTGCGTATACGAGTGTCAATTATGCAGATATAAAAAAACGTGTAGGGAATAAGGGAAAAGGGAAGTTTCCGATGATGTTAGGACTCGATTGTGCTGGAGTGATTGAAGAAGTGGCTGGAGATGCCTCCTTTTCTAAAGGAGATCGGGTCATCGCCTTTCCAAAGTCAGGGACTTATGCGGAATATGTTATAGCCAATGAGGAACTTGTTTATAAAATTCCAGACAGCCTTTCCTTTGAACAGGCAGCAGCTATGCCAACCGTTTCGATATTATCTTATATATTATTACATGAAATCGGTCAGGTGAAGGCAACCGATACAATTGTTATCCATAGCGGGGCAGGGGGAGTTGGCTCGATGTTAATTCAACTTGCCAAATTAGCACGAGTCTCAAAAATTATCGCTACAGTAGGGGATATTAGAAAAAAAGATTATTGTATAAATTTAGGTGCGGACATAGTTTGTACATACGAAACATTTACCGATGAAGTTTTATCTTTAACAAATCAACAGGGGGCAAATATAATATTCGACTCAATGGCAGGGGAAGTAACAACAAAAAGCATGGAGTGTTTAGCTTTATATGGCACCCTTGTTCAATTTGGAAATAGTAGCGGCAAGGCTGGTATTTTTCAAACGAGTGATGTGCATAGGAGTTGCCGGAATGTGAAAGGATTTAGTTTAGGCACAACAAGACAATATGACCCAAAGCGTTTAAAACCTGTAGCGGAAAAAGTAATCGACCTATTTGGAAAGGGAGAAATTGAACTACCAATTGCAAAAATTTTTCCATTAGAAAGGGCGCAAGAGGCCCATCTCTTCATGGAAGGTCGTCAGTATGAGGGGAAAATATTAATTAAGATATAAAGTGGCTCGTCTTCTTCAAAAAATAGTCCCCTTTATTAGGGAGAGGAGTGACAATGGTAAGTATAAGATTTTAAGAGGAAGAAGGCTTATATTCAATGTTAGCAACTATCAATAAACACCTCCAAAAATTAATGCCGATCTTAACACCACTTAGTTTAGTAATCGGTGTTTTACTTGAGGATGTAGGTGGGCATTTATTATTTTTAGTGCCATGGTTATTTGCCTTTATGACATTTGCCGGCAGTTTAAGTATGAATTTTGAAGGGTTACGTAGCTTTGCAAAATATCCGAAGGTCATTTTAATTACAATCGCCTTTTTACATATTCTTATGCCAATATGGGCGTATTTTGTAGCAACGTTTATTTTTAATGATCATTATTTAACAATTGGATTTGTATTATCTGTTGCAGTTCCAACTGGAATTACAAGTTTTATATGGGTAAGTATATGTAGAGGTCATCTAGCCCTCTGCTTATCGATTATTTTAATAGATACGATTCTTTCGCCTATCGTTATACCGTTATTAGTACATTTTGTAGTCGGTCAAAACATTGAAATTGATACGATGTCTATTATGCTAGATCTATTGTGGATGATTGTGATTCCATCGATTATAGCTGTTTTACTAAATGAATGGACAAAAGGGAAAATTGACAATACCGTAGGAAAAACCCTCGCTCCTTTTCAAAAGCTTAGCCTCTTTTTCATTGTCATGATTAATAGTAGTGCTATTGCTCCTTTTTTGAAAAATATTACGTGGGAGATTTTTGGAATTATCGTTGTTGTTTTACTGCTTGCCATGTCAGGCTATGTGATGTGTCTATGGTTAGGTCATTATCTCTTTAAAGATCCTGAAGTCATTTCAGCCGTTGTTTTTACAGGAGGAATGCGCAATATTGCTGTAGGTGTCGTCATTGCAAGTACATACTTTCCTGCGAAAGTAATGATGCCAGTTGTTTTTGGGATGTTATTTCAACAAATACTTGCATCCCAGTTTAGTAGAATAATTGAAAAATATAAGGTGAAGTTTTATCCGGATAACAATTTAAGTAATGACTTTTAAGAATAGGAGTGAACAAATGGGAAAGCCGAAAATTACCATCATCCCTTATAGTAGTACTTATGATACGCAGACGGTGGAAATGTGGAGAGAAAGTAAAGAGAATGCCATCGGACAAAAGGAAGGACATAGTTTTGAGGATCATGTCTATTTCCTAAATTATTTATTGCCTAAAGAGTACACAATTGAACTTGCCCTAATTGATCATCATGTTGTAGGAATGATTGCCTACAATGATCATGAAATTAGCCAGCTTTATATTCATTTAGATTATCAAGGTATAGGGATTGGTACTGCTTTACTAGCTCGAGCGAAAGAACAATCTTCTGGCAAGTTAACTTTATACACATTTGAAGTGAATAAGCAGGCACAAGCCTTTTATGAAAAACATGGGTTTCAGATTATTGGTAGAGGACATGAAAATGAAGAAGGTTTACCTGATCTTCTGTATGAATGGATATTAGATACCTCCCATTAGCGTAACCTTTTTTCAGAAGAATCTTTAAGTGATTTGATTACAAAGTCCATTGAGCAATCGATCTTTGTTTTTGCATGGAATGGACGTTTCGGGGTGGTATTTTGAAAAAGCTAAGTTATTTTCATCCATTAGTATGGAGTATTCTTTTTGGAACGGTTTTTACTCGAATAGCGAGTTTCATGACACTACCCTTTTTGGCTTTGTATTTACACCGTGAATTAAATGCATCGCCAGTAGATATTGGGGTGACCCTCGGCGTGGCCCAATTATTTGCGACCTTTGGAGGGATATTTGGTGGATATCTTACTGATAAGGTCGGAAGGAAAGTAATTATTTTATTAACCATTTTTGTATGGAGTGCTGTGTTTTTTGGTTTTGCATTATTCCATAGTGTTCCTTTGTTTATAGTACTTAGTGCGCTAAATGGTCTATGTCGTTCCTTTTTCGAACCATCCACCCAGGCTTTAATGATTGATTTTACGGAGAAAGAAAAGCGGAGAAGGTTATTTTCGGTCCGGTATACAGCTATTAACGTTGCAGGGGTCATAGGTCCCCTATTAGGCGTTTGGATTTCAAGCTTATCAAGTCCAGCTATGCCCTTTATCATTACGGGTATTATGTATGCCCTATATGGATGTGTTCTTGTTATTCTTTTAAATCATTTTAAGATGCGTCAACAGATGGCTACAGAACGGCAAAATCTATTCCAAATGTTCAAAGTGGTAGGAGCTGATACAAAGCTGCTTCTATTAATAGCAGGAGGAACGTTAATTAATCTTGGCTGGTCCCAATATGATTCCACTTTGCCTCAATTAGTGAATTTGTCTGTCGAAGATGGTGTTCAATTATTCTCAATTCTACTTGTTACAAATGCTTCTATTGTTTTATTGTTACAGTTACCAATTAGCATTTATAGTGAGAAAATTTCAATGTTGAAAAGTTTAGTCATTGGTACGTGTTTTTTCGCATTAGGTCTAATTTTGTTTAATATGGCTACCAATTGGCCATTTTTCATTGGCGCTATGGTCATTTTTACGATTGGGGAGAT
Organism: Ureibacillus sp. FSL E2-3493; assembly: GCF_038077515.1. NCBI lineage: Bacteria > Bacillati > Bacillota > Bacilli > Caryophanales > Caryophanaceae > Ureibacillus > Ureibacillus sp. FSL E2-3493. The sequence continues at coordinate 3,382,484 of NZ_JBBOPK010000001.1, read as the reverse complement.
TTTTGCCTTTCCAATGATGAACGCCATGATCGAAGAAATCGCACCAGACACTCAAAAAGCGACTTATTTAGGGGCTTCTCAATTAAAAAATATTGGTGGCTTTATTGGTCCTGTCTTTGGCGGATGGCTTCTCATTCACTTCCCTGGCGAAATTTATTTTGTTATGGCTGTTCTTATGTTATCCAGCTTAATTTTTTATAAAAGGGCATTAGCGAAAAATAGTTAGATGAAATTGGGGGATTGGAAAATGGATGCTAAATATCCTATCGGACAGTTTACTTGTAATGAAACGATTACGCACGAGGATATACATCAATGGATTCAAGAAATTAAACTATTACCAACTAGATTGAGTGAAATGGTAAAGGGACTTACGGATGAAAAGCTTGAAAAAACATACCGACCAGGTGGATGGACTGTTCGTCAGATCGTTCACCATATCGCAGATAGCCATTTAAATTCATATACTCGATTTAAATTAGCCTTAACGGAAGACAACCCGACCATTAAACCTTATGCGGAAGAAAAATGGGCTCTCCTTGTTGATTCCCACTTACCGATTAGTGTTTCCATACAGCTTATTGAAGCTTTACACGAACGTTGGGTCTATTTATTAGAAAGTTTAACGGAAGAACAGTTAAACAGAACATTTGTACATCCAGACAATGGTGCCATTTCATTAAAGAAGAACGTTGGCATCTATGCTTGGCACGGAAACCATCATCTAGCTCATATTCAACTTGCTTTAAAAGAAGAAAGTCGATCCATTTAATGGGTCGACGTTTTTTTCTTCTAACTCCTTTATTTGGCAATAAGAACTTTGTGTTATGTAAGCTTCCTTTTTAGGATAATAGTTTATACTAATAGTGACGAATCTTTTCTTGTACTGTGACGTCATTATTAAAATGGGAAAAGGAGGTTGCTATAATGTTTAAGATTTATAGAATCGTACATATTATTTGGACAGCAATTTTTGCTTTTTACGTTTCGATACCAATCTTAGAGAGTGGAAGCTTAGAAAAAACGCTTTATGTAGATGGTTTATTCGTATTACTTTGGATTTTAGGCGTTATCTTCCTATTTATTAAGAAATTAACAAAGATCGGCTTTATATTCACTATACTGCCATTACTATATGCCATTGTCCTTTTCGTTCTTTAATAATTTGACATAACACCTTTTGGTTATATATAATCTAAGTAACACCTATGGGTTGTATATTTAAAGAGGTAAAGGAGAAATAACGGCATGACAGAGAACTTATCAGATATTACGCAAAGTATTTTAATTGAAGCACCGATTGAAAAAGTTTGGAGTTATGTTTCTACCGTTGAAGGGATTTCAAAATGGTTTATGCCACCAAATGATTTTAAATTAGAAGAAGGGTTTGAATTTACAATCCAGTCTCCCTTCGGTCCGTCGCCATGTAAAGTACTTGAAATTGAAGAACAAAAGAAAATATCGATTCAATGGGATACAGATGGATGGGTATTAACCTTCTTATTAAAAGAAGTTGGCAATGAAACTGAATTTACAGTAATCCATGGTGGTTGGAAAGAAAAAGATACATTAGTTGCAAAGGCGCAACGTCCTCAATCCGTCATTCGCGATACAATGAACAAAGGTTGGGAAGGCATTGTTCAAAAATTAAAACAGTTGGTGGAAGCTTAATGAGTCAAGCAGCTCAAAAGGTTGATGTTTTCCAGGCAATCGCGGATCCGACACGAAGAGACGTGCTCCATCTATTATCAGAAAGAAATCAATCGATTGCTGAAATTTCTTCCCACTTTAAGATTAGTCGTACGGCTGTAGTAAAACATTTAAATGTTTTAACTGAGGCTGGGTTAGTTCGAGGTGAAAAAAATGGTCGAGAAAAAATTTATTATTTGCAGTTTGAACCATTGAAGGAATTAAAAGATTGGCTAGCTTACTACGAACAATTCTGGTATAACAAATTAACAAAACTGAAGTTCGTCGCAGAAAATGAACAGTAAAGAATTAGCTACCTTAAAGGTAGCTTTTTTTATCATTTAAAGGATAAAAAAGAATCTATTTTGGAAAGAAACTTCTCAAAATAGATTCTCTTGTTATAGAAAGTACCTCAATTTACCACCAGAAAGCATTCGCTAAAACGATACCTGCAATTGCACCAATAGCAATTCCAACACCTAATCCGCTTCCGCCCCAGCCCCAGTAACCAATACCGTAGCCACCGAAACCACCTTCGGGCATAATCCATACCATATCTCGTTCTACTCGAGTAATTCTTCCGACATGTCTTCGTCCGCTTTTTTCAATAATACAAACCTTTTTGCCCTTATGGCGACAACATAGATCATATATTTGTCTAGGATGCATCCATATCCCTCCTTTTCATGTAGACTGCTAACTAATATATGATTTTTTTAAAAGTCGACACGAGTTAATAGTCTAAAACATATACTAATTTCAAAGGAGGAAATAGATGTCAGTAGTAAATTTGTTACCCGACCTTTATAAATTATGTGAAATGACTAACCAAAACCGAGACAAATTAATAGAAATTCATCGTAAAATGCTTTGTGAGCCACTCCAATTTTTCTTTCCTGAAAGGTCAACAGAGGAGATTCAGTTTGAACTTTTAACTAATGGATTGTTTGACCCTGATGAAGGGTTAGAAATTGATGAAACTGTAAAGTTCTTAGAACAACAAGGAGTATGGCAAATGCTTCAAAGGGAATTTGAAAAATTAAGAAGTTTATGGAAAGGGCCAGATGTACCGATTTATATATATCCTTTAACAAAATATAGACCAATGATTGATGGAATAGAAGCTAAAAAGAATGGTATTACCTATAATGGTGTTTTATTTTTGTTTGTGTCAACCGACTTGAAAGAAGAGGAATTAAAGGCATTGTTAGCCCATGAATATCATCATATTTGTAGACTTGCCTATTTAAATAAACGACCGGAAGAAATCGAGTTGATTGATTCATTAATTATTGAAGGCATGGCAGAAGCAGCTGTAGAAGAGCTATATGGCGAAAAGCGGCTTTCTCCATGGACGAAAAAGTATGTTATAGACGATGTGAGAATGTTGTGGGAAAAATACTTTGTTCCAGCTTTAAATTTAAAGGGAGTACAACAACATCATCCTTTTTTATATGGAGATGAGTGTCGAGGGTTACCAAAATGGGTTGGTTATAGTATTGGTTACCGTATAGTTGAGTCTTACTTGAAAAATGGAGGTCCAATTCCACAATGTTTGTTTTATCAAATGCCATCTACTGAAATAATCCAGAAATCGGATTTTAAAATATAGGTTAGACAATCTCATTCATTTTGTAAGGTGATTGAGATTGTCTTTCTTTGTTTCTTTATGGCCAGTTTAAGGTTAAAAGGTTCACTTTTGTGTCGATTTTTTCTATAAAAATACGATTTCTTCTGTCAAGTTGTCATAAGTTTTAATATTCAGATATTTTATCTTTAACTTACTTGTAGCCCATTTTTTTAAATCCTATGAAAATGCCTTAATATGAAGGGATAGCTACACAATTTTTCTGAAAATAGGGTATATTAAATGTCACATAAAATATATAAAATGTTCATTAAATTGTCACAATTATATCTTGCATTATGAATATCCCTTTAAATTGTTAGTGGAAACCATGTAACATATAGTTGAGAGGAGGAGTTTTATAGACATGTTAAAAATTGAAAACTTAACAAAAGTATATCGAGGTGGCAAAGTCGCTGTCGATCAATTAAACCTTGATATTAATCAAGGTGAATTTATTGCCTTCATTGGTACGAGTGGGAGTGGGAAAACAACCGCCCTTAGAATGATTAATAGAATGGTAGAACCTACAAGTGGGAAAATGACCTTAAATGATAAGGATATTACGAAAATGAATCCTGTTACGTTAAGGAGGAGCATCGGTTATGTAATTCAACAAATCGGATTAATGCCACATATGACAATTCGTGACAATATAACGCTTGTTCCCCACCTATTGAAATGGTCAAAAGAGAAAAAAGATGAAACAGCTCGTCGTTTAATCGAACTTGTTAATTTACCGCCTTCCTATTTAGATTTTTACCCAGCACAATTATCTGGAGGTCAACAACAACGAATTGGTGTTTTGCGTGCCCTTGCTGCAAATCAGGACATTATTTTAATGGATGAACCATTTGGTGCCCTTGACCCAATTACACGTGATACTCTTCAAGATCTTATCAAAGATATTCAGCAACGTTTAAATAAAACGGTCATTTTCGTTACCCATGATATGGACGAAGCGATTAAGCTTGCTGATCGCATTGCCATTATGCATGAAGGAAAACTAATCCAATTTGATACACCCGATAACATTTTAGCAAACCCTGCGAATGACTTTGTAAAAGAGTTTATCGGTTCCCATCGCCTCATTCAGCAAAAACCAAACATTAAAACTGTCGATGAAGTAATGATTAAACCAATTTCCATTACAATTGAAAAAAGTCTTGATGAAGCGATCCGTTTAATGGTGGAAAAACGAGTAGACACACTATTTGTAACAGATGGCGACAATCGACTACAAGGATATTTAGATGTAGAAAGCTTTACAGGTGCACGTAAAACGAAGAAAAGTGTTTCAGAATGTTATGAAAAGGACATTTTTTACGTGAAAACTGGTTCGAAATTACAAGATTCTGTTCGTAGAATTTTAAAGCGTAACTTAAAAAATATCCCTGTTGTCGATGAGGAGCACCGTTTAGTCGGTTTAGTTACACGTGCTAACATCGTTGATATCGTTTATGACACAATTTGGGGAGAAGAAGAGGAAATGGTTTCTGAGAATAAGGAGTTGATGAGTGAATGATTGCCTTTTTCACTGAAAACAGCTCTGATATTTTATTGAAAACATGGGAGCATTTTTATATATCAATGATTGCCCTATTATTAGGGGTACTTATTGCTGTTCCTATTGGCATTTTATTATCAAAAACAAAATATATTGCGAAGGTAGTTTTAAGTATTACAAGTGTACTTCAAACTGTACCATCCCTTGCTTTATTAGCCATTATGATCCCTTTATTAGGCGTTGGGAAAGTACCCGCAATCGTTGCACTATGTATCTATTCATTGTTACCAATCTTAAATAATACTTTTATTGGAATGAATTCGGTCAATGAAAATACGAAAGGTGCAGGGATTGCTATGGGGATGACGACGATGCAGTCCATTTTCCTTGTTGAACTACCATTAGCAGTTCCTGTCATTATGTCTGGAATACGTCTATCAGCGGTATATGTTATCTCTTGGGCAACATTAGCATCTTATATAGGTGCGGGTGGTCTTGGAGACTTTATCTTTAATGGATTGAATTTATATCAAACGGAGTTAATTATAGGAGGCGCGATTATTGTAACGCTATTAGCATTACTTGCGGATTTCCTATTAGGGAAATTAGAAAAATGGGTAACACCTAAAGGGTTAAAAATTGAAGGGGGTCGTACTTCATGACAAATAGACTCCTACTGACAATTGTTTTAGTTTTATCTTTAGTTATTAGTGGTTGCTCCCTTTCAGGGAATAAAAAGGACGATTCAATTAAAATTGCCTCTGTTGTTACGACGGAAGGGCAAATATTAGCTTATATGATGAAATATATGATTGAGCATTATACGGATGAAGATGTGGAACTAATCAATAATTTAGGTTCAAGTACGGTATTACACCAAGCGATGGTAAACGGTGATGCCAATATGTCATCGGTCCGCTATACAGGTACCGATTTAACCGGTGCATTACAAGGAGAACCGATTAAAGATCCAGAAAAAGCATTGGATTTTGTACAAAAGGAGTTTGCGGAACGATTTAATCAAACGTTCTTTGATTCCTATGGATTTGAAAATACGTATGCCTTTATGGTGACAAAGGAAACAGCAAAAAAATATAACTTAAAAACAGTCAGTGATTTAGCTTCTGTTGCGAGTAACTTACAAGCGGGTGTTGATACGTCTTGGATGAACCGAGAAGGGGATGGTTATAAAGCATTCGTTGAAACATATGGTTTCGATTTTGCTCGAACATACCCAATGCAAATCGGTTTAGTTTATGACGCTGTTGATTCGGGTGAATTGGATGTTGTATTAGGTTATACAACTGATGGGCGTATTGCTTCCTACGATTTAGTCGTTTTAGAAGACGACTTAAATTTCTTCCCTCCATATGATGCGAGTCCTTTTGCGGATACAGAACTATTAAATGAAAAGCCTGAGGTTAAAAAGGCAATTGAACGTTTAGTAGGGAAAATCTCTACAGAGACGATGCAAAAGCTCAATTACCAAGCGGATAATAATTTAATGGAGCCTGCTGTAGTAGCAGAACAGTTCTTAAATGAACATAATTACTTTGAAGGGGGTGATGAGTAATGCAAGATATGTCTCAAATGTCTACAACTGAACAGTTTTTTTATTACATGCAGGAAAACGGATTTTATGTGTTTAGTCAATTTTTAGACCATTTCCTTATTTCCATTTATGGGGTATTACTTGCAGCGCTCATCGGTATCCCACTTGGTATTCTTATTTCGAAATATAGTAAATTATCTGGAGTCGTTATTACCCTTGCCAATATCATTCAAACAATCCCAGCTCTCGCTTTAATGGCCATTTTAATGCTTGTATTAGGCTTAGGTAAAACAACTGTCATTGTAACGGTGTTCTTTTATTCATTACTTCCAATAATTAAAAACACTTATGTTGGAATTAAAAATATTAATAAAAGTATTACCGATGCCGGACGGGGGATGGGGATGACAAAGGCCCAAGTATTATACATGGTGGAATTGCCATTATCCTTATCCGTCATCATTACAGGTATTCGTATTGCCCTTGTAGTTGCAATTGGGATTACGGCAATTGGTGCGTTTATTGGAGCAGGTGGTTTAGGTGATATCATAATCCGCGGTACTAATGCGACAGATGGGACGGCGATTATCATTGCTGGTGCCTTACCAACGGCTTTAATGGCAATTTTATCGGACGTTTTATTAGGATTAATCGAACGAAAACTAGACCCGGTAAAACGTCAACAAAAACGAATTAATCAAGCGATGTAATTGTGTTAAAAAAGTGCTAGTCTCTTTCGTGAAGAGGCTAGCACTTTTTTTAGTTATTTAAATCCCATAAACCAGGGCTATGTTCATTTGGCATGTCCGGTAATTCTGGTACAGGATAAGGTGTAGGAGGGTCCACAACAAGTAATTCGCCACTATTACGACTTGGCGATTCCCCTTTAAAGATTTCGCCCGCTCGGTGATCATCTAATCTGAAGTTAAAAAATGCGTTATGGAAGCCCATATCAACATATTTTTGACACTCAGGATATTTTGTTATGTCGTAGTTCGGTATAGGGAATATTTTTGCCCAATCGACGCCAAGGGTTTCTAGAGCTTTAGCAAATGCATTTTGATGTGCGTTATCTCGAACGATTAAAAATGCTAATGTTTCTCTAAAGGTTTTGTTGGAGCTCATTTCATAAATTCTAGTTTTTTGAAGTACACCTGTGGACTCAAGTACGAGGTTATCAAGTAAGTCAGCGACTAAATTTCCGTGGGAATAAACATAGTTCCCCATCCAAGGGTTTCCTGCTGCATCTACTGGTAATGAGCTTTGTGCACCCATAATAAAGTGATGGGGGTTTGCATGTTTAATGACTTCATCCAATGGTGCTTGATCCGTTCCTGCATTACCTACTCCAGATTCCCCAGCACCATTTAACAATTGATTAATTGTTGTTTGGACTAACTCTACATGACTAATTTCTTCTAGAAAAATTCCGCGTATTAAATCACGATACTGCTTTGCCTTTCCACGGAAATTGGAACTTTGGAACATAAATTGCATCATCGTACGCATTTCTCCAAAGCGGCCACCTAATGTTTCTTGTAGAACTTTTGCAGCTGACGGATCTGGTTTATCTGGAACTATGATGTTAATTAAATCTTCCTTATAAAAATACATAGATTTTCCTCCCTAGAGTAAGTTTTCAATAGAAGTATTGGTTTGCCCTATTTTTTTATTCATTTTATAGGCTTTAAAAATTTTTACCGATTGGAATCGTGACTTCATGATTGTCCGCTTAAAAAAGAGGAGAAATGAGAAAACTTCATAAAGTGAGAATTCATTTTAATTAGGTAGGAATGATGCCAAGTGGAACAATTTGATGCGATTATTGTAGGTTCAGGATTAGCAGGATTAACGGCTGCAGTAGAGTTATGTGATCGAGGAAAGAGCGTGCTCGTACTTGAAAAGGAAAAGGTAATTGGCGGAAGGACATCGTCATGGGATGAAGATGGAATGCTTGTTGAATCGGGCTTTCATCGCCATATTGGCTACTATAAAGCATTGCCCTACATATTAAAAAAGGTCGGGATAAATGTGGATTCCCTTGTTCAATGGGAAGAAAACGTAGATGTTCGTATAAAAGGAAAAAGGGATGTGGCAACGTTTGGAGTATCGCCCATTTTTGGTCCCATTGATTTATTAAAAGGGGTTTTAGGAAATAATGAGATTTTATCGTTGAAAGATAAGCTTTCATTAATGCGATTTTTTATGAGTGGTTTTATTGATTATTTAAGCAAACCTCATATTCTCGATCAATGGAATGTAAGAGATTATGCTAAAAAACATCATGTAAGTGAAGATGCGTTACATTATGCTGTAATTCCCCTTAGCGCTGGCATTTTCTTTTTGCCTCCTGAAAGATATTCTGCAAAGGTTTTTTTCGGATTGTTTTTCCCTGCGATACCAAGGTTTTATCGAATGAGAATTGGTGCCTATTTAGGAGGAATGACAGAACTTTTAGCTCGGCCAATCGCCCATTATATTGAAGGGAAAAAGGGCATTATTCAAACGAATGCAAAAGTGCACAATTTAATCGTAGAGAGCACAGGGGTAAGGGGAGTTATTTTAGAGGATGGCTCACGTTACGAAGCTAAACATGTCATACTTGCTGCTGATTTAGGTGGAGCGAAGAAAATATTAAAAAAGAACTTTTCAAGTCATCCATTGTTTCAATCATTATTTCAATTACCAACGATGCCCGCTGTCACAATTCAAATGGAGTTTTTAAAGCCAGTTTTACCTTATGATCGTACAACTTTTGGTCCTCTGACATCGTTAGCTAGCTTTGCTGAGCAATCCCGTTCAACCTTTACCCATGTACCGGGAAGATTGTCCATTATATTGACACCTCCTGAAAAATTTTTAGTAATGGAGAAAGAAGAAATATTAAAGCAGGTTCAAATGGAAGCAAAGGAACTGGGGTTAGATCTAGAAACGAACTTAACGAATTATCGAATTGTAAGTAGAAGTGAGGATTTTTATAGTTTAGAGCCTAATCATGATCGTTTAAGGCCAAATCAAAGAACGGATATTAGCGGTTTAATTTTGGCTGGCGATTATACAAAACAGCCTTATTACGCAACGATGGAAGGAGCAGTTGTTTCGGGTTTGAAGGCAGCTAGTATCATTTTAAACTAATGGCTTTAAAAGGGCTTGTTGCGTAAGTATTTTATGAAAAAGAGTGGGGTGCTGATTTTGCCGACATTAACTATTAATGAAATAAATATTCATTATGATACAAAAGGAGATGGAATCCCCATTATATTTATTCATCCACCCTTATTAACTAGTACTATTTTTAAATTTCAACTGGAGCATTTTTCGAAAAAGTATAAAGTGATTACTTTTGATATTCGTGGTCATGGAAAAAGTGATTATTCCGATGAGCCGATCACTTATCCACTTATTGTAGAAGATATCGTTGCCCTATTAGACGAATTGAATATTGAAAAAGCGTTTATTTGTGGTTATTCAACAGGAGGTTCTATCGTATTAGAATTTTTGTTACAACATCCGGAAAGAGCTTTTGGAGGAATAGTCATTAGTGGGATGTCTGAAGTGAAAGATCGTATCTTAAAACTTCGACTAGGTGCCGCTATTAATCTTTCCAACGATAAAACGATACCATTTCTTACCTATATGGTTACTAGGGGGAATGCGAATTCATCCCAAACTTTCAATAGTCTTCGAAAAGGAGCAAAAGAAGGTCATTCGATAAATATAAAGCAATATTACCTTTATAGTAGAAATTATAACTGTACGAAGTTTTTACAAGAGATTCAGCATCCTGTTTTATTAACGTACGGTGCAAAAAATAAAACATTTCACCAGTATGCACAATTACTTCATGAAAACTTGCCTCATAACGAACTAATTTTTATTGAGAATGCAAAACATCAAATTCCAACGAAAGAACCGAAGAAATTACATGATGCAATCCATCGGTTTATTCAATCTTATAAAAGGGAATAAAGCAATATAATCTAATGTTTGAATATGAAAGGGCATATGCGATGATCAATTTCATAGGAATAACAAATGATAATCATTTAGAGAAAAATATTTCGATTAATAACGCTGTTTTATCAGATTATAAATGGTTTTGGGTGGATTTTAGTGAACCAACCGATGAAGAAGTCAAACATCTTTCCGAAACGTTTCATTTTCATCCCCTTGCCATTGAAGACTGTGTACAGGAATTTCAACGACCAAAATTAGATTATTATAAAAATTATACGTTTTTCGTTACTCATCTTCTCCGAGAAGAAGATGAAGTGATTATGAAAGACCAATTGGACTTTTTTGTAGGGGAAAGTTGTATCGTAACTTTTCATAAAGTACCTTCCGATGAAGTGTTAATTGTTTGGAATCGTTTTTTAGCACAAGAGTCGTTAGTCGGTTGGGACCCGTACTATATTTTTTATGAAATATTAGATAAAATTGTCGATAATTATTTCCCCCTTATTTATAAAATTGAAGATGAATTAGAAAAGATGAATGATAGCATTAATAAAAAATCGATGAATAATTTGATGAATGAACTGTTTGAAACGAGAAATATGTTATTAAATTTATTACATTCAGTTAATCCGATGAGGGATTTATTGTATCGAATGTTAAATTCCCATCATTTAAATTTAAATCGAATTGGAGAAAGAAAAGAGTATTTCTCCGATATTTACGATCATTTATTAAAATTATCTGATATGGTGATGACAAATCGAGAAGTCACGGCAGATATAAGGGATAGTTATTTATCTTTAAACTCACATCAAACAAATAATGTGATGAAGTTATTAACGATTATTACGTCTATTTTTGCCCCTTTAACGTTCATCGCAGGTATTTATGGTATGAATTTCAGTTATATCCCTGAGTTGACTTGGAAATATGGGTACTTTTTTTCTTTAATATTAATGGCTTTAATCGGTTTATGTATGTTGCTTTGGTTTAGAAGTAAAGGTTGGTTTAAATAGATATTTTATTCGTTGAATTATTTCATTCGTAAGCTAAATAAAATGAGCAAAACACCAGCAAACAGACAAATCATTTTTTGGTAAGAGATTTTATCACCTATGCCTGCAATGCCTAGCCCGGTAGTAATGATAAGGATTGTAGGACCAACTAAGGCAAGCATGGAATTAATTGCGAGAGCTTTTTCGATATCATGGGACTTATACATGAATCCGGCGGCAGTCACTTCGATACTTCCTGATATTATTCGTAATAAAACCATATAGATTAGTGCTGATTCCACATAACCATCCTTTATTGTATGTTAAAAGAATGTATGCTTGTCCCCTAAAAAATATGTAAATAAAAAAAGTCGTCACTTTATGAACTGAACCCCGAATAGTGGACACTTTAAAAAAAGTGGACCTATTCGGGGTTTTTCTATTTTCTTCAATGAACTACCCCGTTATACTTAACATACTATTTATGAACGGGAGAATTTTTATGAGTAAGATAATTTTTAATGAACATCAACGTAGACTATTAGAAACAAACCAAAATGTTGCATCAGTATCAGATCGCGCCATCCAATATACAGCCGAATTTAAAATAAAAGCGGTTAAGGAAAATCAATTAGGAAAAGGACCAGCTCAGATCTTCAATGAAGCTGGGTTTGATTTAGAAATTATTGGTCTAAAGAAAGCTCAAAGTTCCCTTGCACGCTGGCGTAAAACCTATCAAACACTTGGAGAATCAGGATTTTTAGAGGAACGACGCGGAAAAGCAAGTTCTGGTCGGCCAAAGGCTGAACACTTGTCAGCTGAAAAGAAATTAGAAAAAGCAGAAGCGCGTATTCGATTATTAGAGGCGGAGCTTACGCTCCTAAAAAAGCTCGAAGAAATGGAAAGGCAGGCGAAGAAGAAACGAATCTAAAGCCAAGCGAGAAATATCAGGCAATTAATGAAACGATTCGTCTGTATCAATTAAAAAATATGACTCGTTATCTTTGTAAAATAGCGAATGTTAGTCCAAGTGGCTATTATAAATGGCTTCAGAACAATGGAAAGCAAGTACTACGTGATGAAGCAGACTATCAAGATTATTTATTATTGAAGGATATTTATGAAGCCTCGAATGGAAAAATAGGTTATCGTGGATTTTATATGACTTTAACAGAATTACTAGTAACCCCAATGAATCACAAGAAGATATTACGTTTAATGAGCAAATTCAATTTGTATTCAAAAGTGAGACGTGCCAATCCTTATCGTACATTAGCGAAGGCAACTGAAGTGCATCGCCAAGTACCTAATCATTTAAATCGCCAGTTTAAACAAGATGAGCCTGGTAAAGTATTCTTAACTGATATCACCTATCTACAATATGGAAGTGGACAAACTGCCTATTTATCATGTGTTAAAGATGTAGCTACAAGAGAGATTGTGGCATATGAATTATCTACGAGTCTAAAGATGGATATTGTCAGCCGTACATTAAAAAAGTTAGAAGAATTTATAAATGATAACCTACATCCAGAGGCGATGATACATTCCGATCAAGGCTTTCATTATACACACCCTGATTTCCAACAGCGTGTGAAAGAAATGGGTCTCCTTCAATCCATGTCACGACGAGGAAACTGTCTCGATAACGCACCGATGGAATCATTCTTCGGGCACTTTAAAGATGAAGTTGATTACAAAGAAGCTGAGAGCTTAAAAGATTTGAAATACATAGTAGAAAATTATATGGATTACTACAATACTGCAAGAAAACAATGGACATTAAAGAAGATGACTCCGGTAGCATACCGAAGCCATCTAATCGTCGCTTAAAATAGGTGGCGAACTCCCTTTTAATTAAACTGTCTACTTTATAGGGTTCAGTTCATTAAGTGTGCGACTTTTTTTATGAAGAAAATTAAAGTTTATTAATTACTCCGTGAAGAGTTTCTGTTAATTCATCATCATATTTTGCTAGTTCGATAAGGTTCGCTAGACGTTCACGTAAAATATGGCGCTCAATAACTAATTTCTCATCTAATACGTCAACTAATAATTCAATAATTAAATTGTTACGAATAGCTAAAGCTTCATCAACACGCTCTGGAGTAATTTTAGCATCTGTTTTTAATGATTTACCCATGATATTTCCCCCCTAGTATTTATCGTTTTGATTTTATCATAATATCGGCGATTTATAAATATTGTAGAAAATTAGTTGCTATAGGAAAAATTTTGACTATATAAAAGGAATTAAAAGATGTATTTAGAATATATATTAATAGAAAGGAGAGAGAAATCATGAGGGGAACAATTCATAATAAGAAAAGAGAAGTCACAGAAGACATGGCCTATCATTTTTTAAAACATGCGCAAGTGGCTCATGTGGCGACAGTAGGAGAAGATGGGTATCCATATGTGATTCCCTTTGTTTATGTTTATGAGGAAGGGAAAAATCTTTATTTACATATAGGAAACTTGCGAGAAAGCCATTTTTGGGAAAATGTAAAGGTGAATTCGAAAGTTAGCATTGAAGTATGTGAAATGGGGGAAATCGTTCCAGGGAAAAAATACGCCTGTCAGTCTGCTTTAGGATATACAAGTGTCGTTTTATTCGGAACGATTAAACATATTGAAGAAGAAGCAAAAAAAGAATGGTTTTATGACTGTTTATGGAAAAAATACGGGGATCCGGATTGGAATTTTGAAAAGGGAGGATACCCAGCATTGCCTAAAACAGAGTTATTTGAAGTAGAGATTGAAAAAATAACAGGGAAGTATAGTGAGGCATTGAGTCATTAACTTTTAAATCCGTAAATAATAAATGTCAGCCTATAAAAAACGGTATTGAAACTTCATTCAATGCCGTTTTTTAATATCGCTCTACCTTAAACAGAATTATCCAATTCATCTATCTTTTTCCTGAATAGTCTGCTATAAATGGAATAGATAGGGGGGCGCATCATGAAATGGAGAGATTATCCTCAAAATGTAAAGGTTAGATTATTCACTTCCTTCTTTATTCGAGTCCTTTCTTCTGCAGTCATCCCGTTTATGGCTTTATTTTTTGCCCAAGAAATGAGTAAGTTATGGGCGGGCGTCTTTTTAGTAATGACGGTTATTGTAGGATTTTTATCGAATTTAGTTGGCGGTTATGTATCAGATCGATTTCATCGAAAGAAAATATTAATTATAAGTTCGTTAATTAGTGCATGCATGTTAGTTCTTATGACGGTAAGTCTTTTACCTGAGAAAAGTATCATGGTCCTATTTGTTGTTGCTTTTATTTTATTTACGATTTCAAGTAGTATGGAATATCCGGCGATGGAGGCGCTTATTATTGATTCAACGACTCCTAAAAACCGAAAGGCAATTTATACAGCAGATTATTGGTTATCCAATTTATCGATGGCCATTGGTACAGCTATAGGTGGATTGCTTTATGTAAAACATCAAGTTGAATTATTTAGTATTTTAACCTTTGTAGCCATATGTATTACAATTGTTTACGGAATTTGGTTGGAAGATACGAAAAGAGAGTTACTTGAGCAGAAACATACGAATTTAATGATCGATGTCCTTCATAATTATAAAATCGCATTACAAGACCGACCGTTTGTAAAAGTAGTTATCGGTTCCATGTGTATTATCGCAGCGGAGTTATCGTTAAATAGTTACGTTGCGGTACGATTAGCTGAATCCTTTGAATCCCTATATATCGGCGGATTTGAAATTAGTGGAATTCGAATGCTCAGTATTCTTAATATAGAGAATATGTTGCTTGTAGTATTACTTACATTTTTTATTAGCCGTTTTACTGATCAATTTAGCAAGTCGAAAGTTATCGTGGTTGGGTTAGTCATTTACGCATTAGGGTATAGCATCATGATGTCAGCGAACGTTTGGTATGTACTAGTCTTATTTGCTTTTATTGCAACGATTGGTGAGTTAATTTATTCTCCTATTTTTAATACAGAACAAGCCAATATGATGCCGGCTGATAAGAGGGGATCTTATGCTGCTTTTGCTATAGTAGGTAATTCAGGTGCGGATTTAATTTCTCGCTCAAGTATCATTGTAGGAACATTTTTAATACCATCTATGATGTCCATATATATAGGAATTATTATGATGTTTGGTATTGTTTTAATTTACACCGGAATATATAGGCGAAAAACGGTCAAGTTATGGTAAAGCCCGAAAATTAATCGTTTCCGGGCTTTTCGAAATTATTAAATCATCATCAATAAGGCATCTTCGCCAATTGTTCCTTTTACGATTCCTAATTTTTCTGCTTCATACGTAACGGATTCTAGAGGTGCTTTTAATAATTCATCGATTGTTTTTACACCGACAGCACGACCTGCAATAATTTTACGATCGGCTAATTTACTATTTAGTAAGCCGACATCTAACGCGCCACACATAATATAACCGTTCTCGTTGGAAACGGTTAATAAAGTGGTTTTTGGTAAACGTACAGTAACAGCAGTAAACATGTGTCCGTTTAATTCAATTGGTTCAATCGAAACCATATTTATCGCCCCTTTCCTTTATAAAATATGGGAAAGGGAAAAAAGTGTTCGAATTTCTTTTCTAAGAATTATGTTTTAAAGGAATATAAAAAATTACGGATAGCATTAAAAAAGAAAAGCATACTAATAATGATTTCACATAGGAAATCTAACATGATGAACAGGGGTGTGACCGATGGATCGAAAGGGTTTATTAAATCCTAATTCTCAGAAGAATCACCGAAACTGGGAAAAGCCGAAGATTCAAAAATCTCAAATGAATGGTCAAACGGAGATTTCTCTCCATAACCAAATTTTGAGATCTGAAGCAAAAGCTAGACAGTTTTAGATCATCATGTAAGGTTTTGTGAAACGAAAAGCCCGGAGTAATCCGGGTTTTTTATTTTTTCGACATGTAAATATCAAAGCGTATAAATTAAATGATTCGAGCAATACTATAAATGATTTCACTAAACAATCCGACATGATTTACAGGAGGGATTTCCGTTATGATTAACGCAGAAGACAACTCAACGTCTAATAATCCGCCGAAACTCATTAAGGAAAAGCATATTTTCTCTATTTAGTTATTCACAACTGAATATAGAAATCACATGTTGCCTTAAGAAGTGATATCATGTGGATCAGTGAAATTAAGCCCGGAAATTAAGTTTTCCGGGTATTTTTTTGTTTTTTTGGAAATCCATAAATCTCTAATTGATGAA
Source organism: Ureibacillus sp. FSL E2-3493 (assembly GCF_038077515.1). Classification (NCBI taxonomy): domain Bacteria; kingdom Bacillati; phylum Bacillota; class Bacilli; order Caryophanales; family Caryophanaceae; genus Ureibacillus; species Ureibacillus sp. FSL E2-3493. Next base: position 3,365,918 of record NZ_JBBOPK010000001.1, on the reverse strand, counting down.
AATTAACATTCTTCATAAAAAATTTACTTTGACATATTGCCGACACATTCGGGTTTTAATATAGGAATTGTTAAAGGGAGTAGCAATGATTCAACAAATAAACAGGCTCCACTCAGTCGTTACTAAGGAAAGGAGAAAAAAAATGCCGTTTCAAACTTCATTTAATCCGAATGGTCGAAAAGAATTGAAACATGCCATTTCGAAAGCGGAGTATTATGTGTTGCGCCGTAAGCTTCAACATTTCTTAGAGCTGGATCCCAATGCTGGGCCAAATGGCAAATACCTTATTCGTTCCACTTACTTCGATAATTTTGATAACAAAGTGTTGAACGAGAAAAAGGAAGGCTACATAAATCGAGACAAATATCGCGTCCGTATTTATGGAAAAAGTTCCTCCGTCATTCATCTTGAACGAAAAAGTAAACGGAATAATTTAACGTTTAAATCAAAATGTAGATTAACTCAAAAGGAATTCGAACAAATACGTTTAGGTGAGATTGAATGGATGGAAACGGATGAACGGAAACTTTTACGGGATTTATTTTTCAACATGAAATACCACCAGTTAAAACCGATGGTAGTTGTTGATTATGAACGGGAAGCATGGATGTTTCCTTTTGGTAATGTCCGTATTACCTTTGATATGAAAGTTCAGTCAAGTATTCGTAATACGGATATGTTCAATAAACATTTGCCAATGGTAGATGTACTTGAGCCAAATTTAGTCATTTTAGAAGTGAAATATGACGATTATTTACCGGAAGTGGTTAAACATTTACTTCAAATTTCAGATACACAAGCTGAAAGTTATTCAAAATATCAATTAAGTCGAATGTATATTTAGTTTTTATGATTAGGAGGAAAAAACATTGGATACAACAAATTTTTCAGACATTTTTAAATCAAGTTTTATCGAAAAGACATCTTCATTTTCTTTAACCGATTCATTCATCGGTTTAGGGTTAGCTTTTTTAATAGGATTATTTATTTACTATATTTATAAGAAAACATTTAATGGCGTGATTTATTCTCATTCGTTCAATATTTCATTAATGATTATGACACTAGCTACAGCACTCGTTATTATGGGGATTAGTCAAAACGTATTGTTATCGTTAGGTATGGTAGGGGCATTATCCATCGTTCGTTTCCGAACACCTATTAAAGATCCAATGGATTTAATGTATTTATTCTGGTCTATAGTGGCAGGTATTTTATGTGGAGCAGGTTTCATTCCTTTAGTTGTTATTGGTTCAATTGTTATTGGGGCTGTTATTGTCCTATTTGCTAACAAAATTGTTGTGGAAAATCCTTATTTATTAGTCGTGAAATTAGAAGAAGATTTTGCGGGAGATGAAGTAGAAAAACTAATAAAATCAAAATCGAAAAAATTCGCCTTAAAATCGAAATCCATCATACAAGATTATGAAATTGAAGCGACGTATGAAGTACGTGTAAAAGAAAATGATGCAAAAATTGTTTCGGAAGTTTCCAATATTCCTGGGGTACGCTCCGCTGTTATGTTAAGCTACGATGGCAATTTCACAGCTTAAAGTAATTAATATAAACAAAAAGGAAGGGGGATCAGATAACGGAGATCCCCTTTTGTACAATAAAGGGATGATGATATGAAAATAAAATTCAAAGCACTCCTTCCCATTCTATTAGGTTCAGCCTTATTTATTAGTGGATGTAATGAATCTTCTACCACGAATGCCGCATCTTCCCAAGATGTAATCAGTGAATATGTTTCTTACGATAGTGAGGATGAGTACACGAGTTGGGAAGAGGAGGGTGTTACCTTCATCAACTTAAATGGCACATCAGCAGATTTTAGTGGTGACGGTGGCGTGATATTAGAAGAAAATCAAATACTTATTCGAACTACTGGTACTTATGTATTTGAAGGGACATTGGATGATGGACAAATTGTTGTTGATGCGGAAGATACAGGTACTGTCCGACTTGTTTTAAATGGTGTAACAATAAACTCTTCAACGAGTGCTCCCATTTATATTAAACAGGCGGATAAGGCAGTCATTTCATTAGAAGAATATACGGTAAATACATTAACGGATGCTAATGAGTACCGTTATGATGAACAAGAAACGGAACCTGATGCCGCCATCTTTAGTAATGATGATTTAACAATTAACGGGTTGGGTTCATTAACGGTGCAAGGAAATTATGAAGACGGTATAAAAAGTGATGATGACTTACTGTTTACAGGTGGACAAGTTCATGTCGTCTCTGCTGATGAAGGTATTGTAGGTAAAGATCTTTTAGCTGTTAAAGAAGCGAATATTACAGTCGAGTCGGTAGGTGATGGATTAAAAGCATCAAATACAGAAGATGAACAGAAGGGAAATATAGTTTTAGAAAGTGGCTCAGTAACAATCCAATCTGAAGGAGACGGCATTCAAGCTGAAAAAACAGTAGTCGTTGCAGATGGTAACTATGACATTGTAACGGGAGGTGGCAGTCCGGAAACGATTGAAAATACCGACGAATTTGGAATGGGTGGCGGTATGGAACGGCCAGGTCATATGGATGAACTTGATCTGTCGACGATGATTGATTCTATGCTAGAAGGTGTCGATATCTCAGACGATATTAAAGAGCAGTTAGAGAGCACGGAAAGCATGGAAGAATTACAAGCAATTTTGGAAGATTATCCAGAACTTCAGCAACAGCTTGAAATTTTCAGCATAGATGGACGTCAAAACATGGGGCAAGGGGGTCCGATGGCAGGTAGTGCAACGGGGGATAGTAATGATTCGACGGACGGTACCGAAACAATGCCTCAAATGCCAAATGGAGAAGAACGACCAGATGGCAGTGAAAGCTCTAGTGGACAACCTCCAGAAGAAGCACCTGAAATGAATAATGAACAGTCCACTGGGGAAGAAAGTTCAGAAAATCAAACAGTAGAAGATGAAGAAGCAATAACGGATGATACTACAGTTAGTACAAAGGGTGTAAAGGCTGGTACAGAAATAATCGTTGTAGGTGGTACTATCCAAGTTGATTCATTCGATGATGCTGTTCATAGTGATGGAAACGTAACGATTTCTGGGGGCCAATTGATTGCCAATAGTGGTGATGATGGAATCCATGCCAATACAGAGGCGGTCATCTCTGGAGGCGACATTACCATTGAAAAGAGCCTGGAAGGATTAGAAGGAAGAAATATTACAATTTCCGATGGTACAATTCACATCATTGCGGCAGATGATGGCGTAAACGTTAATAGTGAAGAAGTTGGGTTTGGGATGATGCACGGAAATGTAAATGGTGATACTGCAACAGGTGAAGCGACTGAATCCATTGAAACGACAACTGAAAATGAGGGGAATTTATTAATTGAAGGTGGTTATCTTTATGTTAATGCCGATGGGGACGGTTTAGATTCTAATAATACAATGGAAATGACTGGTGGAACAGTAATCGTTTATGGCCCAACCAATTCAGGTAACGGTTCATTAGACTATGCAAATTCCTTTAATGTCGAAGGTGGTATGTTAATAGCTGTTGGAAGTAGCGGGATGGCACAAGGTATTTCAGATAGTTCCTCGCAAAATGCTATTATGATGACGTTTGATGAAGTGCAAAAAGCTGGTACAACGATTTATGTTGGAGATAATGATGGGCAACAAATTATCGCGTTGGAACCAGAGAAAGAATACCAAACGGTTATTATTAGTTCTCCGGAATTAAAAACAGATGAATCCTATACAATCCGTTCTGGTGGTGCAATATCAGGTGAAAAAATAGATGGGTTATATGAAGAAGCTACTTATAAAGATGGTCTTATTTCGGTTGACTTCACCCTTTCGAAGGTTATGACCTATTTAAATGAATCTGGAATTACAGAAGCATCTAGCGGGTTGATGGGAGGATTTGATGGCGGTAATCCATTTGGAAATAATACAGGCGTCAATAATTAGAGAAAAATAGAAGTTGAAGTAGGCTGGCAGTTTTGTTAGCCTATTTTTTTATGAGGGTAGAAATATATTCCAATTTTTATTCATAATATGATATTTTCAGCATATATCCTAAAATAACCAAATATGAATAAGAAAATGTACTACGTCTTAAGTCTGATACTAAAATATTTCTACGGTCGGTTCACAAGATAGAAGGAATCAACTATTATAGTAATAATAAAACACATGAAGGGGTACATTAATGGAAAGGAAGAAAATTTACTTATTATTGACTGATACAGGAACAATGTTCACGAGAATGATTAAGCTTTATACAAAAAAGCCCTATAATCATGCATCCATTGTATTCGATGAAGACTTTAAAGAAGTATATAGTTTCGGACGTAAAAGACCTCGTAATCCTTTCATTGGTGGATTTGTAAATGAAGACGTAAGGCAAGGATTATTTAAAAATGCGAGATGTGCTATTTATAGTTTCGAAGCAACAGATGAGCAGGTTCAAAAAATGCGTCATTTTATTAAAAATATAGAAATGGAAAAACATTTATATAGATATAACCTTTTAGGATTAATTACTTTTATTATTAACAAACCATATGAAAGAAAGAGAGCTTACTTTTGTTCCGAGTTTGTTGCAAAAGCTTTAAATGAAGGAGAAATTATTCATTTCCATAAACCAATCTCCCTTGTTTCTCCCCATGATTTGCAATCAATAGAAAATTTACAATTAGAATTTGAAGGACAGCTACAACATTTACTTGCAAAGGATATGGTGAAAAATGCGTATCCGGCTATTTTTTAATATCCTTTATCATTCAACACCACAATTGTTTAAAAATGAAAACAGTTGATGGTGTTTTATTTTGTTTAAAAGACGTCTGAAAAGGAATAGAAGAAGTATAAACTATTTTTGTTAAGAAAGACTAATAATAGTGAAATTAAAAGAGGTGACAAAGTTGGAAAATCAAATGCCCCGAGAAGAAGGTATTGATCATAGTATTAGTTTATTAAAAGAAGGTTATCATTTTATATTAAACAGAAGTAGAAAGTTTCAATCGAACATTTTTGAGACACGAATTTTAGGTAAAAAAGCGATATGTATGATTGGAGAAGAAGCGGCAGCCGTTTTTTATGACCCAGCTAAATTTCAAAGACAAGGTGCTGCACCAAATCGAATCGTTCAAACTTTATTTGGGAAAAATAGTGTTCAAACATTAGATGATGATGAGCATAAACAAAGAAAAGAAATGATTATGTCTGTTATGACGCCGGAGCAGTTAAATGCATTGATGGAAATGACGAAGCTGCAATGGGAGCAATCTCTCGATAAATGGACTCAAATGGATCAGATTGTCTTTTATGAAGAAGTAAAAGAATTGCTATGTAAAGTGGCATTTAAGTGGATTGGCTATCCGTTACATGAAAACGATGTTAAGAAAATGACAAAAGAATTAGCGTCCATGTTCGAAACACCTGCTGCTATTGGACCTTCCCATTGGATAGGAAGAACATATCGGAATTTGGCAGAAAAGAAAATTCAAGAGCTAATACAAAACACGAGGGAACATAAAGTAAAATTTCCAGTCGATACAGTATTGCATCAATTTGCTTTTCATAAAGACAAGGACGGCCATTTACTGGACGTTGAGACAGTAACGGTGGAAGTGCTGAATATGTTAAGGCCAATTGTTGCCATTTCGATTTATATTAATTTCTCCCTTTTAGCACTTCATCAATTTCCTAAACAAAAGGAAAAATTAAAAGCCTTTAAAGATTATCCTAAAATGTTTGTGCAAGAAGTAAGAAGATATTATCCGTTCTTCCCTTTTGTAGCAGCAAAAGTGAAACAAGATTTCACATGGAAGGGTTATCAGTTTAAAGAAGGGACGTTAACCCTTTTAGATTTGTATGGTACAAATCATGATTCGAATCAGTGGGACAAACCAGAGGAATTTTACCCTGAACGATTTGCCCAGTGGAAAGGAAGTCCTTTTAGTTTTATACCTCAGGGTGGGGGAGATTACTACTTAGGACATCGTTGTGCAGGGGAACAAATTACGATTGAACTGATGAAAATTAGTTTAGACTTTTTAGTAAATCGAATGGAATATGAAATACCCGAACAAAATTTAAACTTTAATTTAGATGATATACCGAGTATTCCAGAGAGCAAAATAATCCTTGAAAAAATAGTAAGAAGTCGAAGTCACTAAGTGATTTCGGCTTTTTTATTTATGTAGGTTTGTATTTATTATTAGATAGTTGTTCGCTAAAATGAAATTTACATAACAGTTTTTTGAAGGAGTACCTATATGAATGAATTAGATTATAAAAAGGCATTGGAACTAGAACAATACAAAGAAATTAAAGCATCTAGAAGACATTATAGTAATTTAAGATTTGCCCTCTTTCCGGTTTACTTTGTCGTACAATTCGGATTAGTGCAGCTTGCTGTGAAAAAATCGTCGGATGCTCTTTTATTTGCAGAATATATTATGCCGATTTGTGGTTTATTAGTGACGTATGTCTTTTGGACAATTGAGACGAGAATTACAATATATTACAAAGATTTAGAACAAACGGGAGACTTTATTGAAGAGTATTTAGGATTTGATAATAAAGTGATGGTTAATTATAGTAAACAATCATTCCTTAGTAACACGAAATTATCTATCAAAGCCGTTTATACGATTTTCCTTTTGTACTGGATCGCTGTTCTCATAAAACAATTATTTTTTTAACGTATAAGAAGGACTTTCAACAATTCTCTCGAACATTAAATAAAAATAGTGAACGTTGTAGGAGCTGAAATTCTTGCATAAAAATAAAGAACAATTATTAATGCATTACGAAAATTCGATTGAGTGGGTAAAAACGTTGCTAAATTTATCAGAAACTCAATGGAGAACGCCTATTGCAAAAGATAAATGGACAATTGCAGAAATTATCGGGCACTTTCCAGCTTGGGATCAATTTGTATTAAAAAAACGTATTCCTTATTTTTTTACACATCAAGAATTACCAAAAGCTCCAGACGAAAATGAATTAAATGATCAATCATCTAAAGTGAGTAAAGAAAAATCAAAAGAGGAAATTATCGAAGACTTTATAGCTGAGAGAAGAAGGATGGTTATTGCTATCAATAATATTGAAGACGAATTGTGGGATCAGCAAATAAAAATTGGCGAAACGTCCTTAACGATCTCGGATTACTTACGTGGGTTTATTGAACATGATATACACCATTTTAAACAAATTGAAGAATTACTACTCGCTATAGATGGTAACTAAAAAGGAAACGTTGATAAGGGAGTTTTAAGATTGACTACATATATTATTCAACATGTCCCCTTTGAATCACCAGGAATTCTTGAGAAGATTCAAAACTACGAAATGATTAAGATGTTTGAATCATTTCAGTTTCCAAAACTAGAGGAAGTTGATTTATTAATCATTTTAGGTGGACCGATGGGGGTCTATGACGATATTGAATGGCTTCAAGAGGAAAAGCAGTTTATAAAAGCAGTCATACAACATAATCGAGCTGTCCTTGGAATTTGCTTGGGGGCTCAGTTAATTGCAGAAAGCATTGGTGGCAAAGTAATGCCAAATCCAAAGGGAAAAGAAGTTGGTTGGTGGCCTATTTACAAAAGACAAGATGTCGATGCCCTTAATTTTTTACCTGAGAAATTAGAAGTGCTTCATTGGCATGGAGATACATTTACACTTCCGGAAGAGGCAACGACTTTTTATTCAACGGAACTATGTAAAAACCAAGCATTTCTATATAAAAATAATGTTGTTGGTTTGCAATTTCACTTTGAAACAACAAAGGGTAGCTTAAAAACAATGGTGGAAGCAGATGCCTCTTATATTTCAGGAAAAGGTATGATACAGAGTAAAGAGGCGATTTTAGCTAAAACTCCTCCAGAAGAAAATGCAGATATTCTATTACAACTTATTCAGTTTATAAAAGGTAATTAATAATAAATTTCAAATTTCAAATAGAAATTGGAGGCAAGGGTTAATGGAAGAGCGATATCCGATTGGGAAATTTAGAAGTGTTGGTGGGATTACAAAGGATCAAATAAAGGAATGGATTGCAGATATTTCTTCTTACCCAACAAGGTTAAAAGATGTAGTTGCATCATTAAATGAAGAAGAACAGCAATTTACGTATCGCCATGGCTCATGGACAGTGAAACAACTTGTACACCATATAGCAGATGCCCAAGTAAACGTTTATACACGCATCAAATTAGCATTAACAGAAGATCATCCAACGATTAAACCTTTTGAAGAAAATGGATGGGCACTGTTACCGGATGTGGATCTTCCGCTATCCCAATCTTTGCAACTTATTGAAGGGTTACATAGTCGATTAGCTTATTTATTGGAACATTTAACTGACGAACAATTAAAAAGAACGTATCAGCACCCTGAAACAGGTGATCAAACAGTGGAAGGGACATTGGAATTTTGTGTATGGCATGTCAATCATCATCTTGCCCATATTCAAAATGCGTTAGCAACGAAGAATAATTAACATAAACGACCTCGTTTTGAATGCTTTCTAAAGTACAAAATGAGGTTTGTTTTTTAGGAGGGGAAAGATGTTAACAGGATTGATAAGAGTTGGGACGATTTACATTCCAGTAAAGGAAGTAGAAGTTTCTGCAAAGTGGTATGAAGAAAAAATCGATGCGGTTATATCATATATTGATACAGATAAAGCGATTGTTAACTTTGCTAATCAAAGCTTCTTTTTAGTGAAATCTAAAAATACAAATGCAAACTTCATTGATTTTGCTGGGAATGAACAGTTTTCTGTTACTTTTGAAGTAGACGGATTACAAGCCCTTCTTAGTCTACATAGCGAATTTAAAAACAAAAATATCCAGGTTGGGGACATTGAAGACCGGGGTCATGTAGGAAAGAACTTTGTTTTTACTGATATAGATGGCAACAAGTTTGATGTATGGAGTGAATTAAGCCCCCAATTTAAAGAGAAATTTTTATAAAGAAAATAGGAGGAATATATGAATCGTTTAAATTTAGTTACATTAGGTGTAAAGGATATGAAAGAGTCTCTTCGTTTTTATCGTGATGGTTTAGGCTTTGATGTTAAAGTATATGGAGATGAATCGAATCCCGAAGTTATTTTCTTTAATAACAATGGGACAAAAATTTCATTATTCCCTATTGAAAATTTAGCGAAAGATATAAATGAAGAAAATCCTCCCACTATTGGACATGGATTCGGTGGAATTACTTTAGCTTATAATGGTAAATCTAAGACTGAAGTCGATGAAGTCTTTCAATTAGCTGAAAAAGCAGGGGCGAAAATTGTTAAAAAACCGGAAACAGTTTTTTGGGGTGGTTATAGTGGCTATTTCCAAGATCCAAACGACTATTACTGGGAAGTAGCGTACGGGGAAATGTGGAAGTTTGATTCCAATGACATGTTGATAGTTGAGTGAATTTGCGATGGAATTCATGAAATGACTCCATTTATGATATAATAATTTAAATTGAAAAGAAGGGAAGATGGGTGGACGATGATTTTATAATCTTATTTTTATTTTTGAAGTACTTTTATATTTCAAGAAATTAAAATAGGATTAGTCTGCCCATTTTTCTAACATACGTGTAGTAGCTATTGATTACCAATAGTTTATTTAATCATGTGAAAATGCGACTAATCCTTCCAAAAATATTTGGGAGGATTTTTTTCTTTAAAGATTTGGCTATTATCATGGAATCGATTCCAAATATAGAGTTTGAGATCGTTACCCTTGGCCAGATAGAGTCCTCCCTTCAAGAAGGGATGAGTTTTGATGCAAGAAATTTTAAAATTACAAAATATCCAGTATGAAATTATGGAAAACGTTATTTTTGAAAGTGTAAGTTCTACGGTACATCAAGGAGATATTATAGGAATCATCGGGAAGAATGGGGTAGGGAAATCTACTCTACTCCAAATTATATCAGGTAACATAACACCAAGTAGTGGTGAGGTTTACCAATTACAAAATTTAACGATCGAATCGGTGGAACAAGAAACGGCATGTTTTACATCAAAAATGTTAGAGAAAGAAGAAGCGCTTTTACTATCAAAATGGAATGTACCTTCTAATGACTACAATCAATTAAGCGGAGGGGAAAGGTTAAAGGTAAGACTTGCAAAGGGCTTTTCAAAAAATGCCCAATTATTATTATTAGATGAACCAACTAATCATTTAGATGAAGAAAGTACTCAACTTCTCATTGAACAGATAAAGCAATTTAAAGGAACGATTATTTTAGTTTCTCACGATCGTTATTTTTTAGATAAAGTGGCAACGAAAATATGGTCTATAGAGGATAGACAGTTATTAGAACATAAAGGAAACTATACAAGTTTTATGAAAGCTCGGGAAAAACGGAGAGTTTCCCAACAACGGGAATATGAAAAGCAGCAACAAATGATTCAAAAAATTGAAAGTCAATTAAATGAACTATCGGCTTGGTCACAAAAAGCCCATGCCCAATCAACAAAACAAGAAGGCTTTAAAGAGTACCACCGAGTTAAAGCAAAGCGAACAGATGCTCAAGTTAAGTCAAAACGTAAAAGGCTTGAAAAAGAATTGGAAAAGTCCAAGGTAGAAAAAGTAAAACCTGAATATGAAGTGAAGTTTTCTTTAAAGTCGAAGGGCAAAAATGGGAAACGTTTTTTAGAAGTAAAGCATTTAACAAAGAAATTTAATGATAGAACTTTATTTAAAAATGTTCATTTTACAATGCTACATGGGGAAAAAATTGCATTAATAGGCCCTAATGGTAGTGGTAAAACAACTTTATTAAAAATAATTATGGGCGAGGAACAAGTTGAAGGAGACATCTGGATTTCTCCTTCTGCAAACATCGGCTACTTAACTCAGGAAGTATTCGATTTACCTTTAGACAAAACACCGGAACAATTATTCTACCAAGAATCTTTTGAAGAACGAGGAAAAGTACAAAATTTAATGAAACATTTAGGATTCACGACAGCGGCGTGGAAAGAGCCAATCCAACATATGAGTATGGGGGAACGGGTTAAATGTAAATTAATGAAATATATATTAGAGGATAAAGATGTTCTAATTTTAGATGAACCGACCAATCATTTAGACCTTCCATCCCGGGAACAGCTAGAAGACACTTTGCAAAAGTATGATGGAACGCTTTTAATTGTTTCCCACGATCGTTATTTCCTTGAAAAGACTACTAATTATCAATTAGTCATTAGGGATGGTGGAATCTTTAAAGAGACGAAGGAGTTGCCGAGGGAGCAAGATTCAACTAATGAATTGCTGTTGAAATTGGAGACGGAACGGCAAGAAGTACTTGGGAAGCTTAGCTTTTTAACGTCAAAAGATAGTGAATATGCTGAACTCGATTCTAAATTTAATGCACTAACGAAACAGATTAATCAATTAAAAAAGAACTAACTCATAAAGTCCTAAACGAAACAAACATTCGTTTAGGATTTTTTTATGTTGAAATGAAAAAAGAAATTTTATGTATGGAAATTATTACACATCACATACTATCTATGTATGTTTTCTTAAATTTGAAGCAAGCAGGTGATAATATGTCACCGTTCTTTAGAAAAAGGACGAAAAAAAAGAAACAAGAAAGTATTCCAACAATACCTGATAGTGAAATGATAAAAAGTAATCAAGATAAATTCATTAGTGCAAATCTTGAAGAAAATATGAGCAAAATAAATGCCATTTTTCAAAATGATATGGACTTTTCCAATCGAAGATTTAAGTTGTTTGGAACCATACCTGCTTCCCTTATTTGTTTAAAGTCACTAGTGAGCAACGAAATAATCGATAGAGATATTATAAAACCATTACAAGAATTAAGTTTGCCAAAGGGTTCTGATAATGTGGGAACCGATTTTATATTAGAACAAGTTTTATACTACTCTGATACAAAGATAATAGAAAATTATTCTAAACTACTTCAATCTTTAACTCTTGGAAAAACTATCGTTTTTATAGAAGGAATTAGTAAAGCGTTAGAATTCGATGCTGTACAAATAGATAAACGATCAATTGAACAGCCTGAAACCGAGAGGGTCGTCATCGGACCGCGGGATGGATTTATTGAGCAGATTATTACAAATATTGGACTAATAAGATATCGTCTTCCTGTTCCAGAATTCCGAATTGAACAGACAGAAGTTGGAACAAGATCCCATACAAAAGTCGCTATTTGTTATTTAGATGATATTGCAAATCCGACACTTGTCCAGGAAGTGAAAAATAGGATAGATGCGGTTGAAATAGATAGTATTTTAGATGCCGGTTATTTAGAGCAGTTTATTCAAGATAATCCTTGGTCTCCTTTTCCGCAAGTCCTTAATACGGAACGACCTGATAAAACTATTGCGAACATTTTGGAAGGAAGAGTTGCTATCTTAGTGGATGGGAGTCCCTTTGCGTTAATTGTACCTGCAACTTTTCATCAATTTTATCAAACAAATGAAGATTATAATGTGCGATGGCTTATTTCCTCTTTCATTAGAATCATTCGTTTTATAGCACTTGTTTTTTCTTTAACCTTTTCTTCTTTCTATGTAACTGCTTTATCCTTTCACCCTGAATTAATACCGGCAAGCTTTGTAGTAGCTGCTTCAAGCGGTAGACAAGGAGTACCTTTCCCTGTTTTTGTAGAAGTATTAATAATGGAAATTGCAATGGAAATACTCCGAGAAGCAAGTGTACGAATGCCGCAACAAATCGGTGGTGCCCTATCAATCGTTGGAGTGTTAGTTGTAGGACAAGCTGCTGTTCAAGCAGGGTTTGTTAGTCCTATTACAGTTTTTATAATCGCGTTATCGACCATTGGTTCCTTTGCAACACCGTCTTACAATGCAGCTAATGCCTTTCGTATGTTAAGATTTTGCCTTGTTATATTAGCTGGCATTTTTGGATTATTAGGATTAGCAATAGGAATTATTATTGTTCTTAATCATATGGTTAGCTTACGCTCCTATGGTGTTCCGTATATGGCACCAATTGCACCAGTAAACTTAAAGGCATTAAAGGATGCGATTATTCGAGCACCATTAGATTGGTTAAAGGAACGACCTAAAACTTTGAATCCTCAAAATACAAAAAGGGTTGGAAAAAGAGTGAAAGAAAAGGCTGAAAACAACTTTGTGGAAGAGGGTAGAGGAGGAGAAGATGAAACATAGTGACTCAATAACCTCTGTACAATTGGTTATTATTATTATAGGGACAGTTCTTGGTATAACGATACTGCCCATTCCTAGATTTATTATAGAAGGATCGAATACTGCTGCTCCACTAGTAACTTTAATTGGAATAGCAATCTGTATGATAGGAATTCTCGCCATTGCTGCATTAGGGAAAAAGTTTTCTAAAAGCACGTTAATTGGTTATTCACAAAAAATTATCGGTAAACATTTAGGAAATTTTTTCAATATGATTGTTATTCTTTTTTTTATTATATTAATGGGTCTTGAAACTTGACAGTTTGCGGAAGTATTAAAGGGAGGGCTTTTACCAGATACCCCAATTCAAATATCTATACTGCTAATTATTTTCATTTGTATAGCCATTCGTTTTAATAACGTATCAACATTTGCATATATACACTTTTTCTATCTTCCGTTTATCATCGTAGCTATTCTACTCGTAATAATCCCTTCTATTGGAGATGTGGAAGTATACCGTTTACTACCTATATTAGGTCATGACTTGAATTTTCAGGATTATTTAGGAAGTGCTCGTTTTGCCATACAAGCGCTCGCCAATTTCCTCGTTATTTCAATGGTTATTCCTTACATGAAAAATCCGAATAAAAGTATGAAAAGTAGTTTTTGGGGTTTACTTATTGGAGGTTTTTTTTATGGGGAATTGTTACGATGTCATTAGCAGTTTTTGGAGATAAAGAAGCGGCAAACGTTTTTTGGCCGACATTAATTTTAGCTAGGATGGTGCAAGTTCCAGGGGATGTCCTTGCAAGGATAGATGCTATTTTTATTATTGCATGGATTTTTGCAGTATTTACAACGCTTCTTTCTTATTATTTCCTGTTCGTTAGAGGGGTTGCTGAAATATTCGGTACGAAAAAATACAGACTTATTTCTTATATAGGATCACCCTTAGTATTTGTTATCGCCATCATACCTGAAGATATTTATGTATTATATGACTACATTGTAATGATTACTTTTTTTGTATCCTTTAGCACAATTGTATACCCTATCCTTTTGTTACTTATAGCAAAACTCCGGAAAATTAAAGGAGATGCGACATGAATAAGAAACTGTTGATTATTTTAATTTTGTTATTTTCTCCAATTTTAACAGCATGCTGGGATCGATATGAACTGGAAGAGCGGGCCAATATTTTAGGATTGTCTATCGATATAGCAGAACGAGAAAGTGATACGCCCGAGTTATCTTATTCAGAAGATAAATTTCCTGGTGGAGAGCAAAATGCACTTTATCGAGTTACGGCCCAATTGGCAGTACCGGGGAAAATTAAACTTGGTCCTGAAGGTGTAGGAGGGGATGGCTCGGGGCAAACGGCATGGGTACTTGAAACGGTAGGTCATACGTTAGATGATGCCATGTCAAATTTACAGCAACAATTAGCTGAAAAATTATATCTTGGTCATTTGCAAATTGTTATTGTGAACGATGAAGTGGCAAGAGAGGGAATGGATATTATAAATGATTTTTTAAAGAGGAATTACGAAGTAAGAAGAACAGCTTGGATGGTGATTAGTGAAGATGTAGCCTCAGATGTACTAGAGGCTGCTCCTCCTATTGAAACGGTTCCTGCTTTATATTTATCTGAAACATTAGAAAATGCAGCACGTTTAGGTCAGTTGCCAACGGAATATTTAGGTAAATTTTGGGTAGATTTAGAAGAAGAAGGTGTGGATGCTAAATTACCTTTAGTTAAAGTCCTTGAGAAGGAAAGAATATTAATTAACGGACTTGCTTTTTTTAATGGAGAGAAAATGGTTGGTACGATGACCCCAATTGAAATTGGTGCGTATTTAGCTATGAGGGAGAAAAATCCTGGGGGTTATCCGATTGCAGTATCTTCTAAAGACGGGGAAGTATACTTAGTAGAATCACTAAAAAGGGACTCGAAAATTAAAGTCAATGTAAAAAATGGACAACCAAAAGCTTTCATTGATGTTGAAATTGATTCGAGTATAGATGAAGAAATAGGTGCGAATGATTTAAGTAAACAAAAAGTTGATGAACTTGAACAGGAAGCTTCCCGAGTTGCTGGAGAAAGGTTTGAAGAAACATTGAAGAAGTGGCAGGAAAAGGAATCGGATATTCTAGGTGGTACTGACCATCATTTTTGAGACAATAAGAAAACACCCTACTTTACAGTTAGTTGACGGTATTTAACCGGCGATTGGCTGTTTAGTTTCGTTTGAATACGGATATTGTTATAATATTTTATATAGTTTTCGACGATTTGGATCACATGCGCATTCGTTGTGCGATTGATTCCGTCGAGATAGAACGTTTCAGACTTTAGCGAGGAGTGAAACGTTTCAATTGGAGAATTATCAGCGGGCGTGCCTTTACGAGACATGCTCATGGTAATTCTTTTTTCTTTTACTGCCTTTTGATAGTCATAGGACGTATATACAGAACCTTGATCGCTATGCAGGATACAGCCTTCAGGTAATTCTGGTAGCTGATTTAATGTATCTAAAACAAACTCTGTATCTTGAGTAAATCCGATTGTACGCGCTACAATCTCGCCATTAAAGACATCTAGAATACTTGAAAGATACATCATTGATTGACCAAAAGGCAAGTAGGTAATATCTGTTACTAACTTTTCAAATGGTGCTTCCGCTGTAAATTCACGATTTAATAAATTCGGTGCGACGTATGCTGGTTGTCCAGTGCGTTTACGTTTCTTCACTTTTACTCGACACTGCCAACCATATTTTTGCATTACTTTTTGTACTGTATTTTCACTTATCGGTTCTCCATAAATGCTTGTGATTTTTCGGTATCCGTATCGATATTTATGAAGTTTACACAACTCACCAATTCTCTTATCCCGAATGTCTTTCTTTGTTTCAACGTTATTATTCTTTTTCCAACGATAATAAGATGATCTACCTACCCCCAAGTGGTCACAGATTTCGCCAATTGTCATGACTTCTTTTAGTTCTTCTACCAATTGCACAACTATTCTTGGTACCACTTCCTTTCCCATTCTGCGTACTTTTTTAAAACTTCAATTTGTTGCTTTAAATAACGGTTCTCAGCCTTTAATTTAGCTGTTTCATTTTCATATTCTGGTCCTTTACCATAGGTATATTGCTTTCCAACTGGCTGTTCAAGGCGATGAAGTTCTCCATTTCGATACCACTTCATCCACGTTTTTAGTTGTGTATAATTTCGAATATTCAATTCTTCTAAAACTTGATTAACAGGTATTCCTGCTAATCTCATTTCGATTGCTTTCATTTTAATTTCTACTGGATAACTAACTCTTGTTCCCATAGAAAAAACACCTCCACGTTGGATTTATAGGTTTAATACCCGTTTTTCAACGAAAGGTGTTTTTATTTGTCTCATTTTTTTAAGTCAGTGCGAGGTTTAGGGGGACGAGTAAGAGCTTTTTATCCAAAGTATTGGGATGAAAATGTAAAAACAGATGAGAAATGGGCAGAAGTTTATAAAAAAATGACAATTAAAGTGAATGTAAAATATCGTATTAAACATGCGGGGATGCAATGGGAATAGATGATATTAACATAACAAATTGAAAAGTAACTAGATAATACGAGAAAATTCACTGTTCCACTTTATGTACCTTGAATATTTGGTTCCGTATTAGAAGGGAATTGAAAAAAATCGAGATTGCCTAATAGCAGTCTCGATTTTTTTGTCAATTAGCGAAATAATCATATGTATTTTTAGTAAGCAAAAGAACAGTTACAACGATAAAGAGTATACGTACATATCCACTGCCTTGTTTAATGGCAAATTTAGAACCACAAATGGCGCCAATAATTTGAGCAATTCCCATAACTAGACCGTAGGCAAAATTAATCTGCCCTAAGAATAGGAACATTACAAGGGCACCGATATTACTAGCGAAATTTAGTAGCTTTGAATTTCCTGCCGCTTTTAAAAAGTCAAAACCAATTAAAAGAAATGCGAAAATGAGAAAAGATCCTGTTCCAGGACCTAAAAATCCATCATAAAACCCAATCGCGGCTACTAGGAATATAAAGCCTATGTATTTTTTAGGGGAAAGTTTTTTATAGGTTGAAATACTACCCCAATCTTTTTTAAAGAAAGTATAGATAGCAACTGCGGCTAACATGACAAGCATTAATGGTTTTAAAACATTGGGATCCATTAAATGGACCGTCCATGCTCCAAACATCGATGCAATAAATACAATAGGAAATATTTTTGCTATAGGTTTTAAGTCAATATTTCCTGAACGATAAAAAGTAATTGTACTCGTTAAAGAACCTAAAGTACCAGCCAATTTATTTGTTGCCACTGCAGCTGATGGGCTTAGTCCTGTAAACATTAGGGCTGGTAGTGAAATGATTCCCCCACCACCAACTACTGAATCAATAAAGGCGGCTAAAAATCCAAAAAGAAATAAAATGACAATGAGTGATAAATCTAAATCAAATAGCATGAACTAAACCTTCTTTCTCTTTACAACAGAAATCGTATAAGAAAATCAAGAGGAAGTAAATAGCTAAACGTTCAAAATTTCTAAAACATTTCCAAAAATTGAAATAATAATGTTCGCGTTATAATACAGTATCATATATACTGTATGTTACATAGTATAAGAGGGAGGAGGTGTTCCGTTGAACAATATACTGGATTCATTAAGCACAGAATTAAGAAGAGGTACATTGACTTTGGCCGTTTTAAGTCAATTGCAAACGCAGCAGTATGGTTATTCGTTAGTCCAGTTACTGGAAGACTCGGGGATAACAATTGAACAAAGTACGTTATATCCATTACTTCGTCGATTAGAAAAACAGGAACTTGTTGAAAGCAGTTGGGACACGACAGAATCAAGACCAAGGAAATATTATATATTAACAGATTACGGGTTGAAAATTTATAAGGAATTAAAAGAAGAGTGGCTGACGAATTCTAAACAATTGTATAAATTGCTGAAAGGGGATGGTTTAAATGAATTTGATTGATAGTTACATTCATGAAGTAACGCGAAGGTTACCTCAAAAAAGTCGTGAAGATATTGGGCTAGAGTTAAAATCTACTATAGAAGATATGCTACCACTGGAATATACGGAAAAGGATGTAAAACAAGTATTGCAACAACTGGGGAATCCGGTTTCTTTAGCAAGTAGTTATAATGACAGACCAATGCATCTTATCGGTCCAAAGTATTTTGATTTATATGTTTCATTTTTGAAAATGATTGTTCCTATTGCAGCTGTAATTGCGTTTATTTCCGTAGCAGCTATTCAAATTATTGAGTTTGAACAAGGGGAAACGGTTTTGACAACCGGTTTAAATATTTTAACTCAAAGTATTTGGAACATTGTTAGCATCTTTATTCAAGTATTCTTTTGGCTAACATTAATTTTTGCTATAGTGGAGCGGATCGATGGGATAAAGGATAATCAGCCCCGTACGATGAGTCTCAATGAATGGACGCCAGACGACTTAAAAAATATACCTTTTATTCCAAAGAAGAGAGCTATTTCAAAGAGGCATGTATTCGGTAGTTTACTTTGGACTGCTATTTGGGGAACGTTCTACTTTTATGCAAGTCATTTAGTAGGGGTATATGAAAAAACGGATGACGGTCTTACCTTTATAATGCCTTCCTTGAACCAAACTATTTTAAACTCGTATTGGCCATTAATAGTACTTGTTATTGGAATGGAGATTGGGTTAGCACTTTATCAGTTATTTAAGGGGCAATGGACGAAGAAGGTTGCTATTTTTAATGTTTTACGTGAAGTGATTGGGGTTGTTACTTTAATTATTGTTATAATCAATCCTAACTTATTCAACCATGAATTTTTAACATATCTGGCAAATATTTTTGATATTTCAAGTGAAAAAGTAAGACAATTTATTGTCATGGCAATTATGTTAGTACCTTTGTTCTCCATTTGGAATTGCGTGGATGGTTTTAGAAAAGCAAATAGTCGTTAAAAAAACGGGATGTCTTAATTATTTAAGACATCTTTTTTATTTTTAAAAGGGATTGATTCCGTACTAAAATAAATCATTACATTTCTTTTTGACTAGTTTTGTTCCATTTACACTAAATACTTTTTCTTAATAAAGTGCTAAAAATTTTTAAAAAAATGTATTTTTCTTAATAAAACATTTCTTTAGTACTAATTTACATTATTTTACATAAACAAGGTAAATAATGCGGCTGTATTAATTGAATGAATATTCTGAAATTAGAATGAAAACCCCTATTTAATCGTATGTTTTAAAGAATTTGCTTTTTAAGATATAGTTTTATTTCTTGTTTATATTTTCAATTCAAAGTAATAGCTAGGAAAAGTGTTTAAATAATCACGATTATATTAGAATAGTGATTTATCTAAATTTTCCTAGAAAAATGAATTTTTAGTTTATTTATAAAAAAATCTTTGCTATGATGTTTATGTTAATCCTATTATCTGAAAATAGGGAATAAACAAAAAAGGGGGATTCTCGTGAAAAAACGAAATCTATTTTTAATGCTGATGTTACTAGCTTTAACTCTAGTATTAGCGGCTTGTAACTTCGGTTCTGAAAAAGAATCTACAGATGATACAAAAGAAGGAGCTTCTGAAGAGGGCGGTTCAAAAGAGCTAAACTTAGTCATTCCATCAGAACCACCTTCATTACATCCACAATTAGCAACAGATAGTACTTCGAATGCGATTTTACAAAACGTGTTTGAAGGTTTAACAACTGTTAAAGATGGTGAAGTTGTCGAGGCAGCTGCAGAAAAGATTGACGTAAGTGATGATCAATTAACTTATACATTCACTTTAAAAGATGCAAAATGGTCAAATGGTGACCCTGTTACTGCTGAAGATTTCGAATATGCTTGGAAATTTGCTTTAGATCCTAAAAATGCATCTGAATATGCATCAATTCTTTACCCAATTAAAGGTGCACAAGCTTATAACCTTGGTGAAGGTTCAGTAGAAGATTTAGGAATTAAAGTAGTAGATGAAAAAACTTTAGAAGTTACTTTAGAAAACCCAACTCCATATTTCTTAGAGTTAACTGCGTTTAAAACATACTATCCAATTCACAAAGCAACTGCAGAAGCAAATGATACTTGGTATGCAGAAGCTGGTGATTCTTATGTAACAAACGGTCCATTCAAATTAACGGACTGGCAACATAGTGGTTCTATTACTTTAGAGAAAAACGAAAACTATTGGGATGTTGATAATGTTGCTTTAGATAAAGTTAACATTTCAATGGTTGAATCTGAAACAACTGCTTCAACAATGTTTGACGCTGGTGAAATTGACTGGTTAGGTTCACCGTTCCAAACAATTGGATTAGATGTAATCGATCGTTATAAAGAAGAAGGAATTTTAAAAATTTCCGATTATGCTGCTATCTATGTGTATAAATTTAATACAACAGAAGGACCAACAGCGAATGCAAACATCCGTAAAGCATTAACACTTGCGATTGACCGTCAAGGTTTAATTGATAACGTTACAAAAGGGGAACAAACTCCTGCATTAGGTATGGTTCCTTCAGCGGTTAAAGGTTTTGAAGAAGATCGTGGCTATATGAAAGATAATGATATTGAAGAAGCGAAAAAAGCATTAGATGCAGGTTTAAAAGAACTTGGTCTATCTGATCCAAGCGAACTTAAACTAAGCCTTTCATTTAATACAAGTGAAGCTCACGCAGCTATTGCTCAATTCATTCAAGAAGGTTGGCGTACAAATCTAGGTATCGATGTAACTCTTGATAACTCAGAGTGGCAAGTATACTTAGATAAAGTATCTAACTTAGATTACAATATCGCTCGTATGGGTTGGATTGCTGACTACAACGATGCTTACACATTCTTAGAAATGTACAATTCTGCAGAAAATGGTAACAACGATACTGGTTGGGAAAATGCAGAGTATACTCAGTTACTTGAACAATCTAATACTGAAACAGATCCTGCTAAACGTCTTGAATTGTTAAAACAGGCTGAAAGTATTATCATGGCTGAAACTCCAGTTGCACCAATTTATTACTACACAAATCTTTCAGTGAAGAAAGACTATGTTAAGAATATGGAACAAGATTCACTTGGTAACATGTATCTAAAATATGTAGATGTTGAAAAATAATCTATTTAAATTAGGAAAAGGTTACTAACATTTGAGGCTGCTTTCTATCGAGTAATCGATTCAGAGCAGCCTTTTAATATGAAAAGGAGGGGAAAACAATGCTGCGATATATTTTTAAGCGATTAATTTATATACTTATTGCTTTATTTATTATCGTTTCAGCTACATTCTTTTTAATGAAATTAGCACCTGGTAGTCCGTTTGCTAGCGAACGGGATTTTCCGCCGGAAATAGAGGCCCAATTAAACGCAAAATATGGATTAGATAATCCTTGGTATGTTCAATATAAAGATTATTTAGTAGATACGATTAGCTTTGATTTTGGTGAATCGATGAAATATAAAGGTCGTTCTACAAATGATATTATTTCAGAAAGTTTCCCTATTTCATTAACATTGGGAATTGAAGCAATGATCTTATCAATCGGTTTAGGTGTTTTACTTGGGGTAATTGCAGCGCTATATCATAACCGTTGGCCGGATTATTTAGCGACAACCATTGCAGTTTTAGGTATTTCAGTACCTTCATTTATATTAGCTGGTTTAATGCAATATTTTTTAGCGTATAAGTTAGGCCTCTTCCCGGTAAGCGGATGGAAAGGGTTTATTTATAGTGTTTTACCGGCCTTTGCCATTGCCATTACTCATGCAGGTTTCATTGCGAAACTTATAAGATCAAGCATGCTTGAACAAGGAAATAGTGATTATGTAAAAATGGCGCGTGCAAAAGGTCTTGGAAAATGGACAACGGTATTCCGACATACGTTAAGAAATGCATTGCTACCAGTTGTTACATATTTGGGACCCCTTACAGCTGGAGTTGTAACGGGAAGCTTTATTATTGAACAAATTTTTGCTATCCCAGGATTAGGAAGACACTTCGTAACGAGTATTACAAACCGTGATTATACAGTTATTATGGGGACAACCGTTTTCTATTCTATTATTCTATTATTTGCTGTTTTAATCGTTGATATTTTATACAGTGTAATTGATCCGCGGATAAAGCTGAAAGGAGCGAAAAAGTAATGGCACAAAACAACCAATTATTTGAACAAATTTCACCGGATAAGTTTAAAATTGTCGGTGGCCGTTCGGATGAAAGTGAAAAATTAGCTGATAAATCCGTGTCCTTTTGGAAAGAAGTAGTGCTTCGATTTTCTCAAAATAAATTAGCGATTTTCGGGATAATAGCGTTAGTCATTATTACGTTATTAGCTATATTTGTACCTATTTTTTCACCTTATAGTTACCGTGAACAATTAGGGGTTTATAATGCAGCGCCATCAGCTGCCCATTGGTTCGGTACAGATGATTTAGGACGAGACATTTTCGTTCGTGTATGGCAAGGGGCACGTATTTCCTTATTTATCGGAATTACTGCCGCAATTATTGACTTAATTATTGGTGTATTATGGGGAAGTATTTCCGGGCTAGCTGGCGGAAGACTGGACAACATTATGATGCGTATTGCCGATGTTTTATCTGCAGTTCCATATTTGCTAGTCGTTATTATTTTACTAGTTGTACTTCAACCAGGTTTACTACCAATGATTATCGCGTTATCGATTACAGGTTGGATTAATATGGCCCGTATCGTTCGCGGTGAAGTATTATCAATTAAAAATCAAGAATATGTATTAGCTGCCCGTACCCTTGGAGCGAATACTTGGCATTTAATTAAAAGACATCTTGTACCTAATGCATTAGGGGCCATTTTAGTTACGATGACTTTAACGATCCCGTCAGCTATTTTCACAGAATCATTTTTAAGTTACTTAGGCTTAGGTGTTCCTGCACCAATGGCAAGTTGGGGAACGATGGCCTCCGAAGGGAATAAGGCATTAACTTCAGCGCCGTGGCGACTGTTCTTTCCAGCGTTCTTTATTTCATTGACAATTTTCGCATTCAATGCTGTTGGGGACGGATTACGAGATGCACTAGATCCAAAATTACGTAAATAGAAGAAGGTGAAAAGGATGACAAAAAAGTTACTAGAAGTAAAGGACTTAAAAATAAATTTTAAAACGTATGCGGGGGTAGTACAAGCAGTTCGGGGAGTAAGTTTTGAATTGTACGAAGGTGAAACGTTAGCCATCGTTGGAGAGTCTGGATCAGGGAAAAGTGTCACAAGTAATGCGATTATGAAGCTCATTCCGCAGCCTCCGGGTATATATGCTGGTGGACAAATATTATTAGATGGCCGGGACTTAATACCATTATCTGAAAAGGAAATGTCAAAGGTTCGAGGAAATGATATTGCGATGATTTTCCAAGATCCGATGACAGCTCTAAACCCTACAATGAGAGTGGGAAGACAAATTACAGAAGTGATTTTAAAGCATAAAAAGATTTCGGGTTCTGAGGCGAAGGATAGAGCGTTGAAATTGTTAGAGTTAGTAGGAATTCCAATGCCAGAGAAACGTTTCCGTCAATATCCCCATGAGTTTAGTGGTGGGATGCGCCAGCGGGTTGTCATTGCCATTGCGTTAGCGGCGGATCCAAAATTATTGATCGCCGATGAGCCAACAACAGCCCTTGATGTAACGATTCAAGCCCAAATTTTAGAATTAATGAAGGATATTCAAAAGAAAAGTAAAACATCGATTATTTTCATTACCCACGATTTAGGTGTTGTAGCTAATGTGGCGGATAGGGTAGCCGTTATGTATGCCGGGCAGATTGTTGAGTACGGAACAGTAAATGATATTTTCTATAATCCGAAACATCCATATACGTGGGGTCTATTAGGTTCAATGCCAGACTTGAAAAACAACGTGAAAGAAGAATTACGTACAATTCCAGGTTCACCACCGGACTTAATTCATCCACCACAAGGAGATGCTTTTGCGCCGCGTAATGAATTTGCGATGGCGATTGATTATGAAATGGAACCGCCGATGTTCCAAGTTTCCGAGACTCATTATGCAAAAACATGGTTATTACATCCGGACGCTCCAAAAATACCTGTTCCGGAAGAAATTGCTCGTAGAATAGAAGGGTATTTAAAGGAGGAACAAGATCATGGTAAATAAGTTGCTTGAAGTAAAAAACTTAAAACAGTATTTTGGTTCTTCTAATAATCCGATAAAGGCTGTAGATGGTATTAGCTTTGATATATATGAAGGGGAAACTTTAGGGTTAGTTGGTGAATCAGGATGCGGTAAATCTACAACGGGGAGATCTATTATCCGTCTTTACGATATAACAGATGGTGAAATTTTATTTAAAGGTAAAAATATCCACGAAGGAAAATCTCGTAAAGAGTTAAAAGAATTTAACCGAGAGATGCAAATGATTTTCCAAGATCCATACGCTTCATTAAACCCTCGTATGACAGCCGGGGAAGTAATTAGTGAAGGCTTCGACATTCATGGTCTTTATAAAGATAAAAATGAGCGACGAGAGCATATTGGAAATTTATTAGAGGCAGTCGGTTTAAATCGAGAGCATGCGAACCGTTATGCCCATGAGTTTTCTGGTGGTCAACGTCAACGTATTGGAATTGCACGGGCATTAAGTTTAAATCCGAGCTTTATCATTGCCGATGAACCGATTTCTGCTCTAGATGTATCGATTCAAGCACAAGTCGTCAACTTATTGAAAAGATTACAAAAGGAACGTAACTTAACGTACTTATTTATCGCCCATGATTTATCGATGGTGAAGTACATAAGTGATCGTATCGCGGTAATGTATAGAGGGAAAATTGTAGAGCTTGGAGAATCAGATGAGATTTACAATAATCCAATCCATCCATATACAAAGTCGTTACTTTCCGCTGTACCGCTACCAGATCCGCTAACAGAAAGAGTACGTGAAAGAATTCCGTATGTCCATGAGGAAACAGATGAATCTGCAAAACTTCGTGAAGTCCTTCCAAAACATTTTGTTTATGGAACGGAAAGTCAAATAAATAAATGGAATAAAAGACAATAGTGGAAAAAGCTTTTAAAGAATATAGAAGGAAAAAATCATTCCTTTCGTGTTATATGTATGGAAACATACATTGCCAAAGAGGAATGATTTTTTTATGTTTTTTTCAATAGAAAAAAGACTATGATGGGCAAATTTACTTAATAGCGTTAAATTGTATAGGTTAATTTTAATTGAAAAGAAAATAGTATTAAAGACATCCTTATTTGAGAGAAAATTACTAGAGTTGAAGGTTAAAAAAATCGCTGATAGATAGTAGAAAATTATTATTATTCTGATAATTTATTATCAAAAATTTGAATGATTCATTATATTCAGAAAACAATAATAACTATTATAATTGTAATATTCTGAATTATTCGAGACAGAAAATGGTAAAAAAAGAAGAAAAAACAATGTTTACAGAGAATTTTTTAATAATTATTTAGAAAAATAAAATTTTTGTTTATTTAACAATAATTTTTTGTTAATATAATATTTATTGAAGCGCATATTTTCTGAAAAATGAAAATTACTAGGCAAAGTTTACTGAAAAATGGGAAATATATTACTAGTCAGTTAGGAGGAATTTTTATGAAGAAAAATAGTTTTCTACTATTATCAATGTTATTAGCTCTATCTTTAGTATTAGCAGCTTGTAACTTTGGAGGTTCTGAAGAAAACAGTGGTAGTGAATCAGAAGAAAAAGAACTAAATTTAGTCATTGCATCTGAGCCACCTTCATTACATCCACAATTAGCAACAGATAGTACTTCAAACGCAATTTTACAAAACGTATTTGAAGGTTTAACGACTATCAAAGACGGTGAAGTTGTCGAGGCAGCTGCAGAAAAAATTGACGTAAGTGATGATCAATTAACTTATACATTCACTTTACGTGATGCAAAATGGTCAAATGGTGATCCTGTTACTGCCGAAGATTTTGAATACGCTTGGAAATTTGCATTAAACCCAGAAAATGCATCAGAGTATGCTTCAATACTTTACCCAATTAAAGGGGCACAAGCTTATAACCTTGGACAAGGTTCAGTAGAAGATTTAGGAATTAAAGTAGTAGATGAAAAAACTTTAGAAGTTACTTTAGAAAACCCAACTCCATATTTCTTAGAGTTAACGGCTTTCAAAACATATTACCCAATTCATAAAGCAACTGCAGAAGCTAACGAAACTTGGTATGCAGAAGCTGGTGATTCTTATGTAACAAACGGTCCATTTAAATTAACGGACTGGCAACATAGTGGTTCAATCACTTTAGAGAAAAATGAATCTTATTGGGATGCTAAAAATGTTGCATTGAGCAAAGTTAATATCTCAATGGTTGAAAATGAAGCAACTGCTTCAACAATGTTTGACGCTGGTGAAATTGATTTCTTAGGTTCACCATTCCAAACAGTTGGATTAGATGTAATCGATCGTTATAAAGAAGAAGGAATCTTAAACATTTCAAATTATGCTTCTATTTATGAGTATAAATTTAATACAACAGAAGGACCAACAGCTAACGCGAACATCCGTAAAGCGTTAACACTTGCGATTGACCGTCAAGGTTTAATCGATAACGTTACAAAAGGGGAACAAACTCCTGCATTAGGTATGGTTCCTACGGCAATTAAAGGATTCGAAGAAGATCGAGGTTACTTCAAAGACAATGATATTGAAGAAGCGAAAAAAGCATTAGATGCAGGTTTAAAAGAACTTGGTTTATCTGATCCAAGTGAACTTAAACTAAGCCTTTCATTTAATACAAGTGAAGCTCACGCAGCTATTGCTCAATTCATTCAAGAAGGTTGGCGTTCAAATCTAGGTATTGATGTAACTCTTGATAACTCAGAGTGGCAAGTATACTTAGATAAAGTATCTAACTTAGATTACAATATCGCTCGTATGGGTTGGATTGCTGACTACAACGATGCTTACACATTCTTAGAAATGTACAATTCTGCGGAAAATGGTAACAATGATACAGGTTGGGAAAATGCGGAGTATACAAAATTACTTGAACAGTCTAATACTGAAACAGATCCTGCTAAACGTCTTGAATTGTTGAAACAGGCTGAAAGTATTATCATGGCTGAAACTCCAGTTGCACCAATTTATTACTACACAAATCTTTCAGTGAAGAAAGACTACGTTAAAAATATGCAACTAGATGCACTTGGTAACATGTATCTTAAATATGTAGATATTGAAAAATAATCAATATTTTTTAAAGTTACTATTTACTATGTAATAGTACTTAGGCTGCTTAATTCGAATATCGATGAAAAGCAGCCTTTTGTACCTTTTTTATTTTCAACTATCCTAAAAGGAGGGGACATATTTGCTAAAGTATATTTTAAAAAGATTAGTATATATCTTAATCGCGCTATATATTATCGTAACTGCAACATTTTTCTTAATGCAACTTGCTCCGGGTAGTCCGTTTGCAAGTGAACGTGATTTCCCACCAGAAATTGAAGAACAACTGAATGCGAAATATGGATTAGATAATCCTTGGTACATTCAATATAAGGATTATTTAATCGATACTGTGACGTTTGATTTCGGAGAATCAATGAAATATAAGGGTCGCTCAACGAACGATATGATCTCAGAAAGTTTCCCTATTTCATTAACATTGGGAATTGAAGCCATGATCTTATCAATTGGTTTAGGGGTTTTACTAGGAGTAATTGCAGCTCTTTACCATAACCGTTGGCCGGATTATTTAGCGACAACCATTGCAGTTTTAGGTATTTCGGTACCTTCGTTTATATTAGCTGGTTTAATGCAATATTTTTTAGCGTATAAATTAGGCATGTTCCCTGTAAGTGGATGGAAAGGGTTTATTTATAGTATTTTACCTGCCTTTGCCATTGCCATTACCCATGCAGGTTTCATTGCAAAGCTGACTCGCTCAAGTATGTTGGAGCAAAATAGCAGTGATTATGTGAAAATGGCACGTGCTAAAGGTCTTGGAAAATGGACAACGGTATTTAAACATACATTACGAAATGCTTTATTACCGGTTGTTACTTACTTAGGACCGTTAACAGCTGGGGTTGTAACAGGTAGTTTCATTATTGAACAAATCTTTGCTATCCCAGGATTAGGAAGACACTTCGTAACGAGTATTACAAACCGTGACTATACAGTCATTATGGGTACTACTGTCTTCTATTCTATTATTCTATTATTCGCTGTTTTAATCGTTGATATTTTATACAGTGTAATTGATCCACGAATTAAATTGAAAGGAGCGAAAAAATAATGGCACAAAACAATCAATCTTTTGAACAAATTTCACCGGATAAGTTTAAAATTGTCGGTGGTCGTTCGGATGAAAATGAAAAATTAGCTGATAAATCCGTGTCCTTTTGGAAAGAAGTAGTGCTTCGCTTCTCTCAAAATAAATTAGCGATTTTTGGATTAATTGCGCTAGTTGTTATTACGTTACTAGCGATTTTCGTACCAATTTTCTCTCCTTATAGTTACCGGGAACAATTAGGCATTTATAACGCAGCACCGTCAGCTGCCCATTGGTTCGGTACAGATGATTTAGGACGAGATATTTTCGTTCGTGTATGGCAAGGGGCACGTATTTCCTTATTTATCGGGATTACTGCTGCGATTATTGACTTAATTATTGGTGTGTTATGGGGAAGTATTTCGGGTCTAGCAGGTGGAAGATTAGACAACATTATGATGCGTATCGCCGATGTTTTATCTGCAGTTCCATATTTACTAGTCGTTATTATTTTACTAGTTGTACTTCAACCAGGTTTACTACCAATGATTATCGCGTTATCGATTACAGGTTGGATTAATATGGCTCGTATCGTGCGTGGTGAAGTATTATCAATTAAAAACCAAGAGTACGTTTTGGCTGCGAGAACATTAGGAGCTAATACAGGACATTTAATTATGCGTCATTTAGTGCCGAATGCACTTGGTGCGATTTTAGTTACAATGACTTTAACGATTCCGTCAGCTATTTTCACAGAATCCTTTTTAAGTTACTTAGGTTTAGGTGTTCCTGCACCAATGGCGAGTTGGGGAACAATGGCCTCCGAAGGGAATAAGGCATTAACTTCAGCGCTATGGCGACTGTTCTTCCCAGCGTTCTTTATTTCATTAACAATTTTCGCATTCAATGCTGTTGGGGACGGATTACGAGATGCACTAGATCCAAAATTACGTAAATAGAAGAAGGTGAAAAGGATGAGAAAAAAATTGTTAGAAGTTAATGATTTGAAAATTAACTTCAAAACATATGCAGGAATTGTACAAGCTGTTCGTGGGGTTAGCTTTGAACTGTATGAGGGTGAAACGTTAGCCATCGTTGGAGAATCAGGTTCAGGGAAAAGTGTAACGAGTAACTCTATTATGAAATTAATTCCTCAACCGCCTGGTATTTATGCTGGTGGACAAATATTATTTGATGGCCGCGACTTAGTTCCATTGTCTGAGAAAGAAATGGCAAAAGTTCGAGGAAATGATATTGCGATGATTTTCCAAGATCCAATGACGGCTTTAAATCCGACAATGCGAGTAGGACGACAAATTACGGAAGTTATTTTGAAACATAATAAAGATGTTTCAAAGGCTGAAGCAAAAGAGCGAGCGATTAAATTGTTAGAGCTAGTTGGGATTCCAATGCCAGAAAAACGTTTCCGCCAATATCCCCATGAGTTTAGTGGTGGGATGCGCCAGCGGGTTGTCATTGCCATTGCGTTAGCGGCGGATCCAAAATTATTGATTGCCGATGAGCCAACAACAGCTCTTGATGTAACGATTCAAGCTCAAATTTTAGAATTAATGAAGGATATTCAAAAGAAAAGTAATACATCAATTATTTTCATTACCCACGATCTAGGTGTTGTAGCTAATGTTGCAGACCGAGTTGCCGTTATGTATGCAGGGCAGATCGTTGAGTACGGAACAGTAAATGATATTTTCTATAATCCGAAACATCCATATACGTGGGGTCTATTAGGTTCAATGCCAGACTTGAAAAACAACGTGAAAGAAGAATTACGTACAATTCCAGGTTCACCACCGGACTTAATTCATCCACCACAAGGAGATGCTTTTGCGCCGCGTAATGAATTTGCGATGGCGATTGATTATGAAATGGAACCGCCGATGTTCCAAGTATCCGAGACTCATTATGCAAAAACATGGTTATTACATCCGGACGCTCCAAAGGTTCCGGTTCCAGAAGCAATTCAACAGAGAATTGAAGGCTATTTAAAGGAGGCTGAAGAGAGTGGCAAATAAGTTATTAGAAGTAAAAAACTTAAAACAATATTTCGGTTCTTCAGCTAACCCTATTAAAGCGGTTGATGGTATTAGTTTTGACGTGTATGAAGGGGAAACCCTTGGTCTAGTAGGGGAATCTGGTTGTGGGAAATCTACTACAGGTCGCTCAATTATTCGTCTGTATGATATTACGGATGGTGAAATTTTATTTAAAGGTAAAAATATTCACGCAGCGAAATCTCGTAAAGAGTTAAAAGAATTTAACCGAGAGATGCAAATGATTTTCCAAGATCCATACGCTTCATTAAACCCTCGTATGACAGCCGGGGAAGCGATTAGTGAAGGTTTCGACATTCATGGTCTTTATAAAGATAAAAAAGAACGTCGTGAACATATTGGAAATTTATTAGAGGCAGTTGGTTTAAACCGAGAACATGCAAATCGTTATGCCCATGAGTTTTCTGGTGGTCAACGTCAACGTATTGGGATTGCACGGGCATTAAGTTTAAATCCAAGTTTTATCATTGCCGATGAACCGATATCCGCTCTGGACGTATCGATTCAAGCACAAGTCGTCAACTTATTGAAAAAATTACAAAAGGAACGTAACTTAACGTACTTATTTATCGCCCATGATTTATCGATGGTGAAGTACATAAGTGATCGTATCGCAGTAATGTATAGAGGGAAAATTGTAGAGCTTGGAGAAGCGAATGAAATTTACAATAATCCAATCCATCCATATACAAAATCATTACTTTCAGCGGTACCCCTTCCGGATCCGTTAACGGAGAGAAAGCGTCAAAGAATTCCATACGTACATGAAGAAACAGACGAACAATTAAGTGTTCATGAAGTATTACCTGGCCATTTTGTACTTGGCTCTGATAGTCAAATTAAAAAATGGAGTAAGTAAACATTTTCGAAAGGGACATTCTCGTAAAGAGATGTCCCTTTCTTTATTAGGTAGCTAATTGGTATACCAACATTAAATTGACATTTTTTGAAAATCGGAATATAATAAACAGAATAATAAGAAAAGAGAGGTGAAGTATCATGGCAACTGTATATGCGATTGTTCAAAAGCGATTTGGTTTGTCTAATTTCACTCACCTCAATAATGGATATTAAAGATCCTTGCCTATTAGGCTTGGAAGTATTTTAATTTACCTCTTGAACGTGATGAA
The DNA here is from genome assembly GCF_038077515.1 of Ureibacillus sp. FSL E2-3493. Lineage (NCBI taxonomy): Bacteria > Bacillati > Bacillota > Bacilli > Caryophanales > Caryophanaceae > Ureibacillus > Ureibacillus sp. FSL E2-3493. Next base: position 3,334,223 of record NZ_JBBOPK010000001.1, on the reverse strand, counting down.
CCCTTATGACTGCCAAATCGCAGCTCATAAGGGTTTTTAATTTACTGCGGAAAATAACCGCTAAATTATCATTTTAGGAGGTCCATCCATTGAATTTAAAATCTTTAGGTTTTACAACATTTTTTGAAGAACAATATACGTCTTTTTTAAAAGAAGAAAAATATAAAAACTGTGTTCCTGCCCGCGTTCTTTTAGAGCATAAACATTCCTATCGGGTATTGTCAGAGCAAGGGGAGTGGTTATCAACAGTAGCAGGACATTTTGTTTACGAGTCCTTTTCACAAGCAGATTTCCCTGCGGTAGGAGACTGGGTGTTAGTGGAAAAAATGGATGGTGAGGAAAGAGGGATCATCCATAAAATTTTTAAACGGAAGTCACAGTTTTCACGGAAAATTGCCGGAAGAAAAGTGGAAGAACAAATTGTAGCATCGAACGTTGATATTGTATTTCTAGTTATGAGTTTGAATGCGGATTTCAACATTCGGCGATTAGAGCGGTATTTAATAGCGGCTTGGGATTCCGGTGCCACTCCTGTCATCGTTTTAACGAAAGCGGATCTATGTGAAGATGTTGACGATTATTTAAGGGAAACAGAGTCTATTGCAATAGGTGTTGATATATTTGTTACGAGCTCTTATACGGGTGAAGGAATAGAACAAATCCGAGCATTTTTTAATGAAGGGGTAACAGGTGCTTTGCTTGGTTCCTCTGGTGCAGGAAAATCTACTTTAATGAATGCTTTATATGGTGAGGATATTATGAAAGTATCCGGTATTCGGGAAGATGATGCAAAGGGAAGACATACAACAACTCACAGGGAGCTAGTATTTTTACCTGGCTGTGGGTGTTTGATTGATACACCAGGAATGAGAGAGTTGCAGTTATGGGATCAAGGTGAGAGCTTAGCATCAAGTTTTCAAGATATTGAAGAGCTATCAATTAGTTGTCGTTATCGAGATTGTACCCATAAAAAAGAACCGGGTTGTGCGGTCGTCCAGGCCATTGATAACGGTGATTTAGAATTTTCCAGATTGCAAAGTTATTTTAAACTCCAAAAGGAATTAGCCTTTATGGAAAGAAAGACAAATACACAAGAAAAATTAGCTGAAAAGAGAAAATGGAAGCAAATCTCGAAAGGGCTTAAGAAAAAGTATAAGTAATTTTTATCCCTTTTCTTAGGAACCATTTTCCTTCTATAAAGTCATATACAATAAAGCCAATGTAGTTTTCGTTGGCTTTTTTCATTTTATTTCACGAATGTCTTAAAGAAAATTTGAATAGGGTTGTATAATAGAGTAGCATTATATTGGAAATAAGATAATAAATGAAAGAAAAAATATGAAAGAATATAAGGAGAGTATGAATGGAAAATTGGATTACTACGGTGATGGAGGAATTTGGATACATAGGTGTTTTCTTATTAATCATGTTAGAAAATTTATTTCCTCCAATACCGTCAGAAGTTATCTTAACCTTTGGTGGGTTTATGACGACACAAACGGATTTATCCGTCTTTGGAGTTGTTGTCGCATCTACGATTGGTTCAGTAGTAGGGGCTATTATTCTTTATGGAATAGGTGCCCTTGTCGGTATTAAAAGAATTGAACGGTTTGTGGATAGATGGGGGAAAGTTCTACGTCTCACTAGTAAAGATATTCATAAAGCGAATTCTTGGTTTGAAAAGTATGATGTATGGACTGTATTTTTCTGCCGCTTTATTCCTTTAATTCGTAGTTTAATTTCATTACCAGCTGGATTAGCTAAAATGAACTTTTTTACATTCCTACTACTTACAACGTTAGGTACATTAATTTGGAATTTGGTTTTAGTTAACATAGGTGCTGCTGTGGGAGAATCGTGGGAAACGATTGTTCACTACATGGACATCTATTCCAATATTGCGTATGCGGTCCTTGCGATTATTTTCATTGTTGTGGTCGTTCGATTTTATCAAAAAAAGATGCGAAGTTAAAAGTATGGAGGCACCTTATGAAAGGATGCCTCCATATTTTTTATGCTGTTTTTTCGACTTTATCTTTCGGTAAGAAGAATGCAACAATTAGCAGTATAGGTAAGACGGAAACGATTTGAATTGTCGTTTCAATCCCAATCTTATCGAGTAAAAAGCCGATAACGACAGCACCAATTGCGCCCATTCCAAAGGCAAATCCCGTTGTAAGTCCAGCCATCGTCCCAATTTTACTTGGAACTAATTCTTGGGCATATACAACTGTAACGGAGAAACTAATCATAATAAGCGTACCGATAATAATTAAGAAAATAAGAACAACCCAAATCGGCATATATGGTAATAGTAAACAGAAAGGAAGGGGTCCTACTACCGAAAGAATGATCACGTTTTTTCTACCGATACGGTCAGAAAGTGACCCTCCAAAAAAAGTACCTAATACACCAAAAGCCATAAAAATAAAAATAAACACTTGTCCGGTTTTTAAATTTAAATCATAATGATCCATTAAGTAAAAGACATAAAAGTTCGTAATGTTCGTTGTGTAAAAAGAGCGAGCAAAAATAATGGTAAGTAATAAACCTAACGCAATCCCAACTTGTTTTTTAGTTAAAGGCGGTAATGAGGAAATTAATATTTTCTTTTTCTTTTGTTGTGATTTTTCTGCCTCTAATTGGCGTATATACCATCTAGATATTTGGAGAAGAAGGGCAATTCCAATGGTTGCTAAAAGCAGTACAATGGCTGCTCCATGCTGACCGTAAACATCTAAAATAAAAGCACTAATTAAAGGGGCAAGGGCTTGTCCGGAATTTCCGCCTACTTGATAAATCGACTGGGCCAGACCCCGTTTATTTCCAGCTGACATAAAGGATACCCGTGAGCCTTCGGGATGAAATACAGCTGAACCAAAACCTAAAAATAGGACGGAAATTAAAATAAGCCAGTAACTTTCTGCCAATACAAGGAGTAATAAGCCGACGAAGGCACTCATCATCCCAATAGGTAATGCAAAGGGCATTGGTTTTTTATCACTAACGAATCCTACTACAGGTTGTAAAGCAGAGGAGAACATATTTAAAACAAAGGAAATAATGCCCAACTCAGTAAAGGATAAACCTAAATCCCGTTCAAGTAATGGAAACATAGCTGGAACAACGGATTGCATCGTATCATTGATTAGATGGGCTACTCCAATTGCAATCATAACTGGATAGATTGGATTATTTAAAGCTGCTTTTGTATCACTCATTGTTTATTCACACCTTCATATTTGACTCGTATTTACAATTATACCCCTCTCATCTTATTTTCATATAGATATTTATAGTTTTGGAAAATATTATGCTATAATGGGCTTACTTAAAGGAATGGAGGGTTTTCAAAATGCAATCAGTTAGACTACGTTTCCAAAATTCGAACCGTTAATGCAATACGTTCAAACCTCAATGAATTTGTGGGGTAAATGGAATTGGTCTAACTTAAATCGAGTAACTTATTCAATTTTTCATATAAACGGAATCCTTAGAATAAGTATGAGCGACTGACATTTTGTTAATCAATAGCCATTTACTAAATTTGAAATTTCCACCTGTATTTTGGTTTCTGACTCGTATAGTAATTAACGTTTCTAAGCGATTTGAAAAAACAAAATCAATTAGAAAAGGATGTAATATCTAAATGAATCAAAAAGAACAGGTTACCAATGAAAAGTGGAAGAAAAACATTACGCTCTTTTTAGGGAGTCAAACGATATCGTTATTCGGTTCTTCCCTTGTACAATATGCCATCATGTGGTATATCACATTAACAACTCAGTCGGGAATTATGATGACGATTTCGATTATATGCGGATTTGTTCCTACTTTTTTCCTTGCACCTTTTGCAGGAGTGTGGGCAGATCGATTTAATCGTAAATATTTAATTATGATTGCGGATTCAATGATTGCCATTTCAACGTTAATTTTAGCCATCTTGTTTTTAAATGGTTATAATTCGATGTGGTTATTGTTTGTTATGTATGCAATACGAGCGATAGGCACAGGAATACAAACACCTGCTGTTGGCGCCATTTTGCCTCAAATCGTACCGGAAGAAAAACTGACAAAAGTAAACGGAGCAAATGGTAGTATACAAGCTTTTGTTATGTTGTTATCACCGATGATTAGTGCTGGACTATTGTCAGTGACTACATTAGAGATGATATTCTTTATCGATGTGATTACAGCTGCTATAGCAGTACTAACGTTACTATTCTTTTTGAAAATTCCCCTTCATGCAAAGGCAATGGAAACACAAAAAGTTGGGTATTTTAATGACTTTAAAGAAGGTTTAAACTACATTAATCAGCATGCATTTTTAAAGAAATTTTTTATGTTTTTTGCCTTTTTCTTTGTGTTAGCTGCACCTGCCTCATTTTTAACACCATTACAGGTAACGCGAACCTTTGGAGCGAATGAATGGCATTTATCTGCTATTGAGGTTGCCTTCTCTATTGGAATGATAGTGGGTGGGATTGTAATAGCTTCTTGGGGAGGATTTAAAAACAAAACCCATACGATGGCTTTATCCGCCTTTGTTTTTGGTCTTTGTACATTGCTATTAGGAATTGTTCCAGTATTTTGGATTTACTTAATATTTATGGGAATCATTGGATTGATAATGCCGTTGTTTAATACGCCGGCAACTGTCTTACTTCAAGAAAAGGTTGAACCGGATTTCTTAGGCAGAGTTTTTGGTGTATTAACGATGATCTCAACTTCTATGATGCCTTTGGGAATGTTAGTATTTGGACCGATTGCGGATATAATTGCGATTGAATGGCTTTTAATTGGTACAGGAATATTAATTTTCATATTAAGTTTCTTCTTATTAGGAAGCAAAGTTTTATTAGAAGCAGGAAAAAATTAAATGAATATACAAAAAAGAAGATTTCGTTTAATACGAAATCTTCTTTTTTGTTTAATTAATATGCTAAACCGTATAATGCTTTAATATGTGCTAAGTAACGAACGTGACTTGCTTCTTTCATTAATGAAGCAGGAAGACCTTTTAATGGAATATTGTTACCACCAACTGTTGCTACACCATCTTTGCGTCCAAGGCTAGCAAGAGTACCGGAGTTAACAGGATTAAATACTTCTAGTTTTTGACCTTCGATTGTTGCATATAAATTGTAACCAGCAGTTTCACCCATTTGCCATGCAATTTGTGCTGTAGGTGCGAATAGTGGACGACCACCATCTGCTGGTAAAGCAACAGAAGCATCACCTACAACAAATACTTCTGGATGAGAAGTAGATTGTAAGTATTCGTTAATGATCGCTTTACCACGGTCACATGCTAAACCTGATTCTTGAACTAGAGGAAGAGCAGCAACTCCACCTGTCCAAATGAATGTGTTTGCTTCGATAACCGTACCGTCTTTTAATGAAATTTTGTTACCTTCAACACCAGTAACAGGAAGGCCAGTTAAGAATTCAACACCACGAGCTGATAAGCTTTCAGTAGCGCGTTGGATTAAGTCATCCGGAAGTACTGGTAAGATTTTCGGACCTGCTTCAACTAGCTTAATGTTTAGATCTTTAAAGTCGATACCGTATTTTCTAGCAACTTTAGGGAAGTTATCAACGATTTCACCAACTAATTCAACACCAGTTAAACCGCCACCGCCGATCACGATAGTTGCATCTGCAGGATTTTTGGATTTAGCATAAGCAGCAATTTTACTTTCGATATGTTTGTTGATGCGATTAGCATCATCAACAGATTTTAATACCATGCTGTTTTCTTCTAATCCAGGAATTCCGAAGAAACCAGTTTGGCTACCAAGGGCAACAACTAGGTTGTCGTATGATAAGACAGAACCATCTGCTAAATAAACTTCTTTATTGGCAACTGAGAATGATTTCACTTCTTGGATAACTACGTTAACATCTTTATCTTTAAATAGTTTAGTTAATGGGAATGAAATTGCAGGTTCTGAAATTGTACCACCTGCAAGACGGTGTAATTCTGTAATCAATTGATGAGTTGGATATTTATTTACTACAGTAACTTTTGCTTCATCTTTATTTAAATATTTACGTAATGTTAGAGCAGTTAGTAATCCACCATAACCTGCACCTAAGATGACGATTTCTTTTGACATGATTAATCCTCCGTCCATACTATTGTTTAAAAGTGAACTATTCTTGAGATTTACGTTCTGCTTGGATTTCTAAAAAGGCATTGGCGAAACGGAAAAGTTTTTGAGCTTCTGGATCTTTCATTAATTTTAATAACCCAAATATACCGATGTTTTCGTTCGTTGCATCTGCACGATCTTTCGCTTCGATTGCCGTTGCAGCAAGAGTTTTAACCGAACCGATAACAGGCTCTGACATTTCTTTAATAGCATTTACAGTATCGCTCTTTAAGACTTCATCAGTTGCAACTAATTGAGCAAAGTCATAAGCTTTTGTTAATAGAGTAACAACCTCAGTTAACTTTGGTAATTGTTCAACTAAAGTCGTTAACGATTCTTGAACTTCAGGTTTTAATAATTGATCAAGTAAATCTTGTTTTCCTTGGCTTACTGCTTGTTGAGCTTGAGTCAATTCTTCTGACATATCCAATTCTCCTTTACATTTTGCATTTTATGCATTTTGTTAGTTAGAAAAAGTTTGAAAATCATTTCACATATAGTCACACATTAATAGAAATCCAACTATTATTTCCACGATGTGAAATTTGTATCATCGTATATCATGATAGTATAAATATGTTTTAAATCATAGTTCTTTCTAAAAAATGTAGTTGGAATGGAACAATTATGAATTTTTTTCTAAGAAAAGTAATTACTAAGAAGTATATTCAAAATGAAAATTTATTTATAAATATTAAATTGGTAAAATGGGTGTGAATAAGTCACTATGTGTGCTGTATAGTTTGCATTATACGACTTTTCCCATGGAATTTCTAATAAATATATATTATTTATGATTATTACATGATATAGTCCATAAAAAATTTAACATTCATTAGATGAATCATTTGGAACCGAAGACGATACTTTCCTATTAAAAGTTTTACTATAGTTGGTTGCTTCTATTAATGCCTTTTCTTCGGTAGGAATACGTATCGATAGCATAATAAAATTCAAAATCGTAAAACAAACAGCTGTAAAATAAGCTTGAAACATTAAGGGAAGAAGTAAAATTTCCGTACATACGACGAGATAATTTGGATGTCGAACAAATAAATAAGGTCCTTTTTTAACTACTTTGGCTGATGGAAGAATAATGATTTTCGTATTCCAAAAAGGTCCAAGGGAAATTAAACACCAAATTCTTAAAGCTTGGACTAGTAAAAAGACGATAAAAAGTAATAAAAACCACGGTGATATGGTACGTTCAAATAGGATGACTTCACCAATTAAACTAATAAAAAAACTAACGTGGAGGGCAATCATAAATGGATAATGGGAACCTCCCACTTCGTAGGCACCGGCCGATAACATTTTTTTCTCATTTCTTTTAGCAACCATCACTTCAATAATTCTTTGTAGAATGACAATCGAAACAAATAGTAAAAAGAACAAGTTAATCCCTCCATTGAAGTAATACTGCTTCTCCGCTAAAGCCAGGTCCAAGGGCAACTAATAAGCCAAAAGCATCTGATTTTGTTTCTTTTAGCATAAATTGTTCCAATACATAATGGACAGTAGGAGAAGACATATTTCCATTTTTCTGAAGAACTTCCCGAGAAATAGCAGTATGTTGTTCTGTCATGTTTAACGTTTGTTCATAAGCCTTTAATACTTTTTTTCCACCAGGATGAGCGACAAGATATTCTAGTTGTTCCTTTGACAACTGTTGTTCCTGTAAAAAGTCATCAATAAATGGTCCCAACCATTTACTTATAATAGAAGGAATATCTCTCGAGAAGATAACGTGTAACCCATCATTTTTTAAATCCCATCCCATCACATCCTCAGAATTAGGCATCCATTTTGAAGCCGTATTTAAAATATAGGGCACCATTTTATTCGTTTTTACGAACGCTTCATCACCACATACTAAAAGGCAAGCGACACCATCAGCGAAAAGGGATGCCCCAACTAAATTACTTTTTGAATAATCATTTTGTTGAAAGGTTAAACTACAAAGCTCAACACAAACGACGAGTACTTTTTCCTTTGGATGGGCTAAACAATAGTCATAAGCACGACTTAAACCGGATGCTCCACCGGCACAGCCTAATCCCCATATCGGTAATCGTTTTATGCGATCTGAAAAGTTTAGCTTATTCATTATTCTTGCATCAATACTAGGTGTGGAAATACCCGTACTGGATACAAAAATAATGGCATCAATATCGGGTGGCGTAAGGGGGTGTGTTAAAAATTGGGTGTTTTGAAGACAAGATTCAATGGCCTTTATACTATATTCAGTCGCTAACTGAATATATAAATCATTTCGCTCTTCAAAGGTGTGTTTTGTTCGGTGCCACTCTAATGGAACAGAGAAATGGCGTTGTTTTATCTCTCCATTTTCGAATACTTTCAATAACCGATCGAGTTGCGGTATTTTATCTCGAAAAAGTTCTTTAGTAAGTTGTTCTATATTGACTTGTTCTAATGTATAGGGTGGATTATATGTACTAACAGAAGCAATTTTTGGCATACTGAATCTCCTTTTTAATAATAGTCTTTCCATAGGAAAATCAAATATGCAAAATGAATGGGATATTCAACTTTATAAAAATTTCGTTTCATTCTATATTTGTGCAAAAAAATGGGTGCCAACAATGGATTGACACCCGTGTGCTCGTGGTTTTTTATTACTTCAAACGATTGATTTATTTTTGTTGTTTGATGAAATGGACAATAGCGTCTCGTAAAAATTCGGTTCCACCATCAACGACTTTATCGTAATAAGCTTTGAAACGTTCGTCCGCAACATACATTTCCGCTAATCCGATATGGGCTTCTTTAGAGTAAGAAGGCCATGTAAAGGTTAACCACTCTTTATGTTTTTTTGCGAGCTCATTTGCTAATGGCGAGGTTGGCTCATTTGTTGCGAAAGCTTTCGGAAGAAGTTCAAGAATTTCTTCTCCTAATCGAGTCATCGCATCATAATCTTCCTTTGACATATTTTTAAACTTGGCATTGGAATTTTCCACGACATCGTTACCATATTTTTGACGTATCTCATCACCATATTGTTGTTCATTTTCTGCAATTAATTGATCTTTGAACGCTTCAAACTTTTCATCATTTTGCATAATAATTTCTCCTTTCTCGTGAGCAATCGTTTTCTTAACGGTCTCGATTAATTTATCCAGGCGAGCACGTTTTTGTACAAGTTCCTTGTAATGGCGCTGTAATGCTTCTGTTTGATTGAAGTTTGGATTATTCATTATAGTAGTAATCGTTTCTAAATCGACATCTAATTCTCGAAAGAAAAGAATTTGTTGTAGACGATCTACTTCTTTTTGTCCGTAAATTCGGTAGCCTGAACTATTTACTCTTGCTGGTTTAAGCAAATTTATTTCATCGTAATAACGCAATGTTCGAGCACTAACATTCGCTAATTTTGCTAATTTACTAATGGTGTACTCCACTTTTATCCCCCCTGTTAACATCATCATAAAGGTTGACGTAACGAGAATGTCAACAAAAAATAATCTCTTTTTCAATAAGTGAAATAAAATACTAGCTACTTGACCTAATTGTCGATTACTATAAGATTCAAAGACCATACTGTGGATTAATAAATGAATAAAGCTTCGGAAGGTAAATCAAAATGGAAAATAAAAAACTACAAGTAAAGCAACCTAAATATCAAAAGATTGCTGCAGATATTGCATCTAAAATTGTAGAGAAAAAATATTTAGTTGGTGAAAAAATATATGCTAGATCTTCATTGGCAAGTCAATACGGAGTATCTGCTGAAACAGCTAGGCGAGCCATTGCTATTCTGCAAGATTTAGAAATTGTGGAAGCTACAAAGGGAAGTGGGGTTGTCATTAAATCATATGAGAAGGCAGCCCAATTCGCTCACCAATTTTTAGAAGTACAATCAATTTATCAAGTTCAATTGGAAATGCTTGAAAGTATTAAAAGACAAAAGGAAGAACTAAATGTGTTGCAAGAAACGACCGAATTACTTGTAAACCGTACAGAACGTTTTAAATCTGTAAATCCCTTTGTTCCTTTTCAAGTCGAAATTGAAGAAAGTTGCCCCTATATTTCCCAATCCATTGGGATGATTAACTTTTGGCAAAATACAACGGCTACTATTGTAGGTATACGGAGAGAGAATGATTTAATTATTTCACCAGGCCCATACGCTACTTTTCAACATCACGATATCATATATTTCATCGGAAATGATGAATGTCTAGAACGCGTTCAAAAATTTTTATATCCCAATTAATGTAAGCTGCAGATGCTAATGACTTAGCATTTGTAGCTTTTTTAATGAATTTTGCTATTTTCTTCTTAATAGTTTACGAGATTGTTAATTTGACACAAGTAACAACCTTTTGTTAACATTAAGTTGTCACTTTTGTTGTAATCTATTTGTAACATACAAAAATAGGAAAGGAGATTGGTATGGAGAAGATTAGAGTGGAGCACGTCACAAAAATTTTCGGTAAGCATGTAAGTAGTGCCTTAAAGCTTGTCGAAGAGAAAAAAAGTAAGACGGAAATTTTAGAAAAAACAGGAGCAACGATTGGAGTATATGATGCAAATTTCACTGTCAATGAAGGTGAAATATTTGTCATTATGGGCCTTTCTGGTAGTGGAAAATCTACGTTAGTAAGATTGCTAAATAACCTCATTGAGACTACAAGCGGCAGTATTTACATAGATGGTGAAGATATCTCCAAAATGAATAAACAACAGCTCAGAAAAATTCGACGTGAAAAAATGAGCATGGTGTTTCAAAACTTCGGTTTATTCCCTCAACGTACAGTTCTCGCCAATACAGAGTATGGATTAGAAGTGCGAGGCATTTCTAAAGAAGAGAGAAGATTGAAAGCAGAAAAGGCTTTAGATAACGCTGGATTATTACCATATAAGGATCAATATCCGAGTCAACTTTCAGGTGGTATGCAGCAACGGGTCGGTTTAGCAAGAGCATTAGCGAATGACCCTGATATTTTATTAATGGATGAAGCTTTTTCTGCTCTCGATCCACTTATACGTAAAGAAATGCAAGATGAATTATTAGATTTACAACAAAAAGTGAAGAAAACGATTATTTTCATTACCCATGATTTAAACGAAGCATTGCGAATTGGCGACCGCATTGCCCTCATGAAGGATGGTAAAATTATTCAAATTGGTACGGGAGAGGAAATATTAACGAATCCGGCTAATGATTATGTCAAAACATTCTTGGAAGATGTTGACCGTTCAAAAGTGTTAACAGTTGAAAATGCGATGATACGTCCAATTACAGTCAATATTGAACTAGATGGACCGAAAGTAGCGCTTCAACGTATGCGAGAAGAAGAGGTTAGTGTTTTACTAGCTATTGACAAAAAGAGAGAGTTTAAAGGTTATATTACTGCAGACGATGCGTTGGAAGCTGCAAAACGTGGTGAAAAAAGTGTTGTTAGTTTCTTGAAAACAGATATGCCTACAGTACCGAAGGATATGCTTATTCAAGATGTGTTAGGTCTTATTTCGGAATCACCGACTCCTATTGCAGTTGTCAATGAAAATAAATTAGTCGGTGTGTTAATTAGAGGCGTTGTCATTCAATCACTTGCTTCTGAAAATGAGGGGGTGACAAAGGATGAGTAAATTGCTAGATAGTATTCCTACATTACCTGTAGCAGAAACTGTTGAAAATATAATGGACTGGTTAACTGGAAGTTTTTCACCTCTCTTTGACTTTGTTCAAAATGGTGGTAAAACAGCAATGGAATTCATTACTAATATGCTTGTTGCAATTCCACCAGTTATATTTATTTTAATTATTGCGCTAATAGCGTTCTTTGCAACAAAAAGGAAATTTGGTTTAGCAGTATTCTCAATAGTCGGTTTGCTCTATATATACAACCAAGGCTTATGGGATGAGCTAATGAATACGATAACTCTTGTCATATTTGCAAGTATTATTGCCATCATCATTGGTATTCCATTTGGGATATTAATGTCTAAAAGTTCAATTGCAGAAGCCATTATTAAACCGGTACTAGATTTTATGCAAACAATGCCTGGTTTTGTTTATTTAATCCCTGCTGTAGCTTTCTTCGGTATTGGTGTTGTACCAGGGGTTTTTGCTTCAGTAATTTTTGCACTACCGCCTACAGTTCGTTTTACCAACCTAGGTATTAGACAAGTACCAAAGGAATTAGTAGAAGCTGCAGATTCTTATGGTAGTACAGGATGGCAAAAGTTAATAAAAGTAGAACTGCCACTAGCAAAATCTACAATTATGGCAGGTGTTAACCAAACCGTACTTCTATCATTATCGATGGTTGTTATTGCATCAATGATTGGTGCCCCTGGATTAGGACGGGAAGTTTTATCTGCTTTGCAACGTGCTCAAGTTGGAAATGGCTTTGTTGCAGGACTTAGTCTTGTTGTATTCGCCATTATTATTGACCGTTTAACGCAAAGCTTAAATAAAAAGAAATCATAGAGAGGGAGATTGGATGAACTTAAAAAAATTGAAAATAATGGGTTTAGCATTAGGTATGGGTGCATTGCTCGCTGCTTGTAGCGGTTCCGATGAAGGAGCAAAGGATTCAGAGAATGCGGCTACAAAAAACGAATCAAAAGAAATTAATTTGGCCTATGTTGAGTGGGATACAGAAATTGCTTCAACCCATGTAGTAGGAAAAGTGTTAGAAGACTTAGGTTATGATGTATCACTAACTCCACTTGATAATGCGATTATGTGGGAAGCTGTTGCAAACGGGGAAGCCGATGCGATGGTAGCAGGATGGTTACCGAATACCCATGGCGCACAATATGAACAATATAAAGATAGTTTAGTAGAATTAGGCGAAAATTTATCCGGTGCTAAAATTGGCTTAGTCGTTCCTTCTTATATGGATGTTGATTCGATCGAAGATTTAACAGATGAAGCAAACAAAACGATTACTGGTATTGAACCAGGTGCAGGGGTTATGGCCGCAACGGAACAAGCGTTAGAAGAGTATGAAAACTTAGCAGATTGGGAGCTACTGCCATCTTCTTCTGGTGCAATGACTGTAGCTTTAGGTCAAGCAATAGAGAATGAAGAAGACGTAATTGTTACAGGCTGGTCTCCACACTGGAAATTTTCATCATATGATTTGAAATATTTAGAAGACCCTAAAGGTGTATTTGGTGGCGAAGAAACAATTAACACATTTGCCCGTCAAGGGTTAGAAGAAGATATGCCTGAAGCTTATCAAGTATTGGATGCTTTCCATTGGACAACAGAAGATATTGAATCCGTAATGCTTGAAATTAATTCAGGGGTTGATCCAAAAGAAGCTGCTGCAAACTGGGTTGAAGAAAACGCAGACACAGTAGCTGAATGGACAAAAGGCGTAGAGTAATAGAGTAATAGAGTAACTTATACAAAGATACATGATTAGTTTCCGATAAAAAATCTATATTCATTGCGTATGATAAGAAAATGACTGTCATTGCAAAAAAATAAAAGGAGTTATCTAAACATTAGATAACTCCTTAAATTATAAGGAGTTAGAAAAATTGAAGAAATTAAACTTATTGAATATAACCCTTGGTATATTTGTTACTCTGCTATTGACTGGCTGTGGCAGTGATTCAGCGACAGACACAAAAAATAATGGAGAGGTACAAGGAAGTAGTTCGAATCTAGGCGAACAGTTAAACTATAAAATTACAGGAATAGAACCTGGAGCCGGAACGACAGAGCTTGCTCGAAACACTTTAGAGGAATATGAAAACTTGGATGGGTGGGAACTTTTAGAAAGCTCCACTGCAGGTATGTTATCCTCATTGGATAAAGCCATAAAAAATGAAGAACCAATTATTGTAACAGGTTGGACTCCCCATTGGATGTTTGCTAATTATGATTTGAAATATTTAGAAGATCCAAAAGGTACATTTGGCGGAATTGAAAATATCAATACAATTGTAAGAAAAGGTTTCAAAAAGGAGATGCCAGATGCTTATAAAATAGTCGATCGATTTTATTGGGAACCAAAAGATATGGAAGAAGTCATGTTTGCTGCTCAAGATATTTCATTTGAAGAAGCAGCAAAAAATTGGGTTGAAAAAAATCAAGATCAGGTTGCTGAATGGACGGAAGGAACAGAGAAAGTAGACGGTAAAGAGATTGAATTAGTATCAACACCATGGGATACTGAACGTGCCTCGGGTAACGTGTTAAAAACAGTATTGGAACAGCAAGGGTATAAGGTAACATTAACACCTGTCGACCCGGTTATTATGTTCCAAGCGATTGCGACGGGGGAAGGCGATGTATCGGTTGCTCCTTGGTTACCGGCAACTCATGCTTCTTTTTATGAACAATATAAGGAAGATATCGTGGATCTAGGTGAAAACTTAACAGGTGCAAAGATTGGTATGGTTGTACCTAAATATATGCATATTGATTCAATCGAAGATTTACAGCCTAAAGAATAATTAATCAACTAACAATAATGAGATAAAAAATGTACTTTCCGATTTCGGAAAGTACATTTTTTTATACAATCCACCATGTGAATAAAGTTAATAAAATGGAAGTAAAGAGCAGGGTGAGAAATGGTTTTAATGCATTTTTCTTTATTTTTCTTAAATCAACGGACATCCCTAAGGCGGCCATTGCCACCGTTAAAAGAAAGGAAGCAATAGCGGCAATGTTTTCTTGAAAGGATATTGTCATCCAACCTTTTTGTAACCCGATGGTACTGATAATAGAAACAAGAATGAAACCGAATAGAAAGTATGGGAAGGATGCTTTCTTTTTAGCGTTTTTCCTTTTCATTGAAACAATGAAGACAATAATCAACGTTATAGGAAAAAGAAGTAACACACGACTTAACTTACTTAAAATTGCTGGTGTTAACGATTCATCTCCGTAGGATGAACCAGCAAGTAGTGCATGGGCAATTTCATGGAGACTAAATCCGACCCACTGGCCATATATATCAGGGGGCATATTGGTTAACGTTGCTATAACAGGTGCAAACAAAGCAAATATCGTTCCTACACAAGCAATCATTCCAATAGCTAGTGCTGTATCCTCTTCATCCGAATCAAGGATGGAAGATACTGCGCCGATTGCAGCAGCTCCACATATCCCAGTGCCAGATCCTAGTAAAAGTAAAAGTTTATGATCGACTCCAAAGGCTTTACCGATAGTAAAAGTCATAAAGAGAGCAAAAATAATGACAATCGTTGCGCGGAAAAGTAGAGGAAATCCTTCATCGACAATCATTTGAATATTTAGTCGTACTCCATATAAAATAATCGCTAAACGTAAAATCATTTTGGAAGAGAATTGAATACCGCTTCGAAGGGTTTCGGGATATTGAAATACATTACGATAAATAATAGCTAGTAAAAGGGCAATTGCCACTGGCCCTATAAAAGAAAAAATGGGGATTAAACTTATGCTATAAGCTAAAAAAGTAATAAAAACCATCAATAAAATGCCTAAATAAAATCCAGTCGTTGTATATTTGGTCATACAATAATGCCTCACTTTCAACTACAATGGTAATATGGATGGAGTATAAACAAAAATTAATTATATTGATGAAATATATAAGTGATTGCTTATGATAGGGGAATTTATGAATCAAAAAATAACGGTATTTTTAAAAATTGTTGAGCTTGGCAGTTTTTCAAAGGCTGCAGAATCTTTATATATGACCCAACCGGCTGTCAGTCAATTTATTAAGAGTTTAGAAAAGGATTTAGGGGTTATTTTGTTTGATCGGTCGTCTAAGTCGTTACATTTAACCGCAGCAGGGCTAGTAGCCTTTCAGTATTGTTTGGAAATGAAGAAACTATCCGATAATATGACTCAATCTTTAAACGAATTAATGAATGTAGTTAAAGGTCCACTCATGATAGGAGCTAGTTATTCCTACGGAGAATATATTCTTCCTTCTAAATTAGCGGAATTTATAAAACGGTATCCGTTAGTAAAACCGAGTGTCCAAATAAAAAATACATCGGAAATCGCCCAGGAAATGATAAATAAAAAAATTGATATTGGAATTATAGAGGGGATCATTGAACCATCTCGTATTGTATGTGAAAAACTTACAACGGATAGAATGGTTGTTGTCTCAAATGAACCGAATACAGAGATTGGCCATGAAACAACTTGGATAGCACGGGAAAATGGTTCAGGTACCCGTTCTGCAACAGAACGTTTTTTTGAGAAACATCATTTGGAACCGAACAAAGTGTTGGAATTTGGTAGCACCCAATTAATAAAAGGCGCAGTAGAAGAAGGGGTAGGAGTAACGTTATTATCGAAATGGACTGTACAGCAAGAAGTGGCAAATAAAAAGTTATTTATCGTGGATGAAGAAAAATTTTTTTACGAACGGGATTTTTATATGATTTATTTAAAAACACCTTTTCAATCAAAAACGACCGAAATGTTTTTAAAATTTATACGAGAAACATCAAAAAAAGGTGATGAATTAGTTTAAATTCATCACCTGAACTTATTTATTAATGTGATCATAACCAACTACAGTCCATATACCAGTAGGATCTTGTCGAACTAGTCTTTTTAAATAAACGTATTTAATTAATGTTTGTGTATCGTTGACTTCAACAATGGCTGAATCCATTGTGCTGTGTAAAAGCTTAAGACTTTCTTTTGGAATCGGATAATCTCCCTCTATACCTTCAGGGGATATTTTTAAACTAACAAAAACTTGTGTCGTAGCTATAGGATCTAAGCGCCAAGGAGAATGTCCCTCATCTACACTTTTTTGAGTATTTTTTTCTTCCGTTAAATCATAGGGTACCTCTACTTGTGGGTTGATATCATATTCTTTCGCTTGAACAGGAAAGATAATATTATTGTATATATCGACACTTTCTAGTTCAATGATGAGCTGATTAGATTCAAGATATGCAGGAATAGCATTTCCCTCTATAATGTCCACAGTTAAAACCTCCGTCTTTATTAGGAATGTTAAGACATTACCGTTATTATTTACAGTAAGTTCTTTTTTATGAATGACCTTCTTACAAAAGACTGTTGTTGCTTCTCATAGTATCAATCGAATCCGCATTTTATGGAGTAGTCATTATGATATAAAACAAACATCCCGATATATAGTTGAAGGTTATATGGAATTAAAGTGAATTATCCTTTTCAAGTATTGTGCCAATATATTAGGAAATAATACATTATTAGATTCATGTATTTTTTTATTCTTTTATAAAACGTGATTTGATAACAGTTAAAGATGGTTTTTGTATTCGTTTAATCAACCATTCGCCTTTTATAAAGGAAGAAGGTAAATAACCATGTGATGATTGCCCAAATAAGTATCGTCATAATGGGAATTAGAACATCAAAAGACGTATAACTTCCTTCTATTGACGCTGCTAATAATATGATTTGAGTACTCGGTAACCATTCTGCCACCTGTAATGCAGGAATTTTTTCAGCTAATACCGTTACAAAAGGACCGAAGGAAAACAATAATATAATTGGTAAAATCACAACGGAAGCTTCTAAAATTGTTTTTGTAAAAAGTGCACCTAGTGTTCCTAAGCCAGTATAAAAAACAATCGAAAGGAATAACGCAATTCCTAAAATAAGCCAATTTCCAGGTTATATCCGACTAGAAAAATCGAAAGTAAGACCGTAAGAGCTGAAATGGACAATACGAGTAAACTTTTTCCTAATAATATATCCAACAATGTAGCCGGTGATAACATTAAACTACGAAGAGTATTTCGTTCTTTTTCTTCTGCGATTAAACAACATTGTACAAAGGCAGTAACGGAAGAAAAGGTTAAATTAATGGGCAAAAAGTATGCCTGTAAATTATTTACACCTGTTTTGTTGTAAATAAAAGCCATAATTAGAGGTAAAAGAACCATTATTGAAACGGCATAATTCCGTGAAAACTCTTTATAATCTTTAATGAAAATTGCTTGAATACGAGAAAAATTCATATTAAATCACTCCCAGTCACTTGTAAGAATATGTCCCCAAAAGTCGGTTCGTTCGTATAAATACGAGAGATCAATCCACTTCTCATCCAATCGTATACTTTTTTTGCTTCATCCTTACAATTTTCAATACAATGGACACTACCATCTACTAACTCTACGGTAATCGTGTCATTACCAAACTGTTTTTTTAATTGCTGGGGTGAACCAATCGCTCGGATTTTCCCTTTGTGTAAAAAAGCAATTCGATCACATAAAGTTTCTGCTTCACTCATATCATGGGTTGTTAGAAAAATCGTCGTACCCATTTCGTTAAGTTTCCTCAATCCGTTATAAATATGTTGTGTATTTACGGGATCAAGGGCAGAAGTAGGTTCATCTAAAAATAACAATTCAGGTTTATGCATAATCGAACGAGCTAACGTAACCCGTTGAATCATACCTTTCGATAATTGGCTTAC
This sequence comes from Ureibacillus sp. FSL E2-3493, assembly GCF_038077515.1. Lineage (NCBI taxonomy): Bacteria > Bacillati > Bacillota > Bacilli > Caryophanales > Caryophanaceae > Ureibacillus > Ureibacillus sp. FSL E2-3493. Next base: position 3,315,652 of record NZ_JBBOPK010000001.1, on the reverse strand, counting down.
CTTTTTCTTTCTCTCATCGTATAAATTGACAAATTCTAATGACTCTTTCACGGAACTAATTGGTAAGTTATACAACTTACTATAAAGTTGTAAATTTTCCTCCACTGATAACCTTAAATATAGTCCACTATTATCTGTTAAAATACCAAAACGTGCTCTATTGGAACTTTTTTGCATTTCTTTAGCATCTTTTCCAAATACAATTGCTTGCCCTTTTGTTTTTGTTAATTGGGCGGTTAAAATTTTGATAGTAGTAGTTTTACCTGATCCGCTAGGTCCTAAAAATCCGAATATTTCTCCTTTTTTAATACTAAACGATACATCGCGTAATGCAGCTTCTTGGTGAAAATGTTTTTGTAAATGTTGAACATCAATTACGTACGTCATTCTCGTTCCTCCTATTAGGTTGAATTAACCTAACAATAAATAGAAACAACGAATATTGCAGTATATTTCCGGTGAAAGGAGTTATTTTTTGATAAAAGGTGTCAAAATTTCTATAAATGGGCGATGAAAATTTCCCAGGAAATTGGTCAAATCCCTATAATACGTTTTAATTCGACTAATTTATTTTTAGACAATGGGACAATGTTTTCTTCGGAAGTATGAAGAGATAAACTGTAACTATTACGTGTCCAGGTAATGATTTCTCTAACCTTTTGCAAGTTTACAATATAGGAACGATGGCAACGGAAAAAGCCGAAAGGTGTTAATTTCTGTTCTAATTCATTCAAAGTCATAGAACAAGGATAACCTTCTCCGCCAACATAAACCGAAACTTCTCCTTCAACACTTTCAATATAATCAATTTCAGGAGGATTAAATAAAATGATTTTTTCATTTCGCTTCGTTGGTATTTTTTCAAAGTGAATTGGGCCCGTCTCCGATTTTTCAATCATTAATGGTTCTTCCTCTTTTACGTCTAACTTATGTAAGCCTTTAGAATCTAATCGGAATACGAAATCACTCGCTAAAAAAACATCTTCCATATTATTTGATAACAATATGACAGTTTTTTGTTTTTCTTTTAGTGACAGAAGGCAGTTCAAGACAGTCCTTTTAGAATGTTCATCTAAGTTTTGAAAAGGTTCTTCAATTACCTGAATTGGCTTTTCGTTTATGTAACAAGGGATTAATCGCAACCTTTGTTTTTCACTATATGTTAATTTTTCTAATCTTACATTTCTTCGATCAATGAAATCTAGCAATTGTAATAAACTGGTATTCTCTACTGATGAATGGTAAAGACCTTTCACAAAATTAATGTATTCATTAACAGTTAAGCGATGATACATCCCATTTTCTCTTAGCTCGATATGTATTTTTGAATAAGAAGCAAGTTGTTTTGTTAAATAGTTAATTTTTGCGACATCTGAGTAAATCCCGAAGATGGACTCTTTCTCCAGTTGCATTTCAATCTTTGGGGAGATTAAATTCCCTTCTATAGCAAAGGCATCAATTGTAATAGCCAAATTTTTTTCCATAGTAAGGCCTCCGATTTTTATAAAAGTTAGACTCTAATATGATTATACACAAAAGGAAATAACGGGAAAGTTTACTATTTCTTGATAAGTAAAAGCATAAAGACGCCCGTTAAAAGGAAACGAGCGTCTAGTCATGATTATTTTATTGGAATCCAAATTTCTGAGTAACAATTTGGATCGTTTGGATCATCATCTGAATATACTTCTAACTCAGTAGTTCCTGCTTGTTCGTATGGGTTGGAAGGGAACCATTCAGAATAAATTTTCTTCCAAGTATCTTGCATTGCATGGGGCATTGGTCCATGAACTTCAAAAATAGCCCATTTAGATGAAGGCACTTCGTAAGTTTCGAATCCTTCTGGTACTTCGCCATTATAGGCAGTTGCAATCCAATAATCCATTAATTTTTCATCTTGTTTATATTTCTCTATACTACAGACTCCAAGAATTCCTTTTACTTCTCCGTTATTTAATTCAAACAACCGATCATTCGTTCCATCCTTGTGTACATCATTCCAAAACTGAGGTATGTTTTGGGTGTTCTCCCCGTTTTCATAATTATACGTTCGTTTTACACCAACAATTTGAAATGCTTCTTTTTCAATAATACGGTAGTTCATAGGTACTGCTCCCTCCAATTGAATTTTAATAACGAGGCGATTATAGGATTGTAGCGTTCCCTTTTTCTTACGTGCTTCTGATGGAGAAATACGATGTTGCTTTCGAAAAGCTTTTGTGAAGGACTCAGGTGTTTCATATCCATATTTAAAAGCGATGTCGATGATTTTCTGATCTGTATTGATCAGTTCTTGTGCTGCTAGTGTTAAACGCCGTCTACGTATATAATCGCTAACAGTAATATCTGTTAATATTGAAAATGTACGCTGAAAATGAAATACAGAAGAATTAGCAGCTCGAGCAATTGATTCGATTGTCAGTTCATTGTCTAATAAATTCATTTCTATATAATGTATTGCTTTTTGAATGGACTCTAGCCACCCCATAATGCTCACCTCTATTGTTATCATAATTTGTAATAAATACGTATTCTTGTCTTTTTGTGCTTTCATCGGACAGGTTTAAAATAATAATGAACTACCCGAAAAAGATAATTTAGAATTTTCTATCAATATTATATATGACTTCGTGTACAATGGAAGAAAACTATTTTTAAGGGTGGAGAAATGAGAAAAATCCATTATAGTTGGATTATTCTAACGGTTACATTTATTGCAATTATTGTAGCGGGGATAATTCGTTCATCTTCGGGGATATTTATCGATCCATTTGAAATGGAGTTTGGTTGGGATAGGCCAACGATCTCTTTTGCCTTTGCTATATGCTTGTTTTTATATGGTTTTTCAGGACCTTTTATGGCAGCCTTTGTAGATGTTTTTGGTTTGAAGCGGATGATGCTTTATTCGATGGCTCTATTAGCAGTAGGATTAGGTTTAACGTTTGTTATGCAAAGCAAATGGCAATTAATACTCATTTGGGGCATCATGTTAGGAGTCGGCTCTGGATTATTTTTAACAGTCCTAAGTACACAAGTAGCGAATCGATGGTTCGTGAAAAGAAGGGGACTTGCTGTCGGTATCTTAACAGCTGCTACGGCTACAGGGCAATTAATTTTATTACCGGTCTTAGCCGCATTTGTAGACAATTATTCGTGGCGCTCTGCCATTGCACTTATTTTCTTTTTAAGTATCGTGATGCTTGTTGTAATTGCGATTTTTATGAAGAGTTGGCCAGAGGAAATAGGAATCGTCCCTTATGGTCAAGAAAAACAGTTAGAACCTGCCCGTTTATCAACAAATCGAAATCCTTTTAAGATGGCGATATTTTCATTGATTGAAGGGTTAAAGATGAAGGAATTTTGGTTGCTTGCAGGAAGTTTCTTTATATGTGGTTTATCTACAAGCGGTATTATTGGAACTCATTTTATTTCCTATTGTGTTAGTTTTGGTATTCCTTTAGTGACAGCTGCGGCAATGTTATCATTTATGGGAGTATTTGATTTAATTGGAACGACTATCTCCGGTTGGTTATCCGATCGTTTTGATAATCGCTGGTTATTATTTTGGTACTATTTGCTTCGAGGGTTTTCTCTAGTCTTTTTACCCTTTGCCCTTGCACAAGGTTCTTATACATGGCTTGTCATTTTTTCCATTTTTTATGGTTTAGATTGGATTGCTACAGTACCACCAACGATAGGTCTAACCCGGCAAAAGTTTGGGATTGAGAAAAGTGCAATGATGTATGGATGGATTACTGCGGCACACCAAGTGGGAGCAGGGGTAGCGGCTTACTCAGGTGGTGTCGTATATAAAGTGTTTGGTTCTTACATGTGGGCGTTCGCCTTGGCAGGAGCTTTTTGTTTATTAGCTAGTTTATTTGTTATTCTCATAAAAAAACAAGCGCCAAAGGAAATTGTTTAGTTTTTCATTCTATAGGAATAGATGATATGATACTTACAGCAACTTAAAAAGGAGCATGAATGTGGGGAAAGTATCAAAAAGAGCTGCAAGCATTTTATATATGAAAGAACATGAAACACTTTTTTCTTGTCCGATTTGCCAAAAGGAGATGCATGTAAGTGACGATGGCCATGTGTTATGCCGTAATCATCATTCCTTTGACATTGCAAAACAAGGCTATGTAAATTTCATGATTAAACCTTTCACATCCATGTATAGTAAAAGTTTATTTGAATCTCGTCAGGAAGTTATGAATAGTGGTTTATATGAGCCAGTACAAAAGGCCATTGCGAAATATGTAGGGAACCAGAGTGAGACGATATTAGATACCGGCTGTGGTGAAGGTTCTCACTTAAATAAAATAATAAATGAATTGGAACAACAAGTTATAGCTGTCGGAATTGATATTTCAAAGGAAGGCATCCAGTCTGCAGCAAAGTTTTATGAACAAAAAATTTGGTGTGTAGGGGATTTAGCTAATAGTCCGTTTAAAGAACAATCCTTTGATTGTATATTAAATATTTTATCCCCTGCGAATTACGGTGAATTTAGCCGTTTGTTAAAAGATAAGGGGAAATTGATAAAAGTAGTGCCCCAATCAGACTATTTAAAGGAAATTCGTAGACAAGCCTTTGCGAATTCAGAAAAAGAATATTATACGAATGAGCAAACGGTAGAGAGATTTAAAGAACATTTTGCTAATGTCCAACAGGAGCGTATTACATATACAATGCCACTAGAAGAACAGCTCGTTCCAAAACTTCTAGAAATGACGCCCCTTGGTTGGCACTTAGAAAAGGATATTTCTTTAAATGAAATTACAATTGACCTTGAAATATTAGTTGGAGAAATAACAAAATAAACTATAGATATAATAAAAAAGGTAGGAATGTAGAAGTGTTATATGATATTGGAGCTAAACTTGTAAATGTATTTTTAATGCTTAATGGCTCAAAGGCAAAGGTATATGGTAAAGAAAATTTACCAAAGGAAGGCGGATATATTATCGCCTGTACTCATAATGGTTATGTAGATATTTTAAACTTAGGAGTGTCATTATACCCTCGGCACATTCACTTTATGGCTAAGAAACAATTGTTTGAAGGGAAGTTTGGCTCAATTATTGCCAATTTGAATGCTTTCCCTGTAGATCGCGAAAACCCGGGTCCAAGTGTTATTAAAATTCCACGTCAACTAATAAAAGAAGGAAAAGTGGTCGGGATCTTCCCTAGTGGAACACGATCAACGGAAAATACGGAGTTAAAACAAGGGGCGATTACAATTGCCCAATTATCAAAAGCTCAAATTGTTCCAGCTGCCTATGTTGGACCAAGAAACGTTGGCGAAGTATTTAAACGTCAAAAAGGTTATCTTATTTATGGGGAACCATTTACAGTTGGAAGTGGTAAAGAGGCAAGGGACGAATCAACTCAATTTCTAGAAAAAGAGCTGGAACGTTTAACAGAACAATTAAACTCTAAAATTAAAAAATAATGTACATGCACTTTCCATCATAGGAAAGTGCTTTTTATAAGGAGGAATAAAAATGAAACGGGTTCTTTTTGTTTGTTTAGGGAATATTTGTCGTTCACCAATGGCTGAGGCGGTTATGCGTCACTTAGTGGAGAAGAAAGGATTAAGCGATCAAATTAAAGTAGATTCGGCAGCAACAAGTTCTTGGCATATCGGAGAGCCTCCCCATAAAGGAACTAAAGCTAAACTGAAAGAGTTTGGTATATCAACTAGCGGTATGAAGGGAAGACAACTCGATAAAGAAGATTTTGAAACATTCGATTACATTATAGGAATGGACAATAGTAATGTGAGTAATATTCGACAAATGTTAGGCCAGCCTGACCATCCGAAAATCTTTAGATTTTTAGATTTAACAGATCACAAAAAGGATGTACCAGATCCTTACTATACAGGGGATTTTCAAGAAACTTATGAACTGGTAGTGGATGGATGCGAAGCACTACTAAATAAGATTTTAAAAGAGAAGTAGGTTGGAATATGATACCTTTCTCTTTGTCAATCGAATGGTGTATAATATTACAGTCTCATATCATTTAAAGGTTTATCATATATGCCTTAAAATATAGTTATTAAAATGGAAAGAGAGTGAATCCAATGGGTCGTAAATGGAATAACATTAAAGACAAGAAAGCCGAAAAAGATAAAAATACAAGTCGTATTTATGCAAAATTTGGTACGGAAATTTATGTAGCAGCTAAAAAAGGTGAACCAGATCCGGAATCTAACTCAGCTTTAAAATTTGTATTAGAACGTGCCAAAACATATAATGTGCCAAAACATATTATCGATAAAGCAATTGATAAAGCAAAAGGTGCCGGCGGAGAAGATTATGACGAGTTACGCTATGAAGGATTTGGGGTTGGCGGAACGATGGTTATCGTAGATGCTTTAACAAACAACGTTAACCGTACTGCTTCAGATGTACGTGCTGCTTTCGGTAAAAATGGAGGAAATATGGGTGTAACAGGTTCTGTTACTTACATGTTCGATTCAACAGCAGTATTCGGTATTGAAGATAAAACAGCAGATGAAGTATTAGAAATATTATTAGAAGCAGACGTAGATGCTCGTGACGTATTCGAAGAAGAGGGTACAGTTATCGTTTATGCAGAGCCAGATCAATTCCATGTAGCACAAGAGGCTTTAAAAGCAGCGGGTATTAGTGAGTTTACAGTTGCTGAGTTAACAATGCTTCCACAAACAGAAGTGACGTTAACAGGAGAAGATAAAGCGAAGTTTGAAAAAATGATTGATGCATTAGAAGACTTAGACGACGTACAACGTGTCTACCATAATGCCGATTTAGGTGAATAAGTACAGGTATAGTTTTATAGTTAAAAAGAAAAGGAACCGGTAGCTACTTGCTACTGGTTTTTTTGTGGAAAAGAGTAAGATTTGCTTAATTGAAATGCTTTTGTTTAAATTTCATCGAAAAGGGTCGATAAGAACTTTGAGTAATTTATTTAAAGGAGTTTTTATACTATGAACAAGGGGAAACGGTTATCAAGACAGATTCTCTTCATTATTATCGTTGTTTTTGTTTTATTATTAGGCATTTATACTTTTACAATGATGTATAATTCGAGAGAATCAGTACAGGAAGCGGTCGGGGAAAGAACGGTTGAAATCGCTAATAATATGTTGAACTTTATCGATGTTGAACAATATAAAGAATTAGCGGCGAATCCGGAGGAAAACGACTTATATTGGGAGTTAAGAGAACAATTAAACAGTTTACGTGAAATGAATGGTGTTCTTTATGCCTATACATATGCAGTTCCTGAAAAAGGGGAAGAGGTCACATTTTTAGTAGATGGTATGCCTGCAGATGATACGGAAAATGCAGCTGCTATTGGTGATAAGTCTGGATCAACTACCTACGAACATTTACAAAAAGCATTGAAAGATGGATCCTACCATTCTGATTTATTAAGTAGTGATTTCGGTGAATATATTTCAGGTACAGTACCGATGAAAGATAAAAATGGTGAAGTCGTTGCCTTTTTAGGTGTTGATATTGATGCTTCCTATGTGGATGAAGTAAGTTCAAATGTAATGATGGGAATTGTTCCAAAAATCGGAGTCATCTTTTTAATCATTATATTGGTAGGGTTATATATTGTTTATCGTTATGTAAATAAATCTTTAAAACCATTAGATGTGTTAAAAGAAGCATCGAATCAATTATCCGAAGGAAATTTAAAAGGTGTCAATGAAACACTATCTACTTTAAAGTTAAAACAAAATAATGAAATTGCCATCTTTTCTAAAACCTTTTCGCAAGCTTTAAACAATTTGTCCCAATCATTATTGAAAATAAATAGTAAATCAAAAAATTTGGAACAAGTAGTTGTAGAATTGGAAAATGCAGCGACTCAAGTAGGAAAGTCGACTACGACCATTGCTTCTAGCATTATTGAAATTGCTTCTAGTAGCGACCAACAAGAAGAAAGTAATAAAGAAGTGACACAAGCGATGAATGAAATGTCCATTGGTATTCAACGGTTGGCGGATACAACTTCTGAAATTGCCGAGTCATCTACTGAAATGACAAGTTTAGTAACTACAAGTGTAGAACATGCCCAACAAGTTGTCTCTCAAATTCAAAATGTGGAGACATCCGTTGTACATACAGAAAGCTATGTACGGGAAATGGGAGAAAAATTCAGTTCTATAAAAGAGATGGTTTCGATTATTACGAACATTGCTGATCAAACGAATCTCCTTGCATTAAATGCTGCTATTGAAGCTGCGCGGGCAGGAGAAGCTGGGAAAGGCTTTGCTGTCGTTGCTGATGAAGTTCGAAAACTTGCGGAAATGTCGAAAAGCTCTGCCGATGATATTCAAAACCATCTTCAAACATTCGTGCTAATTAGTAATAAAGCTTTAGAAGAAATGGAAAATAGCACAGAAGAAGTAAAAATGGGGAACCAGTCGGTTATGGAAATTGGTCAAATGTTGAATCAAATTTTAACAGTTGTATCCGCAGTAAACTCTAAAATACAAGATGACTCAGCCGTAATTGAACAAATGTCTGCAAGTTCAGAGGAAATATTAGCATCTACGGAAGAGATGAATAAACTTGTATCCAATACGACGAATCAAACAAAAGAAGTGGCAGGATCAACGGACGTTCAAGTTAATATGGTCGATAAACTTGAAGAAGTTGTTGCGTTACTTGAATCAACTTCTAAAGAAATGATTGAAGAAATAAGTAAATTTAAAATTTAATTATTTGAAAAGTACATTCATTTTTAAATGAGTGTACTTTTTATCTTGTAGGTAGAAAACGATTCTATTAAGTTTAAAAATTATCAGAATAGTTGCTCTTTTGGAAGAAATCGTTAATAATAGATAATGAAGTGAATTGTGAAAAGTAGAGGGGTGCAAAAGATGGTTACATTCAAGGATTATGAATATAAAAGACCAAACTTAGATGAACTAAAGAAAAATATTCGAGAATTAATCGAACAGTTTAAAAATGCTAATTCTGTTGAAACTCAAAGTGAAATTATTAAAAAAATTAATGCTTTCCGAAATGATTTTTCTACACAAGCCAATTTAGTATATGTACGGGCTTCAATTGATACAAATGATGAATTTTATCAAAAGGAACGGGATTATTTAGACGAAATTTCACCCCAATTTGAAGAACTTACTTTTGAATACTATAAAGAACTTGTTAATTCGCCTTTCCGAAAGCAATTAGAAGAAAAATGGGGAACACAGCTATTTGCGTTAGCTGAAAATCAAATTAAAGCCTTTTCTCCAGAAGTCATTGAGCTAATGCAACAGGAGAACAAACTTGTTTCCGAATATAACAAGTTAGTAGCTTCTGCACAAATTGAATTTGATGGTAAAACATTAACACTTGCCCAACTAACACCATATGGTGAATCTACTGATCGAGAAGTCCGTAAAGAAGCGATGAAAGCACGTTTTAACTTCTTTGCAGAAAATGGGGAAAAGTTTGATGAAATTTATGATAAGCTAGTTCATCTTCGCCATCAAATCGCAACGACCCTCGGTTATAAAAATTACGTTGAATTAGGCTATATCAATATGGATCGTATTGATTACAACGAAGAAATGGTTGCGAATTTCCGTGATCAAGTTCAAAAACTAATTGTACCTTTAGCAACAAAACTTTATGAAAGACAAGCAAAACGTATAGGAATTAGCGATTTTAAATTTTATGATGAAGGACTAAATTTTCTATCAGGTAATGCAAAACCACAAGGTGATCCTGCGTGGATCGTGGAAAACGGCAAAAAAATGTATGAAGAACTTTCCAGTGAAACAGGTGAATTTTTCAATTATATGATTGACCGTGAACTAATGGATTTAGAGGCGAAAAAAGGGAAAGAAAGCGGAGGTTATTGTACATTTATCGATAATTACGATTCACCGTTCATTTTCTCTAACTTTAATGGTACTTCCGGAGATATCGATGTATTAACACATGAAGCGGGTCATGCGTTCCAAGTTTATTCTAGTCGCAATATCGGGATACCAGAATATTTATGGCCAACATATGAATCTGCTGAAATTCATTCCATGAGTATGGAGTTCTTTACTTGGCCATGGATGGAATTATTCTTTAAAGAAGAAACAGAAAAATATAAATTCACCCATTTAAGTAGTGGATTACTATTTTTACCATACGGTGTTGCAGTCGACGAATTCCAACATGTAGTCTATAAAAATCCAGCAATGACACCTGCTCAACGGAAGCAGGCTTGGAAAGAAATCGAAGACAAATATTTACCTCACCGTGATTATGACGGTTATGAATATTTAGAGGCAGGTGGATTCTGGCAACGTCAAGGCCACATTTATGGTAGCCCATTCTATTATATTGATTATACATTAGCTCAAGTATGTGCGTTCCAATTTTGGAAACGTTCAAGGGAAGACTTTGAAGCAGCGTGGAAGGATTATCTTCACCTTTGTAGCTTAGGTGGTTCCATGTCATTTACTAAACTAGTAAAAGAAGCGGGATTAATTTCTCCATTTGAGGATGGTTGTGTGGAATCGGTCATCGATGCCATTGAAGAATATTTAAACTCCGTAGACGATGTGGCATTATAGTTTAAAAAACTCTCGAAAGTTAATCTTTCGGGAGTTTTTTTGTAGTTTCTTTCTATTTCATATTATAAAATCAAAAATAGTATATAATGGTTGAATAGGAAATTATGATTGTTGGAACAATGTGGAAAGGAGGTTGTGTAAATGACAAAAAAAGTATGGTTTCAAGTTGGTATAGGAATTATCATAGCACTTTTAATTATTAAATATGTTGTCGAAATTCATTGGATTTTTAATCCGATTTTTATCATTATTAAAACGATATTTATTCCGTTGTTGTTAGGCGGTGTACTTTATTACATATCTGAACCATTACAAAGAATTATGGAAAAAAAGGGTGCTCCAAGATGGGCGAGCATTTCTACAATCATCTTATTATTAGCAGGTATCGTAACAGGAATTCTTTTATTAATCGGTAATCCGATTTCGGAACAGGTAAACAATTTAGTGAAAAACGCTCCTTATATAGGAGATAAAATAATGGATACAGCAGACATAGTACTAGATAACAAAGATAATTTGCCTCCACAGGTAGAAAATTTTGTTGACTCTATTTCTAACTCGATTCAAGAAATTGCTATGACAGGGAGTAAATATATCGTCTCTTTTGTCAGCGGAACGTTTTCAGCAGTGTTTACTTTAATTTTAGTACCGTTCTTCTTTATTTATATGTTAAAAGACCATGAAAAGTTTGCGCCAAATATTTATAAAATCTTTTCAGGAGAAAGACGTACATGGGTAAAGGAAACTTTATCAGATATCGATAATGTATTAAGAAATTATGTTCAAGGACAAGTATTAATTAGTTTAATTTTAGCTTCGATGATGTTTATTGGATACTTAATTATCGATCTAGATTATGCACTATTACTATCGATTTTTGCATTCTTTATGAATATGATTCCATTTATCGGACCATGGATATCATTAGCGCCGGCTCTTGTCGTTGCAATTGTACAAGACCCAATTTTAGTTGTTTGGGTTGGGGTGATTACTTTAGTTGCTCAACAAATAGAAAGTAACTTAATTACACCTAATATTATGGGGAAAACATTAGATGTACATCCGTTAACCGTTATTACGATTGTTTTAGCAGCAGGTAATATTGGCGGCTTTATTTTCATTATTATCGCCATTCCAACTTATGCGGTTATTAAAGTTATCGTAAAAAATATTTACGAAGAACGGAAAAAAATAAAAGAGGCTGCTACTAAGACGGTATAATTACTAGTAGATATACGAAGGAGTTCATACATGTTATCATTTGAACAAAAGCAATCAATCATTGAATCGTTTCCTGAATTAATGAAAAAGGAAATTTCATTAAAACGATTAAACTATCATTTTGAAGAAAGCCTATACGAAAAAACGATTGTTGTTGAAAAGTTACATCCGAACGGTAATGGATTCGTTTACGTAGGAGACTTGCTAAAATATGAGAAGTTGGCAAATGATAAAGGCTTAGTCAACATTCGCGATTTTGATGAAAAATCATTACGGGAAATTATTCAGGATTCAATTGATTACTTGTCGGAAGAGACGGATACACCAATTGAAGAAACATGGGTTTCCCATGATGGGACCATTTTAACACTAGTTCATGATCAGTGGAATTGGGATATTTATCATCAAAATAATTTAGAAGAGTCCTTTGGAACCCGTGAGGCAGCGATGAATTATTTACAAGAAGAAGGATTTAAGTTGAAAAAATAAAAGGGGAAACATAATAATGAACGGGAAAAAAGTGGCCATTTATTTTGTTGGATTTATCGTAGTAGTTTGTTTATTAATAGTAATTGCGATGCAAATATTCTTCGCTACATATGAACCGAAAAAAGATACAACAAATAATGAAACTTCATTGTTAACTCCTGTTAAAGAGGGAGAAATAATTCGTTTATAATATCATCGAAAGGGCTAAAGTAATCTACTTTAGCTCTTTTTTATATAAAAAACCAAACGAAAGTTTTCGTTTGGTTTCATCAAATGATTAGAAGAATAGGTTAAGGATAAGGAAGAAAATTCCTGCCATCACCGCTGATATTGGCATTGTAATAATCCAAGTTAAAACGATTTTACGAGCAACTCCCCATTTTACACCTTTAACCCGTTGTGCAGATCCAACCCCCATAATAGCAGAAGAAATGACGTGGGTAGTTGAAACTGGTAAATGAATAAGTGTTGCACCGAAAATTACGGATGCAGATGCTAAGTCGGCAGCTGCCCCGTTTACAGGGCGGATTTTCATAATTTTACCACCGACCGTTTTGATGATTTTATAACCACCAACTGAAGTACCAAGACCCATTGCAATGGCACAGGCAATTCGTACCCATTCTTGTACTTCATCCGTTGATTGTAAGCCGGCAGCAATTAAAGCCATCGTAATAATACCCATTGCTTTTTGAGCATCGTTTGTACCGTGGGTAAAGGATTGAATAGCCGCTGTGAAAATTTGGACTGTACGGAAACCTTTATTTGTTCGATAAAGGTTGAAATTTTTAAAAATTACTTTAAATGCGGACATAAAGATAAATCCTATAGCTAATGCTAAAAATGGAGAAGCGATTAAACCGATGATAATACTTGAAAAACCACCGTAATTTAATATTCCAAATCCAGCTGCCGCAATAGCTGCCCCGGCAATAGAACCGATTAATGTATGGGAAGAACTTGATGGTATACCGAAATACCATGTTAATAAGTTCCAAGTAATAGCAGATAATAATGCTGCTAAAATAACGACTGTACCAGTTGTATCATCTGGCGTTACGTTCAATGAAAAGGGATCAACGATATCTTTTGCAATAGCCTTTGCCACTCCAACAAATGTAATTGCCCCTAAAAAGTTCATGACAGCAGCCAATAATACAGCAACCCGTGGTGGTAAAGCACGAGTTGATACGGAAGTAGCGATTGCGTTTGCTGTATCATGGAAACCGTTTATAAAGTCGAAAGCTAAGGCGAAGATTACGACTAATATTGTAAGTATTAATATAGTATCCATTTATAAAATCTCCTGATTCTACGCGTTACGCATAATAATTGTTTCTAATGTATTCGCTACATCTTGAGTAGAGTCAGCGATTTCTTCTAGTTGATCATAGATGTCGCGCATTTTAATTAGACGGATTGGATCCTTTTCATTTAAAAATAGTTGCTTTGTAGATGAACGTGAAATTTCATCACATTCGCGTTCATAATCCTTAATAAGGATAATATGTTTACGCATTGCAACTAAGTCCTTTTTATTTAAAAGATCTGTTGCTGCAACGATTTCATCGGCACTTTTTGAAATATAGTCTAAGAATTTTTCCATCGATTCATCGATTTCAATAAATGAAAACATTTCAAAATGTGCGATACAATGCTCTGCTCCATCAAGTACATCATCCATTTTGTTAGCTAAAGCTAAAATATCTTCACGTTCAATTGGTGTCATGAAAGATTTGTTTAACATAACGATTAACTCATGAATTAATTTATCGCCATCTGTTTCATACTTTTTCATTCGAACACTAAGTTCTTTTAAATCCGCTATGGAATTGATTTTAAAATCTCTTGCGTAATGAACAGCCTCTCTCATATTTTCTGCTATCTTGTGTAAAGATAAGAAAAATGGATCTGATTTTTTTGGACTAAACATGAAAATGCCCCCTGGTATATGTGCAAATTTTTAATAGTTATTTTAAACCTAAATAATCATAACAAAATTTTAAAAAAATCTATACACCTTAAATGTTTCATTTCACAAAATTTACATTGCTGTAACATAAAAAGAGTTCACAAATAGAAAAGCAAGCATATTAGAGTACGATTATTCTCCTACAATAATATACTTGCCCATTAATTTGATTTTATGAAGAGTTTTGAATTAAAAATACTGTTGAAGTTCTTTTTGTAAAAATGGTTCTGCAGATAAAAATTGAATAAACGAATTGTAGCGTTCAAGCTGTTCTAATGATGGTTTTTTTCCAGTAAAGTAAGCACGAATTAAAATATTTTTAGGTGTATGTTCGATATCGATGAACTCTAAAAGTTGTGTATCATAGCCGGCTAAAGTTAATATTTCCGCCCTAATGGAGTCAGTTGCAAGGGAAGCAAATCGTTCCTTAATTAAACCGTGCTGCATCATAATATCTAGGGCAGGTGCATTTAGTTGTCTATTTAATTCGTGCTGGCAACAAGGAACACTTAAAATAACTTTTGCTCCCCATTTAACGGCACGGGCCAAAGCCAGATCTGTCGCAACGTCACAAGCATGTAATGTTACAACCATATCCACTGCATTTTCATCATTATAATCATTAATATCACCCACTAAAAATTCAAGCTGATCATAATGTAGATCATGAGCAATACGATTACATTCTTCTATAACTTCTTTTTTCAAATCCAGTCCAGTTACTCGTATGTCTAATCCCTTTTCGATTTTTAAATAATGATATAAGGCAAAGGTTAAATAGGATTTTCCTGAACCAAAGTCAAGAATTCGAATTTGTCGATCTTTAGGTAAATGTTGTAATGAATCATCGATAAACTCAACGAAACGGTTAATTTGTCGAAATTTATCAAACTTTTGCTTTTTCACTTTCCCATCTTCCGTTTGAACACCCAGACGAATAAGGAAAGGATATGGTGTCGATTCATCAAGTAAATATTGCTTTTTACGGTTATGGGAAAGGTTAACTTGTTTTGCTTTTTCAAGTTTTTCAACTTTCCAAAGTACTTTATTTTTTTTCGACAATTGTATGTGTATTTTTTCATCCGTAAATTGGGCATGAATTTGACGAAATTGCTGTAATAATATATCGAAGGAATCGGAAAACTTTTCTAATAAAATATTTTCATGTTTTAAAATACGTTCGTATTGATATTCCAATTGAATATGGTAAAGCCCTTTTAGTTCAATTGGTTTTAACTTCACTCGTTTTAACTCGTTTGATTTTTGCCGTGGTTGGCTAAAGGTTGCATTAATTAATTGGTGGCTATTAATACGATTTAAAAATTGTTCTTTCATTTGTTCAAAGTCCATTTGAATCAGCCTCTACTTTTAAATTGTTGAAAATAGTTTAACATAGCTCTATTAACAAGTGCTAAATTCTAGTTTTTATATTCATATATTGGACTATAAAATTAAATAATAATGGAAGTATATTGAAAATTTTATTTTTTAAAAAATCTTACATACAATTATTATGAAGTATGATAAATTATAAGCAAATAATAGTGTTTCTAGAATACGCGTTTATTTTCTATTATTCGACACTATTTTCAAAAAAATTGAAATAAGGGGGATGGATTATGTCAGATCACGCTTTTCAATTGTTAGCCATTGTTATTTACATGCTAACAATGATTATTATTGGTTGGTACGCCTATAAAAGAACAACGAATTTAAATGATTATATGTTAGGCGGACGTGATTTAGGTCCAGCTGTCACGGCCTTAAGTGCTGGAGCAGCAGATATGTCTGGATGGCTACTAATGGGGTTACCAGGTGCAATTTATACTGCAGGTTTAGTAGAAGCATGGATTGCAATTGGTTTAACGGTAGGAGCTTGGCTAAACTGGTATTTTGTTGCACCTCGTTTACGGGTTTATACTCAAGTTTCGAAAAATTCCATTACGATTCCGAGTTTTTTAGATAACCGTCTTCGTGATAAGACGAAATTAATTCGTATCGTTTCAGGTATCGTTATTTTAGTATTCTTTACATTCTATGTATCATCAGGTATGGTATCTGGCGGTAAATTTTTTGAAAGTTCCTTTGGTTTTGATTACCATACAGGTCTATTAGTTGTTGCCGTCGTGACGGTTGGCTATACGTTATTTGGCGGATTTTTAGCCGTTAGTTACACTGACTTTTTACAAGGTCTTATTATGTTTTTAGCTTTAATATTAGTACCGACAATTGGTTTGTTTTTCACTGGTGGATTTGGCGATACAATCGACTCCATTCAATCGGTGAATCCAGAACACTTTAATTTGTTTGCTCAAACGGCAACAGCAGCTGGGATTATTTCTTCTGTTGCTTGGGGACTTGGTTACTTTGGACAACCGCATATTATCGTTCGATTCATGGCAATCAAATCGGTAAAAGAAACAAAACAAGCCCGTCGTATCGGTATTGGTTGGATGATATTAAGTTTATTTGGTGCAATTGGTACTGCACTAGTTGGATTAGCCTACTTCCAACAAAATGGTGGGAATATTGATGATCCAGAAACAATCTTTATTGTTATGGGGCAAATTTTATTCCATCCATTTATTGCTGGTATTATGTTAGCTGCGATACTAGCCGCTATTATGAGTACGATTTCTTCCCAATTGATTGTAACATCTTCGGCCCTTGTGGAAGATATGTATAAAGCGTTATTTAAAAAAGATGCGACGGATAAACATTATGTTTTCGCAGGTCGCTTAGCAGTTCTTGTTGTTTCAGTCGTTGCTGCAATATTAGGATGGAACCCGGACAGTTCAATTTTAGATTTAGTTGGATTTGCTTGGGCAGGATTTGGTGCAGCGTTTGGACCAACAATTTTACTTGCTCTATATTGGAGAAAGTTAACAAATGTTGGTGCGCTAACAGGTATGGTAGTAGGGGCTGTTGTTGCCTTTATTTGGGGACAAAATAAAGAGCTATCCGGTATGCTATATGAAATTGTACCTGGTTTTGCAATCAATTTAATTTTGGCGATTATTGTAAGTTTATTAACTTATAAACGAAATGATGAAATTGAAGATGAATTCGATGAAACTTTAAACTTGTTACATTCAGAAAAAGAGAAACAATAGAATTTTAAAAGACCTATAACATTCCTTTGTTATAGGTCTTTTCTTGTGTAAAAAGGGATATAATGTATGATACGATTGTGGAAAATACCCTACGTTAACAGGGAGGAATCTTTTAGTGACGAATATGCAACAGATTGAAACAATTATTGAAAAGGCCATTTTAGTTGGCGTTAATTTACAAAATGATCCTAATTTCCATTACTCAATGGAGGAGTTATCCAGTTTAGCTGAAGCTCTTGATGTGACGGTAATGGGGACAGTTACACAAAATTTAGAGCGGGTAAATCCATCCCATTATGTAGGAACTGGAAAAATTGAGGAAATAAAAAGTTTTATAGAAGAGTTAAATGGAAATTTAGTCATTTTTAATGATGAACTTTCACCTTCCCAAATAAGAAATTTAGAACATGATTTAGAAGTTAAAGTAATAGATCGTACGATGCTTATTTTAGATATTTTTGATCGCCGTGCAAAAACACGGGAAGCGCAAATGCAAGTCGAATTAGCTCAGCTTCAATATATGTTGCCACGACTAGTTGGGCTTCATGCTTCACTATCCCGTCAAGGTGGTGGCACTGGTGGAGGTTTTAGAAACCGGGGTGCTGGGGAAACAAAACTAGAGTTGGATCGGCGAAAAATTGAAGACCAAATTTCAAAGCTTCGTAAAGAGCTTGAAGGTGTGAAAGAACAACGGGAAACCCAAAGGAAAAAAAGAAGGAAAAACGAAATTCCAATTGTTTCCTTAGTGGGGTATACAAATGCTGGGAAATCAACAATAATGAACCGATTATTGAAAAAGATTGGACAAGAAGATAATAAACAAGTTTTGGAAAAAAATATGTTGTTTGCAACTTTAGATACTTCTGTTCGGAATATTGAGTTGCCAGATAAAAAGACATTTTTATTAACAGATACAGTTGGATTTGTAAGTAAGTTACCCCATCATTTAGTAAAGGCATTTCGTTCTACTTTGGAGGAAGCAAGAGAAGCAGACTTATTATTACACGTAGTAGATGTTTCTAATGAGCAGTATCGATTTATGATGGACGTGACGAATAAAACGTTGAGTGAAGTTGACGTAGAGGGGATTCCGACCATTTATGTATATAACAAATCGGACATTGCAAACGTAAAATATCCATTAATAAGTGGAGACAATATTTGGATTTCTGCCCAGGAAGATAGTGGTTTAGACGAATTAATCGAAATGATTAAACAACATATTTTTTCCAATTACGTTGAATGTGAAATGTTTATTCCTTTTGAGCGTGGCGATATCGTTTCGTACTTAAATACGTATGCACAAGTGAAAGAAACAGAATATGAAGAAAATGGGACTAGGTTAGTAGTTGAATTAAAAGAGTCGGATATGAAAAAGTATGAAAGCTTTGTAATAAAATAATGAAAATGGGTAACGATGTATTTGTCGTTGCCTATTTTTTTATAAATAAAAATTATTTTTATATACCTTTTAAAGTCCGTTAATAACAGTTCTTTAGTAAAAGATATAGAAAATAAAGAAGAAATCGAAATTTCTAACTTTTTTATAATATATTGAAAAAACATTCATTTTGTTTTAAGGTAATAAAACGAGATTTCAGACTGTGATTTCAATAATCTAAATTGTTTGAAAATATAAAAATATTAACGGAAGAGGGATTTCTTTATGTATAGTAAAGACGAAATTGTCAAATCCGTTCCTCAAAAAGGATTTTTTGGTCAACCAAAGGGCTTATTCACATTATTCTTTACTGAATTTTGGGAAAGATTTTCATATTATGGAATGCGTGCCATTCTTATCCTTTATATGTATTATGAATTGCACGATGGTGGATTAGGATTAGATAGAGGAACTGCGAACTCTATAATGGCTCTTTACGGGTCTTTAATTTATATGTCAGGTATTATTGGCGGTTGGTTTGCGGACCGCGTATGGGGTACACGTAAGACGGTATTTTATGGTGGAATATTGATCATGATTGGTCATATTGTATTAGCATTACCATTCGGTCTTACTGCTTTACTCATTTCGATGGCGTTTATTATTGTCGGAACTGGTTTATTAAAGTCTAACGTATCAACGATTGTTGGAGATATGTATGCTGAGGGAGATAATCGCCGTGACTCAGGATTTAGTATTTTCTACATGGGTATTAATATGGGTGCCTTTATCGCACCATTAATTATTGGTACTGTTGGGGAAAAATATAATTTCCATTTCGGATTCGGTTTAGCTGCTGTCGGTATGTTAATCGGTTTAATCGTTTTCTTTGTAACGCAAAAGAAATTTTTAGGACTAGCTGGTCTTGAAGTGCCAAACCCATTAACAGAACAAGAGAAAAAGAAAACAATTCGTAATGTTATTATTGCCATTATTGCCATTTTAATTGTAGGGTTCATTTTAAATGCTACTGGTAATTTAACAATGGCTGTGTTTAGTTTAATCATTACAACACTGGGTATATTAATTCCAACCGTGTTCTTCATTGTGATGTATCGAAGTCCTAAAACGACGAAAGATGAAAAATCTCGAGTATTAGCTTATATTCCTTTATTTATTGCTGCTGTTATGTTCTGGGCTATTCAAGAACAAGGAGCAACAATTTTAGCAACATATGCAGATACTCGTACGGATTTAACTGTGGGAAGCTTTGAAATCCCAGCATCTTGGTTCCAATCTCTTAACCCATTATTCATTATTATCTTTGCACCTATTTTTGCATGGATGTGGTTAAAACTTGGTAACCGTCAACCTTCTACTCCGAAGAAATTTGCTATTTCATTATTTTTTGCAGGTTTATCATTCTTAGTAATGATTATTCCAGCGAAAATGTCTGGCGGTACAGAACTTGTTAGCCCTTGGTGGTTAGTTCTTTCCTTCTTCCTTGTTGTAGTAGGGGAGTTATTATTATCACCAGTCGGTTTATCAGCAACAACAAAATTGGCACCAGCGGCATTTGCAGCACAAACAATGTCTTTATGGTTCTTAACTAGTGCGGCTGCCCAAGCGATTAATGCCCAACTCGTTCGTGTTTATGAAGCAGTAACAGAAATTACGTACTTCGGAACACTTGGCGCATTATCTATCTTTTTAGGTCTTTTACTATTAATATTAACACCAATCATTGCAAAGGCGATGCGCGGAGTAAATTAATAAATGAGGAAGTGTGATTCGTTCACACTTCCTTTTTTATTAATTCTTTTAAAACCACGTGCTCTGCACGTGTGAAAATATACTTTTAGAGTGGTAATGGAGATGGAATTAAAAACTCCTCTCGATATAATGAAAATGGCCGTCAAACCAAATTCAAATCGAGAGGAGTTTTGCTCAATGTCGAGCGACAATAGTTTATCACACACAAGATGGAATTGTAAGTATCACATAGTTTTTATACCAAAATACAGAAGGAAAGTAATCTACGGTGAATTAAGAAAAGACATCGGAGCGATTTTAAGACGTCTATGTGAAATGAAAGACGTAGAACTCATAGAAGGACATGCAATGCCAGATCATATACATATGCTGGTTAAAATTCCTCCAAAATTATCCGTATCACAATTCGTAGGCTATTTAAAAGGAAAGAGTTCTTTAATGATTCACGATAGACATGCAAATTTAAAATATAAACACGGAAATCGAACGTTTTGGGCAAAAGGATATTATGTCACTACAGTAGGTCTTAACGAAAAAGCGGTAGCAAAATACATTAGGGAACAAGAAGCTGAAGATCGATTACGTGATCAAATGACGAGTAGAGAATATATAGACCCATTTAAACGAGATTAAAGAACAAATACGGTTGACGGTCAATTAAAAAAGCCCCTTTAGGGGCAGTTAGTAAGGAGCCCTTATAGGGCGTTACTAAAACCGCCTGTTTTACAGGCGGATATTTATTATTTTAGAAAAAAATGACACCCTTTCCATACTTATACGTAATAAATAATAGTAGCTATCCTATAAATAAAACAAATTATTAGTATGTAGCAAATTGTATAGAGAATTAGTTACAGAAATGAAAGAAGTAAAAAAGTAACATTTTGTATAAAATGATAAAAATAGTTAGGAAAATATTGTAAATACTGTTATCCTATGGTGTGTAAACTAAAGGTTTAATGAAAGGAAGGGTTTTTATGAAAAAATGGGGATACTTATTAATCGGTTTATTGTTATTCGTGTTAACGGCATGTAATAGCACGGCAGAACCACAGTCTGGTGCAACATCGAAAAGTAGCGATTTGACGTTGGAAGAAGTTTATAACAAAGCGATAGAACGACAAAATGAACTAAAAAGTGTCAGTGGCTCGATTGTAATGGACCAAACAATTGGTTTTGGAACTGGGGAAGAAAGTATTGAAATGACAACGAAGAGTGATTTGAAACTTGATATGGTTACAGATCCTATTTCCATGTATATGGATGGAACAATGACGATGGGAGAGCCAACAGCGGAGGGCGATGCATCGATGGATATGGAAATGTATATGTCCAAGGAAGGGATGTACATGTTTGATTCTCAAACTAACCAATGGGTGAAGCTACCATCTGAAGAGTTTGACGCGATTATGGGGCAAACAGCAAATCAAGTTAATACATCAGAACAGCTTGAACAAATGAAATCATTTATTAATGATTTTACATTTGAACAATCGGAAGATCAGTATATTCTTACTTTAGAAGCTGCTAGCGATAAGTTTACAAAGTATATGTTGGAGCAAATGAAAATTAATCAAACTTTAGGTCTTTCTGAAGAAGACACACAAATGCTTGAAAATACGAAAGTTGAGAATCTTAACTATAAAATTGAAATTGATAAGGAAACCTTTGATATGACGACAATGGATATGAATGTCACTTTCACGATGGATATCGAAGGTGAGTCAATGACAATTAAGACGGATATGGTAAGCAAATTTGATAACTTCAATGGTGTTAAAGAAATTACAATTCCTCAAGAAGTAATCGATAAGGCGGTTGACGTACAATATTAATAAACTTTTAAGCTTAACTCTAAAAGGGTTAAGCTTTTTTCATGAGACAAACATTAATAAATATAAGTAATACTTAAAAAAACTACATTTTACTAAAATTTGAAATATACTCTCTAATTTTTCAACTTCAAGTTATCGGCATTGATTTTTCGACTTTTTCAACTTATAATGAAATACGTACTCGAGGTTGAGAATCATTTTCATTACATACTTGAGAATAAATAGAATATGGGGATAAAAATGAGACTGTGGATGTTAATTATTGCAGCGATCATCCTGTCGTTTATCTCGCTATTTATTGGCGCGATTGATATAAAGCCAAGCGATTTACTTGACTGGCAATCAGAAGAAACACAAATTTTCTTAATCAGTCGTGTACCACGTCTAATGGCGATTATTTTAGCGGGGATTGGGATGAGTATCGCGGGCTTGATTATGCAAAGCTTAAGTCGAAACAAATTCGTTTCTCCAACGACAGCTGGAACATTAGATGCCGCTAAGTTAGGGATTCTCATTTCGATGCTGTTCTTTACGAATGTAACCTATACACAGCAAATTATTTTTAGCTTTGTATTTGCGTTAGTTGGAACTTTGCTATTCATGCAAATTTTAGATCGTATAAAGTTTAAAGATGCTATTTTTGTACCTTTAATCGGGATTATGTATGGAAATATTTTATCTTCCATTACAACATTTTTTGCTTATGAAGCTGATTTACTTCAAAATATTTCTTCTTGGTTAATGGGAAGCTTTACATTAGTAATATCTGGACGCTATGAATTACTATATTTAAGTATACCTGCTGTAATTTTAGCCTATTTATATGCAAACAAATTTACCGTTGCTGGTATGGGTGAAGATTTTGCTAAAAACTTAGGTTTAAGTTATAAATTCGTATTAAATATAGGGTTAATTCTCGTAGCAATTATCGCTACAACTGTCGTTCTCACAGTTGGTGTTATCCCATTCTTAGGATTAATCGTACCGAATATTGTATCCCTTTATTTAGGGGACAATTTACGAAAGACGATTCCACATACAGCCGTTCTCGGTGTTGTTTTCCTATTAATCTGTGACATTTTAGGGCGTGTCATTATTTATCCGTATGAAATACCGGTAAATGTAACGGTAGCGGTAATCGGCAGTGCGATCTTCTTAATTATGTTATTTAGGGGGAGAGCATATGCGAAATAGTACAAAACTAATTATTCTAGCAGTTGTAGCAATAATTTGTATTTTGCTATACGGATTCTACGATATTAAGGGTGGTTTTGATTACGCATTTCCAAGACGTATGATGCGGGTTGGGGCAATGATCGTAACAGGATTTGCAATTGCCTATTCGACGGTAGTGTTTCAAACTATTACGCACAACCGTATTTTAACCCCTTCCGTAATGGGTCTTGACTCCATGTATGAAGTTGTACAAACTCTTATTTACTTTTTAGCTGGGTCCATGTCCATTTGGGTGTTAAATCAATATTTAAACTTTGCAGTAGCAATTGGAGCGATGGTGCTGTTTGCATTGTTCTTATATCGCTTCTTATTCCGAGCAGATAAACATCCAATTTACTTATTATTATTAATTGGGATGATTTTAGGAACATTACTCGGAAGTCTTGTAACGTTCTTGCAAGTATTAATTGACCCAGTAGAATATTTAAGTTTACAAAATCGTTTATTTGCAAGTTTCTCGAATATTAAAGTCGAGTTACTATATATTTCGATTGTGATTTTATTAATTGCCTTTATTTACGGATATCGGATTTTGGGTCAGTTAGATGTTATGTCCCTTGGTAGGGAAAATGCGATAAACCTAGGAATTAATTATGACCGCTTAGTGATGAATGTATTAATTTTATCGTCGGTACTAATTGCTACATCCACTGCTCTAGTCGGTCCGATTACGTTCTTTGGTTTAATCGTAGCAAATTTATCTTACCAATTTTTAGTCACATATAAGCATTCGATTCATATTTTAGGAGCCGGCTTAATGAGTGTTATTGCTTTAGTCGGTGGTCAATTTATCGTTGAACATGTGTTTGAAATGAGTACTACCTTAAGTGTCATTATTAACTTTATTGGTGGTATTTACTTCATTTACTTATTACTAAAGGAAAGTAGGGCAGCAGGATGATTGAAATCAAAGGTTTAACAAAGAAGTTTGGTAACAAGCCTGTTGTAGAAGATGTTTCCGTAACGATTCAACCGGGATCGATAACATCCTTTATTGGTCCAAATGGTGCTGGTAAATCCACGTTATTATCAATGGTGAGTCGGTTATTAGATGCAGATACAGGTGAAGTATTACTCGATAAAAATGACGTAAAACAATGGAAATCCGTTGAATTTGCGAAACGTGTATCCATTTTAAAACAAGCAAACTTTATTAATGTACGTTTAACGGTACGTGAGCTTATTTCATTTGGTCGCTATCCTTATTCAAGAGGTCGTTTAACACCTGAGGATGAACAATTTGTCGATCAAGCTATGGAATATATGAATTTAACAGATATGCAAGACAAATTTTTAGATGAGCTGTCTGGGGGACAAAAACAACGGGCTTTCATCGCAATGGTCATCGCCCAAGATACAGATTACGTTCTTTTAGACGAGCCTTTAAATAACTTGGATATGAAGCATTCCGTACAAATAATGAAAATTTTACGTAAGCTTGTTGATGAGCTAGGGAAAACAGTAGTTATTGTATTGCATGATATTAACTTTGCTTCGGTCTATTCTGATTACATTGTAGCGTTAAAAAACGGTAAAGTTGTAAAAAGTGGACCGACGAATGAAATCATTAATTCAGATGCACTTCGTGAAATTTACGACATGAATATTCCGGTACAGGAACAAAATGGTTGTCGAATTTGCGTATATTTTAACTCGCATTAGCTATGATAATGATTTAGAAAAGTATTTATTTCATATGCTTTTCTAAATCATTTTTTAAAATAAAATTGGTTAAAATAACTAAAAAACTATTGACCTTTATTTTCTAAATGCTATAATTTTCATTAGATTGATAATGATTATCATTATCGTTAATAAGAGATAGGAGAGAGAATATAAATGAAGAATTGGAAGTTATTAACGGTCATTTTAGCAAGTTTATTATTCGTACTTGCAGCATGTGGTTCTGATGATAAAAAAGAATCAGATACAAACTCTACTACAGGGGAGAAGACAACTACTGAAAATGCAGAGGGTCCTACATACCCAATGACTATTTCTCCAACTGTTGCAGAAAGCCAATCTGAAGAAGCTGGAACTATTGCTTATGAAGATGTTACCCTTGAAAAAATGCCTGAAAAAATCGTTGTATTCGACTACGGTTTCTTAGATACACTTGATGCTCTTGGAGTAGAAGGAATTGTTGGTGTTGCCAAAGATTCTACTTTACCAGAACATTTATCAAAATATTCTAGTGATGAATATGCAAACATTGGTACTTTAAAAGCTCCTTTATTAGAAGATATCGCAGAACTTGAACCGGACGTAATTTTCATCTCAGGTCGTCAATCTGCATTTTATGATCAATTAAAAGAAATTACTCCTAATGTAATCTTCGTTGGTACGTCTCAAGATGATTACTGGAATACATTCTTAGCATCTGTTGATGTTGCAGCAAAAATGTTTGGTAAAGAAGAAGAAGCAAAAGAGAAAATTGCTGAAATTAATGCCGGTATTGAAGAGGTAAAAGCTTTAGCTGGGAAATATGATACATCATTAGTTACAATGTATAATGAAGGTAATTTATCTGGTTTTGCTCAAAATTCTCGTTTTGGCTACATCTATGACATCTATGGATTTAAACCAGTAACAGATAATATCGAATCCTCATCTCATGGTTCAAACTTTGGATTTGAAGCGATTTTAGAATTCAATCCACAAGTATTATTCGTAATTGACAGAACTGCTGCAACAGGCGGTGAGTCTAATATCGAAGCGGATATGGAAAATGACATCATTAAACAAACAACTGCATATAAAGAAAATCGAATTGTTTATTTAGATGGCCCACTTTGGTACTTAAGCGGTGGCGGTTTAGAATCTGAGCTTGCTAAAATCCAAGAAATTAAAGATGAATTAAAATAATTTATTAACCAAATTAAGCTGTCCTGATAGTAGGACAGCTTTTTCTCTCGGGAGGTATGAGAATGTTTGTTCAAATGAAACGTTTTGTTGTTGCTGAAGGAAATGCCCAAAAAATTATTGACCGTTTTGGTGCTAAAAAGGATGGCCCATCTTTAATGGAACAACAACCTGGTTTTATCGGTAAAGAAGTGTTAGTGAAAAAATCCCGTCGTGGTGATGAAGAAGTCATCATTATGGTACGCTGGGAATCAGAAGAAGCTTGGAAAGGCTGGGAGAAGAGTCCCGAACATATAGCGGGCCACAAAGCTAAAATTGGCCAGCCAAAACCAGACTATATTATTGAATCAGCCAATAGTTTATATTACGTACAATAACTTTCAGAACCTTGACGACTTGTCGAGGTTTTTTTATTTTTTCGTAACAACAATTGGATTGCATAGAGTAATATGTAATTAAATATGTTAAATAATATAGTGTTTTTACAAAGGTGGAATACATGTTGAAACCATGGAATTATATTTTAGCAGGAGTTACATTTTTTATATTTCTTGCCTTGTTGTTGAGTTTTGATTCAGAATGTATTCAACAACTAGATAACACATTAGCTGAACTTTTTGGTGGGAACGTATTTATCACTGCCTTTCATTATATTGGTGATACATGGTTTGTTATTTCAATAGGTTTACTATTACTAATCGTACTTTGGTTAAAGGAACGAAATTATCATGGGATGATTTTTGTACTACTAACGATAGCAGCTGGAAATGTGTTAAATCAATTAGTGAAAAAATGGATTGAACGGCCTCGACCAGAAATAGTTGATCAATTGTCCACATTTAGTTTTCCGTCGGGACATGCTATGCTCTCTTTGCTTTATTTATTCACAATCGCTTATTTAGTAGAGGAATGGGTAGGAAATAGTAAAAAAAGTAGAATTGTTTGGGTTATTGCGATTATTCTTTCCTTCCTTATTGGTCTATCCCGCATCGCAGAAAGTCGTCATTTTGGCTCTGATGTCATTGCAGGGTGGAGTCTTGGATACACTTGGTTTGTCCTTTGTGTATTTTGGTATGAACAAAGTAAAAGAAAATTTAATAAGCTAATAAATAACACCTAACTAGGTGTTATTTTTTTGCATAAAAGTTTTCTTTGTGAATAATATATAACCAAGGTGAAAAAAGTTTCACTAGGGAAACTTTTAGTGTATAATACAATTATTAAATGATAAGAGGAGACGACAAAGTAAAATGGATGGAAACGTACTTTTAGCTTTAGGTTTAACACTATTTGCTGGGTTAGCTACCGGATTGGGGGCTTTAATTGCATTTTTTACATCAAGAACAAATAAGAAGTTCCTATCCGTTGCATTAGGGTTTTCTGCAGGTGTTATGATTTATGTCTCTTTAGTTGAAATTTTTGTTAAGGCGAAAGATGCGTTAACGACTTCTTTAGGTGAAACGGAAGGGTATTGGATGACGGTCATAGGCTTCTTTGGGGGAATGGTGTTTATCGCATTAATAGACCGTTTCATTCCAAAGAAAAATAATCCTCATGAAGTGAAAACTGTAGAAGATGTCCATGAAGCGGAATTGAATTCTAAAGTAATAGATGAACAAAAGCTAATGAAAATGGGAGTTTTTACTGCGTTAGCTATAGCTATTCATAATTTTCCAGAAGGTATCGCAACATTTATGTCGGCCATTCAAGATCCAAGTGTCGGGGTAGCCATTGCGATAGCTGTAGCGATACACAATATTCCAGAGGGAATAGCTGTTGCCGTCCCAATTTATTTCGCGACTGGAAACCGAAAAAAGTCATTTAAATTGTCATTCCTTTCAGGGTTAGCAGAACCAATTGGAGCTGTTGTAGCTTATTTAATATTAATGCCGTTTTTAACGGATACGATGTTTGGTATTATTTTTGCAGCAGTTGCAGGAATAATGGTGTTTATATCGTTAGACGAGTTGTTGCCAGCTGCTAAAAAATATGATGAAACCCATTTATCGATTTATGGTTTAGTTGCCGGTATGGCAGTCATGGCGCTAAGTTTGTTATTGTTAGCATAAAATGAATGAATGCCCTAAAAGCTTTGGATAGCTTTTAGGGCATTCTAATTTATAAAAAGTGAAATTGACTATGAACTAATTGTTGCGTTCTCAGAAGCGACTGTAAAACGCTGATTTTCGTGTTTCGGGTTTTCTAATTCATCTAAAACAGCTACAGCATAATCTGCATAGCTTACATAACTAATATGTTGGGAATTTAATAGGAGATGGTCTTTGCCTAAAATGTAATGGCCAGTTCTTGGTCCGTCTGAGTCAAATAGAGCGGAGGGGCTTAAAAACGTCCATTTTATCGAGGATTGTTTCAAATCTATTAAATGTTGTAACTGTTGGAAAGCTATTGTTTTATATTCTTCTGGAAAATCAGGAATATCGATGAGTCTAGTATTTCTTTCGTCGATGAATAAACTTCCTGCTCCACCAACTACAAATAACTTTGTTTGGCTACCTTCCAAAAGGGAGATGAGAAACCGGCCAAATTCAATGTGTAAATGTTCTTCTCCATGTAAAGGAAGTAAAGCATTTACAACAACATCGAATTGAATTAAATCATTTCTAGTTAAATTAAACATTTCCTTTTCTATAATATGAATATGTTGTTGATTTTTTAATTTCTCTTTATTAGCGACTATAGCTGTCACATCATGATGTCGCATTCTTGCCTCGGTTAAAATATTGTTGCCCGCCTTTCCAGTTGCCCCAATAATGCCAATTTTCATTTCGATACTCCTTTCAATTGAATTTAAGTACATGCGACGAAATGACTTACCTCATTTTGAGGTGTACGGAAGTTAGGTTATTTTGAACATCTTTTCAAATAGAAAAAGATGCCCAATAATTCATATATATGAATTATTGGACATCTATATTAATGGGTTTGCGATTAAGCGAGCACATCCTCAATGACTTCAGTTACTGAAATCCCTTGATCATCTGCTTTTGTTAAAATAATTTCAAGTGAGGGGAATAGTTCTTTCATCTTGGAAATAAATGCTTCCTCAATAGCGGTCGGTATAATGGAAATAACAGTTGGGCCTGCTCCGCTTAATGCCGTTCCATAAGCACCAGCATTTTTTGCTGCATTTCGAATTTCATCAAAAAATGGAATCAACTTGGCACGGAATGGTTCATGGAAAAGATCGGACTCCATATAATAACCTACCCGTTCATAATCCTTTGATATGAAAGATGCCGCTAGCATATTAGCGTTGGCACTAGCGTGAACGGCGTAGTGACGGTCGAACTTTTCAGGCAATACTTTCCGAGCATCGGACGTTTTTAGTTCCACATTAGGTATAAATACAACAAAAGAGACTTCTAAATCTTGTACATGGATTGTATCCACATGACCGAAATCATCCATTGCTGAAATCGTTAAACCACCAAGAACTGATGCAGTAGCATTGTCAGGATGTCCTTCAAATTGAGAAGTGATGTTTAATTTATCTTGGGTTGATAAATTTAACTGACAAACGAGATTTGCTAACTCAACCGCTGCAACAATCGCCGCTGCACTACTACCTAAACCCCTTGCAAAAGGTAATTCACTTTTCATTTCGATACGACAAGGTGGAAGTTCTTTATTAAACCGAGCCGCAGTTTCCGAAGCAATTTCATAAATTAAATGGTTTTCAATTACGATATTTTGTGGAAGGTGGTCAGAAAGGTGAATAATTTCCCACTTATCCGAAATGGACACGGTTAAATTTAAATATAAAGATAAACTAAGTCCTATGGAATCAAATCCAGGTCCTAAGTTAGCGGTGCTTCCTGGAACAGTGATTTGCCATTTTTTACTCATAAAATCTCCTCGATATATTGGCGAATTTCTTCTTCATTGTTTTGAAGGGATACTAAATCAATTTTAGAAACGTTCATTGCAGTATCCGGATCTTTTAATCCGTTACCTGTAAATATTGTAACAACCTGGCTTCCTTTCTCAATTTTCCCGTTATTAACCGATTTAATAACACCTGCTAAAGAAGCGGCAGAGCCCGGCTCAACAAATATTCCTTCAGTACTAGCGATTAATTGATAAGCTTCTAATATTTCTTCATCTGTTACCGAATCGATTATACCACCAGATTCATCGCGAGCGGCCTCAGCCAATTTCCAACTTGCCGGATTCCCGATACGAATCGCCGTTGCCACAGTTTCGGGATTGGAGATAGGTTCTCCTTTGACAATGGCTGCGGAACCTTCTGCCTCAAAGCCATACATTTTCGGCAAGCCAGTGTGTTTTGCCTCATTATATTCTTTAAAACCTTTCCAGTAAGCGGTAATATTCCCCGCATTACCTACAGGGATACATAAATATTGAGGAGCTTGTCCTAAACTGTCTACAATTTCAAATGCAGCTGTTTTTTGGCCTTCAATACGATATGGGTTGACGGAGTTCACTAATTGAACAGAAGTCGTTTCACTTAATTGGCGTACAATGGCGAGTGCATCATCGAAATTGCCGTCGATTTCAATAATTTTAGCACCATACATACATGCTTGTGCTAATTTACCAAGGGCTACTTTCCCTTTAGGAATAACGACAATCGACTGGATTCCAGCACGGGCAGCATAAGCTGACGCTGCAGCAGAAGTATTCCCTGTGGATGCACAAATAACACATTTTGCCCCTTCCTCAATAGCTTTTGCTACTGCAAAAACCATACCGCGGTCTTTAAATGAACCAGTTGGGTTTGCCCCTTCAATTTTACCGTAAAGCTCAATCCCTAACTTTTTTGACAAATTAACTAAATGAATAAGTGGGGTATTTCCCTCATTTAAAGTTAGCGAAGGTGTATTTTCGGTAACAGGTAAAAATGATTTATATTCTTCAATAAGACCTTTCCACATATCGAATTTGCTCCTTTTGTTCTCACTGAATGAACAGTTGTTTTTCTATAAGAGACATTTTATCGCAATATTGATGTATTTTTCAATAGAAATTGAGAAATTTACCTAAATGTAAATATTTTAAATTTATCTTGTAAGTCAATTAAAAAAAAGGTATTGTTAATGTGTAAATTCAAATGTAAAGACAGGTGAAAACTAAGTGAGTAAAAATTCAAATACAACACCCATCTCACGCAACAAATTATTAGGTGTTGCAGGTGTAGGTTGGATGTTCGATGCAATGGACGTAGGGATTTTATCATTTGTAATAGCGGCTCTTGCAGCTGATTGGGGTTTATCCTCTTCACAAATGGGGTGGATTGGAAGTATTAACTCTATCGGGATGGCAGTAGGGGCTTTAGTATTTGGAGTATTTGCTGACAAAGTAGGACGTAAGAAGATATTTATGTGGACATTGATTATCTTCTCCGTTGCCAGCGGACTCTCAGCTCTAACAACAACTTTTGCCGCATTTATGTTATTAAGATTTTTTGTAGGGATGGGACTCGGCGGTGAACTGCCAGTTGCCTCTACATTAGTTTCAGAGAGTGTAGAAGCAAAAGAAAGAGGTCGTGTAGTTGTATTACTTGAAAGTTTTTGGGCGGCAGGCTGGCTTATTGCAGCAATCATATCTTATTTTGTTATTCCAGCTGAATTTTGGCCGATTGAAGGATGGCGAGTTGCATTAATTTTAACTGCTATTCCAGCGCTTTATGCAGTTTATATTCGCATGCATTTACCTGATTCTCCTCAATTTACTGCAAGATCAGAAGCGAAAAGTCGTACAATACGACAAAATATTGCAGGGGTTTGGGAAAAGAAGTATGCACGTTCTACACTGATGCTTTGGATTCTTTGGTTCACAGTAGTCTTTTCCTATTATGGAATGTTCTTATGGCTACCAAGTGTTATGGTTGGAAAAGGGTTTGATCTAATATCAAGCTTTAAATATGTGCTTATTATGACAATTGCCCAGTTACCCGGGTATTTTACAGCTGCCTATTTCGTAGAAAAGTTCGGACGAAAATTTGTCCTTGTAACGTACTTAATAGGAACGGCAGCAAGTGCTTATGTGTTCGGTAATGCTGAAACGGTGACAGTATTATTAATATCTGGAATTTTATTATCCTTCTTTAACTTAGGCGCATGGGGAGCTTTATATGCTTATACACCAGAGCAATACCCAATGGTCATAAGAGGGACTGGAGCCGGAATGGCCGCAGCAGTTGGGCGTATCGGTGGGATTTTTGGTCCTCTTTTAGTTGGATACTTACTAAAAGCACAATATGAAATTGGATTTATTTTTGGAATTTTTTGCGTCTCCATTTTAATTGGGGTAGCAGCAGTATTATTTTTAGGAAAAGAAACGAAACAAATAGAATTAGAATAACTAACGGAAAAACTGATTCAAGGTTCATTTCAACCTTTGAATCAGTTTTTTTGTTGTATTTAAATGTTGGGAAAGTTATTCTTTTGTCATTTTATAAAAATTAAATTGTTTAATTTGGAAGTCGAATAGTAGTGGGATATGAAAAATTTTCAACTTTTATCGTTTAAAGCGTTGAAGTTTTTTCAGAAAAATCATTGTATTCGATCAATGTTAATGATAATCTATCAATTATCAAACTATTTTGTATACAAAATAAAAATAATATAAAGGAGGAAATGAAGCTACCATGAGCTTTTGTGATGAGATTAAAAAAAGGTTTATAAGACTTTCTAGAGGGCAGCGAAAAGTTGCTCAATTTGTTATTGATAATCCAAATATTATAGCAACTCATATAGCTTCAGATGTAGGGAAGCAGATTGGAATTAGCGAGTCGACAGTTATCCGTTTTTGTTATTCGATGGATTTATCGGGCTATTTAGAATTACAGGAAAAAATTAAAGAGGATCTGTTAAAAGCTGAGGGAAAACTAGAATATGAACATCCTCTTATTTCAAAGAAACATGAACACTTTCTAAGCGAAGTGATGAATCGCGATATTAAAAGTATTTTGAACACGATACATGTTATCGATGAAAAACAGTTTGAATATGCAATTCGACTAATGCATGAGTCTAACTACTTGTATGTTCTAGGGTTTAGACAATCTTCTCCGTCAGCTAGCTTTGTCACTTGTACGTTAAGTCATTATCGTAAACATGTGAAGCAAATAGAACATGATGTTGATAATATTGTGCAGCAAATTAGCGCTATGGATGAAGAGTCTCTTTTAATTTTGATTGCATTGGATGGCATTCATGAGGATGATTTAACTACTATTCAATTAGCAAAAAATAAAAATGTAAAAGTTATTGCGATTACGAATACTACCATTTCCCCTATTAATGACTATGTAGATGTTTTATTTAAAGTAGGGGGTCAAAAACAAGAAACATCTGAGACGATTATGGCATCCCATTCTTTAATCCATGCATTAGTAGAAGGAATGGTGGCACAAAATAGAAGCCAATATACAAAGTATAAAAAAACAAATCAACAGGATTCCTACTTAAAAAAGGCAAACAGTATGTAGTACAAAGTAAAGCGTATTCGTAAATTGCGGGGGCATTTACGAATGCGCTTTGTTGATCGTCATATTCAATAGTGGAGAGTGTAAATTCAATTACCTTCTTTCTTTCGAAATGACATTCATGTTCTATTTTTCTATTCCAACTTAGGTATGATAAAATAAAATCGAATAAATATGAACATTGTAAATAGGAGGACTCATTTAATGAGCAAAGTATTAGTTTTCGGTCATAAAAATCCAGATACAGACACAATTACATCTGCACTTAGTTATGCTTATTTAAAACAACAACTAGGTGTTGAAGCAGAAGCGGTACGACTTGGCGAAGTAAACAATGAAACGAAATATGCTTTAGAGAAATTTGGTTTTGAAGCACCTCGTTTAATTGGAAATGTTGCTAGTGAAGCAAAGGAAGTTATTTTAGTAGACCATAACGAGCGCCAACAATCAGCTGATGGCATTGAAGAAGTAAAAGTAACAGAAGTAATTGATCACCATCGCATTGCAAATTTTGAAACTTCGGATCCTCTTTACTATCGTGCAGAGCCAGTAGGATGTACGGCTACGATTTTAAATAAAATTTTTAAAGAAAATAATGTAGAAGTACCTTCAAATGTTGCAGGTTTAATGCTTTCTGCTATTATTTCAGATACATTATTATTCAAATCTCCAACTTGCACAGAACAAGATGTACAAGCTGGTAAAGAATTAGCTGAAAAAGCGGGTGTAAATTTAGATGAGTACGGTTTAGCGATGTTAAAAGCAGGAGCTGACCTTTCAGATAAATCGCTAGAAGATTTACTATCGTTAGATGCGAAAGAATTTACTTTTGGTGAAGTAAAATCAGTAGTAGCTCAAGTAAACGTAGTAGATGTAAATGACGTATTAAATCGTAAAGATGAGCTAGTAAGTTTATTAAATAAAAATGTAGCTGACAATGGCTTAAACTTATTCTTCTTTGTTGTAACAGATATTCTAAACAATGATTCTACAGCTGTTGTTGTAGGGGATGCTGCGGAAGCTGCTGCGAAAAGCTTTGGTAAAGAATTAGTAAATAATTTAGTCGAATTACCGGGTGTTGTTTCTCGTAAAAAACAAATTGTTCCTGTGTTAACGGAAGGACTATAATCGTTATAATGAATAAAACCTCGAAGAAAATTTTCTTCGAGGTTTTATTTTGCTTTATCAATTTTTAATGGATAGACAGCTGGTCCTTCAATAACGTCTCCATTTTTATCGAACCTGGAACCGTGACATGGACAATCCCATGTTTCATCTCCTTCATTCCACCTAGTTTTACATCCTAGATGGGTACATTTTGGGGCTTCCATTCGAGTTAAATAGCCACCAGCTAAATTTGTTGTAACAAACCCAATTATTTTCAATGCCCTTAATAAGTTTTTACCAAATTGTCCTCTTGAAGGACTGTAAATATCGGCGGCTCTATGCCTTTCTTGGGCGATTAAGCTTGATATAATTTCCCCTGCGACGAGGGAATTGGATAGTCCCCATTTTCGATAACCGGTTGCTATAAATATATTTGGCTCATCCTCAGTTATGGGACCAATATACGGGACTAAATCTGGCGTATCCGGATCTTGAGCACTCCAATAATATGGAGGATCGGATAAATGAAAAATGGATTTCATTTCCTCTTCAAGGGTTTTGTAATAGGATTTAGTATCCTTTTTTGTACCAGCTTTATGGCTACTACCCCCATAAATAAAGTACGGTGTATTCGATACTAAGGCAGTACGTATCGTACGAGATGGATTTTCAACGGATAAGTATTGTCCCTTTAATAATTCATTTGTTTTTGAAGCGAGTAAGTAGGAACGTTCGATAGATAATTTTGTTGTTACTAACCCTCTAATAGATTCAATTGGGTAATGGGTACATAACAATAGTTTTTTAAATGTAACGATATTTTCTTTTTCTGTTAACACATATTTTTGATCGAGAACAACCTTCGTCACGCGGGTTTTGACATAAATCGATGCCCCGGCCTGTTGGGCCAAGTTAACGAAATGATTCGCAAACTTTGTCGGATGAATTTGATAAGTATCCTCCATTTTTAAAGCAGAAGTAATAGAGAGGGGCAATTCGGTATCCGTTGATTCCATTCCTTGTATTTTCAATTTTTTATAGGCATTAAATTCATCTTGTATCGTCTGCAGTCCTTGATTTGTAGTGGCGTATAAATATGAGTCTGCTTTTTGAAATGTATCTTTTGATGCGTATTCAAGGGCGTTTTCAATTGCACTTTTATTTGCATCATAATAGGTTGCCACTTCATTTTCAGAAAAGGATTTTATTAATTTAGAGTAGATAACCCCATGCTGTGGAGTTAATTTTCCCGTCGAATGCCCCGTTGTTCCAATTGCTAAGGAAGGTTTTGCTTCCAGTAAGACAACATTAAGTCCCCTTTTAGCAAGCAAATAGGCTGAATAAATACCTGTAAGTCCTCCACCAACAATACAAACATCGCAATCTACAGAAGTGGATAATTCGGATAATTGTTGTGATTCATTATCTTTTAACCATAGAGAGTTTTGCATATGTGCCCCCATTTTGCTTATTTTTTATAAGTATTCCGTAAATAGCAATCCAATATTCAATGAGCAAATTAATTGTGGGAAAAATATTATATTCGTACAATGGGAAAAAAGGAGGAGTCCACTATGAAAGTAGAAGTATGGTCAGATTATGTTTGTCCATTTTGTTATATTGGCAAACGCCAACTAGAAAAGGCGATTAAAGATTCAGGTTATGAAGGACAAATAGAAGTGGAGCTAAAAAGCTTTTTATTAGATCCTACGACTCCAATTGATTCAGATCAATCCATCTATGCAGCATTAGCCAAAAAGTATAATGTTTCCGAAGAACAGGCGAAAAATATGACCAAAAATATTGCAGAGAGAGCAAAAGAAATTGGGCTAAATTATAATTTTGACATTATGAAGGAAGCAAATACAAACGCCGCCCATCGATTAGCAAAGTGGGCTGAGACAAAAGGGAAGGGCGCTGAATTGAGTGAGCAACTTTTACAAGCTTACTTTTTAGAAGGTGCTGCCATTGGTAAAGGGGAAATATTATTAAATTTAGTTGAAAAAGTTGGTTTAAGCCGTTTAGAGGCAGAAGAAATATTAAATAGTAATCAATTCGAAGAAGACGTAGAAAGAGACATAATGGAAGCTCAAAGCATAGGTGTGCGCGGAGTACCATTCTTTGTTATTGATAACAAATATGGAATTTCGGGTGCTCAACCCCAAGAGTTGTTCGATCAAACAATCTCTAAAGCTGCTAGTGAGGCTGGTTTAAAGCCAAAATTAAAAATGGTTGGAGATAATGGCGCTACATGTACAGATGGCCAATGTGATTTATAGTAAGTCTACTAAACAAGAAAATCGGTCAAAAGTATGAGTGCTGTTTTATTGAAATAATATTTTATCTCCTTTAAGATGACATTATGTCTTGATTTCAAGATACATAATATTGAGATTAAAGGAGAGTTATATAGAATGACTAATGTATTAGTAATTAAAGCAAACAATCGTCCAGATGGCGTTTCAACTAAAATGTTCGAAACTTATGTAGAGGAAGCGAAAAAAGTAGCAGGTTTAAACGTTACTGTTTATGACGTATTTGAAGAAGATACACCGTACTTCGGACAAGAACTTTTCAACGCATTCGGTAAAGTTCAAAATGGTGAAGAGTTAACAGAATTAGAATCTCGTCTTCTAGCTGCAAAACAAAAGGCTATGGATGCAGTAACTGCTGCGGATGTAGTAGTACTTGCTTTCCCATTATGGAACTTAACAATCCCTGCTAAATTACAAACATTTATTGACTATGTATATGCTGCTGGATTCATGTTCAAATATAATGCAGAAGGCCAAATGGTTCAATTAATGACTGACAAAAAGTTTGTTGTATTAAACGCTCGTGGAGGTTACTACTCTGCTCCTGAAGCACAGCCAATGGAAATGTCAGTTAACTACATTAAAAATGTATTTAGTGGTATCGCTGGTATGGAACTTCTAGACGAAGTAGTAATTGAAGGTCACAACGCAGAACCAAACCGCGCAGAAGAAATTATTGCTGAAGGTATGGAACGCGTTAAAGCTTCTGCACAAAAATTAGCTACAGTAACTGCATAATATTCAAAACAAACCCGACCATAAATGATGGCCGGGTTTGTTTTTTATGAACGATTTCGTTCGAAACTTTTCAACCGTGTTCCTTGGAACGTAAGAATTCCTACATCACCTTCTGCAAGTAGACCAAATTCTTTACCAGTTATTTTAAATTCCATACGATCACCGCTTTCAACTTCAAAGGTTGCATAATAGCTAGTATAGGAATGGTCACCTTTCACTTCTGTTCGTTTTGCAATGACTCGTGCAGAAACTGACAAAACTGGTGCAGCATTATTGTTAACATTTTGTTTAATAGTTGAAGTGATTTGCCACAATATAACCCCAAATACGATGATAAAGCCAGCAATGATAAAAAATGTGATAGAACTAGTAAACATATCCCCTGTATACATATTCATCCCCCTAACTTTCCCATTGTCGAAATGAATAGAATCATATGTTAAAACATAAAATCATGGAAGTGAGATTCGAAGTAATAACGCCAAACATTTCGAGCTGTTGTTTCATAATAAGAAAAAATCTTATGTTTATTACGTTCCTTTTTTATAAAAGTTTCACATGTTGAAAAGATAATAACACTTAATTTAACCTCTATTTGGAAATATAAGTTACTTTTCGTAAGTTAGGGTAAAATGGTATACTATATAGAAGAAAGCTCATAGATCAGTTCATCCAAAAAGTAAAATTACAGAGTAGCTACTGTCGTAAAAGGGAAGGTGAACAATCTTGAAAGAAACGACAATTTGTCCTCGTTTATCGAAGGCGATGGAGTTATTAGGGAAACGTTGGACGACATTAATATTATATCAATTATTAGACGGCTCACAGCGTTTTAACGAAATAGAATCGGCTCTCCCTGTAAGTGGTCGACTCCTTTCAGAACGTTTGAAGGAATTGGAAAAAGAAGGGTTAGTTGAAAGGAAAGTATTTACAGAAGTACCAGTACGTGTGGAATATTCCCTTACAGATAAAGGAAAAGCGTTGGAAGGAGCAATCCGAGAAGTCGAGAAATGGTCACAAATTTGGATAAATTGATACGATGTATTACTTGTCAAAAAGCTTTTGATTACCCATACTAATATAGAGTATGACGTTAGAAAGGACTTTGCTTTTATGACAATTCAACAATGGGCAAAAGATTTAGCTCAAATCGTTAATCCAAATAATATTAAAATTAATGAATCTTTAAAGAAATACACAATGACGAAACTAGGGGGCAATGCAGATGTATTTGTCCTACCTGAAACAGAAGATGAGGCAGCACAAATCGTAAAATATGCCTACAATCATAATGTGCCGATTTTAATGTTAGGGAATGGCTCTAACATGGTAGTACGTGATGGGGGTGTACGAGGAATTGTTGTGTCTTTTACTAAATTAGATGAAATCCGAGTAGAAGGAAACCGACTTTATGCACAAAGTGGAGCTTTGATTAAAGAAGTTTCCCGTATTGCAGCAACAAATAGTTTAACAGGTTTTGAATTTGCTTGTGGAATACCAGGTTCCGTTGGTGGAGCAATGGCGATGAATGCCGGTGCATATGGTGGCGAAATAAAGGATATTATAATTGATTGTACAGTGTTAACGAAGGAAGGCGAGCGCATCGTTCTAAGTAAAGATGACTTAGAATTGGGATACCGTAAGAGTATTATTGCGCAAAAAGGATACTTCGTCCTTTCCTCCAATTTCCAACTAGCAGAAGGTAATCAACAAGAAATTGATGAAAAAATTGCTGACCTTACCTTTAAGCGTGAATCAAAACAGCCTTTGGAATATCCATCTGCCGGAAGTGTCTTTAAAAGACCACCTGGTTACTTTGCAGGGAAATTAATTCAAGATAGTGGGCTCCAAGGTAAAGGTGTAGGCGATGCGGAAGTATCAACAAAACATGCTGGTTTTATCATTAATAAAGGAAATGCTACAGCGACGGATTACATTCAAACAATTCAAATGGTACAACGTGTCGTGAAAGAAAAGTTTGGTGTTGATCTAGAATTAGAAGTGAAAATTGTCGGTGAAGAAAGAACACAATAATGATTATTGGGCGCCTCTCTAATGATGGGCGCCTTCTTACATAGAAAGGGTTAAAAATGAAATTTATATCGTGGAATGTAAACGGAATTCGTGCATGTGTGAAAAAAGGCTTTGTGGATTATTTTAATGAAGTAGATGCAGACTTTTTCTGTATTCAAGAAACAAAATGTCAAGACGGTCAGATTGAATTACCATTCGAAGGATATTATCAATATTGGAACTATGCAGAGAAAAAAGGTTATTCTGGCACAGCGATTTTTACGAAGCATGAGCCCCTTTCAATTAAATATGGCGTAGGGGATCAAGAAACAGAATCAGAGGGTCGAATTATCACTTTGGAATATGAAAAATTTTATTTAGTTAATGTGTATACGCCAAATTCTAAACGGGATTTAGCCCGCCTATCAGAAAGATTAGAATGGGAAGATAATTTACTAGATTACTTGAAACAGCTCGATCGTATTAAACCGGTAATTTACTGTGGTGATTTAAATGTTGCCCATGAAGAAAAGGATTTGAAAAATGCGAAATCAAATGTCGGAAACTC
The DNA here is from genome assembly GCF_038077515.1 of Ureibacillus sp. FSL E2-3493. Lineage (NCBI taxonomy): Bacteria > Bacillati > Bacillota > Bacilli > Caryophanales > Caryophanaceae > Ureibacillus > Ureibacillus sp. FSL E2-3493. Next base: position 3,274,970 of record NZ_JBBOPK010000001.1, on the reverse strand, counting down.
TGGATTTACCTTTGAAGAACGGGGGAAAATGACAAATTTACTCCAATCAGGCTTTACAGATTCCTATCGACATTTTAATCCGGATCAAGATGATGCTTTTACTTGGTGGTCCTATATGAATAAAGTACGTGAACGAAATATAGGATGGCGTATTGATTATTTCATCGTTTCTAATAGATTAGTAGAATATGTTCAAAATACAGACATACATGCCCACATTTTAGGAAGTGATCATTGCCCAATTCTTTTAGAATTAGATTGGAAATAACATCTTAGTAAAAGGAAAAGTGTTGTGAAAAATTCCTATTAAGATAGTTGACATTCAAAAAACATCAGTTACTATTAATGAGTAATGTTTTGAAGCGATTTGTAAATAATAAAGGGTGGTAGAAGAAAGGTCTATGACAAAGCCGATATTAGTAAACGTCACAGAAGAAATTGTACAGGGCCTTGTTAGATTTATATTACACGGATCGGAATATCAAACATTTTGTCATTGCGAATTTTGCCAAATGGATATTGCGGCCGATGTTCTAAATCATTTGCCAACAGTATATGTATCAACGAGCACAGCTAGAGAAGAGGCGTTTCAATTATTAAAAACTCCTGAAAAAATGGAACGAATTAATAAACAAATTATATTATCGGTCCATAATGTTGGTAAAAGACCTCACCATAAAATTTAGCATGTCCAATTTGTCTAATAAGGCTTATTGGGCATTTTTGGCTTATATAGTGAAAGTATTTAGTAGTATTTTCAATAATATAACTGTCTATTATAGTTTTAAAGTTACCTTTTTAGATAGGTTGTAGTAAAATGAAACTGATATTTTGAAAGTGAGGAGACTTGTTATGCCAACACCTAGTATGGAGGATCATATCGAGCAAATTTATTTGTTAATTGAAAGTAAAGGATATGCGAGGGTGTCTGACATAGCTGAAGCATTATCTGTTCTTCCTTCCTCAGTTACAAAAATGGTACAAAAATTAGATAAAGACGGTTATTTAGTATACGAAAAGTATAGAGGGCTTACACTAACAACGAAGGGTGAAAAGCTAGGGAAACGTTTAGTAAAAAGACATGAGTTGCTAGAACAGTTTTTACGACTAATTGGCGTAGATGAGGAACATATATATGAAGATGTGGAAGGGATTGAACACCATTTAAGTTGGAATTCAATCGACCGCATTGCTGATTTAGTACAACTATTGGACGAAGATGAACAGTTAGTTAAAAGGTTAGAAGAAATGAAAGAATAATAAAGCAATTAAAGACTTTTGGTATGTGGAAAGGAAAGACGAAATTGAACGAATTAAAATCAGGTCAAGTCACGGAATTAACCGTACTAGAAGAGCAAGGTTCCAAATGGATATTAACGGATGGTCATATTGAAATTCCTTTAAATAGCTCTGAAGTACAAAGTCCTTTAAGTATTGGCGAACGTTTAAAAGTTTTCCTTTATGCAGATCGTCGAGGTAATTTACAGGCGACAACAGCCATTCCAACTATCTTACAAGGTGAATACGGTTGGGCCCGTGTCATTAAAGTGACAAAGGAAGGGGCTTTTGTTGATATCGGATCATCTAGAGAAGTTCTAGTAAAAGCAGAAGACTTACCTCCTATTGACAATTTATGGCCAGAAGTAGGCGATCATTTATTTTTAACTCTTCGTACAGATCGAAATGGCGATTTATTTGGGCGGTTAGTAACAGAGGAAAAAGTAAATGAGCTTTATGAAGGCGCATTTGACGAAATGCATAATAAAAATATAAAAGCCCGTCCTTATCGTTTATTGCCTGTAGGTTCATTTTTACTTGGGATAGACGCTCCTTATCGAATTTTCGTACATAATACGGAAATGGAAGCTGAACCAAGACTTGGTCAAGAATTAGAAGTACGCATCATTGCGGTAAAGGAGGATGGTTCTTTAAACGGTTCCATGCTACCTCGCAAACATGAAAGACTTGGTAAAGATGCAGAAAAAATTTACGACTATTTACAAAGTGTAGGAGGGAAAATGCCCTTCGGAGATAAATCGACGCCTGAAGAAATTACAGAAATGTTCCATATGAGTAAAGGAGCATTTAAAAGAGCACTTGGTTCTTTAATGAAAGCAGGCAAAGTAAAACAACAAGACGGTTGGACAGAAATGATGTAAAACGAACATGTATGCTGTGACGAAAACGAATTGTCACAGCATATTTATTAAAGGGAAAAAAACTTAGCATATTTAATAACTTCAAAACTAGAATAATATAATGGATGGTCATCACAGAAAGGGAGATTAGGTTTACTTTGGAACCTTTTACGTTCTCTAACGTACTAATTGGAGAACAATCCATTTTTATATGATGATTGTTTTGAAAGGGGATATGAAAGTGAAACAAAAGTGGTTATCTATAGTAGCGGTATTTACGTTGTTTGTAACGATGATTGTTCCAACGAATGTCTTTGCTGCTGCGAATAACAGTCAAAATGCGATTAATGAAAAATTAGGTGTTCCCATTGTAGTTTATGGAGCAAATTTATCGGAAGATGAAAAAGCGTTAGTAAAAGAAGCATTACAAGTTGATAAAGATCCAGAGGTAGATGAAATAACCGTTTCTGGTGAGGACTTAGTGAAATATATTAGTGATAGCAACCCAAGTTCTAGAATGTATTCCTCCGCAAAAATTACACGGGAAGATGAAGGGAAAGGGTTAGTTATTAGCATTGTTACACCGGATAATATAACTGAAGTAACTTCAGAGATGTATGCCAATGCAATGCTTACAGCAGGTATTGAAGATGCAACAGTGGAAATTGCTGCACCAAAACCGGTTACGGGCCATTCCGCATTAGTGGGAATTTATAAAGCATATGAAGTGAAAACTGGGGAAACATTAGATACAGAACGTACAGATGTTGCAAACGATGAGTTATCAGTAGCGACGGAAATTGCAGAGAATGCCAATATTAGCGATGAGAAAATCGCTGAATTGTTAACAGGTATTAAACAACAAATTGCTGAATTAAACCCTACTACAAAAGAAGAAGTAGAACAAATTGTAAAAGACCAATTAGCAGCTCTAAATATTGAGTTGAGCGAACAAGACCGTCAGTTACTAGTGGATTTAATGGATCGCATTAGTAAACTAGATATCGATTTCTCTAAACTATCCGATCAATTATCTGATTTAACTACTAAATTTGAGGAAAAGTTTGGTGAATTGATGCAAGATGAAGGATTTTGGGATGGTGTGAAAAACTTCTTTAATAATCTAATTGATACGGTTTCTTCTTGGTTTAAATAGTGGCTTGAAGAAAACTATTGAAATGAAAGCGAAAATATTACAAAATTCCCTCAACTATGTTATATTTTTAGCGAATGGGAGGGATGAAAATGGATTTTAAATTAGCAGAAAGAAGTCCAAAACATTTTGCTTTTGAGTATGAACAAGAAGGGGAAAAGTTAGCAGAAATTGAGTGGACGGAGCATGATAACATTATGGATATGAACCATACGTACGTATCTGATGTGCTACGTGGTCAAGGGGTTGCCAAAAAATTGCTCGATAAGGCTGCTGACTATGCTAGAGAAAATAATTTAAAAATGAATGCCATTTGTTCTTATGTTGTAGCGGCTTTCGAAAAAAGCGACGCTTATAATGATGTAAAGGCATAATCATAAGGGTGTCAATAAGTAGAGTTTATACTTATTGACGCCCTTTTTTTAAAAGTTAATACACATTGGTGAAAGTATAGATGAAAAAAGTTAAAACAGTGGAAACAATGAAAATAGAGCTGATTTCTTTCCAGTCATAAGTAATATCTTGAAAATTCATCATAAATTCCTCCTTTAATCACGATTCATTTTTATCGGTTTTAGAGTAAATTTGTTATTTCACTAAAAAGTAGGAGTGCTGTTATTGAATAGTGCAAGATATTTTAGGGTGAATTAATAGAATTGTTATATATAAATATTCAAATGTTTTCAAGAATATTCATATATTTATATAAATTTTATTAAGTCATTTATAAATAGTTTTAAAAAAGTAAAATTGGGGAAAAGTATAGCATAACAAAAAACAGGAGGGATAATAAATGGCAAAATTAAGAGGAAAAGGTTTTGTAATTTCGGCATTAGTAGCTGGGGCAGCTTCGTTTTTAAGTAAAAAGGAAAATCGTGATAAAACGATGAAATTCATTAATAATATGAAAAACCAGGCAAGTTCTCTTCTAGGTTCTAAACAATTGAATGGACAAACTGGTCAATCGTTAAAGGAGATTGCAGAAACACCAGCAAGTGCTAATACAACAAAAATTCGAGAAAATAACTTTATTGGAGAAGGTGGAGGTCAAACAGCCCTTGCCTATTATAATGAAAGTGATCAAAAACCAGTACATTAATTAAGAACGGAAAAAGGGTAGTTTCACTCTTTGGAGTGAAACTACCCTTTATTTATATTATGCGTTTGTTGTTTCTTTTTTCATTGTTTTATTTTTAGCAAGGTTTACATGCCAAGAAAGTGCTTCCTCTAAAATATGAGGAGTTTGTGCATTACCAGTAGCTTCTACAGCACGGTTGTAATAATCCCATAATTGTTCTTTGAAATCAGGGTGTGCACAGTTTTCAATAATTAAAGCTGCACGTTCCTTTGGAGCTAGTCCACGTAGGTCAGCAATACCTTGTTCAGTTACGATTACGTCAACGTCATGTTCTGTATGGTCTACGTGAGATACCATAGGAACGATAGATGAAATTGCTCCGCCTTTTGCATAAGATTTTGTTACGAAAATGCCTAGACGAGCGTTACGAGCAAAGTCACCAGAACCACCGATACCGTTCATCATTTTTGTACCGCTAACATGTGTAGAGTTTACATTTCCGTAAATATCTAATTCTAGTGCAGTATTAATAGAAATTAATCCGAGACGACGGATTACTTCTGGGTGGTTTGAAATCTCTTGTGGACGTAAAACTAATTTATCAGCATATTTTTCAAGGTTGCCGTAGACTTTTTTCTGTAATTCTTCAGAAATTGTAATCGATGTTGCGGCTGCGAAGCTTACTTTACCAGCATCGATTAAGTTAAATACTGCATCTTGAAGTACTTCAGATGCTACAACTAAGTCTTCGAATTCAGAGTCTGCAAAGCCATCTAATACTGCGTTTGCTACAGAACCAACACCAGATTGTAATGGCATTAATTTATTTGTTAAACGACCAGCTTTAATTTCAGAACGGAAGAAATCTAATAAAATGTTAGCCATTGTTTGAGTTTCTTCGTCTGGTGGTACGATTAATGAAGGAGCATCAGGCTCTTCAGAAATAACAATTGCTTTAATTTTCGCAGGATCAACTTTGATACCGATTTCACCAATGCGTGTTTTAGCATCTGTCATTGGAATTGGTTCACGTTGTCCTTGTGGTGCAGGAACATAAATATCGTGAATTCCGATAAGGCTCTCTGGGTGAGAGATGTTTAATTCAACAATGATATTTTCTGCATACTCAGCAAATACAGGTGAGTTACCTACAGAAGTTGTAGGAATAATTAATCCATCTTCAGTAATCGCAGCAGCTTCCACAATTAAATATTTAATAGGGCCAATAATACCTTGGCGAACTAATTCAGCATTATGAGATAGGTGAGCATCTACATATAAAACATCACCAGAGTTAATTTTGTTACGAATACCTGGGTCTGCAATGAAAGGTCCACGTTTACGAATAACCCCTTCTTCTGCTAAATACTTATCTACTTCTGGACCAAGAGATGCACCAGTGTAAATGTCAATTTTGAATTTTTCATTTTTAGCACGTTCTACTAATGCCATTGGTACAACTTTTGCATCTCCAGCACGGGTAAAACCACTCATTGCAACTACATCGCCATCAGAAATAAGTTTTGCAGCTTCTTCAGCAGATACGACGTTATTTGCTAATTGTTTTAATCCTAAACGTTTCTCAACTCTTGGATCCATATTAAAAATCCTCCCCTAAATAGATATGTTAGTCATAAAAAAAGAAAATTTTGTAAAATTTTCTGTACATTTAGTTGAGTAATTACTCAATTTGTATAAATAATAATAACACCAAAATGTCACAAATTCTTCAAAAAACGCATGAAAGTGCTTAAAAAACGATTAATAGAGAAAAAAATGTAATTTTCGATAAAAATCGAGCTTTAACAGACAAAAATGCCGAATTTTGCATTGTATAAAAATACAAAACACCCTTTGAAGATGTCAAAGGGTGTTGTAAATCAAATTTTTACTTTTAAAATCCTAATGAACGACGGAAATAACTTGCATATCGTTGGCTTACAGGGATTCTTGTTCCGTCTTTCATAATCAATAGGAAAGTGGAATGGGAATCCGGTTGGATTTCATCAATATAATCGATATTTACAATGTAAGATCTATGGCAGCGTATAAATGAATCTTGAGCTAGGAACAGTTCAAGGTCACTTAAATTTAAACGGTGGTATCCTTCGCGGTTCATTGTTTTTACAAATGTTTTACGCAATTGTGTTTCAAGATAAATTACTTGGTTGTGTTTAATTGGATACCAACAATCGTCAATTTTAATTGTAATATAGTTTGTTAAAAATGGTGATGGCTTTTGAGGGAAGATAGCTGTAATGGCACCCTTTGTTTCTCCTTCCTCAATTAAAGGAATACTCATCCCATAATAAGGAACTCCGAATACATCAGGCTCGATATAAGTATTGATTTTTTGGCCATATGTAAGAGCTTTATGAGCTGCAGATCCTTCTTTTACTGGGTCACCAGGTTTAATTTTTAAATCTATTTTCTTACTAGGTTGATAATACAAATATTCATTTGTATCCGACACTGCAATTGACGTATTTTCTGGGAAGAAATCTTTAATAATATCCATGATCTCTTCAATTTGTTTTGGATCCACTTTATGACACCTCATTTTTGTATACATTTTACTATAATATAACATATATTTTACTACATATTTAAATAATTGAAATAGAGAAGATTGTGGAATAAATAAGGATTTTTCAGTAACAAAAAATTTCATATTGTTATTCTGTCTCTTTTTAAATTTTTTAGAATAAAATTGTGTAATTTAATAAGAAATTAACTATAGTATTTCTTCTATAGAACAATTCATTACTAGTTTTTAACAAAAAATTGAGTTGAAAAAATATGAAATTATGGTAATATTCACTTTAGTTAAACATATTTAATTCTTTATTCTCATTTATCTTATAATATAAATGAAATTTATAGCATAATCTACTCAATAAGTAACAAGGTATGATTACATAGCGAAAAGTATTAATAAAATTCTATTCTATTTTGAAGATATAATTTTTATTTCTCACTTTTTTGATGATGCTTATAAATTGGAAATTAATTATGCATTTTGCATTCTGAAGAAAGATGGGGTATTCTATGCAGCTACATCAACATTCAATAACTGAAACAATTTCTAAAAGGTACTTTCAAGAAATTGACAGTATAAATCAATATAACGGGATTGAAGATTTCTTTAATATTGAATCTAAGCTGTTATTTGAAGTCTTTCACTTAGAGTCGGCAAAAGCAAAAAAATCTTTACATGAAATGATCGATATACTTTCGATACGATTTGGCAGGCAAGTAATCAAAATTGTTCGGAATTACTTTATTGTTCTTTCATCAATCGTTGCACGTAAATTATTGGATAATCAAGTTCCTTCAAGAAAAGCCTTTGCCTTTAATTTAGCTTGTGCAGATATGATTGAAAATAAAATGAAGGATGCTGAATTTCTACAATTTGCAGATGATTTAATTGATTTTTATGTTCATTTTATTGCAGATCGTAAACAACCAACATTCCGACATCAAACAGTTAATAAAGTGATTATGTACATAAATGATGAACTCGAAAATGATTTAACAGTTGAGAGTATTGCGCAAAAATTCCATATTAGTACGAGTCATTTATCGCGTATTTTTAGAGAACATGTTGGAATAACTTTAGTTGAATATTTAAATGTTAGAAGAGTAGAAGAATCCCAATATTATTTGCGACATACAAATAAAAGTATTACTTCGATCTCCGAGCAATTCCACTTCTGTAACCAAAGTTATTTTACAAGAATCTTTAAAAAGTACACCGGTGTTACTCCGAAGCATTTCCGAGATGAATTGCATCATGAATTTTATCGATTTGAAATACCAGAAGTAGAGCTGGAAAAAGTATAAAATGAACTAGATACAGTTGGCAAATATATTGCCAACTGTATTTCACTTTAATGGTAATTTAATAATATGAGCTGTAATTTGATATTCATATTCTTAATACTGTATACTTCAAATTAGCTAAACTTAATAGTAGGTGGAAAAATGAAAAAATTGAAACTTATTTCAATGCTAGGCCTTTTGTTAATGGTGCTAACAGGATGCCAAGCGGTTGAAAATCAGGAAGGCTTCTTTTATAGCACTTTTGTTAGACCGATGAACTGGTTACTAGAATTTTTAGGAAATGATTTATTTAACGGTAGCTACGGTTTAGCCATTATCGCAATTACGATTGTAATTCGATTGATTTTGATGCCTTTCATGTTGAAAAACTATCGTCAACAATCAAAAATGAAATCTAAAATGGATATCGTAAAACCGAAAATGGAAGAGATCCAAGAAAGATTAAAAGCGGCCCAAACTAAAGAAGAACAAATGGCTATACAACAAGAAATGTTAGCGCTATATCGTGAAAATGGTATTAATCCGTTAAATATGGGTTGCTTACCAATTATTATTCAAATGCCAATTATTACGGGATTATACTTTGCAATTCTTTATTCACAAGATGTAAAGGTTCATGAGTTCCTTTGGTTTAGTTTAGGCTCGCCTGATATTTTAATGACGGCTATTGCGGGTATCGTTTACTTTATCCAAGCGAAAGTATCCCTATGGACGGTTCCTGAATCACAAAAAGCTCAAATGAAATTGATGATTTATATTTCTCCGATTATGATTGTATTTATTTCATTCTCTTCAATGGCTGCATTACCTTTATATTGGTCAGTCAGTGGTTTAATATTAATTATTCAAACATATATCGGCAGAAAATTTTATTCTGAACATCCAGCTAAATAAATTGTAGAGTTAAAACCGAGGAGTTTATCCTCGGTTTTTCTATTATGGAAGGAAAAAATATTTTATTAAAAGGTAAATTTCGTGTTTCTTTTCTTTTTAAAAAACGTCATAAAGAACTAGATAAATTGTAAAGTCAAAATGCAAGAACAGTGCTAAAATAGAAGCATTGTAGAGGAAAGAGGCAAATCCAAAATGAAACGTTCAATTTATGTAAACAAAAAGAAAAACGATAAAAAGAAATATATATGGATAGGTGTTAGTAGCGCCATTGTCCTTATTGTAATAGTTGGTGCAATAATCTTAGTAAAACAATACCCGCAATTAATAGAAACGAAACCAAACACTACGGATATAGCGAAAGAAAAAACGGAGCAACTCGAACAACCGGTTCAAGAAGAAATTGAACCACCAAAACAAACTGAAGTAACAGAAGAACCTGCAAAACAACAAGAGCAACCTTTAGAGAATGGTGGCTATATAGAAGGTCAAACTTTACCAACGGAGCCTACGTATGTTGATGGGGTATTAATCGCCAATAAAAAATACCCGTTACCAGCTGATTTTGCGCCTGGTGAAAATAAAGAGGCACGTGCAGCTTTTGAAAAAATGGCGGCCGATGCAAAAACTGCCGGTTTTGAACTAAATGCTTTTAGTACGTACCGTTCATATGAATACCAAGAAGTTTTGTACAATAATTATGTTAGTCGTGACGGAAAAGAAAATGCAGACCGTTACAGCGCAAGACCTGGTTATTCTGAGCATCAAACTGGTTTAGCCTTTGATATTGGTGAAAAAGGGAAAGAAGATTTATGGTTAACAGCGGAATTTGGTGAATCGGAAGCGGGTAAATGGTTAGTGGAAAACGCCCATAAATATGGATTTATATTACGTTATCCAAAGGGAAAAGAAGCAATTACGGGTTATATGTATGAATCGTGGCATTTTCGTTATTTAGGTGTGGAACTAGCAACAAAAGTGAAAGAATCCAATTTAACTTTAGAAGAATATTTAGGCATTCAATAGAAAAGGATGACGCTTATGCGTCATCCTTTTAAAGTATAGGTGAAAGTAATCGAGAAATGGATTCTTTAAATTTAATAAAATTAGACCGATTTTCATATTTTTCTAATGTTAGTTCTGTGCAATCCAATATATCTTTTTCGAAAATCTCTGCTATTTCATGAGAAATAGGGCGATTATAAATAAAGGCATTCACTTCAAAATTCAAACTAAAGCTACGTACATCAATATTCGCCGTACCAACAGTTGAAACTTCATCATCGATGACAATCATTTTGGCATGGATGAACCCTTTCTCATAAATGAAGACTTTTGCTCCAGCTCTTAATAATTTCCCTACATAAGAATAAGTCGCCCAGTAAACAAACATATGATCAGGTTTGTTTGGAATCATAATTCTAACATCAATTCCAGATAATGCGGCAATTTCAATTGCATTTAGGAAACTATTATCAGGTATGAAATAAGGAGTTTGTATATAAATGTACCGTTTTGCACTCATTAACAATTTTAAATAGCCATTTTTAATAGCTGGCCATTCTGTATCTGGTCCGCTGGATACAATTTGCATTGCAACATCGCCTTTTTTCGGAATGGCAGGAAAGTACCTTTCAGAATAGACAATGTTGTTATTACTCGCTTGGTTCCAATCAAGTAAAAAACGAGTTTGTAATGGATGGACTGAACTCCCTTCAATTCTTAAATGGGTATCACGCCAGTAGCCAAACTTTTTATTTAATCCTAAATATTCATCCCCTACATTAAAACCGCCTATATATCCGACACGCCCATCAATAATCACGATTTTTCGGTGATTACGAAAATTTAATCTAGGATTAATAAGAGGAAGGATGGAAGGGAAAAATACTTCTATTTCTCCTCCTAATTCTATTAGCTCTTTAAAATGTCGTTTCTTAACCCCACGAGAGCCCATTTCATCATAAAGAATACGTACTTTTATACCTTGTTGAGCTTTCTTTTTTAGCGCAGTAATAATTCGGCTTCCTAAATGGTCCAGTTTAAAAATGTAGTATTGAATATGGATATGGTCTTTCGCATTTAATATATCTTCAATTAATGCTTCAAACTTTTTTTCACCGTCATCAAAAATTTCAATATGATTATCTTGCGTTAAAACCGAATCGCTCGTTTTTAAATTCATATGAATTAAACTTTTATGTTTACCGACTTCCTCGGTATGAAAGTCTAATGTGTTTTCTTCCAAAGCCTCTATTTGATAGGTGATTAACTTATCGATTCCAATATCTTTTTGTCCTTCCCATCGAAATAAATGTTTTTTGCGCATTTGTCTTCCAAGAGATAAATACAAAATAAACCCAACTAAAGGAAGGAAAAATAGTACAAGAATCCATGCCCAAGTAGAAGTCGGGTCTCTTCGTTCTAAAAAGATAACTGTGATTGCCAAGATAATATTTAAAATAAGAATAATCGGAATAACAGTTATGGTATTAAAAAAAATACTCATATGACTGCACCTACTTTATATTTAGTCACAGTAATTATAACTTAATTATCTATCGAATTGTAACAAATGAAATATTGTTAATATTGCTCCATTACAAAATAGATGGAAGAAAAGTCGGAATTTTGTAACTTTTTATCGTTAATAAAAAACTTGAATACTCCTGTGTCTCCAATCATAATTCCGTGTTCATCATTTGAAACAACTTGAAGTAATACAGTATTAAACTTTTCTAGTAACGGTGATCCTCTTCTTGTATCCGATTCAATAAAATATGGATAACCTCCTATTTTATGATCGGCAGCTAAAAATTGTTTCAAATAAATATCTTCTAAAGTAGGGTCATCAATGTTAAAAGGATCAGATAATTGGAAATAATGTTCCCGTCGATAATCTGTTGCAGATACGGGTTCAACTATTTGTTTATAGGATAACCCCATTTCTTGTTGAATTGGAAAGTGCTCTATTAATTCTAAATAGGTGAAATCTTTTACTAAGTTCGAATCCGAAAGAAGTGAAGGAAAGTAACGTACTTTAAAATCTTGTTGAAAAAGAAGTTCAACTTTCTTTTCAGTCCAATAACAAAATTTTTTAGAAATAAAAATTTGCAGCAATCCGAAATTTGGAAATGGAAATTGAGGGGGCATTTCTGAAAAATTAATTTGGGCTAATAACAACATATAATCTCCATCAGAATCTTTAGGATGGAGGTATGACTTTGGCATATAGGGGTATCCTGCCAATTTACTTGTTGTAAATGAAGGATTGGAATGTTTAGGAGTAATAATTGTGGCATTTTTTACGGAGGATTCAATTTTATCTCGAAAACATTCTAATTGGTGCGGTAATTCAATAAAAGTTCGAGTTGCCACTTTAATCCCCCAAAATTTATCGTACTTGAATTATAAATATAAAAGCATTTTTCACATCTTTTCTTAAATTAAACATACGTTTTAAAATAATATTAAGAAAACAATGCGCATAGTAATATACGCACCATTTTTATGAAATATGCAGGAAAATTTTTTTATTTAAAGAATCTACTAAAAGTTTTGTTAGCATATTGGTTTAAAATAAGGAATTTTTGGTTAAATTAACATTAACGAACGAATAAAATGTTTCAAAAATGGAATATAAATTTAAAGGTAATTCAGTTGACAATTTACAAGCTGTAACAAAATTGAAAAATATATTTTGTAGGAAACATGTTATGATGGACTTAAATAATGACGTTAAACCTTTTAGTAGTTGAAACTTTTTTACAGTTTAGAACGTTAATGATAATATAATTGGAAGGTTAGGTGGAAAAAGTATGACAAAGGAAGTAGACTTAAAAAAAATCGTATCGAATTTATCTAAATTAGGTGTTACTGCAACAGTTACAAAGTCGCGTCTTGAATTACTTAAAGTATTAACACCACCAACTCAATCTCCACAAGTATAAAAATTATTAAATCTAGTATAAAACAAAAATTCCCGACTTTTTTAAGTCGGGAATTTTTGTTTTATAAACTTTTAATCATCATCATTGGCTGCAAACATGTATGTTCGGTAATGAAATTTCATACTAAATACTAAACCAATGGCGAGGGCGTTCCCCATTAACGAACTACCTCCATAACTTAAGAATGGCAGTGGAATACCTGTAATTGGTAAAAGTTGGATAGTCATACCGATATTTTCGAATACGTGGAAAGTAATCATAGCAATAATTCCTGCACAAACATAAGTGCAGAAAGGGTCTTTTAACGTTAACGTTGTTTTCGTTAAATGATAAATTAATAAGAAATATAAACAAATAACAAAACTTGCGCCAAGGAATCCCCATTCTTCACCGATGACGGTGAAAATGAAATCGGTATGGCTTTCCGCAACATAAACTTCCCTGTCCATATATCCTTTACCGAAAATTTCGCCTGAACCAATAGCATTTAATGAAGTGATGAGATGATAACCAGAATCCGATGAATAAGAATAAGGGTCTAACCAAGAATAAATACGTGCAAATTGATATGGTTGTAATCCGAATTTATCCTCGAGAAAGTCTTGCATATATAGAGCCATCCATAGCAAAGCTCCACCGACGGAAACGCCAGCAACAAAAACTGGTAGTATGATTTTCCACGAAATCCCTGCAACAATAATTAACGCTGCTGTTATTGCTAAAAATACAAGGGCAGAACCTAAGTCAGGTTGAGTCATAATAAAAGCTAACGGAATAAATAAAGTAATAGCAATTTTTCCTAAAAGTATGAAATCCGTTTTAATCGTTTTCATTGAATACTTTTCATTGTGATGGCTAATTAACTTCGCCATTGCCAGTATATAAAAAGTCTTCATAAATTCAGATGGTTGAATATTACCGATTGGTAAGTGATACCAACTCTTTGCTCCGTTAATTCTTTCTCCTAATTGACCAGGGCCTTCGGGTAAGAAGACAAGTATGAGCAAAAGAAATATACCAAATCCATATAAGTACCAAGACATTTTTTTATATTGATCTGGTTCAAAGTACATAACGAACGCTACAATAAATGCTCCAATGACATACCATTGTAGCTGTTTAATTACGAAGTTTGTCGCCCCATATTGACCTGTAGTTTGAGCAGATGAAATGGCTAACAAACTAATAATTAGAAAGCCAAAAAGTATAAAAGCAAGCTTCCAATCGAATCGGCCTGCAAAATTTCGATTATTTTCCATTTTTTCCACCTAATTAATCTTAAGATTATTCATAAAGCCCTTTTAACATTTGCCTATTTTACTTTACCATATAAATGATTAAAAGGGGACTTCCTATTATATCTAAAGTTGTGACGAAAAAGGGATGAAAATGTTTCAAATTTAAAGATTACATCATATAATAGCTATTGAGCGAATTATTGGGAGAGTGATCGTATGGCAAAAAAACAAAAGACTGCTGAAGACTTTATTCACCATTTATTTATACATATGAATGATGTCGATCATTTTGTAATATACAGTGGTTTATCATTAAAGCAGTTTGTAAACGCGGTCGATCCAATTCCGAATTTATTATTATTAAAACATTCTTACGAAGACAGCTCATTCAACATGAATACACAATTTGATTTTGTACCATTAGAAGATTTACATGATTTTGTAAAAAAATCGGCTGATAGTGATATAGATTTATGTTGGGTTGACTTTGCGAATGAAAAGGGGCTAAATCAACTTACACCGACTGAACAAGCTGAACTGCTATATATAAGTCATAAAAAAGAACCGATTCACTCGGCATTCTTTTCGAAATTGCAAAATCGCTACGTGTATTATTCATCTGAAAACGATAAATTAACGAAAGTTTATTTCCGTTATTTAAATGACTCAGAATTTATCGTTTCCAATTTATTTAATCAGTTAATTAAGGAAAAAGAAGTGAATGGAAGTTTCTGGCGTAGAAAATCAAAAGATGCCATTCCAGCTTTAGATCCCGTCGTTTTAAAGGCTTATCGTCCTTTTGTGAAAGAGGGAGCTTTGCTATCCCTTTATAAGATGGAAAAACCAAATAACAGCTACGGTATTGAAATTCGTACTCTTTCTGACTATGATTATCCAGATGAAGTGTGGGATGATTTGCACGTAATATTAAAACAAAACTACGATGAACTAATTAAAATCACTTAAACTTTCTGTCATAGCACCTTTTTTGACAGGGAGTTTTTTTAACTTATTTGTGAAAGAGCTGTAATATAAAATTGATAAAATGAAGTTGTTTATTTTGTTCATAAGATTTCATGGTAAACTAGAACTACTCAATATTTGGAGGTCAAAAAATGAAAAAGCGCGTTGGTTTATTATATGGAGGAAAATCTGCTGAGCATGAAGTGTCTTTATTAACAGCGACAGCAGTTTCAAAAGCTATAGATTATGGAAAATATGAAGTACATCCGATTTTTATTACCTTGGATGGACAATGGCTTAGAGGACCTCAATTAACACAACCGGTTGAATCAATCGAACAATTACAATTTAAAAGGGAAGTAAATTCGCCCAATGATATTACAGAATTTATTTTAGATAAAAATGCAAAAGCCGATTTTGATGTAATCTTTCCATTATTGCATGGAACAAATGGGGAAGACGGAACGGTTCAAGGTTTATTAGAAGTATTAAATTTCCCTTATGTAGGTAATGGTGTTTTAGCTTCTGCTGCTGGTATGGATAAAGTAGTCATGAAGCAATTATTTAGTGTAGCTGGTTTAAAACAAGTACCATATGTTTATTTCATCCGAAAAGAGTGGGATGACAATCAAAAGGCGATCATAGAAAAATGTGAAAATGAGTTAACATGGCCTATGTTCGTTAAACCTGCTAATTTAGGTTCAAGCGTAGGGATAAGTAAAGCTTCAAATGGAGAACAATTAGTAAAAGCAATTGAATTTGCGCTTCTGTATGACCGTAAAGTAATTGTGGAACAAGGTATTGAGGCCCGAGAAGTGGAAATGGGTGTGTTAGGCCATAATGACCCGAAAGTATCAGTTCCAGGTGAAATAAAACCGGTAACAGAGTTTTATGATTATGACTCTAAATATAAGGACGATTCAACTGAGTTAATCATTCCTGCCAAAATACCTTCAACTGTAGAAGTGTCGATGAGAAAAATGGCAGTTGATGCATTTAAAATTTTAGATTGTTCAGGACTAGTACGTGCCGATTTCTTCGTTACAGAAAATGATGAAGTATACATTAATGAAGTTAATACAATGCCTGGTTTTACACCTGTTAGTATGTATCCGCTTTTATGGCAACATACCGGTGTACCTTACCCTCAATTAATCGATACGTTAATTGAGCTAGGACTTGAACGTTATACAGAAAAACAACAATTACAATACAATCGAGATTAGAGTGATAAACGATGAAAAGAACGATAAAAGAAATTGCTGATTGGTTATCAATTGATTCTGTAGATTTTGTTGAAACAGTAGTGACAGGGGTTTCAATCGACACACGCACCATTTCACAAGGGGATTTATTTATTCCCTTTCGTGGTGAATCGGTAAATGGACATAAGTTTGTCGAGCAAGCCTTTGAAAAGGGTGCAGCTGCATCCCTATGGTTAAAGGACGAACCAAATCCTCCAAAAGATAAACCAATTTTATTTGTGGATGATGCAGAACTTGCATTACAACAAATGGCGCGGGCATATCGAAACCAACATAGAGGGAAATTTATCGGTGTCACAGGATCAAATGGAAAAACTTCCTCTAAAGATATTTTAGCAAGTATGTTAACACCTTTTTATAAAGTTCAAAAAACGATTGGTAATTTCAATAATCAATTAGGATTACCAATTACCTTATTAAACTTGGATGAAGATACTGAAATCGCTGTTTTAGAAATGGGAATGAGCGGTTTTGGCGAAATTGAATTTTTAACGAAGATGGCAAAACCTCATTTCGCTATTATTACGAATATTGGGGAAGCCCATATGCAAGACTTAGGTTCCCGTGAAGGAATTGCGCAAGCAAAGTTTGAAATTATCCAAGGATTAGATCGTGAGGGCATTTTATTTTATGATGGGGATGAGCCTTTGCTGCAACATTTAGTAAATAAAGAGACTCATCTACAGTCAAAATCCTTTGGCTTCCAAAGTTCAAACGATTTAGTTGCCACTTCCATTGAAACTACAGAAAAGGGCAGTCGTTTTACAGTTCGTGGCGAATTAAACGGTGAGTTTTTCATTCCAGTACTAGGTAAGCATCAAGTGAAAAATACATTAAATGCGATGCTTGTAGGAAAAGCGATTGGGCTACATGAAGAACAAATTCGTCAAGGATTAGCACAAGTTACTTTGACAGATATGCGAATGCAATTAGTTCCAACTGAAAAGGGAATAATATTTATTAATGATGCTTACAATGCTGCACCAACTTCTATGACAGCAGCTATCCAGTTCGTTCAAACGACTTCCATAAGGGAAGATAAATGGCTTGTTCTAGGGGATATGCTGGAATTAGGAGAAAATGAAAAGCAGTTCCATGAGCAGATCGCATCGGTTATTGATGAATCAAAAATTTCTAGAGTTTGTTTATTTGGCTCACGTATGAAATGGCTTTATGAACAACTGAAAGGCAAGTTTGCAGAAGCAAACTTATTGTATACAAACGATGATTATGAAAAAATTGTCCAGTATATCAATCAATATGCTGATGATCAATCGTTAATTTTATTAAAAGGTTCCCGTGGTATGAAATTAGAGACGATTTTAAAATCCTTTTAGTCACATTAAAAAAGATGTTTATTAAGCCATTTATTGGTTTAGTGACATCTTTTTTAGTATTGTCAATGTATGTAGAGTTATGTGGAGGGACTATGAATGAAAATCGGTGTTCTAATGTTACATGGTTTTTCAGGTGGACCATACGAAATTGAGCCCCTTGCAAAATATATAGAAAACAATACGAATTGGATAATCGAAAAGCCAACTTTTATGGGACATGGTAACAGTCTCTCATTGAAAGGTTACAAAGCGGAGCATTGGCTAATGGATGCTGAAATTGCCTATCGCCAACTAGCGAAGAAAGTAGATGAAATTTATATTGTTGGGTTTTCCATGGGCGGTATGATTGCCCTTTATTTAGCAACGAGATATAAAGTGAAAAAGCTTGTTTTATTAAGTGCGGCTGCAAAATATGTTGCCCATAGTCAGCTGTTGAAGGATATACGATTAATGGCAAGAGAGGCAATGTATGGGCAATTAAAAGATAACGAATTATTTAATCGATATAAGAACAAAATAAAAAATGTACCTGTTAGTGCAACTTTTCAATTTATGAAAATTGTTCGTGAAGTAAAGTTATACATGCATAGAATTGATGTACCTACCTTTATCGCTCAAGGTCGATTAGATGGTATAGTTCCTTATGCAACAGCACAACTGTTATATGATCAACTTCCTTCAAAGGAAAAACAAATTTATTTCTCACCAAAAGGGAAGCATCACATTTGTTATAGTGATGATTGTGACTTATGGTTTCCTAAAGTCATCAATTTTTCACAAGGAAAAGTATAAATTACGAATATTACAACTAGAACAATATCGTTGCATTGCAGTGATGAGCCATGATAGACTAAATGAAGCAATGGATACATTTTGTGCGAAGGCTCTTCACAAATTTCTGATGAAGAGTGCTTTTTTTTGAATTTAACGGTTTTATTCTATTGATAATGAAAGAACTAAAAAGTATAGAATTGAACCGCTCGGCAAAGACCGGGCTTTCCTTTTCATATAAAATCGCTCTCTGAACGCAAGCAGAGAATTATTAAGTATCGGAAACGTTCCAAACTTAGGCCCTTAGTTTGCCGACATTTCATCTGAAAATGTAACCATTTGTCAACTTAAAGGAAAAAAGGAGATTGAAGAGTTTGACAAATTTTTCAGAATTAAATATTAGCGAATCGACATTACGTTCATTAAAACGTATGGGATTTGAAGAAGCCACACCAATCCAAGAAGGAACAGTTAGGTTTGCAATGGAAGGCCGAGATATTATCGGTCAAGCGCAAACAGGAACTGGTAAAACTGCAGCTTTTGGTATTCCACTAATTGAACGAATTGACCCAAAAAATCCATCAATTCAAGCATTAATCATCGCTCCTACTCGCGAATTAGCAATCCAAGTATCTGAAGAGCTTTACAAAATCGGTTATGACAAACGAGTAAAACTATTATCAGTTTACGGTGGTCAAGATATTGGACGCCAAATTCGTGCGTTAAAAAATAAACCACAAATTATCGTTGGTACTCCAGGACGTATTATCGACCATATTAATCGTCGTACATTAAAATTAGACAGTGTTCAAACGCTTGTATTAGATGAAGCGGATGAAATGTTAAATATGGGATTCATTGATGATATTAATGCTATTTTAGAAAACGTTCCTGAAGAACGCCAAACATTATTATTCTCGGCTACAATGCCACCTGCAATTCGTAAAATTGCAACGAACTTCATGAAAAACCCTGAAGAAGTAAAAATTAAATCAAAAGAAATGACAGTTGAAAACATCGACCAATATTTCGTAAAATCGCAAGAACGCGAAAAATTCGATATTTTAACTCGTTTAATCAATGTTCACCAACCGGAACTTGCTATCGTATTCGGACGTACAAAACGCCGCGTTGACGAACTAGCACAAGCGTTAAGTATCCGTGGATATTTAGCAGAAGGAATTCATGGTGACTTAAGCCAAGCAAAACGTATGTCTGTATTACGTCAATTTAAAGAAAATAAAATTGACATTTTAGTTGCAACAGACGTTGCTGCTCGTGGACTTGATATTTCTGGTGTAACGCATGTTTATAACTTTGATATCCCACAAGATCCAGAAAGTTACGTTCACCGTATCGGTCGTACAGGTCGTGCAGGTAAATCTGGTTTAGCGGTAACTTTTGTAACACCACGGGAAATGGGTTACTTACGTATTGTTGAGGAAACAACGAAAAAACGTATGACACCTCTTCGTCCACCAACTGAATCAGAAGCTTTAGTTGGACAACAACAAGTGGCAATGGAAAATTTAATTGAAATTGTACAAGCAAATGAACTAGGTGATTACCGCATTTTAGCGAATCAACTATTAGAAGATCATGATGCAGTAGATTTAGTTGCAGCAGCGATTAAATATATGACAAAAGAACCTGATGATACACCAGTAACGATTACGGAAGAACGTCCTTTACCAATGCGTAAAACTTCTTCTGGAGGTCGCGGTGGCCGTAGTGGAGATTCCCGTGGTCGTCGTGATTACGGTCGTGGTGGCCGCAGTGGTGGTCGCCGTGAAGGTGGTCGTAAAGATGGACGTCGCGAAGGTGGTCGTCGTGAAGGTGGAGAACGTCGTCGTTCACCACGTCGTAGAGAAGACTAATTTTTTCTGTAAAAGTGTCCTAGAATATTTAGGGCACTTTTTTTATATATTGAAACAATTTTCTTGTTCATCCGTATAAAATGGAAGAGAGATGAGGTGTGGATGCTTTATGAGAAATCAATTGATGTTTCAAATCCCAAAGAAAGGGTTAACCGTATGGCGTTTATATGGTCTTTTTAATACGCTCTTTATGGCAGTTCTAGCTGCTGTAGCAAGTTTTTTAACTTATAAATTTGAATGGTTACCGATTATTTATTACATAGCTGTAGCAGTTGTTATTATTGTCGCCATCACGTCGGTTTGGCTTTTCCCTAAAATCCGTTGGGATCATTGGCGCTATGAAGTTCGAGAACATGAAATTGAGATTCAAAGTGGATTATTCGTTGTCAAAAGAACTTTGATACCAATGGTACGGGTGCAACATGTCGATACGGTACAGGGGCCAATATTAAAGAAATATGATTTAGCGAATATTTCAATCTCAACGGCTGCTACAACCCATATCATTCCGATGCTTATTACAAAAGAAGCAGATGATCTCCGAGGGCGAATTTCTATTTTAGCAAGGGTGGCTGAAGATGATGTCTGAAAAACGTTATAAACTCCATCCGGTTGCTGCGATTATTAACTTTGTTAAAGGCTTGAAGGAATTAATTTTGCCATTTATCATTCTTATAGTTGCCAATGGGTTGAACTTTTCCTTCAATCCGCTTGAGGAAGGCTTTTGGTCAAATATATTCCCTTTAGCCATCCTTAGTTTGATTTCGATTGTTTATTTATTTTCTGGAGTAATTAAATGGTGGACCTTTGTTTATTGGTTTGAAGAAGATGAATTACGAGTGGAATACGGCCTTTTTATTAAGAAAAAACGATATATACCCTTTGATCGTATTCAAAGTTTTAACTATAAAGAAGGAATTTTTCATCGCATTTTCGGTCTTGTCCAAGTAATGGTTGAAACTGCCGGTAGTACAAACGGAAAACCGGAAGTCGTATTAACGGCTATTACAAAAGAGGCTGCCAATGATATTGAAGATATAACTCGTAAGGTTAAACAAGAAACTGAACATCTTGAAATAAATGAAAGTACCGTTTTAGAAGAGACGGCCGTACAAAATGCAAAAGTAATTCACAAAATGAACACTAAAGACTTAATTATTCTAGCGACAACTTCGAATAGTATTGGTGTGGTTCTTGCAGGGATAGTCGCTTTGTTATCCCAATTAGGAGATTTAATTCCTTATGAAAAATTGTTTGAGGAAGTTTCTTCCCTTATTAAATTTGGTTTTGTTATTATAGCATTATCCGTTATAGGTGCTCTTTTATTAACTTGGCTTGTATCCGTTCTAATTACATTCGTTAACTATTATGATTTTACGGTTGTAGAAGAAAATGATCGATTAATCATTACGAGAGGTTTGTTGGAGAAGAAAAAAGTAACGATTCCTTTAAATCGAATACAGGCGATTAAAATAGTTGAAAATCCATTAAGACAATGGTTTGGTTTTGCAGCGGTTGCCGTTGAAAGTGCAAGTGGAGGATTTGGAGATAAAGATCAAAAAGTTATATTGTTTCCTCTTATTTCGAAAAAGGACCTATTCCATCCACTTCAAAATTTATTCCCCCATTTGGAATGGGAACAGACATTAACCAAACCACCTAAAAAAGCAAAACCGTTCTTTTATCGAATTGATTTTTTATGGCTCGTGCCACTAGTGGCAATTTGTACCTACTTTTGGTACCCGTATGGATTGTTGTCTGTTTTAATCATCATCCCTGCCATTATGATTGGGTTATGGCAATATCGAACAACAGGATATGCAATGAATGGACAACAATTGACAATTGTCTATCGGATGTTGAGCCGTGTAACCTTTGTTGTTGAGAAAAAACGAATTCAAGCTTTGGAAAGTAAACAAAGTTATTTTCAAAAAAGACGCAGTATTGCTACGTTTCAAGCAACGGTCATGTCCGGAATGATGGGGGCTACGGCTCGGGCGAGAAATTTAGAATTGGAAGATGTGGAAGCAGTAATGGAATGGTTTGAAAAATAAAAGTTATAACAATAAAAAAGGCAATCAATTAGATTGCCTTTTTTCTATAAATTTTTTCTCCAACGAATAATATTCTTAGGGGAGAAATAGGATAGACCTAGTAAAAATCCGGTAATTAACCCGCCTAAATGACTTGCACTATTTACATTCGGTGATAAAAACGTAATAATCACACTTATAATAATGAGGGGCATAATGATTTGCTTTAATTGCGGCATTGTACGTCGAGTATAGTAAACTAGCGCAGCAAAAGCACCAAAAATACCAAAGATTGCACCGCTAGCTCCTACACTAGCATACATTCCTTCTTGGAAAACAAATGTAACAACGTTACCGAAAATACCAGCTAACAAATAAATTGTAATAAAGCGAGCTTTTCCAGCTATTTTCTCAAGTTCTGGGCCAAATAAAAATAACGAAAACATATTAAATAAAAGATGTATAAATCCGCCATGAATAAAGATGGAAGTTATTATTCGCCACCATTGTCCATCTTCAATTAAATAATTCACACTCATACCCGAATAAAAAATATAATCTCCGATAATCGGAAGTACGGTTAAAATATATACAATTAAATTTATCGCAATGAGAGTAGTTACAACAGGATAAAATTTAATAAATTGGCTAAAGTTTTCTCTACGAATAAACATATATTCACCTCTAACTTCATTATACATTGTATTTTATTAATAATAAAAGGAGAATATCCATATGATAAAAGGAATTGGACTAGACATAGCAGAAATCCCAAGAATAAAAAAGGCAATGGAACGTTCAGAGAAATTTCAAAAGCGGATATTATCTGAACGGGAATTGGAACTATTTCATCAATTATCAGACCAGAGAAAAGTTGAATTTTTAGCGGGGAGGTTTGCGGCCAAAGAGGCATATTCAAAAGCGAATGGTACTGGCATTGGAAAAGGATGTGAGTTTCGTCAAATTGAAGTGTTAAAAGATGAATTAGGGAAACCAACTTTATTTTTCGACGGAAAAAAAGTGAGTGGACATGTCAGTATTACCCATACAAAAGAGTATGCGGCAGCCCAAATTATCTTAATGCAATAGTTACATAACAGAATAATAATTTGGGATGTTGTCCAAAAGTGATAGCATAAAATTAGACAACCACTCATATATTTGACGTACGGAGCTGAAAGTAGAAGAAAGGATGGAGTTTTGCGACACAAATTAATCGCTTTTATTGTCATGTTGTTAAGTGTGCTAGTGCTTGCGGCTTGTGGTGGAAATTCACAGGAGGATGTTTTAAAGGATCTAAATGACAAATGGAATGATGTAAAAGGATATGAACTAGATGCCTCAATGGAAATTAAAACAGGTACTGAACCAAGAGTTTACGATGTAAATGTGTGGCATACAGAGCCGGATTTTTACCGAGTAAAAGTAACTCAACAAGGTGAAGATGTTACACAGATGATTATCCGAAATAAGGAAGGTGTCTTTGTTGTTACACCTTCTTTAAGAAAAACGTACAAGTTCCAAAGTGAATGGCCGAAACAAAATAGCCAAGCCTACCTTATCGGAGCATTAGCAGAAGATCTGTTAGCAGATGAAAAAGTGAAAATGGAAGAAGATGACAAAAATTACATCTTTACTGCAGCTACAAGAAATAACCATAAAAGCATTATGCCAACTCAAAAAATTGTAGTAGATAAGAAAACAATGCTTCCAACTTCCGTTTCAGTATTAAACGAAGCTCAAGAAGAACAAATGGTCATTACATTTAAAAATATTGATCTAGGTATGCAACATAAAGAAAGTGAATACGCAGTAGAAAAGTTTTCTGAGGATGAGGAAGAAACTGCTAGTGCAAGTGCAGAAGTAGAAAATACAGAATTCCAAACATATTATCCAACTTTAGACTGGGCGACATTGGCTGACGAGCAAAAGGTTGCTGAAGAAGGGGTAGAACGAGTTATTTTAACCTTTGATGGGGAAAAATCATTCACCCTTGTACAACAACCGATTGTCTATGAAGAGACGTCAACTCTACCTGTATATGCACCAGGTGATCCGGCAGATTTAGGATTTACGATTGGAGCAATTACAGATAACTCGATTAGTTGGGAACGCGATGGCATGTCATTCTTTATCGCATCGAATAACTTAACGAAAGATGAAATGATAGCAGTCGCAAGTTCTTTAACGCCAGGCGGTCTAAAATAAAAAATAGGTGGACAGGATAGTTGGAGAGAATATAATATATTAAAAATGACAAAAATTTGAAGTTTGAAAATCGTAGAAGAGGGTAAAATAAAAATGCAAAAAATACAGCACTTCCGTCCAACTAGAGCAATTATTAATTTAGAAGCAATTAAACATAACGTTCTACGTTTAAAAGAACATCTCAAAAAAGGTGTTCAAATTATGGCAGTTGTTAAGGCGAATGCTTACGGACATGGAGATGTAGAGGTGGCTGCTACAGCAATTGAAGCAGGGGCAACCATGCTAGCTGTAGCGACACCTGAGGAAGCACTTCATATCCGCAAGCATTTCCCTAATATTGATATTTTGATTTTAGGTTATGCCCCTGTTTCTTTTGCTCCTTTTGCTGCAAAGGAAAACATCACTTTAACCGTATTTTCTTCTGATTGGGTAGATCAAGTGAAGGCATTAACCCTATCTAATCCATTAAAATTACATATTAAAATCGACACAGGCATGGGTAGAATAGGTGTCACAACAATAGAAGACTTGATGAACTTATATAAGGCAATTTCCTCTTCTGATAATTTACTTGTTGATGGTGTATTCACCCACTTTGCTACGGCAGATGAAGAGGATGAAACCTACTTCAATCACCAAGTAAGTAAGTTTGAACAGTTTATTAGCTCTTTACCTGTAAAACCGCGAATTGTACATGCTGCTAACACTGCAACAATGTTAATAAAAGATCAACAACTTCAATACGATGCAGTACGATTTGGAATTTCAATGTACGGGCTTGCACCTTCTGCCTATGTAAAAACGAAATTACCGTTCCCGTTACAAACGGCTTTCTCATTAGAAACAGAATTAGTTGAAGTAAAGTTAATTCAACCGGGTCAATCGATTGGATATGGAGCAACATTTACGGCTACTGAACCTTCTTATATTGGGACAATCCCAATTGGTTATGCTGATGGCTTAATTCGGAAATATAGTGGTCAACATGTATTGGTAAATGGAACACGTGCACCAATAATAGGTCGAATTTGTATGGATCAATGTATGATATTATTACCAGCTGCATATAATATAGGTGAAAAAGTAACTTTAATTGGAAAACAACAAAACGAAGAAATAACAATTGATGAATGGGCAGAAAAAGTTGAGACAATAAACTACGAGGTTCCTTGTATCATTACCTCGAGAGTGCCCAGAATCTACAACAAAAAATAGTAAATTGCGACAAAATCTTCATCAAAAACCGTTAAAACTACATGGATTGCCACATTTTTTTTATATCTATCTTTTCAACTCCCTTATTCGGTGATAGAATGAGAAAAGAATTTGGAAATGGTACGGTTTTTGTGGAGGTGCTTGTTTTGTACGCGAAAAAAGTAGAAGAATTAAAGGAAGTTTTAGAATTTCCTCAAGAAATGTTAATGGAATTTAATCAAACTCTTGAGCAAAAATCTCGAGATAATGAAAGTTTTGTTTATATATCATCTCGTAGATTGTCGACGCACAAGCAACCAAATCAAATACGGGAAGCTTTAATGAAAGGCTATGTGGAAATGTCGCAAATTAATTTGTCTATTTGTAGCGAATGTCTACATGTAGAGTATGAAGCGGAACATATGGTAGAGCGTCTCGTAAGCGGGGGATGACATTTTGATTGTAAAACGAGGGGACGTGTTTTTTGCAGATCTTTCTCCAGTAATAGGATCTGAACAAGGCGGTACTAGGCCAGTATTAATCCTTCAGAACGACATTGGAAATAGATTTAGTCCAACTGTAATCATCGCTGCTATTACTGCGCAAATTCAAAAAGCAAAATTGCCGACACATGTCGAAATTGATGCAAAAAAGTATGGTTTTGAGCGTAATTCGGTAATTTTGCTTGAACAATTGCGTACTATAGATAAGTCTAGGCTAACGGATCGGATTACACAGCTAGATGAAGAACTTATGGATAAAGTGGATGTTGCATTGGAAATAAGTCTAGGATTAATGAAATTTTAATACATAAAAAGGAAATGACCTAAAAGTAATTGTTACTTTTAGGTCATTTTTTTTAGAAATTCAATATTTTCCCGGACTTTTAGAAAAAGGGGGACAATGTTAAATAATGCAGAAAATTGTTCGACTATGAAATTTAACCCGGATTAATTTTTAGCAATTAAGACTTTCCTACCTTGAATTATCGGAATTTTAAGCTAATTATAGATTTAAATTTGAAGTTGAGTAACTCGATAATATATATTAGGTTTATAACAAAAATTACTAAAATCTACTAAGATGGGGTGCAGTAATGACAGAAAAGGTAACGGTGGAAATAGTAACAGAGGTAGATATTGTAACTGCACGTAAATTAGGTCGTAAAGAAGCGAAAATAATTGGTTTTAATAAAGTAGATCAAGCGAGAATAACTACCGCAATAGGTGAGTTAGCTAAAAATATATTTCAATACGCCCCTGTAGGGAAAATTATTATAGAAAGAATAGTTAAGGATGATAAGAAAGGGGTTTCAATTACTTCAATAGATCATGGGCCTGGAATATTAGATGTACAAAAGATTCTAGAAGATGGTGATTCTTACGGTGGAGGCTTGTCTTCTGTTAAAAGGTTAGTAGACACCATGCATATTTTATCTGAAGTAGGGAAGGGGACAACTATTAAAGTTGAAAAATGGCTAAGATAGGATGTGGATTGATTGGAACAGCTAAAGAGAGATTACAAAATAATATTATCAAATTATATTCACAATCAAAATGAAAGCAATTTATATACTGGTCAAAATTTTATTAAACGACTTATTCAAAAAAATGTAAGTCCAGAAGAGGTTATTAGTATACATAAGCAGGCGTTGGAAGAAATCATTGAAGATCTCCCGGAGTCGACTATCCATGCCTATGACTTTTTAATAGAAGTAATGGTCCACTTCGGTTTGAAACTAAAGGAACATCAAAGTTTATTAATGAAACAAGAAGAATTACGGATCGAAATGGAAGTCGCAGCGAGAATCCAAAATACGTTGTTGGAAACGACGATTCCAAATCCAGAAAACTTAGATATAGGAATGGTTTCTGTCCCTCTTCGCAAAATGAATGGGGATTATGTGCATTTTATGCATGACCATAAAAGATACTTAAGTATCGCTGTTACGGATGTAGTAGGAAAAGGAGTTCCTGCGGCCCTTTGTATGTCGATGGTCAAATATGGTTTGGATACATTGGAATATGCAAATAGTAATCCATCCTATGTTCTTGAAGCGTTAAACCAATTAATTGAAAAAAGTGTAGATGACAGTATGTTTGTATCGATGTGTTATAGCCGATACGACTTAGAAACGGATATTTTTACATGGAGTTCAGCAGGGCATGAACCGCCTCTTTATTATGATTCAAGAGAGAAAGTGTATTACGATTTAGAATCTAAGGAGCTGCTATTAGGAATTTTACCTGAAGTAAAATATTCTCAGCATGATATTAAATTAAATGAAAATGATTTTATCATTCTAATGACTGATGGAGTAACGGATTTTCGAAAGCAAGAAAATTTTGATCCCAGACAATATATAAAGGAACTAGCTTTATCCTGCAGACATTTAAATGCCCAGGAGATGTGTGAAAACATTTATAAAAAGCTACAAGTTTTACATAATTACGAACTAGAAGATGATTTTACGATTGTCATTATTAAAAAATGAATTAAAAAGATAAGTTTAAAAGCTTTTTAATAGGGAAAAGAAAAATAAGGGAAACTGGAGGTGTCCTCAATGGATGTGAATATACAATTTCGGAAAGAAGGGAATCTACTTATAGGTTTTATTGAAGGAGAAATCGATACTTTCACTGCACCAACTCTTAGAGAAGAACTAGAAAAAATTCACCTTTCTACCGAAATATCAGTTGAATTAGATTTATCAAAGGTAAGTTATATAGATAGTACAGGGCTTGGTGTATTTGTCGCATTTTACAAACGAGCAACAAAGGAAAATGCAAACTTAAAACTAGTAAACTTATCGTCACGACTAACAAGATTATTCGAAATTACAGGGCTTAGTGAATTGATGGATATTGAAGAAGGTGGGATAAGCCATGCGAGCATTTGACTACATTGAAATCAGAGTTCCTGCAAAGCCACAATACGTTGGTGTGATTCGGTTAACGGTATCTGGTTTAGCTTCTCGTGTAGGCTTTTCCTATGACCAAATAGAAGACTTGAAAATAGCTGTTAGCGAAGCTGTTACAAATGTAGTTCAACATGCTTATGACTCTTATGACGATGGCGAAATTGTTATAGGTAATGCATTATATGATCATAAAATAGAAGTGATGGTATCTGATTACGGAAACAGTTTTAATTTTGAAGAAATTAAATCCCAAATAGGACCTTACCAAGAAGATGAAAATGTCGAATTATTACGTGAAGGTGGACTAGGCCTTTATTTAATGGAAACTTTAATGGATGAGGTGAGAGTAAATAATAACGAAGGTGGAGTCACTGTTTTCATGACAAAATATGTCACGAGAGAGCAGGTGAAAGATGATGACGAAACAATCACCACATTATCAAACATCCAACGATAAAATTTTAAGGTGGATTGAGCAATATCAGCTTTCAAAAGATAACGCTTCTTTAAATAATTTAGTGATTCATTATAAAAACTTTGTAGAATCTATAGCAAAAAAATATGCTTATGGTAAACCGAATTATGAAGATATTGTTCAAGTAGGTATGCTTGGCCTATTGGGAGCAATACAACGTTTCGATAGATTCTTTGGTAGAAGTTTTGAGGCATTTGCTGTTCCAACTATTGTTGGTGAGATTAAACGCTATTTACGGGACAAAACTTGGGATGTCCATGTTCCTCGGCGTATTAAGGAATTAGGGCCAAAAATAAAAGTAGCAGTAGAGCATTTAACATCAAAATTGCAAAAGTCTCCCTCTATTGAAGAAATTGCTACATATCTAGAGGTCGAAGAAGAAGACATCTTAGAAGCGATGGAGATGAGTAGTAGTTACCAAGCACTTTCTATGGATTATTCAATAGAGGCGGATTCTGATGGGAGCGCAGTGACCCTACAAGATATAATTGGTAAAGAGGACGAAGGTTTTGAAAGAGCAAATCAACGAATTGTAGTTGGAGAAGCTATGGAAGTTTTGGATAATCGAGAAAAGGAAATATTAAAGTTAACTTATTTTGAAGAACTGAGTCAAAAAGAAACCGGTGAGATGTTAGGGATTTCCCAAATGCATGTTTCACGAATACAGCGGAAGGCGATTAAAAAATTACAGGAAGCTATTACAGTTGGAAATGGTAGTTAGTATTTTTAAAATCGGTAAAATTAGTAGAAAAATAAGGCAAGTCTACTCTTTCAAATAGTTTGTTAAAGAGTAGACTTTTTTATTTAAAATGGAATGTAATGATGAACAATAGAAGTAAGTAGTAAGTAAATGTTAATATTATCTTATGTAAACTAGAAAGGCTGTGAAATGATGGAAGAAAAGAAAATGTTACAAATAATCGCAACTGAAACAAATGTGAAGCCCCACCAAGCAGAAGCAGTTATAAAATTATTAGAAGATGGTAATACCGTGCCATTTATTGCCCGCTATCGTAAAGAGGCGACGGGTTCACTAGATGAAGTTCAAATTAAATCGATTGAAGATCGATATCATTACATACAACAATTAGAACAAAGAAAAGAAGAAGTAATCCGTTTAATCGATGAACAAGGAAAATTAACTGAAGAACTGCAAGCGTCGATTCAGGCAGCGACCGTTCTACAACGGGTGGAAGATTTATATAGACCATATAAACAAAAACGTCGTACGAAAGCAACGATTGCTAAAGAAAAAGGATTGGAACCTTTAGCAGAGGAACTGATGAAATTTTCAAAAGAAAACGTTGAAATTTTAGCCTTATCATTTCTTAATGAGGAAAAAGGTGTTACTTCAGCAGAAGAGGCCATTATAGGAGCGAAAGATATTTTAGCTGAACGTTTTGCTGATGATGCAGCTATACGGGATCAATTACGAAAACTTTCTTGGAGAGAGGGACGAATCGTTACTTCTGTTAAAGATGCGGACAAAGATGAAAAGAAAGTATTTGAAATGTATTATGAGTATGAGGAACCAGTAAAACATATTGTGCCCCATAGAACATTAGCAATTAATCGCGGAGAAAAAGCAGACATTTTAAAAGTAACGATTCAAGTTCCATTGGATCGAGTTATTCAATTAATGGAAAAGGAATGGTTGCCTGTAAATTCCTCATCCCCATCTATTCCTCATGTAAAAGAGGCCATTGAAGATGGATATAAACGATTAATTCAGCCTTCTATTGAACGGGAATTACGAAATGATTTAACAGAAAAGGCAGAAGCGCAAGCGATTCATATTTTTTCTGAAAACCTGAAAAGTCTTTTATTACAACCACCGATGCGCGGTAAAATGGTTTTAGGTGTAGACCCGGCTTATCGAACGGGTTGTAAATTAGCAGTAGTTGATGAAACAGGGAAAATGTTGGAGGTAACTGCTATATACCCACACCCACCTAAGCCGGATGTGGAAAAGTCTAAATCAGTAGTTAAAGCTATTTTAGAAAAGTATCCAATTTCTATCATTGCCATTGGAAATGGGACAGCTTCTCGGGAAACAGAGCAATTCATAGCTGATGTATTAAAGGAAGTTGAACGGGAAGTTGCTTACGTTATTGTTAATGAGGCAGGGGCGTCCGTTTATTCTGCATCAGAAGTTGCGAGAAATGAGTTTCCGGACTTACAAGTTGAACAAAGAAGTGCTGTTTCCATTGCACGCAGATTGCAAGATCCTTTATCCGAACTTGTAAAAATCGAACCAAAAGCTGTTGGGGTTGGGCAATATCAACATGATGTTTCTCAAAAGAAACTTGCAGAATCTTTAACGTTTATTGTAGAAACGGCAGTTAACCAAGTAGGGGTCGATGTAAATACGGCATCTGCTTCTCTTTTACAATATGTATCTGGTTTATCAAAGACCGTTGCAGAAAATATTGTGAATGTAAGAAGTGAAAGTGGCAAATTCACATCACGTACCCAATTAAAGAAAATTCCTCGTTTAGGGGCAAAAACTTATGAACAAGCTATCGGTTTCTTACGTATCCCAGAAGCAAAAAACCCTCTTGATGCAACTGGTATTCATCCGGAAAGTTATAAGTTAGCGGAGGATATTTTAGCAATTGTAGGGTTATCGAAAAAGGATGTCGGTACTAAACAGTGTGAGGAATCTCTTGGTAATATTGATTTAACAACATTAAGTAGTGAGCTTGATGTTGGGGAAGTAACGATAAAAGATATTGTAGATACATTAATGAAACCTACTCGAGATCCACGGGATGCCTTCCCACAACCGTTACTGAAAACGGACGTACTAAAAATGGAAGATTTAAAAGTAGGAATGGAACTACAAGGGACTGTACGAAATGTAGTTGATTTTGGAGCATTTGTTGATATCGGTGTAAAACAAGATGGTTTAGTTCATATTTCCAAACTTCAAAAGCGTCGTATAAAGCATCCTTTAGAAGTTATTTCATTAGGAGATATCGTCACGGTTTGGGTTGATAAAGTCGAAGTTGAAAAGGGTCGTATATCTTTAACGATGATTCCACCTGAAAACCAAATAAACCAATAATACAATAACTCTGATTAATAGTTTGTTTATTAATCAGAGTTTTTTCATATTTTGCAGCGATTTGAATGGATATGGTACATTTGTACACGGGGGGATAACGATGACGGATCAGCAACTACAATTATTAGTAGAAAAATTATCAATGGAATATTTTAATCAACCTTTTTTACATAAAGCATATTTCAATAGTAGGCTGCGTACAACTGGTGGTCGTTACTTATTAAGAAGTCATAATATAGAATTTAATAAAAAATCGTACGAAAAATTTGGGATGGAAGAGTTAAGGGGAATTATTCTTCATGAACTATGTCATTATCATCTTCATATAAGAGGAATGGGTTATAAACACCGCGACACAGATTTTAGAACATTGTTAAAAAAGGTAGGGGCACCCCGTTTTTGTTCTACTATAGAAGAAAATAAGAAGGGACGTAGTACAAAGCTTTATATTTATGAATGTGTTCAATGTAAACAACGGTATGAAAGAAAAAGAAGAATGGATGTAAACAAATATCGGTGTGGAAAATGTCGAGGTCACTTAATGACGGTTGAAAAGTCTAATACCCACAATTGAATTTGAAAAAAGTTAAATAAATGATTGTATGTTTTTTTATAAAAGTGTACATTCTATAATAGCTGTTGTTTAATTGATAGCTTACAACCCCTTGAGAAATAAGGATTTAAAGACTTTTAAATAAAAAAATAAAAAAAGTTTATTTAAAGTGTTGACTTTCTTTATAACTCTCTCTATAATAATAAAAGTCGACAAGATGAGTCGCAAATATTCCGAAGTAGCTCAGTGGTAGAGCAATCGGCTGTTAACCGATCGGTCGTAGGTTCGAGTCCTACCTTCGGAGCCATGGCCCGTTGGTCAAGTGGTTAAGACACCGCCCTTTCACGGCGGTAACACGGGTTCGAATCCCGTACGGGTCACCACTTATATAAAAGAAGAAACGAAAAATGATGTTGGTCCCGTGGTGTAGCGGTTAACATGCCTGCCTGTCACGCAGGAGATCGCCGGTTCGATCCCGGTCGGGACCGCCATTGGGGTATAGCCAAGCGGTAAGGCAACGGATTTTGATTCCGTCATGCCCAGGTTCGAATCCTGGTACCCCAGCCATTTTTAAAGAGCCATTAGCTCAGTGGTAGAGCATCTGACTTTTAATCAGAGGGTCGAAGGTTCAAGTCCTTCATGGCTCACCAGTTTTATTTGACAAATGTATTTATTGGTGTATAATTAATAGTGTCTTCATTGAACGCGGTCGTGGCGGAATGGCAGACGCGCTAGGTTGAGGGCCTAGTGGGGGCAACCCCGTGGAGGTTCAAGTCCTCTCGGCCGCACCAAGTTGCAATACATTCATAC
The DNA here is from genome assembly GCF_038077515.1 of Ureibacillus sp. FSL E2-3493. Lineage (NCBI taxonomy): Bacteria > Bacillati > Bacillota > Bacilli > Caryophanales > Caryophanaceae > Ureibacillus > Ureibacillus sp. FSL E2-3493. The sequence continues at coordinate 3,241,206 of NZ_JBBOPK010000001.1, read as the reverse complement.
GCGCCCGTAGCTCAATTGGATAGAGCGTCTGACTACGGATCAGAAGGTTGTGGGTTCGACTCCTGCCGGGCGCGCCATAATTTGTATATATCATATGCGGGTGTAGTTTAATGGTAAAACCTCAGCCTTCCAAGCTGATGTCGTGAGTTCGATTCTCATCACCCGCTCCATATTTGAACCTTGAAAACTGAACAACAAAACGTTAATGAAATACAGTTTTAACTTAACAGTTGAAACAAAATTTTGGACATCATTATGATGCCAGTGTAAATTTAGAGCTTTATCAAATTTTCTTTTATGGAGAGTTTGATCCTGGCTCAGGACGAACGCTGGCGGCGTGCCTAATACATGCAAGTCGAGCGAACAGATAAGGAGCTTGCTCCTTTGACGTTAGCGGCGGACGGGTGAGTAACACGTGGGCAACCTGCCCTATAGTTGGGGATAACTCCGGGAAACCGGGGCTAATACCGAATAATACATTTTATCTCCTGATGAGATGTTGAAAGATGGCATCTAGCTATCGCTATAGGATGGGCCCGCGGCGCATTAGCTAGTTGGTGAGGTAACGGCTCACCAAGGCGACGATGCGTAGCCGACCTGAGAGGGTGATCGGCCACACTGGGACTGAGACACGGCCCAGACTCCTACGGGAGGCAGCAGTAGGGAATCTTCCACAATGGGCGAAAGCCTGATGGAGCAACGCCGCGTGAGTGAAGAAGGTTTTCGGATCGTAAAACTCTGTTGTAAGGGAAGAACAAGTACAGTAGTAACTGGCTGTACCTTGACGGTACCTTATTAGAAAGCCACGGCTAACTACGTGCCAGCAGCCGCGGTAATACGTAGGTGGCAAGCGTTGTCCGGAATTATTGGGCGTAAAGCGCGCGCAGGCGGTCCTTTAAGTCTGATGTGAAAGCCCACGGCTCAACCGTGGAGGGTCATTGGAAACTGGAGGACTTGAGTGCAGAAGAGGAAAGTGGAATTCCAAGTGTAGCGGTGAAATGCGTAGAGATTTGGAGGAACACCAGTGGCGAAGGCGACTTTCTGGTCTGTAACTGACGCTGAGGCGCGAAAGCGTGGGGAGCAAACAGGATTAGATACCCTGGTAGTCCACGCCGTAAACGATGAGTGCTAAGTGTTAGGGGGTTTCCGCCCCTTAGTGCTGCAGCTAACGCATTAAGCACTCCGCCTGGGGAGTACGGTCGCAAGACTGAAACTCAAAGGAATTGACGGGGGCCCGCACAAGCGGTGGAGCATGTGGTTTAATTCGAAGCAACGCGAAGAACCTTACCAGGTCTTGACATCCCATTGACCGCTATGGAGACATAGTTTTCCCTTCGGGGACAGTGGTGACAGGTGGTGCATGGTTGTCGTCAGCTCGTGTCGTGAGATGTTGGGTTAAGTCCCGCAACGAGCGCAACCCTTGTTCTTAGTTGCCATCATTTAGTTGGGCACTCTAAGGAGACTGCCGGTGACAAACCGGAGGAAGGTGGGGATGACGTCAAATCATCATGCCCCTTATGACCTGGGCTACACACGTGCTACAATGGACGGTACAAACGGTTGCCAACCCGCGAGGGGGAGCTAATCCGATAAAACCGTTCTCAGTTCGGATTGTAGGCTGCAACTCGCCTACATGAAGCCGGAATCGCTAGTAATCGCGGATCAGCATGCCGCGGTGAATACGTTCCCGGGCCTTGTACACACCGCCCGTCACACCACGAGAGTTTGTAACACCCGAAGTCGGTGAGGTAACCTTTTGGAGCCAGCCGCCGAAGGTGGGACAGATGATTGGGGTGAAGTCGTAACAAGGTAGCCGTATCGGAAGGTGCGGCTGGATCACCTCCTTTCTAAGGATATATAACGGAATGATTGACCTTGGGTCAATCAACATTAACGTTTTGTGTTCAGTTTTGAAGGTTCAGAGTAATCTTCAAAACTTGTTCTTTGAAAACTGGATAAAACGACATTGAAAGCAACAAAATTCAAGTAATTTATCGTAAAGTTCTTAAGTCTTTTCTTGAATCAAGAAGAGCAGTAACTAACTTTTTTTAGGTTAAGTTATGAAGGGCGCACGGTGGATGCCTTGGCACTAGGAGCCGATGAAGGACGGCACTAACACCGATATGCTTCGGGGAGCTGTAAGTAAGCTTTGATCCGGAGATTTCCGAATGGGGGAACCCACTGTTCGTAATGGAACAGTATCTTGACGTGAATACATAGCGTCATGATGGCATACCCAGGGAACTGAAACATCTAAGTACCTGGAGGAAGAGAAAGAAAATATTCGATTCCCTGAGTAGCGGCGAGCGAAACGGGAATAGCCCAAACCAAGAGGCTTGCCTCTTGGGGTTGTAGGACACTCTATATGGAGTTACAAAAGAATGAATTAGGCGAAGCGACCTGGAAAGGTCTGCCACAGAGGGTAAAAGCCCCGTAGTCGAAAGTTCATTCTCTCTTGAGTGTATCCTGAGTACGGCGGAACACGTGAAATTCCGTCGGAATCCGGGAGGACCATCTCCCAAGGCTAAATACTCCCTAGTGACCGATAGTGAACCAGTACCGTGAGGGAAAGGTGAAAAGCACCCCGGGAGGGGAGTGAAATAGAACCTGAAACCGTGTGCCTACAAGTAGTTAGAGCCCGTTAATGGGTGATAGCGTGCCTTTTGTAGAATGAACCGGCGAGTTACGATTACGTGCAAGGTTAAGTCGAGAAGATGGAGCCGTAGCGAAAGCGAGTCTGAATAGGGCGGTATTAAGTACGTGGTCGTAGACCCGAAACCAGGTGATCTACCCATGTCCAGGGTGAAGGTGAGGTAACACTCACTGGAGGCCCGAACCCACGCACGTTGAAAAGTGCGGGGATGAGGTGTGGGTAGCGGAGAAATTCCAATCGAACTTGGAGATAGCTGGTTCTCTCCGAAATAGCTTTAGGGCTAGCCTCGTGATTAAGAATACTGGAGGTAGAGCACTGTTTGGACTAGGGGCCCATCTCGGGTTACCGAATTCAGACAAACTCCGAATGCCAGATATTTATACACGGGAGTCAGACTGCGAGTGATAAGATCCGTAGTCAAAAGGGAAACAGCCCAGACCACCAGCTAAGGTCCCAAAGTAATCGTTAAGTGGAAAAGGATGTGGCGTTGCTTAGACAACCAGGATGTTGGCTTAGAAGCAGCCATCATTTAAAGAGTGCGTAATAGCTCACTGGTCGAGTGACGCTGCGCCGAAAATGTATCGGGGCTAAACGATTCACCGAAGCTGTGGATGGACATCTTTGATGTCCGTGGTAGGAGAGCGTTCTAAGGGCGTTGAAGTCAGACCGGAAGGACTGGTGGAGCGCTTAGAAGTGAGAATGCCGGTATGAGTAGCGAAAGATGGGTGAGAATCCCATCCACCGTATGACTAAGGTTTCCTGAGGAAGGCTCGTCCGCTCAGGGTTAGTCGGGACCTAAGTCGAGGCCGATAGGCGTAGACGATGGACAACAGGTTGATATTCCTGTACCACCTCCCCGCCGTTTGAGTAATGGGGGGACGCAGTAGGATAAGGTAAGCGCGCTGTTGGATATGCGCGCCCAAGCAATAAGGCGTGGAAGTAGGCAAATCCGCTTCCTATAACGTTGAGTTGTGATGGGGAGCTCTATTGAGCGAAGTACCTGATTTCACGCTGCCAAGAAAAGCCTCTAGCGAGGCGGGAGGTGCCCGTACCGCAAACCGACACAGGTAGTCGAGGAGAGAATCCTAAGGTGTGCGAGAGAACTCTCGTTAAGGAACTCGGCAAAATGACCCCGTAACTTCGGGAGAAGGGGTGCTCTCGTGAGAGAGCCGCAGTGAATAGGCCCAGGCGACTGTTTAGCAAAAACACAGGTCTCTGCAAAACCGTAAGGTGACGTATAGGGGCTGACGCCTGCCCGGTGCTGGAAGGTTAAGAGGAGGGGTTAGCATTAGCGAAGCTCTGAATTGAAGCCCCAGTAAACGGCGGCCGTAACTATAACGGTCCTAAGGTAGCGAAATTCCTTGTCGGGTAAGTTCCGACCCGCACGAAAGGCGTAACGATCTGGGCACTGTCTCAACGAGAGACTCGGTGAAATTATAGTACCTGTGAAGATGCAGGTTACCCGCGACAGGACGGAAAGACCCCGTGGAGCTTTACTGTAGCCTGATATTGAATTTTGGCACAACTTGTACAGGATAGGTAGGAGCCAGAGAACTCGGAGCGCCAGCTTCGAGGGAGGCGTCGGTGGGATACTACCCTGGTTGTGTTGAAATTCTAACCCATACCCCTTAGCGGGGTAGGAGACAGTGTCAGGTGGACAGTTTGACTGGGGCGGTCGCCTCCTAAAAGGTAACGGAGGCGCCCAAAGGTTCCCTCAGAATGGTTGGAAATCATTCGTAGAGTGTAAAGGCACAAGGGAGCTTGACTGCGAGACCTACAAGTCGAGCAGGGTCGAAAGACGGGCTTAGTGATCCGGTGGTTCCGCATGGAAGGGCCATCGCTCAACGGATAAAAGCTACCCCGGGGATAACAGGCTTATCTCCCCCAAGAGTCCACATCGACGGGGAGGTTTGGCACCTCGATGTCGGCTCATCGCATCCTGGGGCTGTAGTCGGTCCCAAGGGTTGGGCTGTTCGCCCATTAAAGCGGTACGCGAGCTGGGTTCAGAACGTCGTGAGACAGTTCGGTCCCTATCCGTCGTGGGCGTAGGAAATTTGAGAGGAGCTGTCCTTAGTACGAGAGGACCGGGATGGACACACCGCTGGTGTACCAGTTGTCTTGCCAAAGGCATCGCTGGGTAGCTATGTGTGGACGGGATAAGTGCTGAAAGCATCTAAGCATGAAGCCCCCCTCAAGATGAGATTTCCCATTACGCAAGTAAGTAAGATCCCTCAAAGACGATGAGGTAGATAGGTTCGAGGTGGAAGTGTGGTGACACATGGAGCTGACGAATACTAATCGATCGAGGACTTAACCAAATCTTGAATGCATTCAATGTCTTTATCCAGTTTTGAGAGAACAAGCTCTCAACTAAATAGTCTAGTGATGATGGCAAAGAGGTCACACCCGTTCCCATACCGAACACGGAAGTTAAGCTCTTTAGCGCCGATGGTAGTTGGGGGCTTCCCCCTGTGAGAGTAGGACGTTGCTAGGCAATTAAAGACCACTGAAATTCAGTGGTTTTTTTTTATATCCAAAAAGCCCCCAACAAACAAAAGCCGAAGGCTTTAATCGGCGCGTTTAAGAATGATCAAAAATGCAGAAGGAAAAACTCGAGAAGCGGGAGGACCGAGGAAAACAAGGAATCAAGGAAGCCCGAAGCGCAGTGTACTTGGTACATGAGCATCGGACTGACGCAGATGACGCAGTTTTCCGATGTGTCATCGCGCTTCGCAGAAAGCGTCGATGGTAGTTGAGGGGTGCCCCCTGTGAGAGTAGGACGTTGCTAGGCAAATAGAGACCACTGAGATTCAGTGGTCTTTTTTTATACCCAAAAAACCCAAAAAGCCCCCAACATACAAAAGCCGAAGGCTTGGTCGGCGCGTTTAAGAACAAACAAAAGTACAGAAGAAAAACTCGAGAAGTGGGAGGACCGAGGAAAACAAGGAATCAAGGAGGCCCGAAGCGCAGTGTACTTGGTACATGAGCATCGGACTGACGCAGATGACGCAGTTTTCCGATGTGTCATCGCGCTTCGCAGAAAGCGTCGATGGTAGTTGAGGGGTGCCCCTGTGAGAGTAGGACGTTGCTAGGCAATTAAAGACCACTGAGATTCAGTGGTCTTTTTTTTATATCCAAAAAGTCAGCCCCCAACATACAAAAGCCGAAGTCTTTAATCGGCGCGTTTAAGAACGATCAAAAATGCAGAAGGAAAAACTCGAGAAGCGGGAGGACCGAGGAAAACAAGGAATCAAGGAAGCCCGAAGCGCAGTGTACTTGGTACATGAGCATCGGACTGACGCAGATGACGCAGTTTTCCGACGTGTCATCGCGCTTCGCAGAAAGCGTCGATGGTAGTTGAGGGGTGCCCCTGTGAGAGTAGGACGTTGCTAGGCAATTAAAGACCACTGAAATTCAGTGGTCTTTTTTATATCCAAAAAGTCAGCCCCCAACATACAAAAGCCGAAGGCTTGGTCGGCGCGTTTAAAAACAAACAAAGGTACAGAAAAAAACTCGAGAAGCGGGAGGACCGAGGAAAACAAGGAATCAAGGAAGCCCGAAGCGCAGTGTACTTGGTACATGAGCATCGGACTGACGCAGATGACGCAGTTTTCCGATGTGTCATCGCGCTTCGCAGAAAGCGTCGATGGTAGTTGAGGGGTGCCCCTGTGAGAGTAGGACGTTGCTAGGCAATTAAAGAGGCTGGGACAAAACCCACCTCTGAAATGAAAAGCCGGTGAAATTTTACGATAAGTAAAATTTCACCGGCTTTGATTATTTTAAAGGTTCTATGTCAAATGTTGGGGTGAAGTGATATTACACGGCACCCCGATTATCCTAAATGAATCCCAATTTTCTTAGATAAATTATTTAATAAAATTTTCGCTTTAAAGTGTTCATAGCTTCTAAAACCATAAGCATTACGCTTCAAAACTTTTGATTTATTATTAATTCCTTCTAAAAAACCATTTGAATATCCAAAACTTAAACTATTTAAAATTTCAACTTGCCAATTTTTTAGCGTTTGAATGGCCTTTAAAAATGCCGGAATATTTGCTTTTTCTACCTTTCGGTAAAAGGCTTCTAATCTTTTTTTTATTTCTATTGTATTTTGCAATAGAAAAGTGCAGAAAAATGCAATTAAAAATGCAGAAGTTTGCCACCCAATTAGTTTCTTTTTGACAGTGCGTGGGACAGTCTATAACTCTCACCATGAAATGAAATAATATGAGCGTGATGAATTAGTCTGTCCACTAACGCTGCTGTTAATCGAGAGTCTGTAAATATTTTGTTCCATTGACTAAATTCCAAGTTGGATGTAATAATCACGCTTTTTTGCTCGTAAAACTCCGAAATGATTTGAAATAATAATTCAGCTCCTTCTTTACTAAATGGTAAATAACCCATTTCATCTAAAATAACTAAATCTACCTTCTCCATGCGCTTTCTAAATACTGATAAACGGTGATTATGCAATGCTTGTTCTAATTCCTCAACCAAGTGTGCAATTCGATAAAAGCGGACCTCGTACCCTCGTTCACAAGCTTTTCTACCTAATCCTGTAGCTAAATGAGTCTTACCTGTTCCTGGTGAACCAACTAAAACTATATTTTGTCGGTTTTCAATAAATTTTAAACTACACAATTCCTCTTTAGTTAAATGGGGAGGGAACCGAATCTGTTCGGTCCACTCGTAAGTATGTAGGCTTTTTTTATCTAAGAATTTAGCTTTTTTCATTAACCGATTAATTTTGGCATTTTCTCTTAATTTTAATTCTTCATCAAGTACCCCATACAGGAATTGCTCTGGATTTTCAAAACTAATTTTTTCATATACATCCGCAACATAAGCTAGTCTTAAAGTTTTGCAGATTTCTCTAATATTTTGTTTCATTGGCGACCTCCTCTATAGGGGCTAATGAATCATATTTAATCCAATCTACCTCATATGGATCATTTTCACCAGGCAACTTTTCCTCCGCAATTAATTCATAAAAATTTTCATTAATACCCTTCATATCATGAGTAACTAATAAATTTGCTAAGCCATTTAATCTTTTTCGACGAATAATCAAGTTATCAACTAACAAAAACTCCTTAACTCTTCCTGGTAGATACTTAGTGTAGCGGGAATATTCCACTACTCGCGGTTTTTGAATCCATGTCTTAATGATGGATAGCCATGGTAAAGCTTTACGTTTTTTCATATATGGGCGATAGTCATCCAATAATATTTCACCGTTAGGTGAAACAATTTTTAATTGATCCCATGTGAGTATCATTTGTAACTGATTATAATTGGCACCCTTTGGTACATGAATTAACGACTGATCAACTTTTATTTCATTGTATTTATTAACTTTAACAAATTCCTCTTTAAACACAGGGTATGGCTTTTCAGGCAATGCGAGTAGATATTTCTTTTCTTCTTGCCATAAATCTTCTATCCGTACGTTTTTAGAGTAATGGATTCTATTACGATCAGCTTCCAATCTATGAAATAATTGATCTGTCAAACTTTCATAACTTTCCATGATTGGTGCCGAAGTAAAGAAATTATAACGTACATACCCTACCTTATTCTCTACATTTCCCTTCTCATGCCCACTGCGAGGATTACATACCTGAACGTCGAAGCCGTAATAGTTTTGAAATTGTATAAATTCATCGGTTAGTTGGGCTTCTTCAATTTTTGTTCTAGTTTTTTTGACTGCTGGAGTTAAGTTATCTATCCTTATCCTTTTTGGTACTCCTCCAACTTGTTTAAATAGAATGTTAAGGCCGTATAGAAAGCATTCTTGATTTTCAGAAGGTAAAGGCACTGAATAACCTGCATTACTATTCGGAAATGACATCACTAAAGCATGAATATCGACAATTTCTCCATCTTGAACTGCCTCCATAACTCCGAAATCCACTTGTGCTTCACCCGGAGGGTGTTCTAATCTTTCATAACCGTTGTCCTTTTCCTCTTGATGTGTATTTTTCCATTCAGAGATAAAGTAACAAACCGTTCGATAAGATCCCTGAAACCCTAAATCCTTTAATTCCTCAAACATTTGCTTCTTTGTCCTTCTGGACTTTTTCTTTAATTTTGAATCCTCAAATAGCCAATCTGATACAATCTCTCCCCATTTCTCTTCATACATCATTCCTTTCTTTTTAAATAATTTTTCCTGCGGTATTTGATCTTCATCCGCATACTTCTTAGCGGTTCTCCAATTTATTTTCATAGTTCTTTGAATCTCAGAGATTGAAAGACCTTTTTCATTTCTTAACTTTTTGATACAATTAATATCAGACATTGCTAGCATCCTTTCTTAACCTCCACTACAAAATTGCTTCGACACAATTAATGTAGCGGGGACTTGGGGTGACTGGCAAGTCTATTTTTTTTGCACAAAATTAGTGAAGGACTCTGCATTTTTCCTTTGCAAAGCTCTGCATTTTTATTTTGCCATACACAACAGTAATGAGTAAATTAACGAAGGTAAATAAATGGGCAAATAAAAATGGATATTGTGTAAAGATACGTGAATATATAAAGAGTTACCATTTACTGATTACCGTAAATGAATCTCTATCTTTTGATGTTAGTTTTCAAGAAAGCACTATTTACCATAGTATCCAAGGTAAAGAAGGTAGGCCAAAAGGAGTTTACTTAGCCATTAATAGAAAAAATAGACCAGGTTTTTCGTTTCCGTATTCTTCACAAGAAGAAATCATTTTAAAAATGGAGGAAGAGATTAGTAATCTAACGAAAAATTAATTCTTGTTCCAACACAAACGAATGTGAAAGATTTTGTTGTTTGTAGTTATTAAAATGTATGTACTGAAAAGGGAAAATACATGGCTAAAACTAGCATAAAAACAGGTTGGTGCGTGGAAGGGTTATCAATTACGTCCGCAGACTCATGGTGCTGTTCGGTATGTGATGAGCGAATATCAACGGACGATCAAACAACTAAAGGTGGTTGGTTTGATTATGATAATAGCGGGAAATTAGGATTCATCCATGTTGACTGCTATCAAAGAGAATGTTGAATAAGAATTTACTAAGGCGATGTTCTGCTGTGTTTAGGTACAGCTAGAAGATTTGCCTTTAATTTATGGGAACACCTCAATCAAAATGTTTAAGATAAATATGGGCGGTGGATAAGATGATTACTGCGAAAAGCTACTTTAGCGGGGCGGGTGGCATAGATCTAGCGATGACTATGGCTGGTATTGAGATTGTAGAATCTTTTGAAATTGACCGAAAAGCTTGTGCAACGCTAAGAAAAAACTTTACTCATAAAGTTAGTGAAGTTGATATAACTAAAATAACTGTATTAGATCAACAAGATGCTGATATTTATATTGGTACATTTCCATGTACTAAATATAGTAATATCGCTGATATTCATGGTACACGAACTGGTGATGATTTATTTCTTCACTTTTTTAGACATATTGCTTTAGCTCAACCTGAAGCATATGTAATAGAAAATGTTCCTGGTATGAAAAAATTTCAAGTTGTTATGGAATGTATGACAAGACTTCCTAACTACTATGTACGGGTTGAATGTCCAGTAAATGCTAATATGTGGCTACCTCAAGAGAGAAAAAGATTAATAGTAATTGGAACAAAAAAACCTTTTGATAACTTAGAATACCCTGAGTGTAATCCGATAAAAATGCGTGACATTATTGATGTGGGTACTGAAGTATACACTCCTAATTATGTTAAAAAACGTTTAGAAGGTAATTATCGGGATAAGCCAATTATAACAGATTTGGATGGGATAGCTCCTACATGTGTAGCACACTATGCCAAAGATCGTTCTACTCGATTAATTAATGATGGAAAATCAATTAGACCTTATTCACGTATTGAATATGCTAGGCTTCAAGGTTTTCCAGATTGGTTTGAATTTGAAGGGACAGACAATGATGCATATAGACAAATAGGAAATGCCGTACCTGTTCATATGGGTTATTGGATAGGAAAACAGTTAAAAAAATATTTTATGAGGTAGTTGAATTCAGAGTCGCTGCTTTTAATTACTTGATTAATGTTTGGAAACTATTAATATATCAAAAAGGAGAAATACTATGAATAAAAAGGAAATGAAACAAATACAAATTGTTGATGTGATTGCTAATAAGTTAAGTGGTGGGTCAGATATTACCGGTGAATGCATAAGTAATGTTGATGTAGATTTTATAATTGACACACCTCAAGAAATAGTCATTTTCGATAAGATTTATAGAATTGATCGAATAAAATTATTATCAAGTTACGACGAACTAGTATTTCGATTAGCATCCAAAACAATAATATTTGAAGAGCTAGAAGTAAGTAAGATATTTGTTCATAAAATTTATAATTTATTAAACGACTTACAGAGTAAAGGTAACTTATTGAGTGGTTGGGATTTTAGAGATGAAGTGTTAGAAATATTAAGTGATAATAATAGATTGTCTTCAATTAATTATCGTGAAGAAAGTGGAGAAGTGTTTGGAACATTATTTGTTTGGGGAACAGATGAAAATGGATTCTGGAATCAACGTTATAAATGTTTTCAATCAGAAATTGAAAACTACTTATCAAAAATAAGTAATTATGAAGACTATGATTTTGAATTTAAGTATATATTATATTAATAAATTAAATCACATATCCAATTGGATATGTGATTTTTTAATTGAGGTGGACTCCCTTAAACCGGATCCACCTTTCTTTTTATTTTAGGAATTAGTTGCTGCAATAACCCAGATTGAAATGTTAACAGAAATGATAATTAGAAGAAGTGTGTAAATTAGATACTTATCTTCTTTTTTCTTCTCTGTATTAAAGAATAAAGTTTTGATTAGAATCAACACAAATGCAATACCGCCAAGTATTTTTGCTATTAAGAAAACAGACACCTTTTTTCTCTCCTTTAATTTCTAATTATTAACATTGTGAACCTGTCCAGATTGGTTTATCAAAAGACCATCTTATTAAAATTCCACATCCGTTTGCATTAGCAACTGTCAACGCACCCGCGCCTATACCAATTAAGCCAGCAGCAATGCCGACAGCAAGCCCCACTGGAGGTGCTATAAACGCAGTTATTGCAGCAGCAATTGTAGTAATCCCTGCTCCAATTGTCAGATAACCTATAAGTTTATTAGCATTACAACTATCGAAGTACGTATCATAACCATACCAACGATCTACATACTTATTTGATCCGTCACAAGCAGCGATACTAAAGATACCTTCTGATGCTTTATTAATCTTTTCTATATCACTTTTTGTTGCGTTTATGAGTTCCTTTGAAACTCCCTTTTCCTCCGCTTCTATTTCATCGAATTGAATTTGATTTCCAACGAAAGTTAATAAGGGTGTAATTTCCAGAGCATCTTTGGTAATTTTATTATAGTCTTTAATTTTTTCTTTTGCTTCTTTTATTTTATCGGTTGAAATACCATTTTCAATTGCTTTCTGCTGATCTAAAAAAAGAAATTCTCCATCCACTCCAACAGCTCCGACGAATTTTTCATCTAATTGGACAGCTTTTACCAATGCTGTTGAGTATTCATAATTAACCTTCTTGCTTTCTGCAAAAACACTTCCAACCATACTAAATAATAAGACTACTGTTAAAATAGAGGTAAATAATTTTTTCATTGATATCTTCCTTTCTTTAGCGAATTTAATTAAAGAATGAGGTGTCTTACTTAGCGGTATATTAAGTAGGGTCTAGGAGGTTACGAGGCTTCGTAAATGGAATATATTCCCTTTACAAAATCAACCATATCAAAAATTGGAAATTGGTTCAATGCTATATAAAAATACACTCTTTTTTATCTACAAATTCGACATAAAAGAGGCTGGGACAAAACCCACCTCTGAAATGAAAAGCCGGTGAAATTTTACGATAAGTAAAATTTCACCGGCTTTGATTATTTTAAATAAAAAATAAGGACCACTTCTGATAAAATTAAGTCACCACAACAAAATTATACAGAAAGAAGGATCCTTATGTTTAAAGATTATAACATGAATCAACTCGTTTTGCCTTTAGATTTAGAAGTAAAATTACAAAATAATGATATTGCTTTCCATATCCATCATCTAGTTGAAAGTATCCCTCATGAAGCGTTCGAACCATTTCTACGAAATGAGGGGTGTCCTGCCTATCATCCACGTATGATGCTTAAAATTATCTTATGTGCCTATACACAATCTATCTTCTCAGGACGGAAAATTGAAGCCCTATTAAAAGACAGTATCCGAATGATGTGGCTAGCCCAAGGATATGAACCAAGCTACCGTACAATCAACCGATTCCGTATTCAACCAGAAGTGAAAGATTTAATTCGTCAATGTTTCGTTCAATTCCGTTGCCAATTGATTGAAGAAAAGCTTATTGATCAAGAAGCGATTTTTATCGATGGTACAAAAATTGAAGCAAATGCGAATAAATTTACGTTTGTTTGGAAGAAAACCATTGAAAAATATCACCAAAATTTAATTGAAAAGTCAAACCAGCTATACAATGAGCTACTAGAGAGTGAAATCATACCTGAAATTCAACGTGAAAGCGATAAACAGTTATCATTGGAAGAACTCGCTCAATTAGTTCAAAAAGTGGACGATGTCGTAACTGAATATGATAAACAAATTGAAACATCATCAGATGTTCTAGAACGAAAAGCCTTAAGAAATAAACGTAAATACCCGAAACAATTACGCAAGCAGTTGATTGATTTTGTCCTACGTAAACAAAAATACGAAAGAGACTTTGAAATCTTTGGTACACGCAATAGCTATTCTAAGACAGATTCAGATGCGACGTTTATGCGAATGAAAGATGATTATATGCAAAACGGACAATTAAAAGCTGGATATAATGTACAAATCGCAACGGAAGGTCAATATACGCTTGCTTATAGTATATATACAAATCCAACAGATACACGTACGTTAATTCCATTTCTAGATGAGATTGAGCAGCATTATTTTGAGTTACCAAAACACATTGTTGCAGATGCAGGTTACGGTAGTGAACAAAACTTTCATGATATCCTTTCGAATAGAAAACGAGAAGCACTTATTACGTATAGTATGTATTTGAAAGAACAAAAGAAAAAGTATAAACAAAACATATTTAATCCCGATAACTGGACGTATGATGAAGAAACCGATACATATACATGTCCTAATCAAAAACGTCTTGAATTTCAATATTATTCTGTCCGTAATGACCACACAGGCTTCCAACGGAAGCTCAAAATTTACGAGTGTGAAGACTGTTCGGGATGCCCATTCCGTTCATCGTGTACCAAAGCTAAAGAAGGCAACAATCGAAAATTAATGGTAAATGAAAAATGGGAACAGCAAAAAGAATATGTAAGAGCAAAGCTTTCAGAAGAGAAAACAAGTGCCATTTATCGAAGACGCAAAATCGATGTGGAACCAGTTTTTGGATTCTTGAAGGCTAATTTGCGTTTCACTCGATTTTCTGTACGAGGAAAATCGAAGGTAGAAAACGAAATGGGCCTCGCATTAATGGCTGTGAATTTAAGAAAATTCACGGCCATTAACTAAAGAAAAAAAGAATTTACATACAAAAATAGAGAAAGGTGAATTTGAGTTTCCTCAAATTCACCTTTCTCACTATTTGAAGCTAGTTATGTCCCAGCCTCTTTTTTTATATCCAAAAAGCCCCCAACAAACAAAAGCCGAAGGCTTTAATCGGCGCGTTTAAGAATGATCAAAAATGCAGAAGGAAAAACTCGAGAAGCGGGAGGACCGAGGAAAACAAGGAATCAAGGAGGCCCGAAGCGCAGTGTACTTGGTACATGAGCATCGGACTGACGCAGATGACGCAGTTTTCCGACGTGTCATCGCGCTTCACAGAAAGCGTCGATGGTAGTTGAGGGGTGCCCCTGTGAGAGTAGGACGTTGCTAGGCAAATAGAGACCACTGAGATTCAGTGGTCTTTTTTAATACCCAAAAAAGCTCCCAACATACAAAAGCAGGAGAGTCGTATTAAAAAAGAAGCCGATTTAAAATCGACTTCTTTATAGATATATTAAAGAACTCTAGTAGCTTTAACGATACGTTCTTTCCAGTAGCCGGAAGTTATATTTCCATAGGATACACCGCTTGATGTCGCAGCACTAATCATTTGGCCGTTACCAACATAAATTCCAACGTGGTTAATTGCACCATTAAAATCTGTATCAAAGAAAACTAAATCCCCAGGTTGTACAGAAGAAATAGCTACACTTTTTCCAACTGTTGCTTGAGCACTAGATGTTCTTGGTAAAGTAATGTTTCCTGCATCTTTGAAAACTCGATAAGTGAATGAAGAACAGTCAAAAGCATCCGTTCGATTCACACTAGCTCCATATAAATAGGAAGCCCCAAGGAATTTTTTAGCATAAGTCACGATTTCATTACCACTGACAGAAGCTGTGATATCCTCTTTAACCGTATTGGAAGTAGATGAAGATGAACTTGCTAAATTAATTTTTTGACCAACATAAATATAAGATGGATTACTGATTTGTGGATTATAACTTAATAGTTTACTAAGACTAATTCCTTGATTTGCAGCAATTTTAGAAAGGGAATCCCCTTGCTTCACTATATAAGTAGAATTAGTGCTTGTTGTAGTACTAGAATTAATAGTAGAAGCTACTCCTTTACTTTCATTAACTACAAGTTTCTGTCCAATGGAAATGAATGATGCATTTTTAATAGACGGGTTCCATTTTAGTAAATCGTTAACAGTCACCTCATAAGCTGCAGCAATTTTAGAAAGAGAATCTCCCTTTTGTACAATGTAAGTTGTTGAACTAGTTGTTGTGTTTGATTTTGAGTTTGAAGTTTCATCAGATAATTTAAGAATTTGACCAGGGAAAATTAGACTAGAACTTAAATTGTTTAATGATTTAAGTTCGTTTACGGTAATAGAATTTTCTAGAGCGATTTCAGATAAAGTATCTCCACTCTTTACAGTATGGGTTGTAGCTGCAAAAACAGAATTCCCTCCAATAAGTGATCCAATTAGTACGGTAGATAAAACTAATGATTTTTTCATAAAAAATTCCTCCTATTTTTTGAGGAAGAGTTTTGCCTAAGATAGATGGAGTACTTGTTCCACTTAAGGATCTAAACGATTAAAGCTGAATAATTGAACTACCATGATCGTAATCTTCCAAATCATTAAAAAAAGTTATGAAACATGTTACATAAGTTGATTTTGGATATTTAATTCTATTTAGTAACTAGTTTTTTTGTTTCATAGTGAATGGCAAACTTTCTATTCCGATTATGTATAAGGTGAGTTACATTTCCTTATATACGTTTCAATTAGCTCTTAAAAGTTATATGGCCTCGATTTTCTATTTGACTGAAGAAAGCCCCGCTTCTAAGGACGTATTGAGAGTATTTGTCTCTTTGGTGGAATTACGTACCCTATTTACCTTAAACATACAGACTTCCTCAAGACTATAGACTGTTCTTCTTATCAAATGGTTCCCATTCAAAGTTGATTTTGGCAAGAAGTGAAGATTTTACTGTTCGTTTAATAAGCATTTTTCTTTCAATAAACATTTCAATATTAGGTTTAAAAGACTGTTCATAAAATTTTTTGTCTATAACAAATTATTCAACTTTAAAGTAAAGTCACATGTTGGCAGGGTCACATAAATATAGTAGTAGTGATGTCATTTTCGAGGTGATTTTATGAATAAAAAACGTTATAGAAGAAATTTATTAGCCCTTTTATTTATCCTAATTACGGCGATTGCTGTATTATTTGCTAAATGGTATTTTGAAGTAAATCAATATCATGATATAGAAGATGAAAATTCTTATAGTTGGCAAAGGTATATGAATGAAGATGAGTTTACACAATTAGAAGATGGAATGTCTTATTCGGATGTTGTAAGAGTAGCAAAGGGTAGAGGTGAAAAAATATCCGAAGACGTGTATATTTGGGATGATGAACTATTACTAACTCAATCTTATGAAATTCACTTTCAGGATGGAAAGTTAGAGCAGAAAAAAATTATTCAAAAACGTGGTTATTCATCTCGATAAAAAGAAATAAAGCACATCTTAAATAGAACCGTTTTCTCAATAATAAATAGATTGGATAGAAAGATGTGCTTTATTTTGTAATTAGAAGGTATACACTTTGAACATTTAACGCTGTTTAGGTAAACTTATGGTAATGTGATTGTGAGAGGATACGTTAAAAATGATTGTAGAAAAAGAAGTTATCTCCTTAGAGGAAACTCAAAAATTAGCTCATCAACTAGCAGAATTATTGGAACCACAAGATACGATAACCCTTGAAGGGGATTTAGGTGCTGGTAAAACAACTTTTACGCAAGCCCTTGCAAAAGGATTAGGAATTTCAAGGACGGTAAATAGCCCGACTTTTACAATAATGAAGCAGTATGAAGGAAGGCTTCCCTTTAACCATCTAGATGTTTATCGTCTTGCGGATAGTAACGAAGATCTTGGATGGGATGAAATTTTCTATGGTGATGCGGTAACAGTAGTAGAGTGGGCCCATTTAATAGAAGAGTATTTACCTGATGAAAGACTTGCTATTGAAATTTATCGCATCGATGACAATAAACGAAAATTTGTACTAAAACCAATCGGAAAGCGTTACGAACGGTTATGTAAGGAGTTATTTAAATGATTTGGTTAGGAATAGAAACATCAAATTCACCGCTTTCTATAGCAATAGTAAAAGATGGACAAGTATTAGTTGAAATCGTCGAAAATGTAAAGTTAACCCATTCGGTGACGGCTATGCCAGCGATACAGGAACTATTCAGTAAAGCGAAACTAAAACCCGCTGATATCGATGCAATTGCAGTTTCAGAAGGACCGGGTTCCTATACAGGCATTCGTATCGGCGTAACAATTGCCAAAACCCTTGCTTGGACGTTAAAAAAGCCATTAGTAGGGGTATCAAGTTTAAAAACGTTAGCAGCAAACGGTGAATTGTTTAATGGTATCATTTGTTCATTATTTGATGCGAGAAGACAAAATGTCTATGCAGGTGTTTATCAGGGATGGGAATTGGAAACGGTAATGGAAGAACGTCACGTATCAATTGATGATTTATTAAGCCAATTACATTCATTAAACAAACTTGTATTATTCATTGGAGCAGACGTAGAGATTTTTAAAGATAAAATGATAGAAAAATTAGGTGAGCATGCAATATTTGCACCATCGACCATCGCATTACCCCGTGCCTCCAAGTTAATAGCGATAGCTGAAACAAAGCCATTACCAAGTATAGAGGAAGTTCATCATTTTGTTCCTCAGTATCATCGATTGGCGCAAGCTGAAGCGAATTGGATTCAGGATCAAAAAAAGGGGCAATAATAAATGATACTTTATCGGAGAATGACCCCAGAGGATGTAGAAGCGGTACATGGGATTGAGCTTGCTTCCTTTCCTACTCCGTGGACGCTAGATTCATTTCATTATGAAATGAGAGAAAATCAATTTGCTTATTATATTGTCGCGGAAAACGAACATGGCAATATTGTCGGCTTTTGCGGTATGTGGCTTGTTATTGATTCTGCTCAAATTACAAATGTTGCAGTTATTGATGCTGCGAGAGGACAAGGAATTGGAGAAGGATTAATGAGAGAGGCAATGCGAATTGCGAAGGAACACGGTGTAGATGTTATGAGCTTAGAAGTACGGGTTTCAAATAACGTGGCACAAAACCTTTATCGAAAGCTTGGGTTCCAAGATGGTGGAATACGAAAAGGTTATTATACAGATAATCAAGAGGATGCTCTTGTAATGTGGGTGAATTTAAATGAGTGATCGAATTATTTTAGCAATAGAGACGAGTTGCGATGAAACGGCTGCTGCCATTATTCGAAATGGTCATGAAATTATTTCAAACGTAGTTAGTTCTCAAATAGAAAGTCAGAAACGTTTTGGCGGTGTTGTTCCAGAAATCGCTTCTCGTCATCATGTAGAACAAATAACAATTGTAATTGAAGAAACATTGGAAAAAGCGAACATGCGACCATCGGATTTAACGGCTATAGCAGTAACAGAAGGACCAGGATTGGTAGGGGCTTTATTAATCGGAATTAATGCGGCAAAGGCATTTGCTTTCGCTCATAATCTACCGATTATTCCAGTGCATCATATTGCAGGTCATATTTATGCGAATGCATTAGTGCAACCGATGCAGTTCCCTTTACTAGCCCTTGTCGTATCTGGGGGACATACAGAATTAGTATTTATGAAAGAGCATGGAAGTTTTGAAGTGATAGGGGAAACTCGAGATGATGCAGCTGGTGAAGCCTACGATAAAGTAGCGCGGGTATTAAATATGCCTTATCCAGGAGGTCCCCATATTGACCGACTTGCCCATGAAGCAAATGAAGGAGTAGAGTTCCCACGAGCTTGGCTAGACGATACATATGACTTTAGCTTTAGTGGTTTAAAATCGGCCGTTATTAACTATAAGCATAATATGGATCAGCGTGGAGAAGAAATTATCCCTGAACAAGTCGCAAAAGGTTTCCAAGATAGTGTTGTAGAAGTTCTAACTGCAAAAACGGTTCGTGCGGCAAAGGAATTTAACGTTAAACAAGTCATTGCTGCTGGTGGTGT
Organism: Ureibacillus sp. FSL E2-3493; assembly: GCF_038077515.1. Lineage (NCBI taxonomy): Bacteria > Bacillati > Bacillota > Bacilli > Caryophanales > Caryophanaceae > Ureibacillus > Ureibacillus sp. FSL E2-3493. Next base: position 3,221,900 of record NZ_JBBOPK010000001.1, on the reverse strand, counting down.
ATCAGCCAATAAAGGCTTAAGAACAAGTTTAGAACAAGCCTTTGAAAAAGAACAGATTCCGTTTACAGTACCACCATTAAAATTTTGTACGGACAATGCAGCAATGATTGGAGCTGCTGCAACCTATATGTATGATGCGGGAGTTCGTGGAGATTTATCCATGAATGGTATTCCCGGTAAAGAATTAAAGAGTTGGATATAATAATGAAGTCACAAATGTTGTGGAGTTATCAACATTTGTGACTTTTTAATATTGCCGAAAAATATACGGAATAGAGTTACGGTGTCGTAAACCGCTATTTTTTGTGTAATTTCCTTTCACTTATTGATTTTTTCATTTTTTGTATAATTTTTCTGAAATCTTATCCACAGGCGAACAATATTATGATGAAATTGTCAAGGCGAACATTCGTACTTATGCACAAACTGGGGATAACTTGTGTATAACTTGTGGTAAACCTATATATAGTATGGATTTTTTCACAAAAGAATGTGGATATTTTTTTATAAAACTGTGGATAATGTGGAAAAGTGTGTTGATATGTTGATATTACTAATCCTTTCATGTGAATAAATTTGTGGAAATTTTTTATCGAAATTTGTCTATTGACCAAGATATATGTAAATTATTTATGAATAATAAAAATACCATGTGCATAAGCACATGGTATAGTTTATGAAATAATGTTTTCTAGCTCTTCATTAAGCTCAAGCCACTGTACTTCCAATTCATCGTGTTGTTGTTTTACTGAATCTAACTCCGATTGATATTTCAAAACTTGTTCGTGATCTTTAAAAATTTCCGGGTCACATAGTTTTTCTTCAATAGTGTTAATTTGTTCATCTAAAGTAGCCATCTTCTTTTCAATGTCTTCCACTGTCCGTCGAATTTGACGCTCCCGTTTTTTTGCTTCTTTATCAATTTGGGAAGTAGAGGATTTGGATTGGGAAGGGGATTCAACCCCTTTGGCAGCTGCAACTTGAGCTTTCATTTCAGCTAATTCTTGTAGTTCCTGCTTTTTCTCCAGATAATAATCGTAATCACCTAAATATTCAAAGGAACCGGTTCCAGATAATTCAACGACCTTCGATGCGATTCGGTTAATAAAATAACGATCATGGGAAACGAAAAGTAATGTTCCTGGATAATCGATTAAGGCGTTTTCCAACACTTCTTTACTATCTAAATCTAAATGGTTTGTCGGTTCGTCTAGAACGAGTAAATTAGCCTTTTGCATCATGAGCTTAGCTAGAGCAAGTCGGGCTTTTTCACCTCCGGAAAGGGAATTTACCGTTTTTGTTACATCATCACCACTAAATAAAAATCTTCCTAATATCGTACGGATATCTTTTTCATTCATAAGTGGCCATTCATCCCAAAGCTCCTGAAGAACAGTCTTATTGCTCTTTAATTTTGCTTGTTCCTGGTCATAGTAACCAATTTGAACGTTTGCACCATATCGAATATCTCCGGAAAGAATCGGTAAATCCTTTACGATTGTTTTTAGTAAAGTGGATTTTCCAACTCCATTTGGACCGACAAGGGCGATGCGATCTTCCCGGAAAATTCGCATATGAATATTTTTCGAAATCGTTTTTCCATCATAGCCAATCATTAAATCATCAATGGAAAGTACATCATTTCCGCTTTGGCGTTCAATTGTAAAACCGAAATTAGCAGAACGTTCATCACCATCCGGAGCATCCATCCATTCGGTACGTTCCAGCACTTTTCTTCGGCTTTGGGCCATTTTCGTTGTAGAAGCGCGGGCGATATTTTTTTGAATAAATGCTTCTAATTTTGCCTTTTCATCCTGTTGTCGCTCGTACAATTTCATATCACGTTCATAGTTTTTTGCTTTTTCAGCTAGATAAGCACTATAGTTTCCAACATATTTTGTTACATGGGTTCTTGATACTTCATAAACAATGGAGACAACTTGGTCTAAAAAGTAACGGTCATGGGATACGATTAAAATCGCTCCTTCATACCCCTTTAAGTAATTTTCTAACCAGCTTAAAGTTTCAATATCAAGATGGTTTGTCGGCTCGTCCAAAATTAATAAATCAGGTTTACTTAAAAGAAGCTTTGCTAACGCTAAGCGGGTTCTCTGTCCACCTGATAGGGAGGAGATAGGTTTATCATAATCTTCGGGATAAAATTGCATGCCATGTAAAACAGAACGGGTATCCGCTTCATATTGATAACCACCCGCTTCTTTGAAATCATGCTGAAGTTGGTCGTACTCTGCCATAACGCGGGCATACACTTCCTCATTGCCATAAACAGCTGGGTCAGCCATTCTTTGTTCAAGGGAACGTAAATGTTTTTCTTGGTTACGAAAAGAGTCGAAAATCGTCATCATTTCATCCCAAATGGATAGTTTCGATTCGAGCCCAGTATGTTGCTCCAAATAACCGATTTTCACATCCTTTGGAATAATAATCTCACCGGAATCATAGGACATTTGCCCAGCGATGATTTTGAGTAATGTCGATTTTCCTGCTCCGTTACGCCCGACTAAAGCTACCCGATCTCTATGTTGAATTTCTAATTTAACGCCGCTTAATATTTCATCTGTCACAAAAGATTTATATAATTGATTTACTTGTAAGACGATCATTTTTACACCTCAGTTCTATCTTAAGTGTAATTGATGAAGAATTCCTTCGCAATGTGGATGCTTTACTTATTTGTACATGTTTAGTAATATGAAATCGATTTCGATTTCGTAATCATTATAAGGGATGAAATTTTGACACTCGAGGAAATGAAAAGTTCCCCGAGAAAAGATTGGGGGATAATGGGTGAAGCAAGAAATGAAAATTCCACAAGCAACGACAAAAAGACTTCCTCTTTATTATCGTTTTTTACAAAACTTTGCCAATGAAGGGAAAAGAAGAATCTCATCACAGGAATTAAGTGAAGCAATGAAAATTGATTCAGCTACGATTCGTCGTGATTTTTCTTATTTTGGAGCGCTTGGGAAAAAAGGATACGGATATGATGTTCTCTATTTACTAGAGTTCTTTAGACAGACCCTTGATCAAGATGAAGGGGCGAACGTTGCCTTAATAGGTGTGGGGAACCTAGGAAATGCCTTTTTAAAATACAATTTTCAAAAAAACCACAATACAAGAATTGTCGTTGCGTTTGATACAAAAGCACCTTATGAGGGAACAGAAGTAAATGGGATTCCCCTTTACCATCCAGATCGTTTAGAAGAAATGTACCATGAATATAACGCAGAATTAGCTATTTTAACGGTATCTTCCCGCTCAGCACAAATGATGGCTGATCGATTAGCTGCTATTGATGCAAAAGGGATTTTAAACTTTACACCTGTCCGTTTAAATGTACCGGATAGTATGAAGTTAATGAATATCGATTTGTCAGTCGAACTAGAGGCATTAATTTACTTAATCCGCAATAGTGACTGACACAAAGTGTTTACATTATGTATTAGCAAATTGCGACAAGATGCGTTAAAATGTACATATATTAGAGGAGGTGGCTACAGTGGTTGTGCATTTAAATGCAATTTCACCATTTGCCGTTGTTATTATTTGTATTGTAGCCCTATTAATTTTTGGACCGAAAAAATTACCTGAATTAGGTAGAGCGGTAGGGACAACCCTTCGCGAGTTCAAAAAGGGAGCAAAAGGGTTAGTAGAAGATGACGAAGATATGAATAAAAAGAACGTTAATGTCATCGAGCAACAAAATGTAGATAAAGAAAACAAGTAAGTTAAGGATGTCTTTTAATATGAATCCAAAAGAACTCACTGTTATTGAACATATAGAGGAATTGAGGAAGCGACTTTTTATTTGCGCAGTTTTCTTTGTTCTAGCTTTAATTGTCAGCTTTTATTTTGCAAAGCCCATCATTCGTTTTATACAGATTAGTGAAGAAGCACAGGAATTAACTTTAAATGCTTTTAAAGTAGGGGATCCCCTTACAGTTTATTTAGAAGTAACGTTTATTGTAGCAATTATCATTACATCGCCAGTTATTCTTTATCAACTTTGGGCTTTTATTACACCAGGGTTGCATGAGATGGAACGAAAAGCGACATTAAAATATATTCCCTATGCATTTTTACTGTTCATCGGAGGACTAGCTTTTGGGTATTTTATTTTATTCCCAAATGTTTTGCACTTTATGATGACTTTATCGAATGACCTTGAAATTCAACAAACGATAGGTATTAACGAATATTTCTCCTTTTTATTTAAACTGGTTGTACCTTTTGGTTTAATATTCGAACTACCAGTTGTCATGTTATTTTTAGCAAGATTAGGGATATTAAATCCACAACTTATGGTTAAATTCCGTAAGTATTCGTATTTTGTTTTATTTGTCATTGCGGTATTAGTAGCCCCGCCAGATATAATTTCTTATATAATGATTTCTATTCCGCTTTTCGTTTTATATGAAGTGAGTATTGTCATTGCCCGAATTGGCTATAAGAAATATCAAGTAGCTGAGGAAAAACGGATACAGGAAGAAAAAGAGGCTGCTCAAAAAATGCAAGTAGAACAATTGTTAGCAGAACAACGACGTCAAATTGAAGAAATGTCAAATCATCAATAATAAAAGCCTATTTTCGAAAGACAAGAACTTTAAAATGTACCCTATAAGATAGACACTTAAAAAAAAGTCTCTCTTATGGGGTATTTTTTTATTTATAATGAAAAAAACAATTAGATGGAGCAGAACTTATGTCGAAGAAATTATTTACTACTTATGAACAAAAATTACTTAAGAAAAATCCTTATGTAAAGTCAGTGAGTGAAAAAGGAATTACATATACAGATGAATTTAAAGCACTAGCCATTAAAGAATATGAAGCTGGAAAAGGTCCAAAGAGAATCTTTGAAGATGCAGGGTTTGATATGGAGGCGGTTGGAATGGAGCGTGTACACTCATCGTTAAAAAGATGGAAAATAGCTTATCAAACGAACGGTGCATCTGGGCTCGAAGATTCTCGTAAATATCATTCGGGACGTCCACTGGAACGTGAATTAAGTTTAGAAGAGAAATACGCTAGATTGGAAGCCCAGAACGCTCTTCTAAAAGCAGAAAATGAACTGCTAAAAAAGATCGATTTAGCAGAAAGGATGTTGAGAAAGAAGAAGTAAAACTCACGGCTGAACAAAAATTTCAGCTGATTTACACAGTCATTAAAAAATATAAATTAAAGCGAATGGTACAACATCTGTGCGTACTAGCTGGGGTTTCACGTTCAGGATATTATCGTTATTTTTCAGAAGAAGCAGCGAACAGAAGACAAGCACGTCATCAAGAGGATGAAAAGGTAAAAGAAGTTATATTAAAAGCATTTCACTTCCGTGGTCGTTCTAAAGGTGCTCGCCAAATTAAAATGACGTTAGAAGACCAATTTAAAATTACATATAACTTAAAGCGAATCCGACGAATTATGAAGAAGTTTCAAATCATTTGTCCTATTCGAAAGGCGAATCCTTATCGACGAATGGCGAAAGCGACGAAAGAACACAGAACATTACCGAACCTTTTAAACCGCCAATTTAAGCAAGGAATCGCTGGAAAAGTATTACTAACAGACATTACATATTTGAGTTACGGAAAAGGAAAACGCGCCTATCTATCAACGATTAAGGACGCCGAAACGAATGAGATTTTAGCTTATGAAGTATCTAATAAATTAACGCTAGATATTGCCCTTAATACCTTAAAGAAATTGAAAAAGAATCGGGTAAAACTATCTGAAGGTGCATTCATCCATTCCGATCAGGGCTTCCACTATACGAACCCTCAATTCCAAAAGCTTGTGAAGAAAATGGGATTAGGTTAGTCCATGTCTCGTCGTGGAAACTGTTGGGATAATGCGCCACAAGAATCTTTCTTCGGTCATTTAAAAGATGAAACAAATATTAAATCATGCGAATTATTAGAGGATGTAAAACGAGAAATAAAGAGTTATATGATCTATTACAACAATTATCGTGGTCAATGGAATTTAAAAAAGATGACGCCTGCACAATACAGACATCATCTATTTCAAGTTGCCTAGCTTTTTTTAAAATGTCCTTTACAAAGGGTACACATTACTTTTGAAAATAGGCTTTTAATTTTATTTTGGAATTTGATCCATGAATTGTTGAAGTTTATCCGCATTTAATTGAACTAACGTAACAAAGCCGTTTAACATCATATGGGCAATAATTGATGTAAGTAGACGTCTCGTTTTATAGTAAAGGAAGGCGAAAATGAAACCGCTAATGGTATATAAAATAATATGCGTAAAATCTAAATGAATGGCCGCAAAAATAATCGAACTAACGATACCAGCTACCCAGAAATTTTGGGTTTGAATTAATGAACCAAAGACTACTCGACGAAATACTAATTCTTCTAATATTGGGCCAAATAACACCGTCGCAAGTATCATAACTGGCGCAATTTCTGTAACAAGCATAATCGTTTCGGTATTTTCACTGCCGTAATCAATGCCAAGGGCCAATTCAATCGTTGCACCAATCGTTTGACCAAGATAAACAAGGAAAAACCCGATAATTCCCCATCCGATGGAAACAGGAATCGATGCTTTTTCTCCTTTAAATACGTTCCAGAAGTTCTTATTTTTACTTATTAAGAATATACAAACTAAGAATGCAATTGCAGCAGTTACTGTAGACCACCAACCAGCTAAGGCAACGCCAGATTGTTGTTCATTTTCCACAAAAAATTGAAGGAAGAATCCCTTAATAGGTGGAATTAATAATAGAAACCCAGATAATTGAAACAATATGTAGGTTAATAAAACGAAAAAGGCTGTTTTTTGGGTTTGGATTTTTGTAGAAGTACTCAATAGTTTATATCCCTCTTTCTAAATCTCTTGTTTAAAACATATAATATAAAGTTAAACTAACAGGCGGGTTGCTCATTTAAGAAAGTACAACCTCTATATCCTATTGTAGAGGAATATGGAAAGAAAACAAAATTTTTTAACGCTTCATACTTGCAAACTTAAAAATAATTCATTATTATAATAATTGTGTTAGCACTCGTAAGAAGAGAGTGCTAATAAGATATACAAACTAAAATTTGTAGGAGGTTGTTTCACTTGTTAAGACCATTAGGTGATCGTATCATTATCGAACTAGTTGAGGTGGAAGAAAAAACAGCATCAGGACTTGTACTTCCAGATTCAGCAAAGGAAAAACCACAAGAAGGTAAGGTTGTTGCTGTGGGAACTGGTCGTGTACTAGATAACGGCTCACGTGTCGAGCTTGATGTAAGAGAGGGAGATCGTATTATTTTCTCTAAATACTCAGGCACAGAAGTGAAATACGAAGGCAAAGAATATTTAATTCTTCGCGAAAGTGATGTATTAGCAGTTATTGGTTAATTAGTTGAAAGTTAAAGTTAATCTTAAGAAATAAAGAGCGCCTTTTACATAGGTTTCTTCGGCGCTCCATGCTACTTTTGATTTTGAATAGAATAAAAATTTGGAGGTAAGCAAAATGGCAAAAGATATTAAATTCTCTGAAGAAGCTCGCACGTTAATGCTTCAAGGTGTTGATAAATTAGCAAATGCAGTAAAAGTAACATTAGGGCCAAAAGGTCGTAACGTTGTACTTGAAAAAAAATTCGGTTCTCCATTAATTACAAATGATGGTGTAACAATCGCTAAAGAAATCGAATTAGAAAACGCTTATGAAAACATGGGTGCAAAATTAGTTGCTGAAGTTGCTTCTAAAACGAACGAAATCGCTGGTGACGGTACAACAACTGCAACAGTTTTAGCGCAAGCGATGATTCGTGAAGGTCTTAAAAACGTAACAGCTGGCGCAAACCCTGTTGGTATTCGTAAAGGTATGGATAAAGCTGTTGCTGCTGCATTAGAAGAATTACAATCCATTTCACGCCCAGTAGAAAATAAAGAAGCGATCGCGCAAGTTGCTGCTATTTCTGCTGCCGATGAAGAAGTTGGTGAATTCATCGCAGACGCTATGGAACGCGTTGGTACTGACGGTGTTATCACTATCGAAGAATCTAAAGGGTTCACTACTGAATTAGATGTAGTAGAAGGTATGCAATTCGACCGTGGATACGTTTCTCACTATATGGTAACAGATACTGACAAAATGGAAGCAGTATTAGAAAACCCTTATATTTTAATTACGGATAAAAAGATTTCAAACATTCAAGAAATCTTACCTTTACTTGAACAAGTTGTTCAACAAAGCCGTCCATTATTAATCGTTGCTGAAGATGTTGAAGGGGAAGCTCTTACAACATTAATCTTAAATAAATTACGCGGTACATTTAATGTAGTAGCTGTTAAAGCTCCTGGCTTCGGTGACCGTCGTAAAGCGATGTTAGAAGATATTGCTGTATTAACTGGTGGTCAAGTTATCACTTCAGAACTTGGCTTAGAATTAAAAACAGCTGACGTTTCTTCTTTAGGACGTGCTGCAAAAGTTGTTGTATCTAAAGACAACACAACAATTGTTGAAGGTGCGGGTAATAGCGAAGAAATCGAAGTTCGCGTTAACCAAATCCGTGCTCAAATTGCAGAAACAACTTCTGAGTTCGATAGAGAAAAATTACAAGAACGCCTTGCAAAACTTGCAGGTGGTGTAGCAGTAATTAAAGTTGGTGCTGCAACTGAAACGGAATTAAAAGAACGTAAATTACGTATTGAAGACGCATTAAACTCAACTCGTGCTGCTGTTGAAGAAGGTATCGTATCAGGTGGTGGTACTGCACTTCTAAACGTTTACGGCGCAGTTGAAAAAGTACTTGATGAAGTAGAAGGCGATGTAGCAACTGGTGTACGTATCGTATTACGTGCTCTTGAAGAACCAGTACGTCAAATCGCTAACAACGCAGGTCTTGAAGGTTCAATCATCGTTGACCGCCTAAAACGCGAAGAAATCGGTATCGGCTTCAACGCTGCTAACGGCGAATGGGTAAACATGATCGAAGCTGGTGTAGTAGACCCTGCTAAAGTTACTCGTTCTGCATTACAAAACGCTGCATCTGTAGCTGCTCTATTCTTAACAACTGAAGCAGTAGTAGCAGATATTCCAGAACCAGCATCTGCTCCAGCAATGCCTGACATGGGCGGCATGGGCGGAATGATGTAAAAGAGGTTTTTGAGGCATTTTAAGTAGTAATATAACTTTAAAAGTTTTATAAACTTAGTAACGCTATTAATAAAGCAACTACCACTTCTCAGAAATATCTGAGAGGTGGTTTTTTATTTTTTAAAATTTATAAGGACTTTATAAATAGATAGGGAATATTAAAGGCTCTAAAATATTTGTTGGGGTACAGATAAAATTCAGAAAAAATAAACACGCAATCTCCTAATTTTGTTAGACTTTGTTTAGACCAATAAACAAAACAAAAGGGAGATGCGTGTAATTGAATTTTAACATGACTTTACCAGGATTAGAAGAGTTTATCATTACGAAATCATTGGAAAAAGACGGTTACTATGAACTTCATTTGGAGTTGGAGAGGAAAGCTCATCGTTGTCCGTGTTGTGGTCAATTAACCGAACGCGTACATGATTATCGAATTCAGAAGATCAAACATAATAGTATTTTTAGTAGAAGAACATTCCTATTCTATCGAAAACGTCGGTATGTTTGTGAAGTCAAAGATTGTAGGAAACGATTTTACGAAGATAATTCCTTAGTAGAGTGGTATCAAAGACAGTCCATAGAGTACAAACAGGCGTTGGCGATTGAAATCATCCATGGTAAAAATTTTAAGGATGTGGCTGATCGTTTTGACACTTCACCGACAACCGTAATGCGCCATTTTGATAAAATTAGTTCTTCTATGTTAACGGAGACTAAACAGTTACCAGAAGTCATCGCAATAGATGAATATAAAGGGGATGCAGGTGGTGAAAAGTATCAAACGGTCATTGCTGACCCTATTAATAGGAGACCATTAGATATTTTAAAAGATCGTAAAAAAGAAACGCTGGTAGCTTATTTAAGAAAACATGGAGATAACGTAAACGTTGTCGTTATGGATATGAGTCATTCTTTCAAAGCAGCTGTTGATCAAGCATTAGGACGCCCTGTTGTCGTAGCTGACCGATTTCATTTTTGTCGTTATATATACTGGGCTTTAGAAAAAGTGAGAAGGAAGGAACAGAAAGCCTTTGACGATTACCAACGTAAGAAATGTAAAAGAATGCGTCATGTCTTTTATAAGCACTATGAGGATTTAACCGAAAAGCAATTATGGTATTTAAATTACTTTTTAGAAAAGTCACCTGAATTAAAAAAGGCTTATGAATTGAAAGAGGCTTATCGATTATGGTTTGAAATAGCTAAACAATTAGCACCGAATAATTTAAAAGAAGTAAAAGAAAGATTATATAGCTATTATGATTTAGTAAAGTCTTCCGGATTAGTTGAATTTAAAAAGGCAATAGAAACCTTTCAAAATTGGCAGAAGGAGATTATGAATAGCTTTGCCTATAACTTGAATAATGGTTATGTCGAAGGCATTAATAACCAAACGAAGGTTATTAAAAGAAATGCGTTTGGGTTTAAACGATTTGATCGATTCAGATTAAAGGTGTTATTACACCATCAATATAAAAATATAGATGTTCGGGTCGCATAAATTAGGAGTGAGCTAAATGCTCACCCCAACATTTGACTTAGAACCATATTAAAACATAATTGAATGAGTAAAAAAACACAGTAAAATACCGATGTATTAATTACAAATTACCTATTTAGGGTAAGTTGATTAGGAGTTTTAGGAGGAGGAGTAAGATTTGTTGTGGCTAATATATGAGGATTATATTAAACAAGATGTTCGTACTACATACTTTGTGAAATATCTTAAATGGCACGTATGGGTAATTTCTATTTCACTATTGATAATTACTTTGTATTGTCTTTTTAAATTTTATTTATCATTAAATGGTTGGATTCTTTTTGCGTCATGTATATTTGCAGCTATTACAGGTTCTTATTTTGGAAATGAATTGAAAAAGTCTGTATTGGGAAATGTAGGTGATGGTAAGGATATTTTTGATCACAATATTATTTCAATAAGGAATATTTTAAAAAGACATAATATTAGCCATATTGAACAAATTGATTTGTTGATAAATCAAATAAATGAAGAACTTCCAGAACTAAAAATGAGTGAAAAAGTTTTAAAGGCTTTCTATACAATAAGTACTGCATTATTATTACCGATAATAACTCTGATGATTAAATGGTTACTTAATTATAATAATGAAGGAGTGGAAATAGTAATAATACTTGTTTTAATAAGTTTAGCGATATTAGGAATATTTTATATCATTAAGCCTCTTTTGGAAGAAATTTTAGATTCTCCTTATAGAAAAATGAGTAAATTAAAGAGAATACTTGAAGATATTAAGTTGGTAGATTTTCTAAAGTAATATTTTTAGGGGAAATAGTATGGAATTAAAAATTAAAACGAAGTATTTTACTGAATCGGTTACACTAAGTTGGACAGATACTATAAGGGCTAGTAGACTTAACATACTAACCTAAAGGGAGCCTGCTATTATGCCACGTCAACGTCGAACTTTTACAACAGAATTCAAATTACAACTAGTAAAGCTTTATGAAAATGGAAAGTCTCGTGCAGATATCTGTCGAGAATATGAAATAACGCCTTCTGCGTTAGATCGCTGGATTAAAAACCATCAAGAGACTGGCTCATTTACTGCAGAAGACAATCGTACTGAAGAAGAAAAGGAATTAATTAGATTACGAAAAGAAAACCAACGTTTAATGATGGAGAATGACATTTTAAAGCAAGCAGCGCTGATCATGGGACGAAAATAGATGTGATTCGAAACAACGCTCACAAATATTCAGTATCAGCAATGTGTAACGTCCTCAACATCGCCAAAAGCACCTATTACTATCACGCCAATCTGCGTGAAAAAGAAGCACATGACAAAGAAGAAGTTGAGCTTTCCAACGATATTCAACGCCTTTTTAAGGAAAGTCGTAGTAACTATGGTACTCGTAAACTTAAAGTAGAATTAGAGAAACAAGGTAAGATTGTTTCCCGTCGTCGAATCGGTCGAATCATGAAACAATTAGGACTGGTATCAAATTATACTGTGGCCCAATACAAGCTGCATAAGCAAACCTGTAATGAAGCACCAATCAAAAATGAGTTAGATCGGCAGTTTAAAACAGAAGAACAATTCGCAATAGTTGTCAGTGATTTAACATACGTCCGTGTTGAGAAAAAATGGCACTATGTATGCTTATTTGTCGACCTTTTCAATCGAGAAATTATTGGTCACAGTACCGGTCCAAATAAGACAGCAGACCTTGTATATCAAGCATTAGCTAGCATAAAAGGGAATTTACATAACATGAAGATGTTCCACACAGACCGTGGGAAAGAGTTTGATAACAAACTCATTTCAGGGGTCTTAGAGACATTTGGGATTCAGAAGTATGAAGGCTGCCCTTATGATAATGAAATGGCCGAAGCGATGTTCAAAGTATTTAAAACCGAATTCGCAAATGGCGCACACTTCGCTTCTCTTGAACAGCTATCTCTTGAACTTAATGATTATGTTCATTGGTTCAATAACATTCGAATTCACGGAACACTAGGCTATTTAACGCCTGTGGAATTCAAGAATAGGTCCTTATAAAGGTTGTCCAGTTTTGTGTTGACATTCCATTACATCTCAAAAAGCTACCTTTGTATCTGCTTATTCTTATCATTTGAACTAGTATAGTATACATATTTCAGAATTAGCACCTCTCCAGAAATCACTAACCCAGATGAAATGGGTAATAGCCATAACCATTAATAGATAAATCTTTTTCTAAAGTAATGCTATCATAGAGGATTATAATCGAGGTTTCTCGTTAATATGAAAACTTTTGAAAACTATTTTCATTAACAGTTTTTCGAGCTCCACACTAGCATATGCAAGAAGTGATGTATTGGTTATGCAGTTATTGTGGAGGTAAATTCAGTATTTAAATTTGCCAATTACAGCACTTATGTCACTCTAAGTTAGACCATTTTACTAACTAACTTTTTTATAATTTTTATAGGCTTAGATTAATTTTATTTAAGAGGTGTTAAATTCTCTATTAAATGAGAAAAATTAACAGAACATACAATTTTATGTTATTATAAAAAGGTAAAAAAAATTAACTAGGAGGTACATATGAAAAAACTAGTTTTAAGCTTATTTACATTATTACTAGCATCGACAATTTTAGTTCCGAATGTTAAAGTAGATGCAGCAGAAAATGAGGGTCTAAAGCAAATTTCATCTGTAGAAAGTTATGTAGAATATTTAGAAAATGATGATTCTGAAGAAGCAAAAGAAACTTTAGATGAATTTTTATCTTTAAGTGAAGAAGAACAAAAATTGTATCTTGAGGCACTAAAACCAGAAAATTTTCTTAAAATCAACTCCGAGGCTCAAAAAGCAATAGACGAAGAAATTGAAGTAGAATTAGAGAGTGGACAAAAAGTAGATGTTGAATTTATTTCAAAACAAATTAATGAAGTAGGATTTAATAATAGATTAATAACGCCTATGGCTACATATAAAATAACAACACCTTGGGCTGTGTGTGAAATGGAGATACTTGGTGTTACCGTTTCTAAATACCAAATCCGAATGATTTACCAATCAAACGGAACATCCAGTAGTTCAGTAGCATTACAAGTATACGATATAGAAAAATCACACAAAAACTATAACCCATCAATATGGACTACTAATGTAGGATATACAAATAAATATGTCTCAGGTGGTTACGGATATGGTGGTTATCAATGGACATTATCCTCAACGGGTTCATTGGGCTTTTTAAGCGCCAATTTAGATTTGTATATCAAAGCAAAACCATCAGTTAAATACTGGAAAGCGGTATCAAGCCGTGATGATTGGGCAAGTAGTTGGAGAAAGTTCTAAATAATAAAAAAGCAGAGAGATTGAAGTAATCCCTAAAAGTTAGACACGGTTATTTCATCTAGGCAGCTGGGTAAATTGAGTTCGGTATTGCACTGGACTCAATTTTAATTTTGCCTTGATACGTTTCGTGTTGTAATAATACATGTATTTTTCTAGTTCCTGTTTAAACTGCTCGACACTTTCAAATTCCTTTAAGTAAAGGAATTCAGACTTCATAATCCCAAAGAAATTCTCCATCACCGAGTTATTATGACAATTTCCTTTACGCGACATACTTTGCAAAACGCCTCTTGCCTTTAGGGCATGGAGATATTGTTTCATCTGATAGTGCCCGCCTTGATCGGAATGAATTAGAAGTTTGTGTTCCTTTGGTAAACGTGCTAAAGCCTTTCCCGCATCTCTGAAACAAGTAGATACGTGGGTCTAGAGCCAATTGTATACGTGATAATTTCTCCGTTAAACAGGTCTAAAACAGGCGATAAATAGAGCTTTTCACCAAAAAGTTTAAACTCCGTAATGTCCGTTACCCATTTCTCATTCGGCGCTTCGGCTTTAAAGTTACGGTTTAAAATATTATCCGCAATTTTGCCAACTTTCCCTTTATACGATTTATATTACTTCATGCGAACTATACATTTTTAACCATGTTCTTTCATGATGCACTGAACCTTCTTATGATACACTTTTTACCCACGATTCGCTAGTTCGTCACAAATACGACGATAGCCATAACGTCCTTCATGTTCGTTATAAATACCTTGAATCTCGGCCTTTAACTCGGCATCTGAATCTAGTCGATTCATCTTTTTACTAAATCATAGTACATGCTACGTGGAATTTCTGCGAATGACACAAGCGCCTTCACCAAGTATTTATGCATTAATTCATAGATGACCTTTACTTTCTCTTCTTTGGTGATTTTTCCTTGGCTTGAACTAAGGCGTTCAACTTTTTTAAATACTCATTTTTCATACGTAGACAATTGATTTCTGCTTGAAGTGCTTCAGGTGAGCCTTCTATTGGTTTTGGTTGTTTGTTCGTGCGTTTCTTTTTCACGGATGGACGCCTCTTTGACCTTGGTTCAAGGGCATCTAAACCACCGTTCTCCATTTGCTTTTGCCAACTATACACCATTGCATAGCTAGAAATTTTAAAAAGAGCTGCTGTATCCATTAGTGACGCACAAGATTGAACCATGTAATTAAGTACACTTAGTTTAAATGGTACGGGATAATGTATTTGATAAGCTAAAACTGAGCCACCATCGCAGTTGAAAAGTGAGCCACTTTTATATGAAAATAATCCTAACTTCATAGAGTTAGGAGCGTATAGAGGTGATTTCTTTGGAGAAGAAACAAAAAGTTTTATTAGCCTTTCATAAAGAAAATAAGAGTCAACGTCAAATTGCGAAGGAGCTTGGGATTTCTCGGAATACTGTAAAAAAGTATATCGAAGAGGATCTTGAAAAAAGAAAGCAAGATATTCGAGAACTACCTATTACAGATAACTATGTAACGCCTCCGTCGTATAAAAAGCGAAAAGGCAATAAACGTGCATTAACACCTACGGTGATGAAACGTATTCGAAAAATGTTAAAAGATAATGAATTTAAACGGCAACATCAGATGCACAAGCAACAACTAAAAATGATTGATATTCATGAAAAGTTATTAGATGAAGGTTTTGAAATTAGTTATACCACTGTTAGAAATTTTGTAAATAGTGAGGAGAAACGTCAAAAAGAAGTGTTTATTCGTCAAAAGGCAACTGCTGGTCATGAGATTGAATTTGACTGGGGTGAAGTAAAATTAATCATTGATCAAACGTTACGTTCTCTTTCGATGGCGGTCTTTACCCTACCATATAGTAATGATCGATTTGCCTATTTGTATGAATCAGAAACAATGGTTTGTGTACAAGATGCACATGTAAAGTGTATTAACTATTTAGGCTTTGTACCAGAGGTATTTACATACGATAATATGCGAACTGTTGTAAAAAACTTTATTGGAACTGAGCGTGAGATTACCGATGGTATGAAAAATCTATCGATGCATTATCATTTTAAAATACGACTATGTGAACCGAGAAAAGGAAATCAGAAGGGGCATGTGGAGCGGAGTGTAGAATACATCCGTCGGAAAGCATTTGCCCATCGAGATACGTTTACAAGTTTAGAAGAAGCTCAGGCCTATCTAACAGAAATCATCATGAGATTAAACTCTCGTAAACATTATAAGAAAAATCAAACCCACCATGAATTAATGCTAGAAGAACGTGCAGCTCGGCAAGTAAGTGCAGATATTATTCCATTTGATGCCTCTGAGTTGTTTGAATTTAGAGTGGACAAATATAGCACGATTACTTATAGACAAAATCGTTATTCTGTTCCAGAAGGACATGTAGGAGAATGGGTGAAAGTAAAAGCGAGTGCGGAAAAAATTCTTATTTTTAGTGATAATGCCTGTATCGCAACACATAAGCGAAGTTGGCAGATCCATCAGTGGATTATGGATATCTATCATTACTTACGTACATTTGAAAAGAAAAAAGGTGCATTGGCTCAAAGTGAATGTTTGAGTCAAGCACCAACAAAAATAAAAAAATTATACAAAGATTATTATATTGGAAATGAGCGAGATTTTCTAGAGTTACTTATCTATCTAAAAGAACATAACAATCTAGAAAAAATCATAGTGGCAGTTGAACAACTTGAGAAGAACCCTATGGTTCAAATATCAACAGATAAGATTATTTTCTTAGCTAATCAATGCGAACACATTCATAAAACTGTACATTCCAAAAATGAGGTCACCACCCAATCTCTCGAAAATCTTTCAGCCATTACGGCATTATTCGAAACTAAAAAGACAGGGGTGCTTCATTAATGGATAAGCGACAAGAAATGATTGAAATGTGTAAAGAACTTCGACTACCAAGCATTCGAGGATTTATACAAGATGATGATATGTGGAAACAATATCAGACAGCAGAAGATTTCTTATATCACGCACTGGTCCAAGAGATGCAAGATCGAGAAGTGCGAGCAAAAGCGAATCGGATTCGTTCAGCGAATTTTCCAGAAAAGAAACTATTAACTGAATTAGAGACTGAGAGATTACCGCAAAATGCGGCCTCTCGTCTCTCTCATTTAAAGAAATTAGATTTTATTCAAGAAAAACAAAACGTTTTATTAATCGGATCACCAGGTACAGGTAAAACACATATAGCAATTGGTTTAGGAATTGAAGCTTGTTTAGCAGGTTATAAGGTGTATTTTACAACGGTGTCATCCCTTGTAAATCAGTTAAAAGAAAGCCGTTCTGAAAGAACGTTACGTTCATTTGAATTGAGGTTTGAAAAGTATGATTTAGTGATTATCGATGAGCTAGGTTACATTTCTTTTGATAAAGAAGGCGCAGAATTATTATTTACTCATCTTTCCCTACGGGCAGGACGAGCGTCAACGATAGTTACAAGTAATTTATCATTTGATCGCTGGGAAGAAGTTTTTCATGATCCAGTTTTAACAGCTGCTTTAACAGACCGATTAACACATAGAGCCTATATGATAGACATGGTTGGACCATCTTATCGAATATTAGATACAAAAGAATGGCTAGAAAATAGTTCGGTTTAAGTGGATCAGTTTTTAATTAATAAATGGCTCAATTTTTACTTGCGAAATACAGGATAATTTGTATAGGGATTCTTAAAGCCATCTTCTCAATGTAATTCATATAATTTTAACCAAAATTGAAGTTGCGCTCTTGTAACACCTATCTGTAACGCATATTCTTTTTGTGAAATCATAGTTGGATTAAAACCTTATATAATAGCCAATTTTATCTCGTTAGTAAATTTAGTCATAAAAAAACTGTATCTCCACTTGTAGATGTGTCTAACAAGTGGGGTGCAGTTCACAATAGTTTATTACACACAAGATGGAATTGTAAGTATCACATGGCTTTTATACCAAAATATAGGAGGAAAGTAATCCGTGGTGAATTAAGAAAAGAAATCGGAGCGATTTTAGGACGTCTATGTGAAATGAAAGACTTAGAACTATTAGAAGGACATGCAAGCCAGATCATATACATATACTGGTTAAAATTCCTCCAAAATTATCCATATCACAATTCGTTGGATATTTAAAAGGAAAGAGTTCTTTAATGATTCACGATAGACATGCAAATTTGAAATATAAATACGAAAATCGATCGTTTTGGGCAAAAGGATATTATGTCACTACAGTAGGTCTAACGAAAAAGCGGTAGCAAAATATATAAGGGAACAAGAAGCTGAAGATCGATTACGTGATCAAATGACGAGTAGAGAATATATAGACCCATTTAAACGAGATTAGAGAACAAATACGGTTGACGGTCAATTAAAAAAGCCCCTTTAGGGGCAGTTGGTAAGAAGCCATTATAGGGTATTAACTAAACCGCCTGTTTTACAGGCGGATATTTATTTAACATAAGTTAAAAACCATAACACGATAAGAATAATCATTATCCCTACAATAAAATATAAAACGTTTTTCAAATTTTGTCTCCTTCCTTTTGACGTTAAAAATTAATTTTATAGTAACATATTTTTAGTTAATGTGGAATTATCTGTAACAGATCTAAAAATTACTTAATATAATAGTAGATTATGTACGATGCATCATAATAATCTTGTCAGGTATCTTGTTTTAAATAGTGGAATGTCAACACAAAACTGGACAACCTTTATAAGGACCTATTCTTGAATTCCACAGGCGTTAAATAGCCTAGTGTTCCGTGAATTCGAATGTTATTGAACCAATGAACATAATCATTAAGTTCAAGAGATAGCTGTTCAAGAGAAGCGAAGTGTGCGCCATTTGCGAATTCGGTTTTAAATACTTTGAACATCGCTTCGGCCATTTCATTATCATAAGGGCAGCCTTCATACTTCTGAATCCCAAATGTCTCTAAGACCCCTGAAATGAGTTTGTTATCAAACTCTTTCCCACGGTCTGTGTGGAACATCTTGATGTTATGTAAATTCCCTTTTATGCTAGCTAATGCTTGATATACAAGGTCTGCTGTCTTATTTGGACCGGCACTGTGACCAATAATTTCTCGATTGAAAAGGTCGACAAATAAGCATACATAGTGCCATTTTTTCTCAACACGGACGTATGTTAAATCACTGACAACTACTGCGAATTGTTCTTCTGTTTTAAACTGCCGATCTAACTCATTTTTGATTGGTGCTTCATTACAGGTTTGCTTATGCAGCTTGTATTGGGCCACAGTATAATTTGATACCAGTCCTAATTGTTTCATGATTCGACCGATTCGACGACGGGAAACAATCTTACCTTGTTTCTCTAATTCTACTTTAAGTTTACGAGTACCATAGTTACTACGACTTTCCTTAAAAAGGCGTTGAATATCGTTGGAAAGCTCAACTTCTTCTTTGTCATGTGCTTCTTTTTCACGCAGATTGGCGTGATAGTAATAGGTGCTTTTGGCGATGTTGAGGACGTTACACATTGCTGATACTGAATATTTGTGAGCGTTGTTTCGAATCACATCTATTTTCGTCCCATGATCAGCGCTGCTTGCTTTAAAATGTCATTCTCCATCATTAAACGTTGGTTTTCTTTTCGTAATCTAATTAATTCCTTTTCTTCTTCAGTACGATTGTCTTCTGCAGTAAATGAGCCAGTCTCTTGATGGTTTTTAATCCAGCGATCTAACGCAGAAGGCGTTATTTCATATTCTCGACAGATATCTGCACGAGACTTTCCATTTTCATAAAGCTTTACTAGTTGTAATTTGAATTTTGTTGTAAAAGTTCGACGTTGACGTGGCATAATAGCAGGCTCCCTTTAGGTTAGTATGTTAAGTCTACTAGCCCTTATAGTATCTGTCCAACTTAGTGTAACCGATTCATATCTTTATGATACTAGGCCAGATAAAAGTAATAAGTAAAAATGCAATATATTCGTACAAAAGAATTCATTTTGATAAAGTCATAGCTTAATGATATGGAGTGCATCAATTGAGAAAGAAAGACTTTCCTATTCAACGATTGAGCCAAACAAAGTTGATGTTTTGATACAGTTGAATTAATAGAACTTTAAACATTAACTTAAGCATTTAACTGATATAAATATAATTAATTGCATAAAGAATTAAAAAAGCTAAACCACAGGAATCAACTGAAGAAATTTCCTCCTTTTAGAGAGGAATCTCACCAAAAATTAAGACGGAATGATTTAAGTTCAGCCCTTAAATCCTTATATATCAGTGGTTATGTTGTAATAATAAAGTGCTCAACTGGTGCCTAAGTAAAAATATAGAGGTTTCTCATTAATTCCCAGAATTTTTGAGAGACCTCATTTTATTTTACGAAATAATCTTTGCTGTTAAAGCTAAATGTGGAGTATGAAGCCTTCATAACAGAAAACGTATGATTGAAACAAATCAGGAAAACCTAATGGCTAAAGATGTAGAAAGGAAGATGTTTTTTGAAGCATACAAAAGCCTTTTTTATTAAACTTGTTATGACCATTGGGGTTTTGTTCATCGTATTAAGTTTATTCTTTGGCGTTTCTTTTGCAGATATTCTGATCATCGGTCTTATTTTAACAATTGTAGCTTTTATAGGGGATTTGTTTATTTTACCGCGAATTGGTGGGATTTCGGCGACTGGTGCAGATTTAGTACTCGCCTTTTTAGTTATTTGGGCATTAGGTTCATTTTTATTCGACCCAGATATTTCAGCATTTTCAGCAGCATTATTAGCTTCTTTATTTATTGCTGGTGGTGAGTTTTATTACCATAAATATTTAATCGATCATTTATTTGAAAATGAAACGGAACGTCAAGTAATTGACCGTAAAAAGAATTTAATTACTCAAACTGAGTTTTCTGATGACTTCGATAAAGGTGTCAATTCAGAAAGACATAACAATGATCAAATATAAATGGATATAAAAGTTTTACCAGAGGTTTCTCATTAGATTCTTGAGAGACCTCTTTTTTATGATTATTTTAAGTGTTCGTATTAGCTTTGCCTTATTATTCTAAGCTTGTATAAGCAAGTCCTTCGTGGGTGATTGTATAAAATAAACAGTTCCCCTTTTGAGCAAAGAAGGCGATATCTTTATCTTCAAACTCTGTCAGTTTCACTTCATTATAATAACCATTAGAGTCTTGAATATGAAAGAAGAAGCTACTATAGTTATGTAAAAATTTAAGAATTTTCTTCTCATCCTGTTCAGTATACTCGTATTTATACATGGTGGAGGATTTCCCCTTTGTAGTCGTTCCCGTCCATGATTTCACTTTCTTTTTCGTTATTAAATAAGGTTCTAAAAATTGAACTAAATCATCCTTTTCATTATCTCCATATGGGATTACTAACTCGATACATTTTGTTTTATTTTTTAATAGAGCTAGAATATTAAGAAAATCTTCCCTCTTATAAATGGGGACTTCTCTCATTACTTACACCTCATTCCTTAAAAAGTATAATGAACGAACTAAGATAACAGCTTGTACCTAAAGCCAAGCTGTTTTTTTATGATATATATCCCATCTTAAAGGCGTTTGCTACCATTTGGGTGCGATTACGGGCGTTTAGTTTCGATAATAAATTTTGGACATAGTCTCGGATTGTATATTCGCTTAAAAATAGAAGGGAAGCAATTTCTTTATTGCTGTATCCTTCAGAGATTAAATATAAAATACTTTTTTCCTTTTCGGTCAGCGTCTCTTCATTGTCAATCCGATGGCTGGAAGGTTTTCTTGCTAAAAACATGCCTAACCGTATTCCAGCTATTTCTAACGTATCAAGCAATGGTTTCGAGTAATCAAAAGATTCACCCTTTTGATCGAAAGTAAGCCATCCATATAATTGTTCGCGGTAAATAACCGGAATAAATATCGTGGAAGATAAATTAAAAAATTTGATCACTACATCAATGACATAGGGAGAAGGGTCTTTTACATATAAAGGCATTTTTAAGTTGAAGACGGGATGTTCTGCTGTTAATTTTCCTTTAATTCTTTGTACTAGTTCCAAATCATCACCATAAATTCCGTAAAATTCATTGGACCATGCATTATAGGCATAGAAGCTACAACGTTTAAACTCAAAAATTTCCTTCATTTCATTCATAATAATAGGAATCTCCTCAGATCCAGAAGAGGAAATGAGTATTTCACTAAGTTTATCTAATTTCTCAAGATAGATGGAATTTTGATTAGGCAAGCTGTTTGTCTCATCAATAGAGGCAAAGTACTGATTTGTTAAATTCGTAATTAATTTAGATTGGAAAATAAAAATTTGTTCTGTTTCTGGATGACGTTGGTTAAAAAGTAAACGAATGATGGCTTGTTCAAAAACGGAACGGAAATAGCTTAAAAACGTTCCTGTAATTTCATACATATAAACTTGAATAAATAAATGTAATTGATTGGATAAGTCATTCGTATTTTTGACGTCAATCTGTTTTGAGATAAATGATAGAAAGTCCTCTATAAATAAGGAGAGATTTTCCTTCTCTTTAGCAGATAGCTCTTCTGTTTGTTGAATATAGGAACGTGCATTTTGAATAATATGTGTCCGGTTAATTTTACAAAACAATACATATTGAATGGCCTTAATCAACTTTTAAGCCCCCTATAAATGTAGGTATATTTTCTACTATAATACCTCATTTTAAGGGTTATCTGTATGTGGTGAAAGGTTTAAAATAAAATTATTAAATCTAATATATGAGGAGAAATGATAATGAATCTTCAAAATGTAACCGTTGCTGGAAGTGGCGTATTGGGTAGTCAAATTGCATTCCAAAGTGCATTTTTTGGATATGCCGTAACTGTTTATGATATTAATGACGAAGCAATTAATAATGCGAAAGAACGTTTTACGAAATTAAAAGGTGTATACGGTGAATACTTTAACGACATGGAAAAAGCAGAAGCTGCTCTAAACCGATTAGTTTATAGCACAGATTTAGCGGAAGCAGTAAAAGACGCTGATTTAGTAATTGAAGCTGTTCCAGAAGTAACTGAAATTAAAACAAATTTCTATAAAAATTTAGGCGAAGTTGCACCAGAAAAAACAATTTTCGCATCAAACTCTTCTACAATGTTACCAAGCCAATTTGCAGAGTTTACAGGACGTCCAGAGAAGTTTTTAAATCTTCACTTTGCTAATGAAATTTGGAAAAACAATACAGCTGAAGTGATGGGGCACCCAGGTACAGATGCAAAATATGCTGATATCGTTGAGGAATTTGCCCGTACAATTGGTATGATTCCATTCCGTTTGCATAAAGAACAACCAGGCTATATTTTAAACTCATTGTTAGTACCATTTTTAGATGCAGCAATGGATTTATGGGTGAAAGATGTGGCAGATCCTCATACAATCGATAAAAACTGGATGATTTCTACTGGAGCTCCTACAGGTCCATTTGCGATTTTAGATGTAGTTGGAATGACAACTCCTTATAACCTTAATTTAGCAAAAGCTGAAAAAGGTGCTCCATATGCAAAAGCAATTGCAGAAAAATTAAAAACAGAATATATCGACCAAGGGAAAATGGGTGTAAGTAGTGGAGAAGGATTCTATAAATATCCAAACCCAGCTTATGCTGATCCAGACTTTTTAAAATAAAATTAAGAAGATAACGTTGATTGGCCAGCTATCTGTATTTATACAGTAGCTGGCTTTTTTTGAGAAGTTGTAAGAAATGTATTCAATATCTTGTAATACAAGATATTGTTTGGTATGATAAATTCAATACCTTGCAATACAAGTTAATTTGAAGAGGTGAATTATTTGTCTTCAACTCAAATGTTAAAAGGCATTATAGATGGCTGTATATTAGCTATCATCCATAAAAAAGAAGTATATGGCTATGAACTTGCAGAAAAACTAGAGGAATTTGGATTCGAATCCTTTAGTGAAGGGACGATTTATCCACTGTTATTACGCATGCAAAAAGAAGAACTAGTAACGTCGACATTAAAAAATTCAACTGCAGGTCCAAAAAGAAAATATTATTCGTTAACTGAAAAGGGTAAGGAGGAGCTACGACACTTTATTACGAGATGGGAAAAGCTACAATTTAGTGTAAATGCAGTGTTGCGTGAAGAATAGCATATTTAATCGAGAGGAATGAAAATAAATGGATAGGGAACAGAAGTTATCAAAGAAAAGTCAATTATTTTTAGAAAACTTAAATGTTTATTTATTTTCTAGTGGTAAAGATGAAGGGCAAATTAATTCGATTGTGGATGAATTAGAAGATCATTTAATGGAGGCAGAGGCTAAAGGGAAAACCGTCGATCATATTGTCGGACAATCACCAAAAGTTTATATGAAATCGTTATCGCAGGAAATGACGACAGATTTTAAAACTATCTATAAATATTTATTTATGATCATATTGGGTGTGCTTTCTTATACGGTGCTAATAGATGCCATTCAAGGTCCTATATCATACTCATTATTTGAATTAATAGGAGTAATTTTAATTAGTCTTATAATGGTTCTTGCCATTAGCGTTGTCTTGAAGTATATTGCTGCTAATAATGTATCAAAAATGAAGGAATTTGGACTTTATTACTTCATGAGCTGGTTATCGGTTGCTCTTTTTGTAGCACTCATTTATTTTAATGACTTAATGAATACACCTATACTACATTTTGGTGAAATGGGTACAGTCATTACAGTCATTATAACGTTACTCTTTTTAATTGGATTTTCCCTATGGTCTAAAACGTGGCTATTAGTTATTGTGTTAGCTCTTCTAGTAATACCAGATTTTCTTTTTAAATTTATCGAGATTCATACAAATATACAATTTTTATTAACTTCAATCATTCCATTTGGTGGTATTGCCATTTATTTATTTTTTTATGCACGAAGTCAAATGAAATAATAAATAGGATAAATAAAAACTGTGCAAAAAAGAACTGTCTAACATTAACAAGACAGTTCGAATTTTTTGTACAGCTTTTTCATAGAAGGATTATTTCTTTGTCTCTCTTTTCATATGCAAATAACGCCAAATCGTAATAGAGATTTCATGGGCTTCCGCTTCGTGGGATGTACCACGGAAGGATTTGTTAAATGCTGACAGAATGGCTTGCATTATGTGAATATGTTCATTCTCTTTATCAAGTTCCTTCAATAAATATTTCGTATATTCCATTCCGCTTTCTGGATCCTCAGGTGTCAATCTATCTAAAAAGCCTTGAAGTTGTTCAAGCAGTGCCTCTTTTTGGATGACTTTTTGTTTTATTTTTAGTTGTAATGCTTGAATTACTTCAGATGTAATTAAAATATGCTGTGATTTTAGTTGCCGTTCGATTATCGCATCGACATGATTCATGACTACTTGTACAACTTCTTCTGGTGTAGCGGATTGTTTTTTTCTTGCCATTGTTAATACTCTTAATGATTGTTGGATCATTCCTAGTGCCTGGACTGCGCATTCATAAGAAATCTCCCGAACGCCTTCACCATAAACGTCGATTAAACGACTAGCAAGCCAGTTTAATTCAGCTATCATATGTTTTTCAAGTACTTTTTTTAATTCGGCATCCGTATTTCCAACTAATGATTCGAAGATTTGTACTAAGTTTCGTTTACGATTTACGTGGGTAAGAATGGCAATTTGTTTAATTAATATTTCTTTATCCGATGGATCTTGATTTAAGGCCATTTCATACCGTGAGCTTACTGTTTCTTCTCGTGTTTCTTCTAAAATAGCGATCAAACATTCATTTTTAGAGCCAAAATGATTATAAAAAGTTCCCTTCGATACATTTGCAGTAGAGATTATGTCAATAATAGAAGTATCATTAAAACCTTTTTCAATAAAAAGTTGACGTGCAGCATGAATGATCTGCCGTTTTCTTTTATTCATATTTTCACCTAGTTCTTGTCGATTTTTATACTTCAAGTATAAATTGAAAACACTTTCATTTCAACGTTTCAGTGAACAAATATTTTTATGTTGAAAAAAATGGACTATGGGTATAAAATGTATTTCGGGGATTGAAATGAATAATGAGAGAGAGATGAAAAATAGATTATGGGTAATGAGCAAATATTGAAAAAGCCACCTTATCTAATGATTGGTATTCTTTTTGTAGGTGCTTTTGTTGCTTTTCTAAATAATACTTTATTAAACGTAGCACTTCCTACCATTATGGTAGATTTAAAAGTCGAATATACTACGGTACAGTGGTTAGCCACTGGATATATGTTAGTGAGTGGGGTATTAATTCCTGCGTCAGCCTTTTTAATCACTCGTTTTAAAACAAGACCATTGTTTATTTTTGCAATGAGTGTTTTTGCGATTGGTACACTATTAGCTGCAATCGCTCCTAATTTTGGTGTATTACTAGCGGGGAGAATGATTCAAGCGGTTGGATCTTCTGTTATGGCACCGATTTTAATGAACGTTATGTTAATTAGTTTCCCAGTTGAAAAACGTGGGTCTGCAATGGGTGTTTTCGGTTTAGTTATGGTTGCTGCACCAGCAATCGGTCCAACATTATCTGGTTGGATTGTAGAACATTATGATTGGCGCGTACTATTTGAAATGATTTTACCAATCGCCATCATTAGTTTATTACTAAGTATTTGGAAATTAGAAAATGTCTTACCTAACAAAAAAGTAACATTAGACTACTTATCAATTGTACTTTCAACAATCGGTTTTGGTGGTATTTTATACGGATTTAGTACAGCGGGAAGCCATGGTTGGACAGATCAAATTGTTATTACAACAATTGTCGTTGGTGTTATTGGTGTTATTTTATTCGTCGTTCGTCAATTGAAAATTGAAAAACCAGTATTAAGTATGGAAATCTTTAAATCACCGTTATTCGCATTGTCTGCGATTATTAGTGCAGTATTAGCAATGGCGATGATGGGTGGTATGATTTTAACACCGGCTTATGTTCAAAATATTCGTGGTATCGAACCATTCGAATCCGGCTTAATGATGTTACCTGGTGCGATTGTTATGGCCATTATGTCACCAATTACTGGTCGTTTATTTGACAAATTTGGACCAAGAATTTTAGCGATGATTGGTCTGACGATTACAGCAATTTCAACATACTATTTATCTGAATTACAAGTGGATTCAACATACTTCTATATTATTTTTGTTTATACAATTCGTATGGTCGGTATTTCATTAGTAATGATGCCAATTATGACAAATGGTTTAAACTCATTACCATTGCGCTTAAATCCACATGGTACAGCAGCAAACAATACGATTCAACAAGTTGCTGGTTCTATTGGAACAGCCGTTTTAGTCGCAATTATGAATGCGAGAACAACAGCTACTGGCGAAGATTTAGCAGCACAAGCACAGGCAAATGCTACTGGTCCGATGTCAGAAGAGCAAATGGCAACATTACAAGCACAAATTACACAACAAGCATTATTAGATGGAATTCAGTATTCATTTGTAATCGCAGCAATTATTACAGTTGTTGCCCTAGTGTTATCATTCTTCTTAAGACGTGCTAAAAGCCCTGAAGCGGTCGCTGCGAATGATAAAGCACTTAAAGATGCGAATGTATCAAAAGCAAATGTGTAAAAATAAATAAGTTATACTAATATCTATAAATAAAAGTCGTCTCTTCGTGAGGCGACTTTTTCTTTACATCCTTTTGGTTTATAATTCTATGTTTTAATGTTTAAAAATAGTTTTAAAACATTATGGTACAAATTAAATACTATTCTTTCAGCGATTACGGTGGTTAATCGTGAGTAACATTTTGATAAATAAATCTTATAACTTGTATAAAAATAGGGCTGGTGTTAAATTTGTACTCATAAATCAGCTTTTATAGGATGGATAGACTAATTAAAAAATTATGAATGAAATGATAATATTATTGATAGTTTCCTTAAGTGAAAAATATTTTGAGATACTAAAACCTATTTGGGAGGTGTTTAGTTTGCAAGCAGAAGTTTATGAACAGTTTTTTATCAATTCATCGACACCCTATTCCTGTCATAAAATTTTATTTGATGGAAACGGAATCCCTTTTGATTTTGAATTTATAGCCATTAACAAAGCTTATGAAGAGCTAATGGATATAAAGGGCGAAAATATATTACATAAGCGGTTTTACGAAGTTTTTCCTAATAGTTGGGAAGATAATGAGAAATGGGAAAGGTTTCTCGATGATACCATTCGCAATCAAAAACCTTCCCAAATAGATATTAGGAGAGCAAATGTCCCGAAATGGGTTCGAATCATCTCCTTCCCACTAAATAATGATTTGTACGGTTGTATTTATTTTGATGTTACTAAAGAGTATTTACAAGATAATGAGATTGAAGGTTTTTTAAAGGTGAATATTGATCTACTTTCTGTTATGGATATACACGGCTACTATATAAGAGTTAATCAAGCTTATGAAAGAATTTTAGGATATAAAGCAGAAGAGATTGAAGGAAAAAGTTTTAAATTGTTAGTTCATGAGGAAGATATTCCTAAAACGAATCAAATTTTAGAACAGTTGAAAGATCAAAAGTTTATTTCGAGTTTTGTAAATCGCACCCGACATAAAGACGGAACTTACCGTTATTTAGAATGGCGTTCCGAAATAAACGGGAAATATATTTATAGTTCTGCTAGAGATATAACAGAGCATCGGAAATTAGAAAGAGAATTATGTGAAAAGAATAAAAACCTAGCTCGTTTAACAGAAGAATTGAAAGAAAAAAATAAAATATTAAAAAACCTTGCCATTACAGATGATTTGACGGGAGTTTATAATCGTCATTTCTTAAACGAAAAAATTAAAATAAAAATGGACCAAGCAGATATTGAAAACCGTCCGATTTCAATGGTCATTGTTGATTTAGATTACTTTAAAAAGGTTAATGATACTTACGGGCATCCGGTTGGTGATGAGGTGCTAAAGTCAACAGGTAATCTTCTAAAACAACTGATTCGTTATTCGGATATGATTATTCGTCTCGGTGGGGAAGAATTTGTCATTATACTTCCTAATACAACGGTAGATGGAGCTTATAATATTGCAGAAAGAATCCGACAGAAAATCGAACAATATAATTATCCAGTTGCAGGCCGATTAACAGCGAGTTTAGGAGTCGCTCAAAAAAAACATTCGGAATCATTCGAAAGTTGGTATGAAAGAACTGATTCTGCCCTTTATCAAGCGAAGGAATCAAAACGAAATTGTGTAGCAAAAGCGACTATTCCTTCATAATCTAATAAAGAAAACATTCCCATTGTTATTCACTATTACTACGTGTTTTGAAATCACCTTTTAAAGAATACACTAAAATAAGTGTGTTCTTTTTTTATTTTCCTTTTCTCGATGTCAGCTTTTTTAACATCTGTTTTTGTGTATAATGGATGTAAGTGGTGTGTTATTAATTTTTTTTTGGGGGTTTTGCGGATGGATGTTCTTGATATACTAGAAAGATTAGACGAAATGAGCGTCTTATTTGAACCAATCTATAGCGCTGACGAGCATGTAATCGTAGCGTATGAAGTAATAGGGGAATTTACCGACGGGGAAGAAATGTTTAACATTGTAGACTTTACATATGATGAATCAATACCTATAGATATTCGGAATGAAGTAGAGCGTTATTTAATAAAAAAAGCGATGGAAATAGCAAAGGAAGAAGTTACGTCAAGCCAAGTAAGTCTCTACCTTCCTTGCAACCCAAATTTACTAATGGAGGATTTTGGTGATGGTTATTTTCAACTGTTAAAAGAAGAGATGGATGAAAGTTTATTACCATATATTTATTTAGTTATCCCGGAACATAAATTTAACGGTGAATTTGAGCAATTACAACATCCGATTCGCTATATAAAAACTTACGGGGTGAAAGTGGCGTTAGATAATATTGGCTCAGACAGTAATTTAGATCAAATTCTCATGTTAGAGCCGGCCGTATTAAAAATAAATGTAAGTCAATTAAACTACAATGTATGGGGTGCCCAAAACCATGTTTTTACGACGATTCAATCATTAGCTGTTAAAATTGGTGCAACACTTATGTTTGATAATATCCAAACGGACTATCAATTGCATCATGCTTGGAAAAACGGCGCACGTTATTTTAAAGGAGTTTATTTACAACAACCTTCTAATCAATTTCTTTCAAAGGATACATTGAAGGAAAAATTTCGCAATGAATGTAAACAATTTATTTCTACAGAAAAAAGACTGTTAGAAGTAAAATATGAGGAAATGAAGAAGTTACAAAAAACAATTGCGAACATTGTTGAGTATACAAAACCAGATGGTAAAGATGTTGATAAACTTTTACAATTAGCAAAACAATTAGAAAACTATGCCTTCCGGTTTTATATTTGCAATGAAGAAGGATTCCAAATATCCCCTAATATCGTTCGCAAAAATGGCAATTGGAACGTAGAGGAACAAGCAATCGGTAAAAACTGGAGTTGGCGTCCGTATTTTCTATTTAATATTATTAAGCTACGGAATGATGTGAAAGGTGAGCTTTCGGACATCTATAGTGATATAGCAACGGGTGAACTTACTCGTACTTATTCGATGGCATTAAATGAACACGAATATTTATTTGTCGATTTGACATATGATTATCTTTACGAGCATAACATTGTAAATTAACGAGTTCCTATTCGTATGTTTCGGCATATGAATAGGAATTTTTATTTAATAGAGATGTTATGATGAGACTAATAGAAACATAAAATATTAGGTGTAATTACCATGAACGATAAAGGGAGGAAACAAGATTCAAATACATGTTGTCCAGCCGGGTCAATCGTTATGGGGAATCGCACAAGCTTATAACTCTACTACGCAAAATATTATCGAAGCAAATCAAATTGAAGACCCAGAACGTTTAGTCGTCGGTCAAGCGTTAGTTATTCCGATTTATGGCAGCTTTTATTGGGTGCAACAAGGCGATACATTGTACGCTATTTCTCAAAGGTTCGGTTTAAGTGTCGAAACCCTGGCGCAAGTCAATGGAATTAATGTCAATACACCTTTATATGTTGGCATGCGATTATATGTTCCGCCAATGCAAAAGCGAGATGCAGAGGTAAATATTTATATTGAACCAACGGGTGAATCGATTAGTGAGGAATTGTTAACGGAAGCAAGAAATGTAGTACCATACTTAACATACTTAGCTCCCTTTAGCTTTGAGGCTAGAAGAGATGGTAGCCTTGATCCCATTCCTACTGAAGGACTTCCTGAAATTGCAGAAGCGGGTAATGCTTCGTTAATGATGGTTGTATCGAATTTAGAAAATGGTCAATTTAGCGGTGAGTTAGGAAGGGCCATTTTACAAAGTACTGCAGTTCAAGAAGTGCTATTAGAAAACATCGTCGATGAAGCAAGAAGAATTGGCCGTGTTACAGATATTCATTTTGATTTCGAATTTTTACCTGCGGATCAAAGGGAAGCGTATAACAATTTTTTAAGAAGGGCAGCAGATTATTTACATGGGGAAGGCTTTTTAATATCGACAGCCTTGGCACCGAAAACGAGTGCGGAACAGGCCGGACAATGGTATGAAGCTCATGATTATAGAGCCCATGGGGAAATTGTTGATTTTGTTGTACTCATGACCTATGAATGGGGTTATTCTGGCGGTCCACCTATGGCAGTGTCACCTATTAATGAAGTGGAACGAGTCATAAATTATGCCTTAACAGAAATGCCAGCGAATAAAATTATGATGGGTCAAAATTTATATGGATATGACTGGACTCTTCCGTTTGTAGAAGGTGGGGAATACGCACGGGCAGTTAGTCCACAAAGAGCGGTGGAGTTAGCGAGAGATTATAATGTTACCATTCAATTTGATTATACAGCCCAAGCTCCCCATTTTAATTATGTGGACGAAGAAGGCAATGCCCATAAAGTGTGGTTTGAAGATGCTAGATCGATTCAAGCGAAGTTTAATTTAATGAAACGGCTAAACTTAAGGGGAATAAGTTACTGGAAATTAGATTTTGCTTTCCCACAAAATTGGTTACTTATTGAAGAAAATTTCAATGTTGTAAAAAGACAAACGGAATAAATTTTTCAAATAGATAAATGAAATATGATTATTTTGAGCAGTCTTAAGTAAAAAGACTGCTTATTATTTTGTTTGGGGGCTTGTCATAAGTAATTACTTAATGACATTCCTTTTTTTATGGAAAAATAATGGACATTTTAGATACCTTTCGAATAAAATGAATATATGAATATATAATCATATATAAGGAGATGGGAATCCAATGGGAGATATAGTAAATCATCCTCAAGAGTTAGATGAAGAAACATTATTTCTTGTTTCACAAACATTTAAGGCATTAAGCGATCCTACTCGTATTCGCATTTTAAATCTTTTATTTACAAGGGAATATTCGGTTAATGAAATCGCTGACGCTTTAAATTTAAGACAGTCAACGGTATCCCATCAATTACGTTTTTTAAAAAATTTACGATTAGTAAAATATCGTAGAGAAGGTACAACTTTATATTATTCTTATGACGATGAGCATGTAATGGATATGTTAAAGCAAACAATTGAGCATTCTATTCATAGTTAGAACGATTTTCTTGTAAGTAGGACAAATAAATCTTTTTTACTCAATAAATTAAAGGAGGCATTCCATTGGGACACGGACATGATCATGCGCACCATCATCATACCCATGGTGCAAATAAAAAAACGTTAACAATTGGGTTTGTCATTATAACAGCGTTTATGCTTATAGAAGTAATCGGGGGAGTAGTAACAAATAGTTTGGCTTTGCTTTCTGACGCTGGTCATATGTTAAGTGATGCTGTTTCTTTAGGAATAGGAGCACTTGCCTTTAAATTTGGCGAAAAAGTGGCTAGTTACAGTAAAACATATGGGTATAAACGGATGGAAATATTAGCTGCCGTTTTAAACGGTGTAGCCTTAATTTTTATTTCACTATTAATTATTTATGAAGCGATTCAACGTTTTTCTAATCCACCAACTGTGGCATCGTCAGGGATGCTCATTATTGCGATTATTGGTTTGCTAGTAAATATTCTTGTTGCTTGGATATTACTGCGCGGTGGTGATACAAAGGAAAATTTAAATATACGTGCCGCCTTTTTACACGTTATTGGTGATATGTTAGGTTCTGTTGGAGCTATTATTGCTGCATTAGTGATTATGTTATTTGATTGGGGATGGGCAGACCCTCTTGCTAGTGTGATCGTTGCAATAATCGTCCTTATAAGCGGCTATAGAGTTACGAAGGATTCTGTCCATGTTTTAATGGAAGGTGCGCCGAGTAATATCGAAATGGAACAGATTATTAAAGTGTTTAAAAGTAAACCAGGTATATTAGATATCCATGATTTACACGTCTGGTGTATTACAAGTGGACAAAATGCACTATCTTGTCATGCGGTAGTTGATGGGACGATGACTCTTTCAGAAAGTCAAAGTTTGCTAAAAACTATTGAACACGATTTAGCCCACTTAGGAATCGGCCACATTACTGTGCAAATTGAAGATGAAAAACACGCCCACGACAATTCGATTCTTTGTTGTCAAAATGAACACGAGATAATCCATCATCACCATTAATTAAGTAGGGGAACTCTTAAGAAAGAGGACTCCTACTTTTTCTCTGTCATCCTAAACTTATAGCTTTTATAAAGGATGGATAAAATGAGTGTACATAATACGAGTTTAAGGGTGAATGGATTGGAAAAGAGAAAAAATCTTTATGATGAACCTTTTAATTTTTGGTCAGGCATTTTCTTTGGATTAGGAATGGTCGCCTTTATCGATGAAGCGGTTTTCCATCAATTATTACATTGGCATCACTTTTACGATTTATCTACAACGAGTGTTGGGTTAATATCTGATGGGATTTTTCATGCGTTTAGTTGGTTTGCAACGGTTGTGGCCCTTTTTATGGTAGCGGATTTACGGAAAAGAAAAGTATGGAATTTTAAAAGATGGATGGGTTCCGTATACGTAGGGGCGGGTACATTTAATCTATACGATGGCATTATTCAACATAAAATTATGCGAATTCATCAAATCCGATATCAT
The DNA here is from genome assembly GCF_038077515.1 of Ureibacillus sp. FSL E2-3493. Lineage (NCBI taxonomy): Bacteria > Bacillati > Bacillota > Bacilli > Caryophanales > Caryophanaceae > Ureibacillus > Ureibacillus sp. FSL E2-3493. Next base: position 3,187,817 of record NZ_JBBOPK010000001.1, on the reverse strand, counting down.
GTTGAAATCTTTTACTATGATGTTGTATGGAATGTATTAGCCGCTCTAATGATTATCGTCGGACTCATTTTACTAAAAAAGAAAAAGACACTTGCTCCGTTAAAGAAGATAGGTGATGTGTAATGCATCATCATGGTGCGTTTCATGAAACGGGTTCTAGTTTTGATTGGTTATTCCTTTGCATTCCCTTTGTTTTGCTTATCATTTTCTATATCGTTGCTGTTATTTATTCCAATAAAAAATACAGAAAGTGGCCAGCCTATCGTACCCTTTGTTGGATTGCGGGTGTAAGTGGCATTGCTTTAGCGTGTATAGGGCCCATTGCCGAGAAAGCCCACACAAGTTTTCAAGCCCATATGTTTACCCATTTGCTCCTCGGTATGTTAGGTCCACTACTATTAGTATTCGCATCACCAATGAGACTTGTTTTAAGAACAGCACCAGTAAAAATAGCAAGGGTAATAACGAAGTTTTTAAAAAGTCGATATGTCCAATGGATTACCCATCCCATTTTAGCAACAGTTTTAAACGTAGGTGGACTTTGGGTTTTATATACAACGGGACTATATGCAGCTATGCATTCAATATTTCTACTTTATGTGCTAGTCCATCTACATGTTTTTTTAGCGGGGTATGTTTTTACTGTTTCAATGATTTACATTGATCCAACACCCCATCGTACAAGTTTTTATTTACGTTCTACGATGTTAATACTTGCAATGGCCGCACATAGTATATTATCGAAATGGATTTATGCCCATCCGCCAGCAGGAGTGGAAACGATGGATGCACAGGTAGGCGGGATGTTCATGTACTATGGAGGAGACGCTATAGATTTAATCATTGTCATTGTTTTATGTTCCCAATATTTTAGAGGTCGTATAGGGAAGGAAATAAATACAAACATTAACTTAAAAACCTCCATCAAGTGATGGAGGTTTATTTCTTTTTCGTTATTTCCTTTAAAGTTTGAAGAACAGCTTTAAAAGGTTGTTGTTGTCCGACAGAGAAAAAGTCTTTAAAGGGGTCTCCCACTGTCTTTAATCTTTCTAGAACAATAGGAATAGGGAATTGACTAGGATGTAACTTACTATTGACTTCGTGCCACTCGAGGGGTGTCGCAATTAACCCCTTTTCATTTCCTCGAGTCGAATAAGGGCTAATAATTGTTTTACCTTCTGCGTGCTGAATATAATCCAAATATAATTTATTTCCCCGATTTTTTTTCATACGTTCAATCGTAAACCAATTCGGGTTTTGTTGGACTAAAAATTTGCAAACAAATTCTGTGAAAATTCTTGTTTCATCAAAGGTAAAGGTATCCTTTGGCAATGGGATATAAATTTGCAATCCTTTTCCCCCGGAAGTTTTAACGAAGGACGTTAAATGAAATTTATCAAAAATAGCTTTCATTTGTTGGGCGGCTTCGATGGCTAATGAAAATTCATCAACAGAAGGGGGATCTAAGTCGAATACAATTTCCGTTGGACATGACGTATCGACTGTTTTAAACGGGATATGGAATTCGATAGCAAGTTGATTTCCTAACCATAATAATGTATTTAAACTATTACAAACGATATAGTGTATGTCCTCTTCTAATTTTGTCTCAATAAAGTCCGGTGCGTAGTCCGGTGCATTTTTTTGATAAAAACTTTCCCCTGGAACACCATGGGGGAAACGAATGGACGTTAATAAACGATTATTTAAAAAGGGTAAAATGTGGGGTGCTACCTGTTGAAGGTAAAAAATAAAATCATCTTTTACTAAATTAAGAGATGGGAAAACAGGTTTGTCCGGATGGGTAATTTCCACTTTTTCTGGTATTGGATTGAGTTGACGCAGCATGTTTCTCCAGTTTATTTCAGTTGGGTCTGCATCAAATCGAAAGGAATGAAAGCGCGGTTCCCGAAGCTTCCTACCATCGAAATCAATACATGCGATATTCACACATATAGAAGGGGGAAGTTGCCAAGTTGTTGATGTAATTTGATTTCCCTCCCCTTGAAAAAAGCGGGCTAAAGTTTGAAATTCCTCATCACTAAGTCCATGGCGAAAGGTTGTAATTTCTTCTAATTTTCCATTATGATAAACGGCCCCATTAAAAAATCCGTTCGTTTGATCAAATAAAGTTAAAATCACCGTTACAATGCGCCAATTCTTTTCCTTTAACCAATGGGATGAACGTTTCCCACTTTCCCAAACGCTCGTTTTCTTTTTGGCAATAAACCCTTCACCATTATATTGACGAATGTTTCCCCACAGTTCATCTTTATTGTCGTAAACGTCGATTAATTGAAGTGTTCCTTTTTCTTTATATGACGGTTTAGTTCCTAATGGTGACTTTTGAAATAATTTCGTTAACATCTTTTTTCTTTCCAATAGTGGTAACTGGGAAATATCTTTTCCTTCATATTGAAGTAAATCAAAGACGATAAAATTGCAAGGAAACCTTTCGCTCGCTTCGGAAATTGTTTTATATGTTCGAGTCTTCCCTCTAGATTGTACGGTTGAAAAATCACTTTTAAAATCGTTGACTAAATAAACGATTTCTCCGTCTAAAGTAAGCGGTAAATAAGGGGCAACTTGTTCTTTCATACGATTACAATAATGAATAATTTCAGGAAAATAAGTTGTTAATTCCTTTTCGTTGCGGCTCATTAAAATCGGGCCATTCGCATTCCACTCCAAAATACATCGAAAGCCATCATACTTTGTTTCATATTGCCATTCTTTACTGTCAGGGACAGTGTCAACGGCAGTTAATAGCATCGGTTTCATTTATAAAACCTCTTTTTCCTTTAGTTTTTGATTAAATGAATTGGTTATACATAGAAAACCAATGTTCTCAACATAATAAGCAAAAAAGTAGGTGAAAAAAATGCATACCGTTTGGAAAGGGAGTATTAGCTTTGGATTAGTAAATATCCCCGTAAAGCTTCATGCAGCAACTGAAAATAAAGATATTAAATTGCGCCAATTGCATAAGGAATGTCATAGTCCCATTAGTTATCAAAAGGTTTGTCCAGTTTGTGAGAAGGAAATAAAGAATGAAGAAATTGTAAAAGCCTATGAGTACTCGAAAAATAAATTTGTTGTGCTTGATGATGAGGAATTGGAAAAACTTCGGAAAGAAAATGAAGATAAATCAGTAGAAATTATTGAGTTTGTAAAGTTAGATGAAATTGATCCAATCTACTTTGAACGAAGCTATTTTATGGCACCTGACAGTGGTGGAGGAAAAGCTTATGCGTTATTAAGAAAGGCACTAAGTGATTCAGGGAAGATTGGAGTAGCGAAAATTACAATTCGTTCGAAGGAGCAACTGGCCATTGTTCGTGTTTATGGTGAAACATTATTAATGGAAACGATCCATTTTCCCGATGAAGTGCGTAGTGTAGCAGAAGTTCCGAACATACCAAGTGAAGATAAAATAGCTGATAAAGAACTGGATACAGCTTTGTTACTTATCGAGCAGCTAACAGCAAAGTTTGAGCCAGAGAAATATAACGATGATTACCGAACAGCGTTATTGGAATTAATTGAACAAAAGAAAAATGGCGAAGCTACCGTTGCAGCTGCTGAAAAAGAAACAGTCATTCCAGCTGATATGACTGATCTTATGTCGGCCCTTCAAGCATCCCTTGATAGAACAGCACCAACGAAAAAGAAAACAGTGACAAGAAAACGAAAAACAAAAGAGAAAAAAGAAGCGTAATGGAACGTAGGATAAGCAATGATCAATTGCTCCTCCTACGTTTTTAATTTTCAGAAACTTTCAAAAATGGTAATATAAATAAAAAAGAAGTGAGGGATATTACTTTGAAAAAAATTTTATTAACTGGTTTTGAACCATTCTTAGACTATAAAATAAATCCTACAATGGAAGTCGTTCAAAAATTAAATGGTCGTGTTATGAATGATTGGACAGTAGAAAGTTTTGTGTTGCCTGTTGATTTTCATGAATCTGAAAAACAAATTTTTGAAAAAATAAAAGAAGTTCAACCGGAAATTGTCGTTTCCCTCGGTTTAGCTGCAGGGAGATATAAAGTTACTCCAGAAAGAATTGCGATTAATATAAAGGACGGTGCGAAGGATAATCGAGGATTTGCCCCTCTAGATCAAGCGATTGATGTGAATGGTCCAGATGGTTATTTTTCCACTTTACCAATAAGAAAAATAACGAATCATTTGCAAGAATTGGGATTCCCAGCTGACATATCAAATAGTGCAGGAACTTACTTATGCAATAACATAATGTATTCCGTATTACATTATGTGCAAAATGAAAAGTTAAATTGTAAAGCTGGATTTATACATATTCCTGCCTCCCATGAATTAGCGATTCAACATGGGAACATCCCAGGTTGGTCTATAAGCGACTTAACAAAGGCAATTGAAGCAAGTTTAGACGTAATTACTCTTGAGGGGTAACCAATGATTCCTAAAATAATTATACAAGATAGGAAAGTTTGTTCTTTTCTATTTGGAGAAGAGATTAACGGAGAAACCTTTCAAATTGTTCGTGCCTTTGATCAATTTATAATAGAACGATATAAAAGAATTGTAATAGAATCGGTACCAAGCTATCACATGGTAACAGTTTTTTTTAACAAATCAATCGTCCATACAAAGGTATTACAAGAAATAATCGAAGCGTGGAATACCTATTCTATTCATCTCCAGTTTAAAGAGTCCAGGAAAGTAACAATCCCTGTATGTTATGAAACACCTTTTTCATTAGATTTGGCAAGGGTGGCTTTTGTCAATAACTTAACAATCGAAGAAGTCGTGGAGATGCATTGTGAATCGAACTATACTGTGTTTTTAATTGGATTCTTACCTGGCTTTCCCTATTTAGGGGGGCTACGGGAGGAAATATATTGCCCAAGATTAGACGTACCGAGACGATTTGTGGAAAAGGGGAGTGTCGGAATAGGTGGCAAACAAACAGGAATTTACCCAATCGATTCTCCAGGTGGTTGGAACATTATTGGAAAGACGCCTATTCCGCTGTTTGATTTAAATCGAACGCGTCCTTTTCTATTGCAGGCAGGAGACCGGTTATCCTTTAAGAGCATTACAATGGAGCAATTTCAAGAAATAGAGTACCAATTGAAAGAGGATTCAAATGCAGTTATAGAATCTTTTTTAGAAAGTTAGGATGGAGAAAAATGAAGCCATTATTGAAAGTTGTCCGTAAGGGGGTATTTAGTTCATTACAAGATAATGGACGTTTTGGCTATAGGCGATTCGGTATACCGACAGCAGGTCCAATGGATCGATTATCCTTTCAATTAGGCAACAAAATCGCAGAAAATACGAAGGGAAATGCAGCTTTAGAAATATTTTATGGTGGGATGACCTTTCAATCCGTTGCCACCCATGAGTATATATTGGTTGGTGCTAATATGAATGCAACCGTCAATGGTAGTGGAATTGAACCTTGGAAAACGTTTGTTTTAAAGGAAGGGGATCTTTTAAAACTAAAATTTAGTCCAGAGGGAGCGATTGCTTATTTAATTCCATTAGGTGGTTTTAAAGGAGAGGAAATGTTAAATAGCCAGTCTACCTATCTTAAAGCTGGTATCGGTTGTCCTGTGATGGAAGGCATCATTTTATATGGTGAGAACCTTCCTCCAAACAAATATCGTAAAGGTTTATATCCAAAATGGATTCCTTCCTTCTCAGATGCAAAAGAAGTAAGGGTTGTAGTGAGCCATCACATTCATTATTTCAAGGACCAAGATATAGAGCGCTTTTTTAGTTCAAACTATCAATTGTCTGCGGGCGACCGAATGGGCTATTGCTTAAAAGGTCTTCCGATACATACAAATAGAAAGGTAGATTTACTATCAGAACCGACGATGTTCGGAACAATCCAAGTACCGCCAAATGGACAACCAATCGTTTTAATGGCAGATGCACAAACGGTTGGTGGTTATCCAACTATTGGGAAAATTGTAGAAGAAGATTTGTGGAAAGTGGCGCAGCTTCGGATTGGAGATTGTATTTCATTTAGGAAGGAGACTTTCGATGGAAAAGCCATTTACGATTGATATCAATTGTGACTTAGGAGAAAGCTTTGGCATTTATAAAATAGGGAATGACGAAGAAATGATGAAGTATGTTTCCTCTGTTAATATAGCTTGTGGATTTCATGCTGGCGATCCATCGACAATGAGAAAAACGGTAAGCTTGGCATTACAAGCAGGAGTGGCGATTGGTGCTCATCCTGGATTTCCTGATCTACAAGGATTTGGTAGAAGGGAGATGAATATTTCTCCAGCAGAAATATATGATATTACTTTATATCAAATAAGTGCTTTAAAGGGATTTATAGAAGCGGAAGGAGGGTCTTTACATCATGTAAAACCCCATGGAGCTCTTTATAATTTAGCTGCAACTAACGGAGAAGTAGCGGAAGCGATTGCAAGGGCAATCTTTCATTTAGATAAACAGTTGATCTTATACGGCTTAGCCGGAAGCAGACTAATTAGTGAAGGAAAAAAGCTAGGATTACAAATAGCTAATGAAGGATTTGTAGACCGAACATATAATGTTAAGGGCCAGTTAACTCCACGGACGAATCCAAATGCAACGATTACTTCAGAGGAACTTGCACTTAAACAAGTAATGAAAATAGTGAAGGAACAGAAAGTAGTGGCAACAGCTGGGGAAGAGGTGTCCGTTGAAGTGGATACCATATGTATTCATGGAGATGGAGAAAAGGCTGTACAATTTGCTAAAATGTTACAACGCCAACTAACGAACAATCAAATATTGATCGATTCCATAAAAAAAGATGGCTCTAACTAAGAGTCCATCTTTTTTTATTTATTCAAAATCTAATTTATAGTCATCATCTTGAATCATTTTTAGTTTCTTTTTAAATAAGTAGATGAAGAACAAGTTCAATATGAAAGGTAAAATGAGAAACATACTTAACATGATGGCGATGTTTGAAGCAGACCAACCACCATTGGCTAAGTTAATGTAGTTTAAAGGACCAACTAAACCGGATAAACCAAATCCGGCACTGTAAGGCGTCCCTTGCACATTTAGTATACCTGCTAATGCGCCAAGTATAGCGGCTGTAATAAGCATAGGAAAAGCAATAGTAGGTTTCATAAAGAAATTACGCATTTGAATCTTCGGTGAACCTAATACGTGGGCTAAAGCTGTGCCAAGGGAATTTGCTTTAAAGCTAGCAAAACATAAGCCCATACCGACTGCAACAATTCCTAAGTTAGCTGCCCCAGAGCCAATACCTGAAAGCATGATGACTGTTGCCACTCCGACTGTTGAAATAGGAGACAAAATAATAATTCCAAAGACGACAGCAATTAATGCTCCCATCACGACAGGCTGCAAATTCGTTAAATAAGCAACTCCTTCTCCAACTAGTCCTGCACCTGACCTTACATATGGCAAAATGCTATATCCGATCATCCCAGGAAACGTTACGGTTAACATAGGAACAAGAAGGATGGAGTATTCTTTCAGTCTTTCACCAATTAACTGAACAAATAGTACAGATAGTGCAGCTGTAAGTCCCGCATTAATGACGACTCCTATCCCGCTAATCGTGAATAACCCTTCTGCTGTTTTACTAACAACGCCACTTCCTACCATCGTAGCGATGCCAACACTAGCAGTTTGAATAGGCGTTAATTTAAACTGCATTCCTACTAATATACCAACTAAAATAGGTAGCATACTCATTACAATTACAGTAGCATCAAGCAAATGTTGGAGAGTAGGAACATACGGAATGATTAACTTTAGTATTTCTCCAAGTAGCGCATTGGGTATAAGGGCACAAACGATTGCAATACTGACTCCATTTAATAGTTTACTTATAAAATCCTTCATAGCAGTAGCCTCTTTCATGTAAATTGAATTTTTAAATAACTTTTCAATCATTATATATAGTCAGAAAACGAAGAGCAATAGAAAAAATTTAACGATTCAACGCGTTGAACTGTTAAAGCTTAGAGACACCTTAAACGAGAGAAATAAAAAAATTTATGAAAAACCCCTAACTTGGAAAATTTAAAGAAAAAGTATAGTTATAAATGATGTATAAAAGGATAAATTCCCTCAATCAGGGGAAAATAGGAGGGAAAAGGATACAATAAAAAGGAGTGAGCATATGAAATTATTAAAATCGATGTTGACTATCCTGTTACTTTTAGGTGTTTTATATGCATGTAACGATGGTGATCAGGATGAAATCATTACAGATACAGGGAAAGATACTGTGAATGATACAGCGAATAATAACGCTGATCAAAATAATGGAACGGATCAAAATGCAACAGATGATCAAAATGAGGGAGAGGAACATGTTGATACACCATACAACTTTACCCATTTTGATTTAGATGTAGAGTATGACAATGACATTTCCTACGATGTGGAATATGCCAATGATCAAAAGGGCATGTCAGCAGAGTTTGAAGATGAACGAAATAATGTTCACGCTGAAGGGGATGACGCTTATAACAAAATTGTGAAATATTTAGAGCTGCTAACGTTTAATGCAAACACAGAGGATGAAGAAGTATTAAGCCAAGTCATCACCGCCTTTGATTTAGATGAAAACTATACTTCCTTCGAACTGGAAGTGAAGTTCAATAACGGTGAAGTAAAGCGATATAATTTTACGAATCAATAATGGTATGCTGTATTGGGAGATGTACTCTTCTAATACAGCTTTTTTATTTGTTTCCATGTAGCCAAAATTATATATTAAAACTAACTATACATAAAAGGAGCATATTTAAATGAATGTTTTATTATTGTTTGGTGGAATTTTAGCATTTTTAGGTGTAGTACTTGGTGCGTTTGGTGCCCATGCATTGAAAGATAAATTTGCAGAACCGCGATACGAGGAAGTATGGAATACAGGTGTCCAATATCAAATGTATCACGCCCTAGGATTAATTTTGATCGGGATTTTATCAATAGATTCCTTACTAGGAGCATCCAATTTATTATCCTGGGCAGGTTATTTGATGTTCACTGGAGTTATTTTCTTCTCAGGTAGTTTATATGTGTTAGCTGTAACAGGAGTGAAAAGATTAGGAGCAATTACACCACTTGGTGGATTGTTATTTTTAGCAGCATGGGTTTTATTTATTCTAGAGGTTATTTCATAAATAAAGGAACATGAAAAAGACCGGCTTGATTAAGTCGGTCTTTAGCCTTCTATATCATTTTTCCTTCGTAAATACTAAACACTTATAACACAATTAATTTAGAAATATTACTTCATCATCAACATTTACCATACCATTTCGTTCAACTTTTGCCCAAACACCAAACATTGCCGAATGATTATTTACTAAGGTTTTCAAAATACGAGCATCTTGTTTTAATTCTTCTTGAGAATTGTTTACCATGACACACCTTTGAAGGGGAGCAACAATTTTCAAGGTAACACTTTCTCCGACTTGAATTAGCCGATCAACCCATTCATCTTCAAAGTACCCTGTTGTTTCTGTTTCAATTAACAAGTTTGCTCGAAAGCGACGAGGGTCAACTGTTTCCCCTAAATCCTTACTTAACATGTTTAACGAAGAGGTTGTGATGATACTAATTGGTCCTTCATCAAAATGTGAAATTGACTCTTCTTTTGATAAGTTTACTTGAAACCCTAACAACTCACTTAATGCTTCATGCACCTTTTTTTGGTCACCTCGATATACAGTCCCATCGGGCATTGTTAAAATGGGAATTTCCCCCTCATATCTAGCTTTATAGCGAAATAAATCGTCCATTTTTTGAAAACGTCGGGTAGTCTTACCACTACCAAATTTTCCACTCTCATTTCTAATTGCCCATAAACGGTCACCAAGGATGCCTCGACTATCAACTAAGGCGGAAGATAAAGACTCACCTAAAATGGATTTTACAGGAAACCTATTGATTTCTTTAACTCTCCCTAAATGTTCAATTTTTTGTTTCAAAGTTGATCCCCCTGTATTGAATGTTAATACAAATTAACTCTCTTCGAATTTGAATTTATTAAATTATTTCTTTTTCTTCTTCAACTATTGTAGCCGTTCATTGAAAAACCTTTTCTCAAAAATGGACAACGATTAATTTCTGATTATCTTTCATGAACTTTTTCGCCTTGTACCCATACTTGTTGAATGTTTTCCGGGCGTGCTAAGTACATTATTTTTTGGAAGATATCCTCTAAGTCATTATTGAAAATCGGAAGCTTTGCTGATGGGAGCGTCGTGTTAATTATTTGCACATCCCAAGCGTAATTTTCTTCAATGCGCCCAACTGGTAAGCTTAACGCTTCACCACCACCAGCAGTAGCGAAATAAAATGCCTCACTAGTTGTAATACGTGAAGAAGAAACTCCCCGTTTGTCGGCGGATATCGTTGTATCGACTCCTTCTTCTAACATTCTAGCTGCAATTACCGCCTGTCTTACATTATCAAAGAGACTAGGGGAGAAGCCACCGGAGATGTCTGTACCTAAGCCAATCTCAATGCCTAAATCATGCAAATGACGGGCTGGTAAAACCCCATTTGAGAAGAACACATTGGAAATGGGACAGTGGGCAACGGCGGTACCTGTAGAGGCAAATAGTTTAGCATCTTTATCGGCTAAAAAGTTACAATGGGCCATTACAGCTTTTTCTTGTAACAAACCGAAATCATTTAAGGCGAAGGCATCGTGTTTATGGAATCGTTCAATCGCATACCCATGTTGCCAGTCGCTTTCACTACAATGGGATTGGATATGGGTATTATATTTAGCTGCCAATACCCCTAATCCTTTTAATGCCTCGTCCGTACAACTTGGAATAAAACGGGGAGTTACGACAGGATAAACCCCTTGCTTTGTTTGTTCGTTTAGCTCTTGGACGGCAATGATAAACTCTTCCGTTTCTTTTAACGCGATTTCCGTACTTTCATCTCGATAATATTCAGGACATTGATCCGGATTATCCATGACGACTTTTCCAACAAGTCCTCTTTGCCCTAATCTTGCGCAAATTTGAGCTAACAACAAACTGGACTCCTTATGTATTGATGCAAAATATAGGGCAGTAGTAGTTCCATTTGCTAGCAATGTTTGTACTAAGTCTTCATAAACCGATTGGGCAAAGTTTATATCCGAAAATTTCGATTCAATAGGAAAAGTATACGTATTTAACCAGTCATAAAGAGGAAGATCGAGGGCTGTTCCAGCTTGAGCCCATTGTGGGGCGTGGACATGTAAATCAATAAACCCAGGTAATATATATTCCCCGTCTAATAAACGGTGAAAATTGTCTTTCCCTTCATATTCCCTAAGTAAAGTAACGTACTGCTCTTCTTCGGGAGAGACCGTTTTAACAATCATTCCTTTTTCATTAATGCAAAATAAATAGTCTTTTAAAATGCCTACTTCTTCAAAGGTTTTACTTGTAAACGCCGTTCCTTGAAATACATGTGCATAATTCCCCATTCAATATTCCTCCTCTAAACCCAATTTTTTGAAATATTTTATTGATATTATAAGGATAATGGGAATTGAAGTCTATTAGAAATTAGTCAACATATGGATAACTATTGTCAGCGGCTATATATAGGAGAATATAATTTAGAAAATTACTTAAATGTGTATTCGTAACAAAGTGTATGAATTAGGGTATTATTTATAGTAAGAAATTATTATAAGGACGTGTCATCATTGTTGAAAGAAATTTATGCGGATTTACATATTCATATCGGCAGAACGGAAAGTGGACGGGCAGTAAAAATAACAGGAAGCAGAAATTTAACGTTACAGAACATTTTACAAACGGCTACTTCCCGAAAAGGATTGGACTTAATCGGTATTATTGATTGTCATTCACCAGAAGTAATTGAAGAAATAGAACTATTGATTAGAGAAGGAAAAGCAACCGAGCTGTTAAATGGGGGAATTCGATACGAAAAGACAACGCTAATACCAGGAGCTGAAATTGAAATTTACGATGAAAATTGTCACGGACCAATCCATGTATTAGCTTATTTTCCAACAATCGAAAAGATGAAAGTTTTTTCCCGATGGTTAAGTAGTCAATTAAAAAACATCCATTTAAGCTCCCAACGGGTTTATTGCAGTGGGCGTACGTTACAGCAGAAAGTTCATGAATTAGGGGGATTATTTATACCAGCCCATGTGTTCACTCCCTTTAAAAGTCTTTATGGTAAAGGAGTAAAAAAGAGTTTAACAGAGGTGTTCGATCCCCGATTAATTGATGGCATTGAATTAGGATTAAGCTCGGACACTTATATGGTAAAAGGAATGAGTGAACTTGCCCCCTATACTTTTGTGACAAATTCGGATGCCCATTCTTTAGGAAAGATTGCCCGTGAATATCAAAAAATGCGAGTTGCTGATGCCAATTTTGAAGAATTAAAATTAGTCCTTCATCAACAAGAGGGCAGGACTATTATAGAAAACTTCGGTTTAAACCCGTTATTAGGGAAATATCATGAAACTGTATGTGCCAATTGTGGTGAACAAATAATAGAGGAGACAGAAGGAAGATGTCCTTATTGCGGGAAGGAACAGTTCATAAAAGGGGTATCAAAACGGATAAAAGAATTAACAGATGCGCCGTCATTGCAAATAGAAAGACCTCCCTATACCCATCAAGTCCCTTTAGATTTTATTCCTGGAATTGGGCCGAAAACGATCGAAAAAATGTTAAATGCTTTTGAAACAGAAATGAATATTTTACACAAAGTAACGGTGGAAGATTTAGCGAAGGTCATTCCTGAAAAATTAGCCTATACCATTGATCTTGCTCGGAAAGGAAAAATAGGTATAACGGTCGGTGGTGGAGGGGTTTACGGAAAAATCGAATCAAATTAATGGGAAATAAAAAACAAGCTACTTGTTTAAGACGGGGAATCTTAAACGTAGCTTGTTTTAAAGGGATGTATGTCACTTGGACATATATTTTATAGCAAATTGGGGAATTTGTGGTTTTGGGATTACCTTTACCACAAAAATTTGCTAGGGGATACGTTATTAATATAGACAACTTTTCTCCATTTCATATCATGAAACTGGATTTTTTTTATCGCTCCATTCAAGTCCTTCGAAGAAACGATATACTTCTTCAAATACAAGTTCTTTTTCTTTATCAAGGGTTAAAATATGCCCTGAATTGATAAAACTTTTAACGGACTTAATGCGAGATTTTACAGAGTTATATATTAAGTCAGCACTTTGACAATAATAATCGTCATCACGAAGTCCACGTAAAATGTGAACCGGAGTTTGAATTTCTGGAAGTTTAGCACTTGTTTCATTAATCATACCTTGTAAATATTCTAAAGAAGGCATGCGGAATTTTTTTGCCAACTCTTGAGGTTGATCCGCTTGTTCATCATATGTGCCGGCTAATTTTTTATATTTAATCGTATAGTCGATAATTCGTTCTTGTAAACTATCTACACTTTTTGCTAAAGCAGGAGCTGACATTGTAACGATTGCTTTTGTAGGACGTTCTTCACCTAATTTTAAAGAGAAGATGCCACCAAGGGATACACCGGCTACGGCGATTTCTTCATAGCCTCGTTTTTTTAACTCGTCATACCCTTCTAATGCACTGTTCCACCATTCGATTGGATTTGTTTGGATCAGTGTATTTGGGTCACCACCATGTCCTTTATATAATGGTGCATGTACAGTATAGTTACGGTCGGATAAATATCTTCCTAATCGTTTTACGTCGTTTGTGTTTCCTGTAAAACCATGAAGTAAAAGAACGGCTCGATTACCTTTCTCAATCGTAAATGGTTTTGGAGGAATGATTTTCATTTTAATAGACTCCTTTAATATTTAGTTGTGACAAACATGAGAATTTTTTAGGCAAAGTGTTGTTTTTTTATTTAAAATTTGATATGCAAACTTGATGTTTAACATTATTATAGTGTTAACAATACATAAGTACAATTTATTGTTTTTATCATAATCATTCCAAATAGTTATCAATTAAAGAGAGGGATACGAAATGGAAATTCAGCAGCTCGAATATTTTAAAACAGTAGCAGAAATGCAACATATGACCCATGCGGCAGAAAAGTTAAATATATCACAACCTGCATTAAGTAAATCCATCTCAAATATTGAACAAGAAATTGGGGTACCTCTATTTGATCGGCAAGGCCGTTCAATTAATTTGAACCGTTACGGCAAGCTGTTTTTAAATAGTGTAGATATCATTTTAGAGGAGTTTGAAAAAGCAAAGGAAGAAATCGGTGGGTTAGTGATGCCCGGGTTTGGTGAAGTAGCCTTTGGATTTATTCATACCCTTGGAATGGAAGTTGTACCAGAATTAATGGCCCATGTTCCAGAAAGATATCCAAATATGAAATTTACCTTAACACAAGCTGCCTCCTATAATTTGTTAAAGTGGTTGGAGGAAGGTCAAATTGATTTATGTTTATCCCAACGAATTAGATCCAAGACGATCGAAATTGACTGGATTGAGCTATGGAGTGAGGAGCTATTTGTAATTGTTCCGAAAAATCATCGCTTTGCAAATCGAGAGTCCATTAAACTTGAAGAAATTAAAGATGAACCCTTTATTTCGATTAAACGGGGAAATGCTTTACGTCTAATTGTTGATAAGTTGTTTAAAGAAGCAGGGATTACAACAAACATTACCTTTGCAGCTGAGGAGATGCATACCGTTGCCGGGTTCGTTGGTGCTGGTTTAGGTGTTTCGTTAATTCCGAATGTGAAAGGATTAAATGACTATAATGTTTGCAAAATCCGTGTTAGTGAGCCGATATGTGAAAGGAAAATTGGTGTTTCATGGGCAGCTAATCGGTATTTGTCTCCTGCCGCAAATCAATTTAAAAATTACTTAGTCGAATATTTTAAAGAAAAGTAATGGGTATCCTATATTAAATCTATTTAAAGGTGTAGATCATAGTGGTTCATAATCGTGCAACGTTTGAGAAATTATTGAAAAATTATCCCGATTTATTTCACACAGATGAAATAGAAGATGCATTAAATTTATACGACCTTGCTTTAGGTGGGAATGTTCATGCAATGTTGGAGATTTCTAATATCTATCGTCATATAGAACAATTTAGTAGTTCAATCCATTGGTTAAATGAAGCAGCCAATTTAGGGGACTTACAAGCGATGTATGAGCTGGGAAATTGTTATTTTGAAGGATTAGGGGTGGAAGAAAATGTTCAGAAGGCATTCGAATATTATAAAAAAGCAGCTGAAGAAGGACACGCTCATGCTGCGAATAATTTGGCTGATATGTATTTAAACGGTGAAGGGGTTTCCGTGAACGAAAAAGAAGCTTTACACTGGTTTAAATTTGCAGCATCAAATCATGTAGTGGAAGCAATGTATACGCTTGGCATTATGTATGAGCAAGGGATTGGTGTAAAGATAGATGAGGAAAGTGCCTTTCAATTTTACTTAAAATCTGCTGATGGCGGTTATGAGGAAGCTCAATATCGCGTAGGGACAATATTTTTAGACGGATTACTTGGACAAGAAAAGGATGTGCTGCAAGCTTTACACTGGTTTGAACAAGCTGCCAAATCCCACCATATCGATTCGATTTATAATCTCGGCTTTTTATATGAAAATGGAATGGGAGTACCGAGGAATGGTAAAAAGGCACTTTATTATTATAAAAGAGCAGCGCTGCTTGGAGATTACCAAGCGAAATTAAATATCGCAAGTATTTATGAATTAGGTTTAGATGTTCCGAAGGATAAAAAAGAAGCGAGTAAATGGCGTAAAGCGGCAATGCATCAAATGGATATTTCGGAGTAAATAGAATAATGGAAAGAGATTTCTTTTTTGACCGGTCTTTATCAGCTAGCTATTCATCGAATGGGTTAAGGCAGTTCATATTGAAAGAAATCTCTTTTTTTATTGCAGACAATTTGTTCGTCTACCTTTGTTGTGCTAAATTTGTAGAGGAACTAAAACGTATGTAAAGATAAAGTTACTAATATAAATATTTTGAACGGTTAGGGAGTTGGCATGATGAAAACAGTTGTTGTAGTTGGAGGAGGAATAACAGGGTTATGTACGATGCACTATTTAATCCGCCAAGGGAAAGAAGAAGAGCGAGTACGTTACATTCTAGCTGAGAAAAACCCCTATTTAGGTGGCAAAATGCATAGTGTTGAGGAAAAAGGATTCATTATGGAAACAGGGGCAGATTCCATTGTTGCGCGGCATCCTAGTGTGCTTGAACTCATTTCCGATTTAGACTTTGAATCAGAGCTAGTATATAACGAAACGGGAATATCTTATATTCATACAAATAATGAATTACATGCTATACCGGCAGGATCTACCTTTGGAATTCCGATGAGTATCGAATCGTTACAGGCAAGTACGTTAATTTCTGAAGAAGGAAAAAAACGGGTTTTGGAAGATAGCGATATCCCAAATACAAGTTTCACGAAAGAAAGCTCCATTGGGGAGTTTTTAGAATACTTTTTAGGGAAAGAAATTGTCGAGAAGCAAATTGCTCCTGTACTTGCTGGAGTCTACTCGGGAGATTTATATCAATTATCCCTTGCTTCCACATTGCCCTACTTAGTGGATTATAAAAATGAGTACGGCAGTATTATGAAAGGGTTTGAAGCCCATAAAGAACAATTTGAAAAAGCGGCGAATAAAAAATTTATTTCCTTTAAAAATGGATTGTCCGCTCTCATCAATCGGTTAGAGGAAATGCTTCCACAAGTGGAATTTTATAAAAATACTGAAACGACAAGTGTATTGAAAAACGATAACGGATATGAAGTGGCATTTTCAAATGGTGAGATAATTCAAGCGGATGTCGTTGTATTAGCCGTACCGAATACAGTTGTAAAAAATGTGTTAAATGATCAAGAACTTGATGGACAACTAGAGAAGTTTACAAATGGTTCAGCTATTACAATGTATTTAGGATTTGATATTCCAGATTCAGTTCTCCCTGCAGATGGCACTGGATTTATCGTATCCCATAATAGTGATTTAGTTTGTAATGCTTCTACTTGGACGAGCCGTAAATGGAAGCATACATCGAAAAACGGTAATTTGCTTGTTCGACTTTTCTATAAAAATAATAATCCGAGATATGAAGAGTTAGCTTCTATGTCAGAAGAAGAGCTAACAAAAGTTGCATTAGAAGATGTCAGACTAAGCTTAAATATTGAAGAGCAACCAGTTGTGGTGAATATTAAAAAGTGGATTAATCAAATGCCGAAATATGATATTGCCCATAATGAAGCTTTGCAAGTTGTTGTAAATGAATTAAATCGAAAGTATCCAAATCTCTTTATTGCGGGATGCTCCTATTTTGGTGTAGGAATTGGTGCGTGTATTGAAAATGGTAAAAATACAGCACAAAAAGTGTTAGAAGTTTTATAATCATTGAATGGTTAAAAACGTATTGACGAAAACCTTTTTTCAAGATATTATACAATCTAATATTAAAAATTTTTAAATAATTTCTTATCAAGAGAAGCAGAGGGACTGGCCCAATGAAGCTTCAGCAACCAACTTTCAAGTAAGGTGCTAAATCCAGCAGGCGAAAAGCCGGAAGATAAGGAGGAAAATCATTGGATTATTAGCCTTCTTTTCATAAAGAAGGCTTTTTATTTTACGTAAATAAACTGAAATTTTAGAAAAATGAGAAGGGGATGGCGAAGATGAGGCTTCTTGATGCATTGAAGTCAAAGGTGTTAACAGCTGATGGAGCGATGGGGACACTTTTATATTCCTATGGTCTTGATAATTGTCATGAAGAAATGAATATTATTAGACCGGATGTGATTGAAAAAATTCATGGTGAATATATTGCAGCAGGTGCGGATGTTATTCAAACAAATACATATGGTGCCAATGCCATTAAACTAGCACGGTACGGACTAGAATCGAAAGTGGTAGAAATCAATGAGGCTGCCATTGCCCTAGCAAAAAAGGCAGCCAATGGCGGACAATTTGTCATCGGTTCAATCGGAGGGATTCGCGGTGTAAGAAAAAGCGATACAACCCTTGAAGAAATTTTAACGGCAATTCGTGAACAAGCGACTGTATTAATTGATGGTCAAATTGATGGTTTATTACTAGAGACATATTATGACTTCAAGGAACTTTCGGAAACAATCAAAATGCTTCGTTCCATTACCAATATGCCAATTATTGCGCAAGTTTCAATGCATGATCCTGGCGTTTTACAAAATGGTTTGAAATTAAATGTAGCCTTACAACAATTAGAAAAGATAGGAGCTGATATCGTCGGGGTGAATTGTCGATTAGGCCCTCATCACACGATTCAAGCCTTTGAAGGTGTAGAACTTCCAGAGAGGGCACTTTTATCCGCCTATCCCAATGCTTCATTGCTAGCTATCGAAGAAGGGAAAGTAATATACGAATCGGAAGCGGATTATTTTGCTCGAGCAGCAGTGCAACTACGCAACCAAGGTGTCCGTTTAATTGGCGGTTGTTGTGGTACGACACCAAAACATATTGAAGCGGCGAAAAAGTTGCTAGTAAACTTAAACCCGATCATTACAAAAGAAGCAAAGCCGATTCAAGAAATCGTCATTCAAGAGGCGGAACCAAGAAATGCAGAACCGTTACATGAAAAGGTAAAGCGTGAACGGTCGATCATTGTTGAACTTGATACACCGAGACATTTGGAAATCAATACTTTTGTGGAAGGGGCCAAGGCGCTCTATAACGAAGGGGCGGATATCATTATGATGGCCGATAATTCTTTAGCATCTCCTCGTGTTAGTAATATCGCAATGGGCTCTATATTAAAATTGCAACATAATATCCGAGTTATGCCACACATTACTTGTCGTGACCGTAACTTAATTGGATTACAATCCCACTTAATGGGACTAAATGCTGTTGGCCTACACGATGTTTTAGCGGTGACAGGGGATCCAACAAAGGTTGGGGATTTCCCTGGTGCTACTAGCGTCTATGATGTTTCATCCATGGAGTTAATCTCTCTAATAAAACAATTAAATGAAGGTATCTCCTTCTCTGGTAAAGTGTTGCGTAAAAAAGCGAATTTTTCCGTCGCAGCCGCCTTTAACCCAAATGTCCGGGTATTGGATAGAGCAGTTAGTAGGCTTGAGAAAAAAATTGAACACGGAGCAGATTATTTTATTTCTCAACCTGTCTATTCAAAGGAAAAAATTGAGGAAATTTACGAAGCAACGAAACATTTGGATACTCCTATTTATATTGGAATTATGCCATTAACAAGTTTTAGAAGCGCAGAATTTTTACACCATGAAGTGCCAGGAATTAAATTATCAGATGAAGTGTTAGAAAGAATGGAAGCTTGTGAAGGTGATAAAGTTCTAGAAGCTAAAGAAGGGGTAGCAATTGCTAGGGAATTACTTGATACAGCGGTTAGTCGTTTTAATGGAATTTATTTAATCACGCCATTTTTACGCTACGATTTAACAATTCAATTAATGCAATATATCAAACAACTTGATGAGCAAAACAAAGGAGTAAAAGTAAATGCTTAACCATCTGATTGAGGAACAATTGCAAAAACGAATATTAATTATCGATGGTGCAATGGGAACGATGTTACAACGAGAAAACTTATCAGCTGAAGACTTTGGTGGAGAAGTTTTAGAAGGTTGTAATGAAAATTTAGTTCTAACAAGGCCTGACGTCGTAAAAAATATTCACCTAGGTTATTTAAAAGCAGGTGCAGATATTATTTGTACAAATACATTTGGGGGAACGCCGCTTGTTTTAAACGAATACGGACTTGGTGAAAAGGCAGAAGAAATTAATAAACGAGCAGTTGAATTAGCGCTAGAAGCAGTTGAAGCATATTCTACTCCCGAATGGCCACGTTTTGTTGCGGGTGCGATTGGGCCGACTACGAAAACCCTTTCGGTAACAGGCGGCATTACTTTTGATGAGCTTTCGGAAAACTTTTATGTGCAAGCGAAAGCATTAATTGAAGCTGGGTGCCATTTACTTTTACTTGAAACAAGTCAAGATATGTTAAATGTAAAAGCTGCTTCTTTAGGAATCAATCAGGCATTTCGAGAAACGGAGAAAGAACTCCCGATTATGATATCAGCTACGATTGAGCCAATGGGTACAACATTAGCTGGTCAAACAATTGAAGCCTTTTATATTTCCATTGAACATATTAAACCTCTTTCAATCGGTTTAAACTGTGCGACAGGTCCGGAGTTTATGACAGATCATATTCGTTCATTAGCAGATTTATCAACAAGTTATATTAGTTGCTACCCTAATGCTGGGTTGCCTGATGAGGAAGGTCATTATCATGAGACACCTGAATCGTTATCGATAAAACTTCGAGGCTTTGCAGAAAAGGGATGGCTTAATTTAGTTGGTGGTTGTTGTGGTACTACTCCTGACCATATTCAAGCGATTCGCACAGCGGTTGAAGGATATGAGCCACGTCCATTACCTAAAAAAACGCATGGTCATGTTGTATCAGGTATTGAACCACTCCAATATGACGATTCTATGCGCCCGCTGTTTATCGGGGAGAGAACGAATGTCATCGGTTCTCGTAAATTTAAACGATTAATTATTGAAGGGAAATTTGAGGAAGCTGCTGAAATTGCCCGTGCACAGGTGAAAAATGGTGCTCATGTAATTGATGTTTGTTTAGCGAATCCAGACCGAGATGAATTAGAAGATATGCGTAATTTTATGGAAGAGGTTGTAAAAAAGGTAAAGGTCCCTTTAGTGATCGACTCCACAGATGAACACGTAATAGAAGAAGCTTTGAAATATTCCCAAGGGAAAGCCATTATTAACTCGATTAACTTGGAAGACGGGGAAGAACGTTTCGACGCCGTCATGCCAATTGTGAAAAAATATGGTGCATCCGTTGTTGTCGGAACGATTGATGAAAAGGGGATGGCAGTCGATCGCCATCGTAAATTAGAAGTGGCCGCTCGTTCCTATCAATTATTAACTGAAAAATGGGGGCTTGCTCCTGAAGATATTATTTTTGACCCGTTAGTATTCCCAGTCGGTACAGGTGATGAACAATATATTGGTGCTGCTGAGGAAACAATAGAAGGAATCCGCTTAATAAAAGAAAACTATCCTAATACATTAACGGTATTAGGGGTAAGTAACGTATCCTTTGGGTTACCTCCAGTAGGAAGAGAAGTATTAAATGCAGTGTTTTTATATCATTGTACACAAGCCGGTTTAGACTACGCCATTGTAAACACGGAAAAATTAGAACGTTACGCATCGATACCAGAAGAGGAAATTAAATTAGCTAACGATTTAATTTTCCATACAAACGATGAAACATTGGCGGTATTTACAGACTTTTATCGAGATAAGAAAAAGGAAAAGTCTGAGGCAAATATTCCGGACACGGTGGAGGAACGACTTGCTTATTACATCATTGAGGGAACTAAGGAAGGATTAATTCCCGATTTAGAAGAAGCGAGGAAAATTTTTAATACCCCGTTAGATATTATTAACGGACCATTAATGACAGGGATGGCAGAGGTAGGTCGTCTATTTAATGATAACCAACTAATCGTTGCGGAAGTATTACAAAGCGCAGGTGTAATGAAAGCAGCTGTAGCCCACCTAGAACAGTATATGGAGAAAAATGAAGATAGCTCAGGAAAAGGGAAAGTCGTTTTAGCAACGGTTAAAGGGGATGTACACGATATTGGAAAAAATTTAGTGGACATCATTTTAAGCAATAACGGCTATAAAGTCGTGGACCTCGGAATTAAAGTGACACCGGCGGAATTAATTGAAGCAATTAGAAGGGAAAATCCTGATTTTGTAGGGCTTTCTGGGTTGCTTGTAAAATCTGCTCAACAAATGGTGTTAACAGCACAAGACTTTAAAGAAGCGGGTATTAATGTACCAATTTTAGTTGGTGGGGCTGCATTATCGAAACGTTTTACGGAAACGAAAATTGCCGCCCAATATGATGGACCAGTCATTTATTCGAAGGATGCTATGCAAGGATTGGATCATGCGAACCGTTTAATGGATGTGCATGAGCGGGAATCGTTTATTCAAGAACTTCAACAATCTCGTGAAAAACGACTTCTTGCTGATGAAAAACGAGCAGCTCGTCCCCAAGTAACCGTGATGGAAAAGCCTGTTCGAACAGTTCGGGATGCTCCAGTTTATATACCGAAGGATTTAGTGCAACATATTAAACGAAACTATTCAGTAGCCCATTTACACCCATATGTGAATATGCGTACTTTAATAGGGCATCATTTAGGGCTAAAGGGAAATGTGGAAAAACTTTTAGCTGAAAAGGATGAAAGGGCGACCGAACTCCATGAATTAGTAAATGATTATTTACGTTCTGATTTATTAACACCATCAGGTATGTATCAATTTTTCCCTGCCCAGGCAGATGGAGATGATGTGGTCATTTATAGCCCGGAAGATCGTAATACTGAAATTGAACGATTCCATTTTCCGCGTCAGAAAGAAGCGCCATTTCTATGCTTAGCCGACTTTTTGAAAACGGTAGAAAGCGGCGAGATGGATTATGTCGCATTAATGGTTGTAACGGCAGGTCATGGCGTGAAAAATGTGGCAGACGAATTAAAGAAAGATGGTAAATTTTTAGAAAGTCATGCTCTCCTTGCAACGGCATTAGAGTTGGCAGAAGGTTTTGCGGAAAGGATTCATCAGGAAATACGTGACGTTTGGGGCTTCCCTGATGCAACTGATTTTACAATGCGAGAACGTTTTGCAGCAAAATATCAAGGGCAACGTTTCTCCTTTGGTTATCCTGCATGTCCAAATCTAGAAGATCAAGAAAAGTTGTTTAAACTATTGAAGCCGGAACAAATCGGTGTTCAATTAACGGAAGGTTACATGATGGAGCCGGAAGCGAGTGTTTCTGCAATTGTGTTTGCCCACCCAGATGCTCGATATTTCAATGTATAAACATATGGCTAATATGGATAAAGCTATCTTAAAATCAATATTTTAGGATAGCTTTTTCCTCTTTAGTATGTTGTCATATGACATTTGTAATGTGTTATTTATGATGTTTGCTTCTATTAAGATTCGCCCTCTTTTTTTAAAATGGTTGTAGATATTAAAAGAGGAAGAGGGTATTTCATTGGCTAAGACGGATGCTGAAAAAACAAAGCAATTACGTAAAGAAGTAGCGCCTTTTGCGAAGTCTGAAACAAAAACGAGTATTTTTCAGATAATCAACACAATTGTTCCCCTACTGGTTATTTGGGGTGCAGGTTATTACTTATTACAATTTTCGCCTTGGTTCACTGTAGCTTGTAGTATTGTTGCCGCTGGTTTTGTTGTTCGAACGTTTATCATTTTCCACGATTGTACACATGGTTCATTTTTTAAAAGTAAAAAAGCGAATGATTTAGTTGGAAATATAACGGGGATACTAACATCTTTTCCTTATGAAAAATGGAAAAGGGAACATACGATTCACCATGCGACGAGCTCTAATTTAGATAAGCGCGGAATTGGTGATATCGATATGTTAACAGTGGATGAGTATTTAGAGAAGTCTAAGCTTGGTCGTTTTGCATACCGATTATATCGTAATCCTCTCGTTATGTTCGGGTTAGGTCCTTTATATATGGTGTTAGTGTTAAATCGTGTTAATCGAAAAGACGCGAAGAAAAAAGAACGTATGAACACACACTTTGCGAATGCCATATTATTAATTCTTTGTGCAACGCTTATACTCGTGTTTGGTTGGCAAACGTTTTTATTAGTGCATGGCCTTACTTTATTTATTGCTGGATCCCTCGGCATTTGGTTATTTTACATTCAACATACGTACGAAGATTCGTATTTTGAATACAATTCCGAATGGGATTATGTCAAAGCAGCAGTGGATGGTAGTTCCTATTATAAATTACCAAAAGTTTTACAATGGGTGACTGGAAATATTGGGTTCCATCATGTCCATCATTTGGCACCACGGGTACCGAATTATCATTTAGAGGCAGCCCATGAATCCATTCCGCCACTTCAACAGGCGACAACGATTACGCTGAAAAGAAGTTTTGAATCTATTCGTTATAAATTATATGATCCAAAAAATAAAAAGTTTGTTTCATTTAAAGAAGTAGATGAAACAGCAAGAGTGAAAAATAAATCGGTTCAAGCATAGGGGAAAACGGTTGGAGATGCATTGGGGTTATCATTTATGTGTAAAATAAATTAGGGTGTAAAAATTTACGGTGTTGGTCTTTTAGAGCAACACCGTGATTTTGTTATAATGATAATAAAACCGATAGTAAAGATTCGAAACTATAAGAAGTGTGAGGAATGTCATGCACAGCTGGTATACAATTTTACCGAAAAATCCATGGATCAGTATTTATGTATGGATTATTTTTTGTATTTTGCCCTTTTATTTCATTATTAAGTCCTTTTCCTTTGTTCAAATTAACATTGGTGTTGTATTAATTTTACTTTATTTCTTATCCCATCGATTTTCCTTTAATGCGAAAAACGGCTTAGTATATATGTGGGTCAGTTTTGAAATGGTATTAAATATTGCGATGACATTGATGTTTGGCTATGTGTACTTATCATTATTTACTGCTTTTTTCATCGGAAACATTCGTAATCCGGTTGGTTTTTACATTATGTATGGCTTACATATTGGCTTTACGATTTTATCAATTGTGTTAGGATACTTTATCGATTTAGATTTATTTTTATCTCAAACACCTTTCATCATTATTACAGTTGTAGGCGTCGTTCTATTGCCCTTCACTTTATATAGTCGGAATAAGCGAGAAAAGTTACAAGGACAGCTCGAAACAGCTAACGAGCGTATTGCGGAATTGATTATTCACGAAGAGCGTCAACGTATCGCCCGTGACCTTCATGATACATTAGGGCAAAAACTTTCGATGATTGGTTTGAAAAGTGATTTAGCTAGTCGACTTGTGACAAAAAATCCAGAACAAGCAATTCAAGAAATTAAAGATATTCGTCATACAGCAAGTATAGCGTTAAAGGAAGTTCGGGAACTTGTGTCAGATATGCGGGCAACGAAGCTTCATGAAGAGTTAATTAGAGTAAAAGAAATTTTAAAAGCAGCTGAAATTGACTATGAAATTAATGGAGATAGTAAAGAGTTACAACTTCCTGTTTTAGTAGAGAGTGTTTTAAGTATGTGTTTAAAAGAAGCAGTTACGAATGTAGTGAAACATAGTAATGCAAAAAAATGTACAATAACGATAGAACAAAATCATAATGAAGTGTTATTAACGATTTTTGATAATGGGAAAGGGTTTAACGAGAAGTTAAACTTAATTGGAAATGGGTTAAGAGGTATGCAAGAACGACTTGAATTTATTAATGGTACGGTTACTTTTGAAAATCGTAAGGGTACGGAAGTTTTAATTAGTGTGCCATTAACTATTACCCATCAGAAAGGAAGTGATTAACTTGATTCGCATTGTGATAGCTGAAGATCAAGGGATGTTACTTGGAGCGATGAATTCGTTACTGAATTTAGAAGATGATATGGAAGTAGTCGGCTTGGCTAAAAATGGAGAAGAAGCGATTGAATTAGTGCATGAGTTAAAACCGGATATTTGTATTATGGATATTGAAATGCCAGTCAAAACAGGTTTAGATGCAGCGGAAGAATTACGGGAAAATACAACATGCAAAATTATTATTTTAACGACATTTGCTAGACCGGGGTATTTCGAACGGGCAAGAAAAGCGGGTGTGCGAGGGTACTTATTAAAGGATAGCCCTATCGAAGAATTAGTTCATTCGATTCGAGTGATTATGGATGGACGGCGTATTTATGCACCTGAACTAGTAGATTTTGTTTACGAAGATGAAAGTGAAAATCCTTTAACAGAAAGAGAAAGCCAAGTATTAGAACTTGTGGCAAAGGGAAAGACAACGAAGGAAATAGCAGCTGAGTTGTACCTTTCAGCTGGTACAGTTCGAAATTATATCTCCACAATATTAGATAAGCTCGGGGTAGGTAACCGAATTGAAGCCATTTCCAGATTTAAAGAAAAGGGATGGAATAAATAAAAGAGCGAAGGGCGCTAGTTTTCTTCCAGTGACATTTAACCATATATCGTAAGTGGGGGAAGAAAGTTGAAGGGAGAAAACGGCGCCTGAAGCTAAATATAAAGAAAATTGGAGGGTCCGCTTAGCTCCGTTATATTCTAAAGGTAGTTGCCTCTTTAGTTAACTTAATTCTTTGGATATTGGGCTGTATAATACTCCTGACCTTCTTCATCTTCAATAATTCTATCTCCAACTTTTTTAAAGACTAACGATAGCCCGTTATCGGCTGTAATATTATATTTGTCCCCTTTTGTCTTTATTTCAGCATTTTTAAAGGTTAATTCAACGTCCTCTCCAGTACTTTTAGAAGTTTTTGAAATAATATCATCTAAACTTGTTTTTTCTCTCGCCTGTTTACTGTAACTTCCTAAAATAATGATTTCGTTTTCTATTAATGATCCGATCGTTTGGTTTTGCCGATTAGTAAATAAATTATCTTCAAAATCACTTTTATCTGCCGTAAACTCTCCTTTGTTTGTCTCCTGTTCTTCTGAACATCCAATTATAAAAATGAAGATTAGTAAAGAAAGGGTAAGAAAACTAAACTTCTTTAACATTTTAATACCTCCCTGTAAATGATTATTTAATTATACGATTCAAATGTAATTTCGTTTCTTTATTATTTGAATATTTTGTATTTTATTAGATTATGAGGTATATATTAGGAGGTGGAAGAAAAAAGAAAGACAAACCCGTCATTAGGTTTGTCTTTTTTGAAGTTATTTTGATTTTTTCGTTAAACGGCCTAATACAAATGCAGCTGCAGCGACGCCTAACACTGTATTTGTTTTTTTCGTAAATACTTGTTTTGTTACAAGATTTAAGTTTTGCGGACGTTCAGCTAAACGGCGCATGAAATATCCATACCAGTCGCTTCCGAAAGGTACATAAGTACAGAAATTATATCCTTCTTTTACAAGCTCTAATTGCATTTCTTTTCGGAAGCCGTAAAGCATTTGGAATTCAAATTTATCCTTCGAAATGTTGTGATCTTTTACAAATTGTTTTACATGGTTAATGACATTATGGTCATGTGTTGCAATCGATGTGAATTTACCATTTAGTAAATGATATTCAATTAACTCGATAAAGTTTAAATCGATATCGTGTTTTTCTTGGTAAGCGACATCTGCTGGTTCTTTATAAGCACCTTTTACAATTCGTAAGCGGTAGTTTTTATATTTTTCAATGTTTTCTTGTGCATTAAAGAAATAGGCTTGGATTACAGTACCAACATTATCGTAAGTTTCAGATATTTTATCTAACAAATCAAATGAAGGTTGAAGTCGTGCATAGTTTTCCATATCAAAGTTTACGTGCATATTATACTCAGCAGCTTTTCCAACGATCTCCATTAAGTTATCGTAACAAAAATCGTAATCGATATCTAAACCAAGTTGAGATGGTTTTAAGGAAATATGAGCATCTACGCCATTTTCATGAATTGCTTCGATAACTGCTAAAATTTGCTCTTTTGCTTTAGTTGCTTCAGATCTTTCATATACGAATTCACCAAGGTTGTCGACAGTACAAGAGATTCCTTGTGCATTTAATTCCTTCATGCTTTTGATTACTTCAGGAATGTTTGTACCTGCTACAACACTTTGTGCTCCTAATTTTAATCCGTATTTTTGAGCAGCGTTATTTAAAAATTGATTTTCAGATAAATTAATGAAAAAGTCACGTAAAATTGGCATAATTGTAACCTCATTTCTAATTTTTGAATAATTATAACATACATAAAATTAATATTATTGAATTGGGAATAATGAAAAAATTGTGAATTATTATTTTGATATTGAGTTTTTAATAATCTGCATTCGCTCATTAAATAGAGTAGGGTAACTTAAAAAGCCGATTAAAATACTGGATATCGCGGCTGTCGTTAATAAAGCGAAAATAATTAAAAGTTGAAATTGAACTGCTTGTACAGGATCCGCTCCCCCAATAATTTGTCCGCTCATCATACCAGGTAATTGCACAAGTCCGATGGTTTTTTGACTTTCGATTGTCGGAATCATACTTGCTCTAATGGCGTTGGTCAATTGATTGTGAATGGCTTGTTTAGGTGTACCTCCTAGAGATAAAATAAGTTCCACCTCATCACGACTAGCTTCAATTTCCGCAGTAAATCGATTTAAAAATAGTATGGATAAAACCATCGAGTTCCCAATTAACATCCCACTTATTGGAATAATATATTGGGCCGTAGCGGGAACGATGTGAAATCCTAACAATATCCCTTGAGTTACAGCCTCGATAACGATAAGAGTTAAGGCGATCTTCCATGTAATGCCCTTAATAGCTTTTCCTTTTTTTCTAGCATTTAACGTCGCAGTTCCAATCATCAGTGTAATCATTAATAAAATATAAATAATATGTTCTGAATCAAAAACAAATTTTAAAACGTAACCAACTGCAAGTAATTGAACAATCGAACGAACTGTTGCGATAATTGTATCCTTTTCAAGATCTAACTTTAAAGTTTTGGATAGGAGTAGCGGAATGAGTACGAATATTAATGTTAATGATAACGTCGTATAGGTCATAAATCTTGTACCCCGTTTACGAATTGTTGAATCCGTTCATTTGTTGACGTACTTAAAATCGTACTTTCTCCCGTTTCTAACAATTGACCTTCCATCATAATCCAAGTATAGTGTCCTATTCGTTTTGCCTGTTCAATATTATGGGTAATCCAAATCATAGTAACACCATATTTTTGATTAATTTTCAGAATTAATTGTTCAATTTCGTTAACAGACGTTGGATCGAGAGCGGATGTAATCTCATCTAATAAAAGGATTTTCGGACGATTTAATAATGACCGGGCAATGGAAATTTTTTGTTTTTGACCACCGGATAAATCTTCGGCTTGTCGATGTAAAAAAGTATGGTCTAATCCGACATCTTCTAAAAATGAAATAGCATCTTTTTCAGGCAATTTTTTATTTTGCAATGTAAAAGGTAATGAAAGATTGTGAAAAACAGTACCTCTTATAATAGGGGCGCTTTGTAGGGCAATACCTACACTTTTTCGAAGGTGTGTCGGTTCATAGGAATGAATAGGTTGATCTCCAATAAAAATATCTCCAGTTGTAGGAGAGATAAGTCCGTTGCACATTTTTAGAAGTGTAGATTTTCCAGCACCAGATGGTCCAACTAGGGTGGTAATTTTTCCTTTATAAAATTCGCCAGTAATGTTGTTTAAAATGGATAAATCATCAATCTCGTAAAAAACATTTTGAAATGAGATGGCAATTTCGTTTAATGAATTCATTTTTTTCTCCTAACAGTCAAATCTAAACTTATTATACCGGTAAATGTTAAGTTAACAAATAGTCATCCGAATACAAAAAAAGCTAACTCGTAAGATTTGGGGGCACGAGTTAGCTCAAATATATTGATAACTAGCTTGTTAAGGGGAACAAGGCTAGCAATCTACGAAAATGGAGAAAAGAAAATGAATTTGATATTTTTTCTGATCTTATAAAAGGAATTTTCAATTCATTGTGTTACTATATATAACATGATAATTGGTTAGAATGAAAAAATCAATATATTTTTAGTATTCCGTGTAAGAAAATATAACATAGAAACACGTATTGTGGCTGTATATCTATTAAAATAGTATTGGTGACGTTAACATAGCTTATTGATTTTCTTTAACACTGATGATTTTATTTAATGGTATAAGTTTTATGTGTCAGAAAAAATAACATTAAGTAATAAATTTTTGGTAAAAAATCGGATGAATCAATAACTCGTTTTTTGTTAAATAGTGTATACTATGACTAATTATGAAACTGGAAGAAGGGGCATCATATGAAATCGAATTATGCTGATGACAGCTTAACTTTACACACGGATCTTTACCAAATAAATATGGCGGAAAGCTATTGGGCAGATGGCATTCATAATCGTAAGTCGGTTTTTGAATTGTATTTTAGAAAACTACCTTTCGGAAATGGTTATGCTGTATTTGCAGGATTGGAACGAATCTTAGAGTATTTAAGAAATTTCCGTTTTTCGGAATCTGACATCGCATATTTATCTGAGGAATTAGGATATAAAGAGGATTTTATCGAGTACTTAAAAAATATTCGTTTTACTGGTTCTGTTTATTCGATGAAAGAAGGCGAATTAGTTTTTGCCAATGAGCCGATTATCCGAATTGAGGCGCCCCTTGTGGAAGCCCAATTAATCGAAACTGCACTATTAAATATTGTCAATTATCAAACGTTAATTGCGACAAAGGCGAGTCGCATTAAACAAATCATAAAAGATGAATCCGCGGCGGAATTTGGTTCACGTAGAGCGCAAGAAATGGATGCGGCGATTTGGGGGGCAAGGGCTGCTATTATAGGTGGGTTTGATTCTACTTCCAATGTCCGTGCAGGGAAACTATTTAATATCCCTATTTCAGGCACCCATGCCCATGCCATGGTACAAGCGTATAAAAGTGAGTATGATGCATTTCATTCTTATGCGAAACGACATAAAGATTGCGTGTTTTTAGTAGATACGTATAACACTTTAAAATCAGGAGTTCCGAATGCGATTCGAGTTGCTAAAGAATTGGGAGATAAAATTAATTTTATCGGTATTCGACTCGATAGCGGAGACATAGCCTTCTTATCAAAAGAGGCTAGACGAATGTTGGATGAAGCTGGTTTTACTGATGCAAAAATTATTGTCTCAAACGATTTAGACGAATATACGATTTTGAATTTAAAAGCTCAAGGGGCTAAAGTGGATTCATGGGGTATTGGTACGAAATTAATAACTGCCTATGACCAACCTGCCTTAGGTGCTGTTTATAAATTAGTCTCCATTGAAAATGAAGAAGGGGTTATGGAAGATACGATTAAAATTACGGCTAATGCGGAAAAAGTATCTACCCCTGGTTTAAAAAAGGTATACCGTATTATTAATCGTGTAAATGGGAAAGCGGAAGGCGATTATATTACGATGGCGGATGAAAATCCCCATGAAGAAGAACGAATTAAAATGTTCCATCCGGTGCATACATTTATTTCGAAGTTTGTAACAAATTTTGAAGCGAAGGATCTCCATGTCAAAGTAATTGATGAAGGGGAATTTGTTTACGAAAGTCCTTCAGTAAAAGAAATGCAGCAATATGCCTTCGAAAATTTAGAGTTAATATGGGATGAATATAAACGATCGTTAAATCCGGAAGAATATCCAGTTGATTTAAGTCAAAAGTGTTGGGACAACAAGATGAGAAACATTCAAGAAGTTCGTAACATGATTCATGATAGTGAAATTCGCTAAAAGGAGTGGTATTTGTGGGAGAGTTGCAAAAACGGATTATTGAAGAATTAAAAGTGTTACCAGAGATTAATCCCCATGACGAGGTGCGAAAATCAGTTGACTTTCTAAAGGAATATGCAAAAAAACATTCTTTTTTGAAGGGCTTTGTCATTGCAGTAAGTGGTGGGCAAGATTCGACGTTGACAGGAAAGCTTATTCAAATAGCGGTAGATGAGTTGAATGAAGAAGCGGGAGAGCAAAAATATTCCACATTCGCTGTACGTCTTCCGTATGGTGTTCAAGCGGATGAAGATGATTGTCAAGATGCTATTGAGTTTATTCAACCGACTAAAGTATTCACGATAAATATTAAAAAAGCTGTCGATGCCAGTGTCAGCTCATTAGAAGAAGCTGGAGTTGTTTTGAGTGATTTTGCTAAAGGAAATGAAAAGGCCCGTGAACGAATGAAAGTACAATATTCTATTGCAGCTATGAATAACGCAGTTGTAGTAGGTACTGATCACGCCGCTGAAGCGGTAACAGGTTTTTATACGAAATACGGTGACGGTGGGGTCGACTTAACGCCGATTTTCCGTTTGAACAAACGTCAAGGAAAACAAATTTTAGCCTATTTAGGTTGCCCGGAACATTTATATTTAAAAACGCCTACAGCGGACTTAGAAGAAGATAGACCGGCTTTACCGGATGAGACGGCTTTAGGTGTAACCTATGAAGTGATTGATGATTACTTAGAAGGAAAAGGAGTACCAGAGGAATCTAAAAAGATTATTGAAGGTCACTACATCCGATCTCAACATAAACGTCATTTACCGATTACGATTTTTGATGATTTCTGGAAGTAACTTATAGTTTATTAATTGGAGAAAAGATACGCGAGAATGTTTAAATTAAGCATTCTTGCGTTTTTGCTAGTTGTTTTTCGATGTAAATTAAAAACTCTTTCAAGTTCGAAAGAGTATGTGAGGTGTGGGATAATGAGAACTTCTAGGGTTCAACCGACTCCGAGTGCTATTTTTCGAAATTCAAGACAGTATTTGCAATCTGGTGAACAGTTTTATCGTTTAATGGAAGATGGTGGCTACCATCCTTATGACCATCAGCGTGAACCTCAAAGAAGGAAAAAACAGAAGGATCAAGCAAAAGATGTTCAAAAGAGGGTGTTGAAGAAAACTTCAACAAAACTATTAGTAAAAGGGATGTATTTTGATACGGATTCTATTGCCTCTGTACAGAATAGTCTGTTAAAACGTTCAGCCACGATTAATTCCTCTTATAATAAAGTATCTCGTATTCAAACATACCGAACTTCGATTTAAAATAGCGGGTTTCTCAAATATCATTTTGGGAAACCTTTTTTTATTTTAAGTAAAAGATAGGGGGAAATGAATCTTTTGTATATTTTTGTAAAAAAATAGGTATATTCAATACTGTTAAGTTGTATTCCTTATAACTTATCGTTTATGCTTAAATATATTATGTGTAAATTCTGACTATTGAAATAGGAGGCTTAGCGTATGCATGGGCAAGTAGAAGCGATCATTGAAAATATAGAAAAAGTAATGATTGGTAAACGTGAAGTAGCTGAATTAAGTATCGTTGCACTACTCTCAGGAGGGCACGTATTACTAGAAGATGTACCGGGTGTAGGGAAAACGATGATGGTTAAAGCGCTAGCCAAATCTGTAAGTGCGGATTTTAAACGTATTCAATTTACTCCTGATTTATTACCTTCTGATGTAATTGGAGTTTCCATATACAATCCGAAATCTCTTCAATTTGAATTCCGTCCAGGACCTATTATGGGAAATATTATTTTGGCAGATGAAATTAACCGAACATCCCCTAAAACACAATCTGCGCTCCTTGAAAGTATGGAAGAAGCTTCCGTTACAATTGACGGAGAGACGTTGCAAATAAAAAGACCATTTTTTGTTATGGCTACTCAAAATCCTATTGAATATGAAGGGACATATCCTTTGCCGGAAGCCCAACTAGACAGATTTCTAATGAAAATTCAAATGGGTTACCCTACAGCTCAAGAAGAAGTGGAAGTGCTCCGACGTACAGTCAACTCAGAACCGATTGCCCATCTTAATCCGGTTATTACATTAGAAGAACTTCTTGCATTACAAGAAGAAGTAAGGAATGTTTTTGTGGAAGATTCGGTAAAAAGCTATATTGTGCAATTAGCAAGAGCGACAAGAAATGTTAGTGAAATTTATTTAGGAGTTAGTCCTCGAGCTTCTGTTGCCCTAATGAAAGCGTCGCAAGCCTATGCGAAAATACAAGGTCGGGACTATGTGAAACCGGATGATGTTCAATATTTAGCACCTTATGTATTTGGTCATCGTATTATTTTAAAACCTGAAGCGAGATATGAAGGTGTGACGACTGAGGGAATTATTCATCGAATCGTTGAAAAATCTGTTATTCCTATTCAAAGGTATGCAGAACGATGAAAAGACTGAAAAGGTTTTTAAATGGCGGTGGTCGTTTTATTATTATCCTATTACTGGCTGTTGCATCATTTAGTTACGCGATGTTTCAAGGTGGATTTGTCAGTTGGTTTGTCTTTTATTCGATTACACCATTTATTCTTTATTCGATTCTTTTAACCTTTATTCCTATCCGTATTGAAGAGGTACGTCGTGAAATAAAACCTTCCAAATTACGTCGAGGAGATTCTGCCGTGGTCACAGTCAGCTTTCGAAATAAAACGTGGTTTCCTTTAGTCTTTTTGACGGTGAAAGAATTAGGAATCGATAGCCAAAAGGTGACGTTGCATGAGAATTTTAGTCGCATCTATTTTGTCGGTTGGAAACGAAAGTTTGAGTGGACATATGAACTGAATGAGTTGGAGCGGGGGAAAATTCATTTTAAAGGTCTCCATCTTACGATTGCTGATTTTTTTGGATGGTCTATTCGACGTAAGGTAATTGAAGAAAGCACAACGATTATCGTTTTGCCTCGGGTAGTCGAAGTGAAATATAAACCACTACAAATGCAATTTGAACATGGTGGTGTCGTTTCGCCTTTCTCAATGGTAAAGGATACTTCCCTTGTGACGGGGATTCGTGATTATCAATCGGGGGATAAGTATTCTTGGATACATTGGAAATCCTTTGCTAAAAATGAAACGTTACGAACGAAGGAATTTGAGGATCGTCAAACGCAAGACCTATTTCTTACGATTGACCAATCATCTGTTAGGAACTTTGAATACGCGGTCGATTTAGCTGCCTCGATTTTACAAAGTGTTGTCCTTCATCATGGTGAAATTTCCTTTTTATCAACAGGTAAAAGACGTCGGTATTTCCCGAACTTAAAATCGCAAAATCAGCTGGAAGATGTCATGCAGCATCTAGCGGAAGTTGAGTCGAACCCAAAACAATCCATCGAAGCGGTTCTAGCCAATGAGATAGGGTTACTAAATTCGGCTACTTTAATGCTAATTACCGGAGAGTTTACAGAGCAGTTAAAAAGCTTTGTTATGAATAGTTCAAAATTTGCCTGCAATATAATTTGCTTTGTTGTAACGGATGAAAGTGGTCGGTTTACGGAATCACGTATGAAATTGACGAATGCCAAAATTATATATATTTCAAAAGATCGATTTGAAAATGTATTCACGGAGGTGATGAAGCCGTGAAAAAGAACTCTTTTAAATTAGTAGAATTAGCTCTTTATTATATTGTTATATTTTTTATTTTAAGAGAATGGCTTATCCCGATTATGGAGTTAACGAAAACGGGTTTTATCGGGTTAATCCTATTATTTGTAGCTATTTCTCTTCTGCTTAGTTTATTTCGAATTCATTTTATTATATCGTGGGTTGTGAAAATTGCTTATATAACTTGGTTCATTACCTTTATTTACGGTGGTGTATTCTTTTTTTCTACAGAAGGTATGTATTTTATCATCGATGATCTACAAGTTAATTTTGCAGCCCTTTTACAAGGAGATTGGCTAGGTATTACGAATCCGTTTCGAACATTTTTATTTTTCATTTTAATTTGGATGTTAGTTTATTTAATCCATCATTGGATTACGGTGCGGATGTCGATTTTTTATTTTCTAATATTGACGGTATTTTTCATTGCGACGTTGGATACGTTCACCCAATATGATGGTTCCTTTGCAATTGTAAAAGTGATGTTACTTGGATTGTTAATTACGTCCCTATTATTCTTGAAACGACTAGTAATCCAATCCAATAGTAAAATAAATTTAATCAAATATACAAAACTAATGGCACCTGTAGTCGTGTTGATAGGTGTTATTAGTATCATCGCAGTTCTATTGCCGAAGTCACCTCCTCAATGGCCAGATCCGGTTCCTTTTATTCAATCTGCTACCGGACAAGGTGAAGGAATCGAGGGTGAGGGTAATGGTATCTCGAAGGTTGGGTATGGTGAAAATGATAGTCGGTTAGGTGGATCCTTTGTTGCCGATGATACAGTCGTGTTTTTGGTGGAGTCAGAGACGAAGCAATATTGGCGAGTCGAAACAAAGGATATTTACACATCTAAAGGATGGGAACAGTCTAATTATTTTGATGGAGAATTATTGAATTTTGCACCTGATGAGACAATCCGACATTCTCTTCCTGTAGGGCCTGAAGAAAATACAAATATGGCAACCGTTCAAGTGTTATATCCATATAATTTCATTATCCAGCCGTATGGGATGAGATCGGTCGATATTGATGTGCCTAATTTTGATAATCAGACAGTTGAATTAATGATGGAAAGAAATACAGAAAAAATGCAAGTGTTAGTAAATCGGGGTGTAGTCCAATTAAATGAATTTACCGTTCAATATAGTAAACCGGTATATTTATATAGCGAACTACAAAATCCTACAGAACAAATCGATGCTTCCATTACAGAACGATATTTGCAATTACCTGAAACTCTTCCTGATAGAGTGAGAGAGTTGGCTGCAGAAATAGTCGAAGGAAGGGAAACCCCTTATGATCAAGCGAGGGCCATTGAGTTGTATTTTAGACAAAGTGGCTTTCGATATGACACGGAAGATGTAGCAGTCCCATCGGAAGAGCAAGATTACGTTGATCAATTTTTGTTTGAGACAAGAGTGGGGTATTGTGATAATTTTTCAACGGCGATGGTTGTGCTACTACGATCGGTTGGAATTCCGGCAAGGTGGGTAAAAGGATTTGCTGGGGGAGATGTAGTGGATAATAATGGTTCAATGAGTACTTACGAAATTACGAATAATCATGCCCATTCATGGGTAGAAGCTTACATTCCAAATGTAGGGTGGGTAAATTTTGAACCGACTATCGGATTTAACAGTACACGTTCCATCGACTTTGATATCGAAACGGATGTCGAACAACAAGACGAATTAGTAGCGGAAGAAGAAACTGAGCCAACTGAGGTAATTGAAGAAGAAAGGGAAGAACAACAACAATCCGCATCTCAAGGAAATACGTGGTTTACAAACGTTAAAGAGATGTTTGAACAAATAAAATTATTTGTAATCGCCTTAATTGTACTTCTTATTGTTGGGGCAGTACTTTTGTATAAATGGCGAGGTAAATGGTGGCCGAAAGTATATGTGAAATTGCAACGGCAGAAAAAGATTGATGAGTCGACCTTTGAATCATTTTATTTAAATTTGTTAAAACTTTTAGAAATGAAAGGATTCAAAAGAAAAGAAGGTCAAACGTTAGAAGCGTATGCAAAAGATGTGGATATGTATTATGAGACATATCATATGACGAACATAACGAAAGCTTACGAACAATTTATTTATGCGAAAAATTCTACGAACATTGACTTCGATAAAATGAGAGAAAGTTGGGAATATTTAATCAATCGCACTACTAGTTGATTTTCAATGATACAAAGGGTAGAATTTAGAAAAAATAATGATAGGCTGCCTTCATATAGGTCCGATAATATGGTTCGGATGTTTCTACTAAGTTACCTTAAATAACTTATCTATGAGGGCGGGTATAACTATGTCTATATATACCCGCCTTTTGTATCAAACAATGAACGCGTCAGAAAGGATTCTTTTTGAACGCGTTTTTTTTACAAAGGAAACGAGGAGCCTACAAATATTTAGAAGAGGTGTAAAGAAGCGTGACTACTCCGTTGTTAAAAGAACAGGAAAAAATTGTTGTACTTGATTTTGGAAGCCAATTTAACCAATTAATCACTCGCCGAATTCGTGAGTTCGGTGTTTTCTCAGAATTACATCCCCATACAATTACTGCCGAAGAAATTAAAGAAATGAACGCAACAGGTATTATTTTCTCTGGCGGACCAAATTCCGTTTATGATGAAAAAGCTTTTAAAGTTGATGAAGCTATTTTCGATTTAGGATTACCGATTTTAGGTATTTGCTACGGAATGCAATTAATGTCTTACGCTTTAGGTGGAAAAGTAGAAGGTGCTGACCACCGTGAATATGGGAAAGCGGAAATTAAAATAACGGCTGATAATAAATTATTTGGTGACCTTCCAAAAGAACAAGTTGTTTGGATGAGCCATGGTGATTTAGTTACAGAAGTACCTGCAGGTTTTGAAGTTATTGCAACAAGTGCATCATGTCCAATTTCAGCGATGCAAAATGTTGAGCGCGGATTCTATGCAGTACAATTCCATCCAGAAGTACGTCATTCTGTATATGGTAACGATATTTTACGCCAATTCGTTTTCGATATTTGTCATGCGAAGGGCGACTGGTCTATGGCCAACTTTATCGAATTAGAAATGAAAAAAATTCGTGAAAAAGTAGGGGACAAGCAAGTTCTTTGTGCATTATCAGGTGGAGTGGACTCTTCTGTAGTAGCTGTTTTAATTCATAAAGCAATCGGTGATCAATTAACATGTATGTTTGTTGACCATAATTTAAACCGTAAAGGTGAAGTAGAGCAAGTAATGAAAACTTTCACGGAAGATTTCGATATGAAAGTTATCAAAATCGATGCCCGTGAACGATTCATGAACAAATTAAAAGGTGTATCTGATCCGGAGCAAAAACGTAAGATTATCGGTAATGAATTCATTTACGTATTTGATGAAGAGTCTTCGAAGTTAAAGGATATGGATTTCTTAGCTCAAGGTACCCTTTATACAGATATTATTGAGTCAGGTACAACGACTGCTCAAACAATTAAATCTCACCATAATGTTGGTGGTCTCCCTGAAGATATGAAATTCGAATTAATCGAACCATTAAATACATTATTTAAAGACGAAGTACGTGCTTTAGGTTTAGAGCTAGGTTTACCTGAGGAAATCGTATGGCGTCAACCATTCCCTGGTCCAGGTCTCGGAATCCGTGTACTTGGAGAAGTAACGGAAGAGAAGTTGGAAATTGTTCGTGAAGCGGACTATATTCTTCGTGAGGAAATTAAAAAAGCAGGTCTTGACCGAGATATTTGGCAATACTTCGCTGTTCTACCAGACATTCGTTCGGTAGGAGTTATGGGCGATGCACGTACTTATGATTACGCAGTAGGTATCCGTGCGGTAACTTCCATCGACGGAATGACATCTGACTGGGCACGTATCCCATGGGACGTACTAGAAAAAATCTCAGTCCGCATCGTTAATGAAGTAAAACACGTAAACCGCGTGCTGTATGATATTACATCTAAGCCACCAGCAACGATTGAGTGGGAATAGGCTTCGTAATATTAACGGTGCTATTAGCGTGAAAATGCCGTCATATCAACGGTTTAGACGTCATTTGCCGTAAAACAATACGACGAGACATGCGACTATTATCGAAAATTTATAACTCTCTTTTTACTACGCGTTTAAAACGCCAGTAAGAAGGGAGTTTTTTTATTTGCGTAAAATTAGCGAGTTATTAAATGACTTTCATTTAACGCAGCAAGTCGAGGGTAAAGCGGTAAAGTATATCGATCTTTGCCGTTATAAACTCAATCGTTGGTATAAATATATCCGTGAAGTTTATGGAATCGAACTTATTGACGATGTAAAGGCGGCTCATATTCGAGGTTATATAGGACATTGCCAAGAACTCGGACTAGAAAAGAACATCACAATAAATGGTAACATCGCGACTATACGCTTATTTTTTAAATACTTAGTCGAGGAAGGCTATCTCGATGAATTTGAGAATCCGGCTCGAAAAATTAAGGATTTGAGAGAGGATAAGCGAATTATTACGACGTTTACGGATGAAGAAGTCAGACGGATTATTACACTCATTCCCGAACGGACTTACCAAAATATTCGAGATAAATGTATGGTGGCGTTTTTATTCGATACTGGAATCCGAGTAAGTGAATTATGCGGAATTAAAAACGATGATATACGGCACAACAGTATTTTAATTCGCGGAAAAGGTTCAAAAGAAAGGCTCGTTTATATTAGTCCGATTATGCGGAAATTGATGCGGAAGTTTGAGCGAGCAAAAGCGAAGAAATTCGATAAACCGCATTTTGAGGAGATAGAGGATTATTACTTTCTCGATCAAAGTGGGATGCAACTACACAGGTCGCGCATCAATCGAATCCTAAAGGATCGGGTTAAGAGCGCTAATGTACGTAAGGAAGTTCGAGGGTGTCCGCATGATTGTAGACATTACTTCGCACAGGCGCAGCTTAGAAACGGTATCGATATGTATAGTTTAAGTCGATTGCTCGGTCATTACGACGCTAGTATGACTTCCAAGTATTTGAGAGGTATGGAACAGAGCGATATTTTAAAAATAGGGCGTACTTACTCGCCTTTGAGGAATTTGTCTGTTTGATGATAAGAAAAAAGCCGAT
This sequence comes from Ureibacillus sp. FSL E2-3493, assembly GCF_038077515.1. Lineage (NCBI taxonomy): Bacteria > Bacillati > Bacillota > Bacilli > Caryophanales > Caryophanaceae > Ureibacillus > Ureibacillus sp. FSL E2-3493. Next base: position 3,147,627 of record NZ_JBBOPK010000001.1, on the reverse strand, counting down.
AGTGCACGAACACTACCGACTTAATTTGTATGACTGCGCATACAACACCTAATACAAATATAACAACCTTGCGAAAAAAATTCAAGTCGTGAGGCGTATTTAGTATTGCTATTTTTGCGTAGTCGTTCACAAAAGGAGAGCGACTGTTATGTTATTAAATACAGAGAAAACGTATAGAAAGTTACAATCGTTCAAGTCCGTTGAGGAAATGAACGGAACTATTAAGCTTGCTCGCAAGCAATATGCGGATCAATTGAATAAAACGGATTTATCTGTACTGGACGCATTATCTCGTTATAGCTGCGTTTATTTCGGCGTGTCTTTTCGCAGTAAGTCAAATATCGCGGATGAATTAGGCGTTTCAAGGCGCACTGTTATCCGTTCCTGCAATAAATTAGAGACGCTAGGTATTATTAAGCAATACGAATTAAAACGTCATAACGGCGATCGTCGCCAGTCTGCTAATGCTATTGTTATATTGCCGATTGAGTCGGTTGAGCAAGCTGTCACACCGGATTGTCACTCCATAGAAACTCCGCCAAAAACTATAAAAATATTAAATACAGATGATACAGAAATACGCGAGAAAAGAGAATCTAACGAATCGTTAATTAAAAAAGGACTAGTAACGAAGTTGCCTAAAGTATTGCAGAACGCATTAGCGCCGTTTTTCAGCGTAGATGAACTGTATAACTATGCAGGCGTAGTATTCAAGGCCAAGGCGTCTATTGATCGCGATATAATGCTAGACGACCATGAAAGCGAATATTATCTCGCAATTTTAAGCGTAATCAACGCATACAAACGCGGTAAAGTGAATAACTTACCAGCGCTTCTTTATAGCGCCGTTAAGACAACTACGTACAAGATTAAATCGTCAATGCAAGTATCGCTATTCTTAAAACTTGTGGGAGAGTAGTAGACGTGACAAACGAAGTGTCGACGCTATCAAACGATATCAACGTAATAACAGCAGAAATCAACGCATATCAACGAGTAGCTGGCGAAGCGATATTCGAAATAGGTAAGCGGCTAAAACACGTTAAAGAGAGCGATTTAGCGCATGGCGAGTTCGGTAATTGGGCGGAATCAATCGGATTTAAACGCGACCACGTACACAAATTTATCCAAGCGTATGAACAATTCGGAAATCCGCAGACGTCGGCGAATTTGACGGCGAGCAAAATATTCGAAATGCTCTCGCTTCCTAGCGAAGTCGACCGCCAGCAATTCGTAGAACAACCGCATACAGTACCGTCCACTGGCGCTACAAAGACGGTCGACGAAATGACTGTGCGCTCATTCGGACATGGGAAAAGCGCCTTACCACCGAAGCAGCAAAGCGCCAAATTTGTTAGAAAAGCTATATAGCAACACATATGTGCTATTAACTTATGATGGAGCAAGGTTATTTTAGAACTAACATTACAAAGTTTTTAAGAAATCCCGTATATCTATAGCGTGTAATGCGAGCAAATATCCGCAAGCTGCTCCGATTAGATGTTCAATCGCTTTAGAACGATGACCGAGCATCCAGGCAGCACCAGCAAATATAATAACTAGAACGACAGCGTGATCGAACATCCCCATTACCGTCCAATAGACATTTTCGAAAGTACCGCTAGCAAATGCAGTTGTTGGCGTTAAAAAGAGTGCTGTAAGTGCTGGTACCTTTAAATTTATCTTTTTACGGGACTCTTTAAATTCACTAACTGTTTTCGGCTCGCTCGGCTTACGAATTATTAACGGACTGTAATCCTCTTTCAACTCCCAAACGCTTTCCATTATCGTACCTCCAAGTATATTTTCATGTGGCCAGGGTAAACTAACGTTAATACACTTTTTCGCGAGGTGAAAATTATGCACGTTGTTGTTGGTTTAGCTGTTGGAGCCGGCATTGCTGTCGTCCTTAACTATGTCGTTCCTGCTTTGTTTTCGTAATTCTTTCTCTTTCATATCGGCGAGGATTAGCTTTTTAACATAACCGCTAAAATTACGGCGCTTTACGTATTCTAAAATTTTCTTATCTGTTTCATTAGTTTTATTAAATGCGATTGATTTTGAAAAACGGTTCTTTTTATTTTCCATATGCTGCTACCTCCTATAAAACGATATGAGCGATAATACACTTATATGCGTAAAAATAGCCGGGTATTTGCCCGACTGGACTAGGAAAAGCTAATTAGCGATGTAACGCTATATAGCTTATGATTAACTGAAGTAAAATTATTACTAAATTAAAAAGAAATTTTTATACAATTTTAAAACGCAGTCCTTAAATGGGCTGCGCTTTTTATTTTTCATCAACTAATTCAATTAACTCACTGATACTTTCTATGTTTAATGCATGACATATTTTTTCAATGTGTTCGATCGATAACCGATCAACATATCCTCGGCATAGGTTACTTATTGCATTAGGTCTTACTTCTGCTTTATCAGCTAATTGTGCTTGTGTCATTCCACGTTCTTTAAGAATATCTAATAACTTTATTTTTACTTTTTTCATAATTAAACCGCCTTTTTCGTTATTCTATGCATTATTGTATCGTTTTATAACTTTTAAGTAAATAAGTGTTGACGTTATATCGTATACCCGATATTATAATATTAAGAACAACAAACTTAATAAAAGGTGGTGAGAGCGTGATAATCATTTTAAGCGAACGCGTAACGCTAGAAATCGATGATAACGGAGGAACAATCGTCGTAGACGGCTCCAGGTACGAATTTTTTAACGAGGAGGACCAAGAATGAAAGTAGTAACGATTAAAAAACGTGACGTAGCACGGGAATTAACAAAAGGGTATATCCGATTACTCACACAACAAGCAACAAAAGGAGTTAAAGCGGTAGATGACTATTTCTTCGACGAAGATGAGGAAGGAGTGAGGCCGTTCTTCTACGGTTCAATAGCGTTCGGTATTGCGGTAGCTCTACTAATGCTATTTATAACGTAATTATCCGAAGGTTTTTACGGTATTTTTACGTAAGAACATTAGAGACGTTATATGCAACGTTAAATCAAACGGTAATCATAACGTTTACGTGCGGTGAGGTACGCATTACTTGCGACAGAAGGTCAAGAAATAGCGGGAATGCCTAGACGGATTCTACGTATTCAACTTCATCAAGAACGATTGCAAGCGTTCAGATAGTAACAGCGGTCTATTTATTAATCGTAGTGAGATTGAACGGAGTTTAAAAGATTAGAAGAATTTACGAGGGGAGATCAACGCGACATGATCTCGGACGAAATAAAAAAGCCAACGTTTTGGCGGACGTTGGTGGACAGTATGCTTGCAAATGCTGTTCATGCGTAGCGTTTGAGTGCGCAATCAAGCGTGAAGCATCGAGTTATATTCGTTGTGTATTGGCGTACATGACGTACGGAAAGGACTATGTTGCAGCGTAGCCTTTCCTATATTTTACGATAATTTCAAATTAATGTAAAGATTAAACATACGGCGAACTATTGGTGGAGTTTGCTGCAGAAGGCAAGGCGTTGAAAAGCGCTTTGTCTTTTTTTATTTATTAGACATTTTTAAATTTATTTTCCAAAAGTTGTCCAAAACTGAATTTTTTTTCGGGTATTAAAAGTAGGAGGAAATTTTTTTAGATTATTGTTACAAAACACGAGGTCCAAGTTCGCTATATATAGTAAGGAGATTATTTTACAGACTAACTGCGCGAAATTAAAAATTTGTGTATATAAGTCTGGTGAATAAAGTAATTCCATCGAGAAATCGGGCGTGGTATATGCAACCAATAAAAACAAAAAAGGAGAGAATATTATGACGGAAATTAAAAAAGTAGAAGTTAAAACGATGCCATACGAGTGTGATGGTAAATGGGTGGGAGTGGAACACGCAGCGTTAACTGTTTATACATTACATCCGGAATTTAGGGGTAATACATTATTGGTTTATACGTATCTATTGAAAAATTACAACCGCGAAAAAGGTTATAGTTATCCATCTTTTGATGATATGCAACTTCAATTAAATTTAAGTCGTGATGTTATCTCTGATTCTATTAGGACATTACGAAAACTTGAAATGATTACTATTTTTAAACGGGGAAGAAATAACCATCATGCGTATACATTCAACAAGTTAATTGAGGATGAAGTGGAATTTATTACAAGATTTAAAGACGCTGTGCCGAATTATGAGAAAAAGCAAGCTCTGAAAAATGTTATGGAACAGAAAAAAGCAGAGTTTGATAGCTTAACTCCGGTCAAGTAGATAAAATCGACTAACCTTAGTCGAGAAAGTCTACTGATACTAGTCTGTTTTTTGGTATATATAAAGACTTATCTTATAAAGACTTATCTTATAAAGACTTAAAATAATACCGCCTATATTTGCTAACGCAAATAATAGACGGGGATAGTTGTAAATAACTTTTATATACAGTTAATTATTGCGGTAAATAGATATATGTATAACTGCATAAAAGAAAGAGATTGATTAATAAAGAATAGTGGAAGTCGGAATTATCGACTAAGCAAAAGGAGGCAACCAATGACAACTATTTCAGTCGCAACTAACCAACCTAAAAGGAATAAAACAGACCTAACTTTTACTATATATGACCGTGATCGTTATAAGATTTTAAAGCCGGTCTATAGTGTTAATTATTCCGCAGATTTTCCGAAAGTGAAAAAACCTTCAGAGTTCGAAGTTTACGCAAATTTAACGGACACACAACTAAGAAAGGCTCCGAAAACAACACTTGAAGGACAAGCGAATATATTGCTAAAAGAGTTAGAACGCGAGAAACAAGAACGTGAACGTTTATATCCGCCAGTCTACGATCGTGCTTATGTTGAACGTGCCGACTTTACAGTAACGGATTTATATAACGATATTGTCTCAAGGATGGAGTGGAGCGTAATTTACTATTTAATACTCGTAATCGTTTTCGGTAATAACGCACTTTCAACGTATAGTAACGTTTTACAATGGGACTATTATCGAGCAGAACGTAGGAAATGGCGCAAATGCCGGTATAAATTTTGCTTAAATATGTTCGTGATAGAAGGCGGTAATATACGAGAACAGCGTCCTAAACGTTCAGATAGTCGTTATTGCTGCGAGCAATGCCGGAAAGCAGATTACGAAGCTACCCTTCGCTATCAAAAACACGGTTCATATTTACCGGTTAGTTGCTATGTTACGAATACGGCCGACCATATCGATAAATATTATGAAGCGCACGAACAAGCGCAACCACTTTATAAATTAGATCGTGAGACCGCGAAAGGAAAAGCGCAAGCAATAGTCAATAAGCGACCGAGGAAACGGAAAGAAAAGCCCGAGTTTAAGCCGATTTTAACTGTAAATATATCTACTGGAAAGATAGATTATCCGTCGGAAAATACCCTATATAAGTAAGAAGGGCATTAAGCCCATATATTTTTAGAATGATAGCGTCAAAGTAAATCATTCTGCGACAAGGAGGGTAAAAATGGACGAAATTATTCAAATCAAGGCAATGCGAAAATTCCATAATCTTACGCAAGAGCAATTTGCAAAAAAGTTAGGATTTTCGAGAAGTGTTATTAGTGATGTAGAGTCGATGCGTCGTAAGCCAAGTGCAAATTTATTACTTGCAATCAGTAGAAATTTTGAGCGTACAGACGAATTTTTCTCTTTTTTAGACACTTTTATTAAAATAGAATATAAAAATCCAATATAACATTATCATAAAATTCGTAATAAGTCAAACAAGATATGGGGTTGGACTGAATGGCATCTGAATTATGGCGATTAGATAACGAAAACTGGACGTTGTACATCGATTTTAAACATGATCGCGAGATTAAGAACATTAAACGTAGTCGTGATTGGCAAATCACCGCTACATATCAAAAGAACGGAAAAATAATCGGCTTGCAATGGCGAATACCTAACGCAGACTATCGGAAGGCGAAACGGATAGAAAAGAGAGTTAATTATAGCTTACATAAAACCGGAGAATCAGCTTGATTTTAGAGTAATTAGCCCGTTAATGATAAATCCTCTTAAGATATGTTTAAAAACGTTCCAAATCAAGGGATTTAACGGTTTTATGTTCATATATGTTACTAAAAATTACGAGTGTCGGAAATGGGAGATGGAAAATGAGAGATGATAAAAAACGTAAACCAAAACGGAAATCAAGACACCCAAAGCGAACTAGTTTCGCAATTTCAGAGTTATTACCGCTAGTAACAATATTACAATTAGAAGAATTTAAAATGGGAGGCAAAAACAATGGAATTTACAGAGCAAGACGTTGATAAGGCCGTGAGTGTGGCATTAGCCGAAATAGAAGCAGACTTTAAAAAACAATTGAAAGACATACAGGATGGTAACTATAAGTCTGATATTCCGAACTATAAGAAAATGTATGAAGAAGCGCAAGGTAAATTAAAACAAATTGAAGAACAAAAAACGCGAAAAGCATCCGAGGACAAAGCAATAAAGATATTAACTGATGCAAAAACGTTTAATAAAGATGCGCTTTATCTAATTCGACAAGCAAATGACCCGGTCAAAGTTGCGAATTATATCGTTGAATTGCAGCGTCAAACAAAAATAGAGGAAACATTAAAAGGAGCGATCAGATAATGGGAGAAACATTCTTTTACAATACACAAGGAAAGCACGCAGGACTTACAACGCAATTAGAGATGGCAGAGGCGGAAGCAAAACGGGCTAACGGGGAAGGTTATATCATTAACGTTCCTGGATACGCTGAATTAAACGCAAAAATGACGCAAGCTCTGAAACAATATAAAGAAACGGTTAGAAAAATTAGCGAGAGCGATGATCCGCGAGACAATGAAGAAGCTGTCGAGTATGTAACTAAAAAAGCACGGAAAGAACTTGACGAAGTAGCGAAACAAGTCGAGGCTGAATGGTCGAAGAAAAAAGCAGAATTAACGGAAATGGCGCAAGAACGAGCGTTACGATTCGCTATTACTCCAACAGCAAACGAAAAGGCAAGCGCTGAACAATTATATAACCGTTATGCACTCGAAATTAGCATGGAGCCAACAAAAAATGGGAAAGATGCGATATTGTCACGATTTGCAAGCGATGTAGAACGTTTGAGTGACGGACAAAAAATCGTCCTACAAAGCCAATTAGCATGTCTAATGGATATAGCGCCCGAAAGTCGATTAGCGATTAGTGGGGTAATTCGATCGGCTCAAAGCCTCTCGTCACCGGAATTAGCGTTAGCAGATGCATACCGAAATTTACAAGCAAATCCTTTAACAACCTATAACATTTTTAAAATTAGCGTAGACCGTCGATAATTTTCGGCGGTTTTTTATTTAGCAAAAATAAGAAGGGATGATAAACTAATGGCATTTTCATTAAACCGAACAGAATCGCCACTTTCACGTCTTGAGCGTTTTAAAATTAATGAGAATTGGACGAAAATCGAACAAGGTTATAACAACGTAGTACAAACGGTTTCTGACGCAGGCATTTGAAAAAGTAGTAGATGCGGCTAAACTTGATTGGCTAGCACCGGTAGACACTTTTGCAGATTTAGCTACAACTTACCCGAACGCAGTAGAAGGGAACGCATCAATGGCTAGAGATACTGGTATTGTTTACCGCTTTGATGGTACGCAATGGCAACCGATTCAGCAAATCGATGCAACGGCTATAAACGAAGTAGATAGTCGTCTTACTGCGGAATTAAAAGAAATGGATGAGAAGATAAATCATATTGCTAATGCGGCAATTCCTTTATATATCCCCACGTATGAAGGTAGCGGTCAATCATGTCATCCGTCAATTAAGTATTTCCCTAATAAATTTAAATCCTATTACTATTGGATGGCTTATACTCCATACCCAGATTCAAACGATGATTATGAAAATCCTTGCATCGCTGTATCTAACGATGGAGTGACTTGGATTGAAAACCCGTATGCTAAGAATCCAATCGATGTTCCTACCGCAGAACAATTAGCTGACGGTTACCATATGTCAGATACTCATTTGGTATGGAGAGAGGATTTACAACGTTTAGAATGTTGGTACCGTTTAAATAAAAACGGGGCATTCGAACAAATTCTTAGAAAATACACGACTGATGGGGCTACATGGTCTGAAAGAGAGGTAATGATAGAAGTTCCTAATGCAACATATCAAATACTATCTCCGGCTGTGATTTATGATGAAAATAAATATAAAATGTGGTACGTGAGTCGTAGAAATGTTAGATATATTGAAAGTGTAGATGGAGTAACTTGGAGTAGTGAAGTGTATGTACCTTTAGATTTTACAAAAGCCAAACGATACGGCGAAACGGGTTGGACATATTATCCTTGGCATTTAGATATAGTCAAAAATAACGGTCAATATGAGATTCTCGCTAGTTGCGGTAATAGTAATGTAGGATTAACGGATGATAGAGCAGAGTTATGTCATGGTATTTCGGTAGATGGCATGTCTTTCTCCGTTGAAACTATTATGCAACCAACTCCATTAAACTCTAATAGTTGGGACAGTGTAAAATTATATCGTTCTTCGTTAGTGTTCGTTGGTGATGTTGTTAAAATTTATTATTCAGCTTATAACAGAAATGGAAAATGGCATATAGGATTATCAGAAGGATCAAATATTAAATACTTGGTTGGTACAATTCCGTCCGATTCAGATTCATATATTATTCCAAATGGTATTAAATTAGCAGCCTCCCAAAAACTCCTTTTAGAAACTGATGGAGGTTCTTATATTAATGCGAAGGAAATATTACTGCGTGATAAAGGAATAGCAGAAGGAAAGATTGTTATTGGTAAAAATAGTGAAGGAAACGCTGCTTTGTCAATTTACAATAAAGCCAGTACTTTACTATTAAATATGGAATTAAATGAGTTATTAGCTTCAAGAGTAAAAACAGCTAATTTTTATGGGGATAGTATTTATCCAAATAAACTCCAACAAGTTACATCCTACGCAAAATTAAGAATCTACGCAACGCAGAGTGATAAAGGTGAATTGCATATTGTATCTCCTGGAGTTGGTGGGGCAAGATTACAAGTTAACGAAGCAAATACATTAGAAATTAGAAGAGATAACGATCAATATACAGCAAACACTAAACAGAATGGCATAATACTAACTGGAGAGCAAGTAATGACCGAAATTGCTGGGGCTATTAGATGGAATCCAACAACCAAAAAACATCAAGGCTATAACGGAACAGCCTGGGTTGATTTTTATTAACAAAAGTACTTAAGACATAACGAGACCACAGTTTCTTTTGATTCTATGGATTATTTTTTTGAAATAGGAAGGATATTGAACTCCTATTGGGTGTTTTTTAATTAGAGGAAAATATACCCTTTTGTCGAAATAAGTAAATGAAAGGAGGGGTTATTTTGCGTAAAGAAGAAGCGATACTAATCTATAATGAGAGATTACAAGAAATCGAAAGACAGAAGAAAGTAATTGAGACATCTAATTATACATTGGAAAAAAAGACAGAAATAGAAAAAGCTTTAAAAGAGGCAGAACGGGCATTAGAAAATCTAAAAAAATCCATTGAGAATCCGTTTAATCTATAAAAATTTATGCACTCTCATTAGAGGGTGCTTTTTATTTTGAACTAAAGGGGTGTGAAGATAATCGATATAACCGAAAAACTCCGTAAGCTAAGCGGCCAATTAAAAAGTGGAAGGCTACCGTCATTAGACGTAATTTTAACGCAAACTAAAACGCTCAAAATAGTGCAATGTAAACCTACGACCGCCGATAGATAAAACATATCAAAATCGTGAATATATTATAGAAGAAACTCAAACGTAAAATTAACGGAAATCGGCGGTTAGAAGTTTACAAAACCGTACATTTTAACGCTAATTGGCGTTTAGTTTTCTTTAGTAATTCCGCTATTTATATGCGATTTAATAGGCGGATGGTCTTGGCGCGTGACTACCGAAACACTTTCGAAAGTGAAGTAACATTCTTTAGCGTGTGCATATCCGGAAAACTTAGGGGTTTAATTATCGCGTTTGGTATCATAACTTAAAAGTATTGACACCGAAATAGGAACGTAGTAATATCAAGGTATCAATCGGTATCATAACTTAGTGTCGAAAGTGAGAGGATATTACGATGAAGTACGGATATGCACGCGTTAGCACAATGTCGCAGGAACTAGAATCGCAATTACAAGCGTTAGAAGCGGAAGGTTGCGAAGTTATCTACCGTGAACACTTTACGGGTACTAAGACTGATCGCCCGAAGTTTAACGAGGTTATGGATGTATTAAAGGCTGGAGATACGTTAGTAGTAACGAAGTTAGACCGCCTTGCTCGTAATACGAAAGAAGGTATCGAAGTAATCGAGGCGCTATTCGAAAGAGGCGTAAAAGTACACGTATTGAACGTAGGATTACTGGAGAATACGACAATGGGGCGATTCTTTTTAACAACGTTATTAGCGGTAGCGGAAATGGAACGTAATCTAATCGTAGAACGAACGCAAGAAGGAAAGGCGATAGCGAAGCAAAAGGACGACTTCCGAGAAGGTAGACCGCCGAAATATACTAAGACGCAGTTAGATCACGCTATGAAACTTAAAGAGACGCATAGCTTTAGTCAAGTCGCAGATATGACCGGAATCAGTATCGCAACATTAAAACGCGAAGCAAAGAAACGTAAACTTACGCAGCCTTAACGGGTTGCGTCTTTTTTTATGACCGGGGGGGCCTCTCAAAAGTTGGAAAGCGCCGTCAAGCGCCTTTAAAATACGAGCAATAAAAAATCACTTTGGTCCGCAGGTTATTAGGTTAAAACGTACAATGAGAGCGCTCGAAATTCGTTTATGCGGATAGTTAGTCGATTCGATTCGTCTCATTAACGCAAAACTGACGCATATTATAGATGGACTTTTAACGCAAAACTGACGCAAAAGTATGAAGTGATATATGCAAGTAACGACTAGTTGAGTCGACATATATGCATAAAATATGACGGAAATTAACGTAAGAATAACGCGCGAGCCTTAGAGCGCCAAGGATTTGAGGAGAAAATAATCGTTGCAGATTATAGTCGTAGGTAGTATAGTAAATATTGCCTCGAGAGTAAGCGATTAGTCGACGTCGCAGAAAGACGGTAATCTTATATGATAACGTATCGCTATAATTCAATCGCAGCAGCAGAAAAGACCGGATATACAGACGGTTATATTAGACGAAAATGTGCGGAAATATCGCTGATTATATCGACGTTTGCTTATAAAGATTTGCAAGGAAAATGGTGGTTAGACGATAGAGCAATTGCTGCGTTATTAATAATACGTAGTCAAGTTAAGATGGAAGGATATTCGGATAGTCAATCTTACGCTTTATCGGTAATTTACGGATATAATCCCGATGAAAGATTTAATTGTCAGAATAATATTTCCGCTTGCTATTCCGCAGAAAAATCTGTAAAATAAACCGTAACATACTACTATTAAATTCGTTTAACTACGGTAGTAAAAAGAACGTTATAAATGATAATATGTATGCTATTCCGCTGAAAATGGCGCAAGGTAAAACGGAATGACATCTGACTGGGCACGTATCCCATGGGACGTACTAGAAAAAATCTCAGTCCGCATCGTTAATGAAGTAAAACACGTAAACCGCGTGCTGTATGATATTACATCTAAGCCACCAGCAACGATTGAGTGGGAATGATCAAAAAAAGAGAGCCTAATCATTCAGGCTCTCTTTTTATTAATTCTTTTAAAACCACGTGCTCTGCACGTGTGAAAATATACTTTTAGAGTGGTAATGGAGATGGAATTAAAAACTCCTCTCGATATAATGAAAATGGCCGTCAAACCAAATTCAAATCGAGAGGAGTTTTGCTCAATGTCGAGCGACAATAGTTTATCACACACAAGATGGAATTGTAAGTATCACATAGTTTTTATACCAAAATACAGAAGGAAAGTAATCTACGGTGAATTAAGAAAAGACATCGGAGCGATTTTAAGACGTCTATGTGAAATGAAAGACGTAGAACTCATAGAAGGACATGCAATGCCAGATCATATACATATGCTGGTTAAAATTCCTCCAAAATTATCCGTATCACAATTCGTAGGCTATTTAAAAGGAAAGAGTTCTTTAATGATTCACGATAGACATGCAAATTTAAAATATAAACACGGAAATCGAACGTTTTGGGCAAAAGGATATTATGTCACTACAGTAGGTCTTAACGAAAAAGCGGTAGCAAAATACATTAGGGAACAAGAAGCTGAAGATCGATTACGTGATCAAATGACGAGTAGAGAATATATAGACCCATTTAAACGAGATTAAAGAACAAATACGGTTGACGGTCAATTAAAAAAGCCCCTTTAGGGGCAGTTAGTAAGGAGCCCTTATAGGGCGTTACTAAAACCGCCTGTTTTACAGGCGGATATTTATTTTAAGATAATAGATAAGGAATTCTAATAAATTATTTATTTTCTGTACGAATTACGAACTTTAATCTAAAAATATATAAAAACGTTCGTAAAAATGGTTGAAATTCATAAAATGAGATGATATATTACAGAAGTAAATTAAATATTTCGTCGTATAATGTCGAGAATATGGCTCGTGAGTTTCTACCAAGCTACCTTAAATAGCTTGACTACGATTTAAGATAAAAGGAAGAATGCTATTTTTATATAGTTATTCTTGCGAATCGTAGACATGCAACTCTAAATAGGTGCGTGTCTTTTATTTTGCGAAAAAAGGATTAGATTGATTTCTTTTACGCATAATTTAAACACATGTATGAAGTTATATAATTCGAATGACATTACAGACGAGTAATTCGGAGGAAAAAATGAAAAAGTATTTTCAATTTGATGAACTAGGTACTTCATATGGTCGTGAAATATTAGGAGGTTTTACTACTTTCCTTGCAATGGCTTATATATTAGTAGTAAATCCTTTGACTTTAACGTTAAATGACGTAAAAGATCTTCCTGATGCTCTTCGTATGGATTATGGGGCAGTATTTGTTGCTACTGCAGTATCAGCTGCAATTGGGTGTTTCGTAATGGGGATTTTAGCAAAATATCCTTTAGCATTAGCACCTGGACTTGGGCTTAACGCGTTTTTTGCCTATACGGTAATATTAACAAACGGTAGTCCGTGGCAACATGCTTTAGCGGCAGTATTTATTTCAGGGGTATTCTTCTTAATATTAACGTTAACAGGTTTACGTGAAAAATTAATTAATGCCATTCCGATGCAATTGAAGTTAGCAGTAGGGGCTGGAATTGGTTTGTTTGTTGCTTTTATTGGTTTTAAAAATGCGGGGATTATCGTAAGTAATCCAAATACATTAATTGGCCTTGGCAATTTACATGATTCAACAGTTTTACTAGCGATATTTGGTATTATCGTTACTGTCATCTTAATGGTTCTTGGACTAAAAGGTGGAGTATTTTATGGGATGGTCATTACGGCTGTTGTCGGAATGATATTTGGACTTGTGGATTTACCAGAGAAAGTATTATCTGCTCCACCTAGTATTTCACCAACATTTGGATCATTGTTCAGTGCATTTTCTGATCCGGAATTTTATACATTATCAATGCTTTCTGTTATTTTGACTTTCTTATTTGTAGATTTCTTTGATAACGCTGGTACCCTTATGGCGGTAGCAAACCAAGCAGGTTTTGTAAAAGATAACCGCTTACCACGTGCAGGGAAAGCGTTAATCTCAGACTCGATTGCAACAATTGCAGGTTCAATCTTCGGTACTTCAACAGTAACATCATACGTTGAATCATCTTCAGGAGTAGCTGCTGGTGCTCGAACTGGTTTTGCTTCTATTGTAACGGGGATTTTATTCTTACTAGCATTATTCTTCTCACCGGTGTTATCGGTCGTAACGAGTGCCGTTACTGCACCAGCACTTATTATTGTTGGTGTTTTAATGGTATCTTCATTAGGACAAATTGATTGGAATCGTTTTGAATTAGCAGTACCTGCTTTCCTAACAATGATCATGATGCCTTTAACTGGTTCTATTGCAACAGGTATCGCGGTAGGTTTCATTTTTTATCCATTAACAATGGTTGTAAAAGGTAGAGCTAAAGAAGTTAGTCTTATTATGTATATATTTGCTTTGATTTTCTTAGCATATCTTATAACTTTATAAAAACTTAGGTTGGAATGCGTAATGCTTCCAACCTTTTTTATTAATTCTTTTAAAACCACGTGCTCTGCACGTGTGAAAATATACTTTTAGAGTGGTAATGGAGATGGAATTAAAAACTCCTCTCGATATAATGAAAATGGCCGTCAAACCAAATTCAAATCGAGAGGAGTTTTGCTCAATGTCGAGCGACAATAGTTTATCACACACAAGATGGAATTGTAAGTATCACATAGTTTTTATACCAAAATACAGAAGGAAAGTAATCTACGGTGAATTAAGAAAAGACATCGGAGCGATTTTAAGACGTCTATGTGAAATGAAAGACGTAGAACTCATAGAAGGACATGCAATGCCAGATCATATACATATGCTGGTTAAAATTCCTCCAAAATTATCCGTATCACAATTCGTAGGCTATTTAAAAGGAAAGAGTTCTTTAATGATTCACGATAGACATGCAAATTTAAAATATAAACACGGAAATCGAACGTTTTGGGCAAAAGGATATTATGTCACTACAGTAGGTCTTAACGAAAAAGCGGTAGCAAAATACATTAGGGAACAAGAAGCTGAAGATCGATTACGTGATCAAATGACGAGTAGAGAATATATAGACCCATTTAAACGAGATTAAAGAACAAATACGGTTGACGGTCAATTAAAAAAGCCCCTTTAGGGGCAGTTAGTAAGGAGCCCTTATAGGGCGTTACTAAAACCGCCTGTTTTACAGGCGGATATTTATTAATTCTTTTAAAACCACGTGCTCTGCACGTGTGAAAATATACTTTTAGAGTGGTAATGGAGATGGAATTAAAAACTCCTCTCGATATAATGAAAATGGCCGTCAAACCAAATTCAAATCGAGAGGAGTTTTGCTCAATGTCGAGCGACAATAGTTTATCACACACAAGATGGAATTGTAAGTATCACATAGTTTTTATACCAAAATACAGAAGGAAAGTAATCTACGGTGAATTAAGAAAAGACATCGGAGCGATTTTAAGACGTCTATGTGAAATGAAAGACGTAGAACTCATAGAAGGACATGCAATGCCAGATCATATACATATGCTGGTTAAAATTCCTCCAAAATTATCCGTATCACAATTCGTAGGCTATTTAAAAGGAAAGAGTTCTTTAATGATTCACGATAGACATGCAAATTTAAAATATAAACACGGAAATCGAACGTTTTGGGCAAAAGGATATTATGTCACTACAGTAGGTCTTAACGAAAAAGCGGTAGCAAAATACATTAGGGAACAAGAAGCTGAAGATCGATTACGTGATCAAATGACGAGTAGAGAATATATAGACCCATTTAAACGAGATTAAAGAACAAATACGGTTGACGGTCAATTAAAAAAGCCCCTTTAGGGGCAGTTAGTAAGGAGCCCTTATAGGGCGTTACTAAAACCGCCTGTTTTACAGGCGGATATTTATTATAAGAAAAAAGACTGGATTGCTTGATCAAAACAGAGGGAAAGATAGAGTTTCTTCTATAATATAATAATTGTGTGTTTTAATTACATTAGTTTCTAATTATATTGAATTGTTTTACTTTTATATTTGACCTTGCATACGGAAGGTTGAGGTGATATAGTAATAAACGTTCTGTTGAAACAATACAAAACAACATCAAAAAATAATTGACACTACAACAATAATTTGTTATAGTAGATAAAGTCTTCTCAAACGAAAGCAACGTTAGAAAAGTTGTTGACATGTAATTGTTAGTTTGATAAGATATAAAAGTTGCTGTTAATGAGCAACGAGATGAACCTTGAAAACTGAACAACAAAACGTTAATGAAATACAGTTTCGACTTAACAGTTGAAACGAAATTTTGGACATCATTATGATGCCAGCATAATTTGAGCTTTATCAAATTTTCTTTTATGGAGAGTTTGATCCTGGCTCAGGACGAACGCTGGCGGCGTGCCTAATACATGCAAGTCGAGCGAACAGATAAGGAGCTTGCTCCTTTGACGTTAGCGGCGGACGGGTGAGTAACACGTGGGCAACCTGCCCTATAGTTGGGGATAACTCCGGGAAACCGGGGCTAATACCGAATAATCCATTTCATCTCCTGATGGAATGTTGAAAGATGGCATCTAGCTATCGCTATAGGATGGGCCCGCGGCGCATTAGCTAGTTGGTGAGGTAACGGCTCACCAAGGCGACGATGCGTAGCCGACCTGAGAGGGTGATCGGCCACACTGGGACTGAGACACGGCCCAGACTCCTACGGGAGGCAGCAGTAGGGAATCTTCCACAATGGGCGAAAGCCTGATGGAGCAACGCCGCGTGAGTGAAGAAGGTTTTCGGATCGTAAAACTCTGTTGTAAGGGAAGAACAAGTACAGTAGTAACTGGCTGTACCTTGACGGTACCTTATTAGAAAGCCACGGCTAACTACGTGCCAGCAGCCGCGGTAATACGTAGGTGGCAAGCGTTGTCCGGAATTATTGGGCGTAAAGCGCGCGCAGGCGGTCCTTTAAGTCTGATGTGAAAGCCCACGGCTCAACCGTGGAGGGTCATTGGAAACTGGAGGACTTGAGTGCAGAAGAGGAAAGTGGAATTCCAAGTGTAGCGGTGAAATGCGTAGAGATTTGGAGGAACACCAGTGGCGAAGGCGACTTTCTGGTCTGTAACTGACGCTGAGGCGCGAAAGCGTGGGGAGCAAACAGGATTAGATACCCTGGTAGTCCACGCCGTAAACGATGAGTGCTAAGTGTTAGGGGGTTTCCGCCCCTTAGTGCTGCAGCTAACGCATTAAGCACTCCGCCTGGGGAGTACGGTCGCAAGACTGAAACTCAAAGGAATTGACGGGGGCCCGCACAAGCGGTGGAGCATGTGGTTTAATTCGAAGCAACGCGAAGAACCTTACCAGGTCTTGACATCCCATTGACCGCTATGGAGACATAGTTTTCCCTTCGGGGACAGTGGTGACAGGTGGTGCATGGTTGTCGTCAGCTCGTGTCGTGAGATGTTGGGTTAAGTCCCGCAACGAGCGCAACCCTTGTTCTTAGTTGCCATCATTTAGTTGGGCACTCTAAGGAGACTGCCGGTGACAAACCGGAGGAAGGTGGGGATGACGTCAAATCATCATGCCCCTTATGACCTGGGCTACACACGTGCTACAATGGACGGTACAAACGGTTGCCAACCCGCGAGGGGGAGCTAATCCGATAAAACCGTTCTCAGTTCGGATTGTAGGCTGCAACTCGCCTACATGAAGCCGGAATCGCTAGTAATCGCGGATCAGCATGCCGCGGTGAATACGTTCCCGGGCCTTGTACACACCGCCCGTCACACCACGAGAGTTTGTAACACCCGAAGTCGGTGAGGTAACCTTTTGGAGCCAGCCGCCGAAGGTGGGACAGATGATTGGGGTGAAGTCGTAACAAGGTAGCCGTATCGGAAGGTGCGGCTGGATCACCTCCTTTCTAAGGATATATAACGGAATGATTGACCTTGGGTCAATCAACATTAACGTTTTGTGTTCAGTTTTGAAGGTTCAGAGTAATCTTCAAAACTTGTTCTTTGAAAACTGGATAAAACGACATTGAAAGCAACAAAATTCAAGTAATTTATCGTAAAGTTCTTAAGTCTTTTCTTGAATCAAGAAGAGCAGTAACTAACTTTTTTTAGGTTAAGTTATGAAGGGCGCACGGTGGATGCCTTGGCACTAGGAGCCGATGAAGGACGGCACTAACACCGATATGCTTCGGGGAGCTGTAAGTAAGCTTTGATCCGGAGATTTCCGAATGGGGGAACCCACTGTTCGTAATGGAACAGTATCTTGACGTGAATACATAGCGTCATGATGGCATACCCAGGGAACTGAAACATCTAAGTACCTGGAGGAAGAGAAAGAAAATATTCGATTCCCTGAGTAGCGGCGAGCGAAACGGGAAAAGCCCAAACCAAGAGGCTTGCCTCTTGGGGTTGTAGGACACTCAATACAAGAGTTACAAAGGAATGAATTAGGCGAAACGACCTGGAAAGGTCTGCCACAGAGGGTAAAAGCCCCGTAGTCGAAAGTTCATTCTCTCTTGAGTGTATCCTGAGTACGGCGGAACACGTGAAATTCCGTCGGAATCCGGGAGGACCATCTCCCAAGGCTAAATACTCCCTAGTGACCGATAGTGAACCAGTACCGTGAGGGAAAGGTGAAAAGCACCCCGGGAGGGGAGTGAAATAGAACCTGAAACCGTGTGCCTACAAGTAGTTAGAGCCCGTTAATGGGTGATAGCGTGCCTTTTGTAGAATGAACCGGCGAGTTACGATTACGTGCAAGGTTAAGTCGAGAAGATGGAGCCGTAGCGAAAGCGAGTCTGAATAGGGCGAATGAGTACGTGGTCGTAGACCCGAAACCAGGTGATCTACCCATGTCCAGGGTGAAGGTGAGGTAACACTCACTGGAGGCCCGAACCCACGCACGTTGAAAAGTGCGGGGATGAGGTGTGGGTAGCGGAGAAATTCCAATCGAACTTGGAGATAGCTGGTTCTCTCCGAAATAGCTTTAGGGCTAGCCTCGTGATTAAGAATACTGGAGGTAGAGCACTGTTTGGACTAGGGGCCCATCTCGGGTTACCGAATTCAGACAAACTCCGAATGCCAGATATTTATACACGGGAGTCAGACTGCGAGTGATAAGATCCGTAGTCAAAAGGGAAACAGCCCAGACCACCAGCTAAGGTCCCAAAGTAATCGTTAAGTGGAAAAGGATGTGGCGTTGCTTAGACAACCAGGATGTTGGCTTAGAAGCAGCCATCATTTAAAGAGTGCGTAATAGCTCACTGGTCGAGTGACGCTGCGCCGAAAATGTATCGGGGCTAAACGATTCACCGAAGCTGTGGATGGACATCTTTGATGTCCGTGGTAGGAGAGCGTTCTAAGGGCGTTGAAGTCAGACCGGAAGGACTGGTGGAGCGCTTAGAAGTGAGAATGCCGGTATGAGTAGCGAAAGATGGGTGAGAATCCCATCCACCGTATGACTAAGGTTTCCTGAGGAAGGCTCGTCCGCTCAGGGTTAGTCGGGACCTAAGTCGAGGCCGATAGGCGTAGACGATGGACAACAGGTTGATATTCCTGTACCACCTCCCCGCCGTTTGAGTAATGGGGGGACGCAGTAGGATAAGGTAAGCGCGCTGTTGGATATGCGCGCCCAAGCAATAAGGCGTGGAAGTAGGCAAATCCGCTTCCTATAACGTTGAGTTGTGATGGGGAGCTCTATTGAGCGAAGTACCTGATTTCACGCTGCCAAGAAAAGCCTCTAGCGAGGCGGGAGGTGCCCGTACCGCAAACCGACACAGGTAGTCGAGGAGAGAATCCTAAGGTGTGCGAGAGAACTCTCGTTAAGGAACTCGGCAAAATGACCCCGTAACTTCGGGAGAAGGGGTGCTCTCGTGAGAGAGCCGCAGTGAATAGGCCCAGGCGACTGTTTAGCAAAAACACAGGTCTCTGCAAAACCGTAAGGTGACGTATAGGGGCTGACGCCTGCCCGGTGCTGGAAGGTTAAGAGGAGGGGTTAGCATTAGCGAAGCTCTGAATTGAAGCCCCAGTAAACGGCGGCCGTAACTATAACGGTCCTAAGGTAGCGAAATTCCTTGTCGGGTAAGTTCCGACCCGCACGAAAGGCGTAACGATCTGGGCACTGTCTCAACGAGAGACTCGGTGAAATTATAGTACCTGTGAAGATGCAGGTTACCCGCGACAGGACGGAAAGACCCCGTGGAGCTTTACTGTAGCCTGATATTGAATTTTGGCACAACTTGTACAGGATAGGTAGGAGCCAGAGAACTCGGAGCGCCAGCTTCGAGGGAGGCGTCGGTGGGATACTACCCTGGTTGTGTTGAAATTCTAACCCATACCCCTTAGCGGGGTAGGAGACAGTGTCAGGTGGACAGTTTGACTGGGGCGGTCGCCTCCTAAAAGGTAACGGAGGCGCCCAAAGGTTCCCTCAGAATGGTTGGAAATCATTCGTAGAGTGTAAAGGCACAAGGGAGCTTGACTGCGAGACCTACAAGTCGAGCAGGGTCGAAAGACGGGCTTAGTGATCCGGTGGTTCCGCATGGAAGGGCCATCGCTCAACGGATAAAAGCTACCCCGGGGATAACAGGCTTATCTCCCCCAAGAGTCCACATCGACGGGGAGGTTTGGCACCTCGATGTCGGCTCATCGCATCCTGGGGCTGTAGTCGGTCCCAAGGGTTGGGCTGTTCGCCCATTAAAGCGGTACGCGAGCTGGGTTCAGAACGTCGTGAGACAGTTCGGTCCCTATCCGTCGTGGGCGTAGGAAATTTGAGAGGAGCTGTCCTTAGTACGAGAGGACCGGGATGGACACACCGCTGGTGTACCAGTTGTCTTGCCAAAGGCATCGCTGGGTAGCTATGTGTGGACGGGATAAGTGCTGAAAGCATCTAAGCATGAAGCCCCCCTCAAGATGAGATTTCCCATTACGCAAGTAAGTAAGATCCCTCAAAGACGATGAGGTAGATAGGTTCGAGGTGGAAGTGTGGTGACACATGGAGCTGACGAATACTAATCGATCGAGGACTTAACCAAATCTTGAATGCATTCAATGTCTTTATCCAGTTTTGAGAGAACAAGCTCTCAACTAAATAGTCTAGTGATGATGGCAAAGAGGTCACACCCGTTCCCATACCGAACACGGAAGTTAAGCTCTTTAGCGCCGATGGTAGTTGGGGGCTTCCCCCTGTGAGAGTAGGACGTTGCTAGGCAACAGAGACCACTGAAAATTCAGTGGTCTTTTTTTATATCCAAAAAGCCCCCAACAAACAAAAGCCGAAGGCTTTAATCGGCGCGTTTAAGAACAAACAAAAGTACAGAAGAAAAAACTCGAGAAGTGGGAGGACCGAGGAAAACAAGGAATCAAGGAGGCCCGAAGCGCAGTGTACTTGGTACATGAGCATCGGACTGATGCAGATGACGCAGTTTTCCGACGCGTCATCGCGCTTCGCAGAAAGCGTCGATGGTAGTTGAGGGGTGCCCCTGTGAGAGTAGGGTGTTTGGTGATTAACATTTGATAATATGTAAAGCTGGTGATTTGACTAATTAAAAAATGAAACAGAAATACTAAATAACTTTAAGTTTTAGCTTGCATATAGAAAAAAATAGTGATATATTAATACATGTCGCTATTACGACATCAAAAACTTATTAAAAATATAAAAAGTTATTGATTTGTTTGTGATAAGCTGGTATAATGAAGTTTGTCGACTCAGTAAATCAAATTTACCTGACTTGATAGAATAATAGAGTTAATTGTTAAAAACAAAAAACTCATTGACATCTTTGTTAATAGGTGTTATGATATATAAGTCGCTGTTGATAGACAGTGATTATGAACCTTGAAAACTGAACAACAAAACGTTAATGAAATACAGTTTCAACTTAACAGTTGAAACAAAATTTTGGACATCATTATGATGCCAGTGTAAATTTAGAGCTTTATCAAATTTTCTTTTATGGAGAGTTTGATCCTGGCTCAGGACGAACGCTGGCGGCGTGCCTAATACATGCAAGTCGAGCGAACAGATAAGGAGCTTGCTCCTTTGACGTTAGCGGCGGACGGGTGAGTAACACGTGGGCAACCTGCCCTATAGTTGGGGATAACTCCGGGAAACCGGGGCTAATACCGAATAATACATTTTATCTCCTGATGAGATGTTGAAAGATGGCATCTAGCTATCGCTATAGGATGGGCCCGCGGCGCATTAGCTAGTTGGTGAGGTAACGGCTCACCAAGGCGACGATGCGTAGCCGACCTGAGAGGGTGATCGGCCACACTGGGACTGAGACACGGCCCAGACTCCTACGGGAGGCAGCAGTAGGGAATCTTCCACAATGGGCGAAAGCCTGATGGAGCAACGCCGCGTGAGTGAAGAAGGTTTTCGGATCGTAAAACTCTGTTGTAAGGGAAGAACAAGTACAGTAGTAACTGGCTGTACCTTGACGGTACCTTATTAGAAAGCCACGGCTAACTACGTGCCAGCAGCCGCGGTAATACGTAGGTGGCAAGCGTTGTCCGGAATTATTGGGCGTAAAGCGCGCGCAGGCGGTCCTTTAAGTCTGATGTGAAAGCCCACGGCTCAACCGTGGAGGGTCATTGGAAACTGGAGGACTTGAGTGCAGAAGAGGAAAGTGGAATTCCAAGTGTAGCGGTGAAATGCGTAGAGATTTGGAGGAACACCAGTGGCGAAGGCGACTTTCTGGTCTGTAACTGACGCTGAGGCGCGAAAGCGTGGGGAGCAAACAGGATTAGATACCCTGGTAGTCCACGCCGTAAACGATGAGTGCTAAGTGTTAGGGGGTTTCCGCCCCTTAGTGCTGCAGCTAACGCATTAAGCACTCCGCCTGGGGAGTACGGTCGCAAGACTGAAACTCAAAGGAATTGACGGGGGCCCGCACAAGCGGTGGAGCATGTGGTTTAATTCGAAGCAACGCGAAGAACCTTACCAGGTCTTGACATCCCATTGACCGCTATGGAGACATAGTTTTCCCTTCGGGGACAGTGGTGACAGGTGGTGCATGGTTGTCGTCAGCTCGTGTCGTGAGATGTTGGGTTAAGTCCCGCAACGAGCGCAACCCTTGTTCTTAGTTGCCATCATTTAGTTGGGCACTCTAAGGAGACTGCCGGTGACAAACCGGAGGAAGGTGGGGATGACGTCAAATCATCATGCCCCTTATGACCTGGGCTACACACGTGCTACAATGGACGGTACAAACGGTTGCCAACCCGCGAGGGGGAGCTAATCCGATAAAACCGTTCTCAGTTCGGATTGTAGGCTGCAACTCGCCTACATGAAGCCGGAATCGCTAGTAATCGCGGATCAGCATGCCGCGGTGAATACGTTCCCGGGCCTTGTACACACCGCCCGTCACACCACGAGAGTTTGTAACACCCGAAGTCGGTGAGGTAACCTTTTGGAGCCAGCCGCCGAAGGTGGGACAGATGATTGGGGTGAAGTCGTAACAAGGTAGCCGTATCGGAAGGTGCGGCTGGATCACCTCCTTTCTAAGGATATATAACGGAATGATTGACCTTGGGTCAATCAACATTAACGTTTTGTGTTCAGTTTTGAAGGTTCAGAGTAATCTTCAAAACTTGTTCTTTGAAAACTGGATAAAACGACATTGAAAGCAACAAAATTCAAGTAATTTATCGTAAAGTTCTTAAGTCTTTTCTTTATAAGAAAAGCAGTAACTAACTTTTTTAGGTTAAGTTATGAAGGGCGCACGGTGGATGCCTTGGCACTAGGAGCCGATGAAGGACGGCACTAACACCGATATGCTTCGGGGAGCTGTAAGTAAGCTTTGATCCGGAGATTTCCGAATGGGGGAACCCACTGTTCGTAATGGAACAGTATCTTGACGTGAATACATAGCGTCATGATGGCATACCCAGGGAACTGAAACATCTAAGTACCTGGAGGAAGAGAAAGAAAATATTCGATTCCCTGAGTAGCGGCGAGCGAAACGGGAATAGCCCAAACCAAGAGGCTTGCCTCTTGGGGTTGTAGGACACTCTATATGGAGTTACAAAGGAATGAATTAGGCGAAGCGACCTGGAAAGGTCTGCCGCAGAGGGTAAAAGCCCCGTAGTCGAAAGTTCATTCTCTCTTGAGTGTATCCTGAGTACGGCGGAACACGTGAAATTCCGTCGGAATCCGGGAGGACCATCTCCCAAGGCTAAATACTCCCTAGTGACCGATAGTGAACCAGTACCGTGAGGGAAAGGTGAAAAGCACCCCGGGAGGGGAGTGAAATAGAACCTGAAACCGTGTGCCTACAAGTAGTTAGAGCCCGTTAATGGGTGATAGCGTGCCTTTTGTAGAATGAACCGGCGAGTTACGATTACGTGCAAGGTTAAGTCGAGAAGATGGAGCCGTAGCGAAAGCGAGTCTGAATAGGGCGGTATTAAGTACGTGGTCGTAGACCCGAAACCAGGTGATCTACCCATGTCCAGGGTGAAGGTGAGGTAACACTCACTGGAGGCCCGAACCCACGCACGTTGAAAAGTGCGGGGATGAGGTGTGGGTAGCGGAGAAATTCCAATCGAACTTGGAGATAGCTGGTTCTCTCCGAAATAGCTTTAGGGCTAGCCTCGTGATTAAGAATACTGGAGGTAGAGCACTGTTTGGACTAGGGGCCCATCTCGGGTTACCGAATTCAGACAAACTCCGAATGCCAGATATTTATACACGGGAGTCAGACTGCGAGTGATAAGATCCGTAGTCAAAAGGGAAACAGCCCAGACCACCAGCTAAGGTCCCAAAGTAATCGTTAAGTGGAAAAGGATGTGGCGTTGCTTAGACAACCAGGATGTTGGCTTAGAAGCAGCCATCATTTAAAGAGTGCGTAATAGCTCACTGGTCGAGTGACGCTGCGCCGAAAATGTATCGGGGCTAAACGATTCACCGAAGCTGTGGATGGACATCTTTGATGTCCGTGGTAGGAGAGCGTTCTAAGGGCGTTGAAGTCAGACCGGAAGGACTGGTGGAGCGCTTAGAAGTGAGAATGCCGGTATGAGTAGCGAAAGATGGGTGAGAATCCCATCCACCGTATGACTAAGGTTTCCTGAGGAAGGCTCGTCCGCTCAGGGTTAGTCGGGACCTAAGTCGAGGCCGATAGGCGTAGACGATGGACAACAGGTTGATATTCCTGTACCACCTCCCCGCCGTTTGAGTAATGGGGGGACGCAGTAGGATAAGGTAAGCGCGCTGTTGGATATGCGCGCCCAAGCAATAAGGCGTGGAAGTAGGCAAATCCGCTTCCTATAACGTTGAGTTGTGATGGGGAGCTCTATTGAGCGAAGTACCTGATTTCACGCTGCCAAGAAAAGCCTCTAGCGAGGCGGGAGGTGCCCGTACCGCAAACCGACACAGGTAGTCGAGGAGAGAATCCTAAGGTGTGCGAGAGAACTCTCGTTAAGGAACTCGGCAAAATGACCCCGTAACTTCGGGAGAAGGGGTGCTCTCGTGAGAGAGCCGCAGTGAATAGGCCCAGGCGACTGTTTAGCAAAAACACAGGTCTCTGCAAAACCGTAAGGTGACGTATAGGGGCTGACGCCTGCCCGGTGCTGGAAGGTTAAGAGGAGGGGTTAGCGTAAGCGAAGCTCTGAATTGAAGCCCCAGTAAACGGCGGCCGTAACTATAACGGTCCTAAGGTAGCGAAATTCCTTGTCGGGTAAGTTCCGACCCGCACGAAAGGCGTAACGATCTGGGCACTGTCTCAACGAGAGACTCGGTGAAATTATAGTACCTGTGAAGATGCAGGTTACCCGCGACAGGACGGAAAGACCCCGTGGAGCTTTACTGTAGCCTGATATTGAATTTTGGCACAACTTGTACAGGATAGGTAGGAGCCAGAGAACTCGGAGCGCCAGCTTCGAGGGAGGCGTCGGTGGGATACTACCCTGGTTGTGTTGAAATTCTAACCCATACCCCTTAGCGGGGTAGGAGACAGTGTCAGGTGGACAGTTTGACTGGGGCGGTCGCCTCCTAAAAGGTAACGGAGGCGCCCAAAGGTTCCCTCAGAATGGTTGGAAATCATTCGTAGAGTGTAAAGGCACAAGGGAGCTTGACTGCGAGACCTACAAGTCGAGCAGGGTCGAAAGACGGGCTTAGTGATCCGGTGGTTCCGCATGGAAGGGCCATCGCTCAACGGATAAAAGCTACCCCGGGGATAACAGGCTTATCTCCCCCAAGAGTCCACATCGACGGGGAGGTTTGGCACCTCGATGTCGGCTCATCGCATCCTGGGGCTGTAGTCGGTCCCAAGGGTTGGGCTGTTCGCCCATTAAAGCGGTACGCGAGCTGGGTTCAGAACGTCGTGAGACAGTTCGGTCCCTATCCGTCGTGGGCGTAGGAAATTTGAGAGGAGCTGTCCTTAGTACGAGAGGACCGGGATGGACACACCGCTGGTGTACCAGTTGTCTTGCCAAAGGCATCGCTGGGTAGCTATGTGTGGACGGGATAAGTGCTGAAAGCATCTAAGCATGAAGCCCCCCTCAAGATGAGATTTCCCATTACGCAAGTAAGTAAGATCCCTCAAAGACGATGAGGTAGATAGGTTCGAGGTGGAAGTGTGGTGACACATGGAGCTGACGAATACTAATCGATCGAGGACTTAACCAAATCTTGAATGCATTCAATGTCTTTATCCAGTTTTGAGAGAACAAGCTCTCAACTAAATAGTCTAGTGATGATGGCAAAGAGGTCACACCCGTTCCCATACCGAACACGGAAGTTAAGCTCTTTAGCGCCGATGGTAGTTGGGGGCTTCCCCCTGTGAGAGTAGGACGTCGCTAGGCAACAGAGACCACTGAAAATTCAGTGGTCTTTTTTATATCCAAAAAGCCCCCAACAAACAAAAGCCGAAGGCTTTAATCGGCGCGTTTAAGAACGATCAAAAATGCAGAAGGAAAAACTCGAGAAGTGGGAGGACCGAGGAAAACAAGGAATCAAGGAGACCCGAAGCGCAGTGTACTTCGTACATGAGCATCGGACCGCCGAAGATGACGCAGTTTTCCGACGTGTCATCGCGCTTCGCAGAAAGCGGCGATGGTAGTTAAGGGGTGCCCCTGTGAGAGTAGGACGTCGCTAGGCAACAGAGACCACTGAAAATTCAGTGGTCTTTTTTATATCCAAAAAGCCCCCAACAAACAAAAGCCGAAGGCTTTAATCGGCGCGTTTAAGAACGATCAAAAATGCAGAAGGAAAAACTCGAGAAGTGGGAGGACCGAGGAAAACAAGGAATCAAGGAGACCCGAAGCGCAGTGTACTTCGTACATGAGCATCGGACCGCCGAAGATGACGCAGTTTTCCGACGTGTCATCGCGCTTCGCAGAAAGCGTCGATGGTAGTTGAGGGGTGCCCCTGTGAGAGTAGGACGTCGCTAGGCAACAGAGATCACTGAAATTCAGTGGTCTTTTTTTATATCCAAAAAGCCCCCAACAAACAAAAGCCGAAGGCTTTAATCGGCGCGTTTAAGAACGATCAAAAATGCAGAAGGAAAAACTCGAGAAGTGGGAGGACCGAGGAAAACAAGGAATCAAGGAGGCCCGAAGCGCAGTGTACTTGGTACATGAGCATCGGACTGACGTAGATGACGCAGTTTTCCGATGTGTCATCGTGCTTCGCAGAGAGCGTCAATGGTAGTTGAGGGGTGCCCCTGTGAGAGTAGGACGTTGCTAGGCAATTAAAGATCACTGAAATTCAGTGGTCTTTTTTTATATCCAAAAAGTCCCCAACATACAAAAGCCGAAGGCTTTAATCGGCAACGATCAAAAATGCAGAAGGAAAAACTCGAGAAGCGGGAGGACCGAGGAAAACAAGGAATCAAGGAAGCCCGAAGCGCAGGTGTGACTCGTTACATGAGCAATTAAATGAGCTTTACATAAGGCGTAAAATTGTACACATTCGCTGGATTTGATATGATTATAAAAGTTTTAAAAAAGGAATTTCATATTCTTATTGAAGGGAATAGAAGATTTTTTAGATAGGGGTAAAAGAATATGATTGATTCAATTCGTTGGATATATACGAATATGATTGATCCAAAGTTGACCGATATAGTAAGTGCTTTAGTATTGATAGTAATTGGATGGTTGCTGCAACATTATTTATTAAAATATATGATTCAAAAAATAGTTCGATTTTTTGAGAAAAAGTCGAAATTAATGACTGCTAGAATTATCGAGCATTTTAGTAGAGAGATTCGACATGCGATTTTTACGTTAATCGTCTTTTTTTCATTGTCCATTATTATGGAAAGTTCTTTATTTTCCAGTCTTTCTATGCGCAACTTATTGTATTCATTAATGGTGTTTTATTTCTTTAAAGGAGTTTATGATGTTTTAGCGTATTATGCAAATCATCCCGAGTCCTTTCATCTTGATGTAAGTAAATCCACAAAATTAACACCTTTTACATTACGTATAGTGAATGCTTTTATTGCAATTATAGCGATCGTATTAATCGCTTCATTATGGAATTTTAATTTGAATGGATTTTTAACAGGAATAGGGCTTACCAGTGTTGCTTTAGCTTTTGGTGTGCGTGATACATCCTCCCATATTTTTGGAGGATTGTCGATGACGCTGGATAAGCCTTTTCAAGTAGGAGATTATATTTCAACAGAAGATAGTAAAATTGAAGGTGTTATTCAAGATATCAACCTTCGATCTACATTAATTGCAACAGCAGATAAAGGGATTGTTTACGTCCCAAATGCTTATTTAATGAATAAACCGATTTATAATTTAACAAAGCGTGAGAAACGGAAAATTCAAACCTATTATTATTTATCGACGAAACATACAGAAGAGGAAATTAGGAACATTTGTAATGAGGTGAACAAGCAAATTATTTTACATCCCCAAACATCAAAGGATGATTTAATACTTGTTTATATTGATGAGTTCCATGCAGATTATTATCGAATGTTAGTTAGTTATTATATTCCTTCTAATGATATACATGAAAGATACGAAGTACAGCAGGATATTTTATTTGTAATTAAACAGGTGATGGATGATGCCGCCATTATCCTAGTTGACCAAGATTCGATTAAAATAAACGATTCCGAACGAGATTTAATTTCAAATTAAAAAAGGAAGTAAAAACATTGTGAACTGAACCCTATAAAGTAGACAGTTTAATTAAAAGGGAGTTCGCCACCTATTTTAAGCGACGATTAGATGGCTTCGGTATGCTACCGGAGTCATCTTCTTTAATGTCCATTGTTTTCTTGCAGTATTGTAGTAATCCATATAATTTTCTACTATGTATTTCAAATCTTTTAAGCTCTCAGCTTCTTTGTAATCAACTTCATCTTTAAAGTGCCCGAAGAATGATTCCATCGGTGCGTTATCGAGGCAGTTTCCTCGTCGTGACATGGATTGAAGGAGACCCATTTCTTTCACACGCTGTTGGAAATCAGGGTGTGTATAATGAAAGCCTTGATCGGAATGTATCATCGCCTCTGGATGTAGGTTATCATTTATAAATTCTTCTAACTTTTTTAATGTACGGCTGACAATATCCATCTTTAGACTCGTAGATAATTCATATGCCACAATCTCTCTTGTAGCTAC
Organism: Ureibacillus sp. FSL E2-3493; assembly: GCF_038077515.1. Classification (NCBI taxonomy): domain Bacteria; kingdom Bacillati; phylum Bacillota; class Bacilli; order Caryophanales; family Caryophanaceae; genus Ureibacillus; species Ureibacillus sp. FSL E2-3493. The sequence continues at coordinate 3,118,332 of NZ_JBBOPK010000001.1, read as the reverse complement.
ATCTTTAACACATGATAAATAGGCAGTTTGTCCACTTCCATATTGTAGATAGGTGATATCAGTTAAGAATACTTTACCAGGCTCATCTTGTTTAAACTGGCGATTTAAATGATTAGGTACTTGGCGATGCACTTCAGTTGCCTTCGCTAATGTACGATAAGGATTGGCACGTCTCACTTTTGAATACAAATTGAATTTGCTCATTAAACGTAATATCTTCTTGTGATTCATTGGGGTTACTAGTAATTCTGTTAAAGTCATATAAAATCCACGATAACCTATTTTTCCATTTGAGGCTTCATAAATATCCTTCAATAATAAATAATCTTGATAGTCTGCTTCATCACGTAGTACTTGCTTTCCATTGTTCTGAAGCCATTTATAATAGCCACTTGGACTAACATTCGCTATTTTACAAAGATAACGAGTCATATTTTTTAATTGATACAGACGAATCGTTTCATTAATTGCCTGATATTTCTCGCTTGGCTTTAGATTCGTTTCTTCTTCGCCTGCCTTTCCATTTCTTCGAGCTTTTTTAGGAGCGTAAGCTCCGCCTCTAATAATCGAATACGCGCTTCTGCTTTTTCTAATTTCTTTTCAGCTGACAAGTGTTCAGCCTTTGGCCGACCAGAACTTGCTTTTCCTCGTCGTTCCTCTAAAAATCCTGATTCTCCAAGTGTTTGATAGGTTTTACGCCAGCGTGCAAGGGAACTTTGAGCTTTCTTTAGACCAATAATTTCTAAATCAAACCCAGCTTCATTGAAGATCTGAGCTGGTCCTTTTCCTAATTGATTTTCCTTAACCGCTTTTATTTTAAATTCGGCTGTATATTGGATGGCGCGATCTGATACTGATGCAACATTTTGGTTTGTTTCTAATAGTCTACGTTGATGTTCATTAAAAATTATCTTACTCATAAAAATTCTCCCGTTCATAAATAGTATGTTAAGTATAACGGGGTAGTTCATTGAAGAAAATAGAAAAACCCCGAATAGGTCCACTTTTTTTAAAGTGTCCACTATTCGGGGTTCAGTTCATTGCTGTTTTTACTTCCTTTTTCTTTATATGCTTAGTCATCATATCGGTCGTCGTCATCATCGTCATCGTAACGATCATCTAAATCGTCGTCATAGCGGTCATCTAAATCATCATAATAATCATCATATCGGTTGTCGTCGTAAACATTGTTATTTTGTTTTGGAGCTTTTGTCGATGCATTTACATTTGAGTTTTTCGCAGAATTTGTTGTGTTTGTATTTGTGTTTGTGTTTGTTTGAGTGTTTTGAATAGTATCGTCATAATCAAGTCTTTCTTTTGTTTTCTTTAATAATTCACCGGAAAATGCATCAAGTTTTAAATCATATTCTGCATCATCTGTAATCACTTCAACTTCGTAATAGCTTCTTGTAACACCTGTTTCGAATTCGATATCACGGATTGTTCCTTTCACTTCGGCTAAAGCCTTTTTCTCAACTTCACTTGTTGTTAATTTTTCAGCGTTGGCAGAACCGGTAATGTTTCCTCCTGTTACAGCAATAATGCCACCAATGCCCATAACCCCTAGTAATACAGGTACTAAAATCACTTTTTTCATGTCATATCTCTCCTCACTGATTTTGATACCTTTATATTACTGGAGGAAAATGATAAGAAAGGGAGAATAAGATTAGAAATTGATTAGAAAATAAGAAAGAATGTCTAATCTTCGTCATCACTTTCATCGCCTGAGTCGTCATCGTCGTCATCATCTAAATCATCGTCACGTTGAGTTACGGAAAGTATTTTTCCGGAGACAGCGTGTATTTGAAATGTTTCTTCTTCATTATTCCCGTCGATTTCTACTAAATAATAACCTCCATCGTTTGATTCTTCATAGGCAATATATTCTACCGTACCGTTTAATTGGGAGAGGGCAATTTGTTTTGCTTCATCACTCGTAATCACTACAGAAGTATCGGATTGGGCATTTTGCTCTTTTACATTTTCTGAAATAATAGCGCCAGTTATAGCGTTAACAACTAGAGTTTTTAATCGCTCTTGTTCTGTTACTTCAACAATATATTGAGGATTTTCGTCATTATTTTGGAACGTAATGGATTGAATCGTTCCGTTATTTTGGGAATTTAAAAGGGTACGTATCTCTTCTTTTGTTTTTACCGTCTTGTTTAAATTAGACTCTGTTTTATTCAAACTTAAAATATTTCCAGTTTCCGCATCGATTTGTAACTCATATGTTTCATTGTTTTTTTCAAAGGCCATATAAAAAATATCGTCTTTTTCATCAAAAGACTCTACAGAACCACCGTATAAAGTTTCAATTTTTTTAGTAGCTTCATCGACAGTTAGTTCATCTGGACTGGAAAAGCGATCTTGAATAATCCACACGACAAATACGGTAACGGCTAACATTAATACAACTAAAGAAATCATCCATTTCGTATAATTTGTCATCGGTTATCCTCCTCGCTTAAATCGTTTTGTATAGGGATAAGTAATGTAAAGGAAGAACCTACTCCTAATTCGCTTTCGACTTTTATTTCAATCTGTAGACGTTCGGATAATTCCTTTGCAATGGCTAAACCAAGTCCTGTACCACCAGTTTTACGATTTCGATCTTTATTTACTCGATAAAATCGATCAAATAGATGGGGAAGTTGATCCTTTGGAATACCTTCTCCAAAATCTTGAATTGTAATGGAAATAGAATGCCCAAGTTTTGCTGATGTTACGATGATTTTATCATCACTATATTTTCTTGCATTATCCAATAATATATATAAAAGCTGCTTTAGCTTCTGTTCATCAGTATAAGCATAAAGCCGTGATTCTCTTTTCAACTCAAAGGGTCTATTATAGGCATGCTGCATTTGGGATAAAGTATTTTCAAGCAATTGGGCAATATCTACTTTATGGATAGTAAGGGAAGTACGCTCTTTATTTTTAGCTAATTCAAGCATCTGTACAATCAAATCATTCATGCGCGATGATTCGTTAACGATAGCTTCCAATGCCTCTGTTGCAACCTTTTCGTTTGTAAATCCACGTCGTAGTAAAAGCTTCGCATAACTTTCAATGACAGTAAGGGGAGTTTTAAGTTCATGGGAAGCGTTAGATACAAATTGTTCTTGCTTACGATAGTTTGTTTCAAGTGCCTCCATCATGCCATTAAACGTTCGACCAATTTCTGCAAGTTCATCTTTTCCTACATCCACCTTGTCGATTTTTTCATAAGTTTTAGAAGTGGCATTTTTCTTCATTGTTTCACTTAAACGTTCTAATGGTTTTAAAATAATTCGACTAAGCCCCATATTGGATAATAGAAGGGGGATGGCTACAAGAGCTGTTACGGCAATTAAAATAAGCTTTAAAAGATTTAAGTTTTTGGCAACATCATCTAACCGTTGTATGAGCTGAAGGGTTACAATGCTGCCATCATTCCAAATAGCTGGAGTTTCCAGCATAATAATAGGAAGTCCATCTATTTCACTCATGGCATAATCCTCGTTTTTACCTACTTCGAATTGAATAGGTTCAAAGGAAAGGGCTTCAACCGAGAAAATTTCATTCCCCGTTTCATTTAACACATGAACTGCTCCATTGGTTGGCATATATGCCCGTAACACAATACTCGGATCTGTCACATCGGATAAATTATTAAAGGCAGTCAGAAGCTCCTCACTATCGGATTTTAGTTGTTTATATTCCGTATTAATCGCTAGTTGCTCATAAAGTAAATAAACACCACTGTTCATGACGATCAATAAAACTAACATGAGTAAAGTTGTATATAGATGAATTTTCGTTCTAAGTTTCATGAGGAGACTCCTTTAAAACGTATCCAACACCACGTACCGTCTGGATAATAGGAGTTGGATTAGAAGAATCCAGTTTTTGTCGTACGTATCGAATATAAACATCTACTACATTTGTATCACCGTAATAATCAAATCCCCATACAGCCTCTAAAATTTGCTCCCTTGTTAAAACTTGTTTTGGATGTTTCAGTAAAAATAACAATAAGTCGTATTCCCTTGGTGTTAAATCAATCGTTTTTTCAAAATAAACAACTTCCCGAGTTTGTTCGTGGATCGATAAGTGGCCATAGTTTAAAAGGTGTTCGTCTTTCTTCTCAGCTACTATTTCCTCCCTTTGTTTAGAGAAACGTATCGTATTTCGAATACGTGCTAACAATTCATCGATTTCAAACGGTTTTGTTACATAATCGTTTGCTCCTAGGTCTAAACCTTTTACCTTATCTTCCACTTCGCTTTTAGCAGTTAATAAAATGACAGGGGTTGTTTGTTCGGTTGCACGAATTCTTTTTAACACATCTAAACCATGCATCTCTGGCAACATTAAATCTAATAATACTAAATCAAACTGTCCTTCCCGGTACTTAATAAGCCCAGATGTACCTGTATGTGCCACGTCCGTTTCATAACCTTCAAATTCTAGTTCCAGTTGTAGGACGCGAGCAATGTTTTCTTCATCTTCAATGATTAAAATTTTATGCTTCATCTAATCAACTCACTTTTTCGCTTACTTATATAATTGATAATACAGAACTTTAATTAGAAATTAATGAGAAAACTTTCTGATTTTAAAAATTTTTAAGGATGGAACAAAAATGGGTAAATTATATATAAATTTACGTAACCTTATTAGATTGTCCTTTAAAAAATGAAATGTTTGTTAAAATAAATAGAACAATGAACAGTTGAAAGGAATTATGTATGAGTAAAAAACAAATATGGTTTGAAGTAAATGAAAATGAAACAATCGAACAATGTCTTGAACGAATGAAAAAAGAAGGCTATATGCCAATGGGGCGTAAGGAAGAACCGGTTTTTCATATAGTCGATGGGGAACCTACGTATTTGCGGCAAAAAATTAAATTTAAAGGAATTTTAATGAGTGATTGAAAAATAATTCGACCAAAACACGAACATTATTGTTTTCTGAAAATTTATCGTTCGCATTTTTTCGTTGATTTTCTGTTTATACCTTGTTAAAATGGGGTTAGGAAATAAACATCTTACCTTACAAATGTGAGTTGTTTAACCTTTGGTATTTATTTTACACCAAAGTGAAATGGATTATTAAATAAGACCTCCCACATATATGCTAGAGAATATGGCTCTAGTGTCTCTACCCGGCACCGTAAATGTCGGACTATGCGGGAAAGCAAACTTTTGGCATTTAGAAAGGTGTGGGTACAGATCATGTTCGCTACATTTTCTTTCAAATTGATGTCCTCAAGTATTCTGCTTTCTTTGCATTAGAGAGAAAGTGGATTATTTGAGGACTTTTTTATCGTTTTATAAAAAAAGATTGAAAGAATATAAGTATCATATTTGAAGTTACATAAAGCGAAAGATTGAAGGAGAGAAATAGATGAATCCAAAAATCGGTGTCATTATGGGAAGTTCCAGTGACTGGGAAACGATGAAACATGCATGTGAAATTCTTGATGAATTACAAGTGCCCTACGAAAAACAAGTAGTTTCGGCACATCGTACGCCAGACCTTATGTTTGAATATGCAGAGAAAGCTCGAGCAAGAGGTATTCAAGTCATTATTGCAGGAGCAGGTGGTGCAGCACACTTACCAGGAATGGTTGCAGCTAAAACAACATTACCTGTCATCGGTGTACCAGTTCAGTCAAGAGCATTAAATGGATTGGATTCATTACTATCGATTGTACAAATGCCTGGTGGAGTTCCCGTGGCAACGGTAGCAATTGGGAAAGCGGGAGCTACAAACGCAGGTTTACTGGCCGCTCAAATTTTATCGATTACCGATTGTGAATTAGCCAATAAGCTGGAGGAACGTAGAGAATCCATTAAACAGCAGGTATTGGAAAGTACAGGTGATCTAATATGACAAAAATTATTTACCCCGGTCAAACGATTGGAATTATTGGTGGCGGTCAATTAGGTCGAATGATGGCACTTTCGGCAAAAGAAGCTGGCTATAAAATTGCTGTACTGGAACCATCGTTTGATTCTCCTTGTGGTCAAATTGCCGATGTACGAATTGTAGCACCCTATGATGACGAAGCGGCGTTAGAAGAATTAGCTGAAGTCAGCGATGTCATTACTTATGAATTTGAAAATATAGACTATGAAGGTTTAAAGAGATTAACAGAAATCGCTTATGTACCTCAAGGAGCTGAATTAGTCCGCATTACGCAAAATCGCATTACAGAGAAAAAGGCGATTGTAGAAGCGGGTTGTCCAGTAGCTCCATATATTGTAGCAAATGAGTATGAAGAGTTATTACAGCAAATCGACAAAATTGGCTACCCATGTATTGTGAAAACGGCACGTGGTGGATATGATGGTAAAGGTCAACAACAATTAAATTCAAAAGCGGACTTACCATTAGCTGAAAAGTTATTTGAGCATTCCCCGTGCGTAGCGGAAAGCTTTGTCCCTTTTGAAAAAGAGGTATCTGTCATTGTCCAACGTAACGGTTACGGGGAGAACTATTGCCTTCCTGTAGGAGAAAACATTCACGTGCATCACATTTTACATGAAACGATTGTACCTGCACGGATTTCTAATGAAACATCTGACAAAGCCATAGAAGCAGCGAAGAAAATTGCAGATCATTTACAGCTTGTTGGAACATTAGCCGTTGAAATGTTCGTCTTAGAAAATGGTGACGTTGTTATTAATGAATTAGCACCTAGACCACATAACTCGGGCCACTATTCCATTGAAGCTTGTAACATTTCTCAATTTGGACAACATATTCGTGCCGTTTGCGGATGGCCTCTTCGCAAACCGAAACTTATGTCGCCTGCAATTATGGTGAATGTCTTAGGTCAACATGTTGTGCCGTTAAGTAATTCCATTTCAAAACATTCTGATTGGTCAATCCATCTTTATGGGAAAACTGAAGCAAAAGTGAATCGTAAAATGGGACATGTGACAATACTGACCGATAAAATTGACGAAACACTTTATCAAATCGAGAATTCTGGCATTTGGTCGGAATAAAAGGAGAAGAAACAATGATTGAACGTTATACTCGCCCCGAAATGGGCGCAATTTGGACAGAAGAAAATAAATTCAAAGCTTGGTTAGAAGTTGAAATTTTAGCATGTGAGGCTTGGGCTGAACTTGGTGAAATTCCAAAGGAAGACGTAGCATTACTTCGCCAAAATGCTTCCTTTGACATTAACCGTATTTATGAAATTGAACAAGAAACACGCCACGATGTAGTAGCCTTTACTCGTGCCGTTTCGGAAACGTTAGGTGAAGAACGGAAATGGGTTCACTACGGTTTAACATCAACAGACGTAGTAGATACAGCACTTTCATATTTAATTAAACAAGCGAATGCCATTTTACGTAAAGATATTAACAACTTCATTGACATTTTAACTGAAAAAGCAAAAGAACATAAATATACAGTCATGATGGGGCGTACCCACGGTGTTCATGCAGAACCAACTACATTTGGGCTAAAACTTGCTTTATGGCGTGAAGAAATGAAACGTAACTTAGAACGTTTTGAAGCAGCTGCTAAAGTTATTGAAACGGGTAAAATTTCAGGTGCTGTTGGTACGTATGCAAACATTGATTCTTTTGTTGAACAATATGTTTGTGAAAAATTAGGTTTAGCTGCTGCACCAATTTCAACTCAAACATTACAACGTGACCGCCATGCACAATATTTCTCAACGTTAGCTTTAATTGCTACTTCTATTGAGAAATTTGCTACGGAAATCCGCGGTCTACAAAAATCAGAGACGCGTGAAGTTGAAGAAGCTTTTGCAAAAGGACAAAAAGGGTCTTCAGCAATGCCGCATAAACGTAACCCAATCGGTTCCGAAAATATGACAGGGATAGCTCGTTTAATCCGTGGATATATGTTAACAGCTTATGAAAATGTCTCTTTATGGCATGAGCGCGATATTTCCCATTCATCTGCAGAACGTGTCATCCTACCAGATGCGACGATCGGCTTAAATTACATGTTAAATCGTTTCGGAAATATCGTGAAAAACTTAACGGTTTTCCCTGAAAACATGAAACGTAATATGGACCGTACTTTCGGTTTAATTTACTCACAACGTATTCTACTTGCTTTAATTGATAAAGGGTTAGTACGTGAAGAGGCATATGACACAGTACAACCATTAACTGCTCGTGCTTGGGACGAACAAATTCAGTTCCGTCCATTAGTAGAAGCAAACGAGAAAATTTCTTCACTTTTAACTAAAGAAGAAATTGATGATTGCTTCGACTATAACTACCACATTAAAAATGTTGATATGATTTTTGAACGTCTTGGATTAAATTAATTTATTTTTCTACTTGAGAAATTGAATCAATGACATTCCCTCTCGCTAAAGATTAGGGAGAGGGACATGTCAAAATAATTGGAGGCACGGGTCATGAATAAAGGTCAGCTTTTGTATGAAGGAAAGGCAAAACGTTTATATCAAACTGAACAAGAAGACATCTTGTTCGTTGAATATAAAAACAGTGCTACTGCATTTAACGGTGAAAAAAAAGCAGAGATAGATGGGAAAGGGATACTAAATAACCGCATTACCACATTAATTTTCGAAAGATTAAAAGAATATGGAATTGACTCTCATTTTATCGAACGTATTTCAGACAATGAACAACTAGTACGTAAAGTGGACATTATTCCAATTGAAGTAGTCGTTCGTAATATTGCTGCCGGTAGTTTGGCAAAAAGACTTGGTGTAGAAGAAGGAACTCCTTTAAAACGGACAATCGTAGAATTTTACTATAAAGACGATGCCCTTGGTGATCCGATTATTAATAACGACCATATTGATATTTTAGGGATTGCTACAAAAGAGGAAGTAGCAACGTTATACGAGCTAGGTTTGAAGGTTAATAGTATTCTTCAACCAATCTTTGAAGATGTAGGGGTTATTTTAGTAGACTTTAAGCTTGAATTTGGCCGTGACAAAGAAGGCAATGTTTTACTGGCAGATGAAATTTCACCAGATACTTGCCGGTTATGGGATGCCGAAACAAAACAAAAGCTAGATAAAGACGTATTCCGTCGTGACTTAGGTAGTTTAATAGAAGTATATGAAATTATTCTTTCTAGACTTGGAGGCAAATAGAGATGACGAAAGTTAAAATTTACATTACATTACGCGAAAGTGTACTAGATCCACAAGGTTCAGCAGTCCAAGGCTCATTAGCAAAAATGGGATATAACGAAGTGCAAGACGTACGTATCGGCAAATATTTAGAAGTTGTAATTGATGATACTGAACGTGACCTTGATACTCTTGTCAAAGAAATGTGTGAAAAGCTGCTTGCAAACACAGTGATTGAAGATTACCGCTATGAAGTCGAGGAGGCTAACTAATCATGAAATTCGCAGTACTCGTTTTTCCTGGGTCAAACTGTGACATCGATATGTACCATGCCATTAAGGATGAGCTTGGTGAAGAGGTGGAATATGTTTGGCATGATGCTACAGATTTAAGCGAATTTGATGGCATTTTAGTTCCAGGTGGTTTCTCCTACGGGGATTACTTACGTTGTGGCGCAATGGCGAACCAATCTAACGTAATGGCAGAAGTAAAAAGATGCGCAGAAGCAGGAAAACCAGTTCTAGGTGTATGTAATGGATTTCAAATTTTAACGGAAGCCGGTTTACTTCCAGGTGCTTTACTTCGAAATAAAAATTTAAAATTTATGTGCCGAACAATTCAATTAAAAGTAGAAAACAACAATACATTATTTACGAGTCAATATGAAGCAGGAGAAGTGATTAATATACCGATTGCCCACGGAGAAGGTAACTACTTCTGTGATGAAGAAACATTAGCTCAATTAAAGGCGAATAATCAAATTGTCTTTACTTATGCGGGAGAAAATCCAAACGGTAGTATAGAAGATATTGCGGGAATTGTAAATGAGCGCGGAAACGTACTTGGTATGATGCCTCACCCAGAACGTGCTGTCGATGCATTACTTGGCAGTAACGACGGTCTAAAACTATTTAAATCTATTGTCAAACAGTGGAGGGAATCACATGTCAGCTAGTTTCGAACCTAACCAAGAGCAAATTAAAGAGCAAAAGCTATATGCCACAATGGGTATGTCAGATGAAGAATATGACATGGTATGCAACATTTTAGGTCGCCTTCCAAACTGGACTGAAACTGGATTGTTTTCAGTTATGTGGTCTGAACACTGTTCGTATAAAAACTCAAAACCGGTATTACGCAAGTTCCCGACAAAAGGTCCGCAAGTATTACAAGGGCCTGGTGAAGGGGCAGGGATTGTTGATATTGGCGATGAACAAGCGGTCGTTTTTAAAATGGAATCCCACAACCATCCTTCTGCTATTGAACCATATCAAGGGGCTGCAACTGGTGTAGGGGGTATCATCCGTGACGTATTCTCCATGGGTGCTCGTCCAATTGCTATGTTAAATTCATTACGCTTTGGGGAATTACAATCAGAGCGAGGCAAATATTTATTTGAAGAAGTCGTTGCAGGAATAGCTGGGTACGGTAACTGTATCGGTATTCCAACAGTAGGTGGGGAAATTCAATTTGATCCTTGCTATGAAGGTAACCCATTAGTCAATGCCATGTGTGTCGGTTTAATTGACCATAAAGATATTCAACGAGGTATTGCTGCTGGAGTAGGAAATACCGTGATGTATGTAGGGGCGAAAACAGGTCGAGATGGTATTCATGGTGCAACATTCGCTTCCGAAGAACTGTCAGAAGCTTCTGAAGAAAAACGCCCTGCAGTTCAAGTAGGAGATCCATTTATGGAAAAACTTCTTCTTGAAGCGTGTTTAGAAGTGGTTAAATCCGATGCACTAGTCGGAATTCAAGATATGGGAGCAGCCGGTCTAACTTCATCTTCAGCGGAAATGGCTTCAAAGGCGGGTTCAGGAGTTGAAATGAACTTAGATTTAGTTCCTCAGCGTGAAACAGGGATGACTGCTTATGAAATGATGTTATCAGAATCTCAAGAACGTATGTTAATTGTCGTAAAAAAGGGACGAGAAGATGAAATTAAAGCAATTTTCGATAAATATGGTTTAGATGCTGTTGCCATCGGTCGTGTTACAGACGATAAAATGCTTCGTTTACTTCATAAAGGGGAAGTCGTTGCAGAAGTTCCTGCCGATGCATTGGCAGAGGATGCACCGGTTTATTATAAACCGTCTAAAGAACCGGCATACTTTGCTGAATTCCAAGCAATCGAAAATAGTGAACCAGAAGTAGCAGATTTTAAAGAAACATTAAAATCATTATTAAAAGCACCAACTATTGCTTCGAAAGAATGGGTTTATGATCAATACGATTACCAAGTACGTACAAACACTGTCGTAGCACCTGGTTCAGATGCAGCAGTATTGCGAGTACGTGGTACAAATAAAGGTCTTGCGATGACGACAGATTGTAATTCCCGCTACATTTATTTAGATCCGGAAACGGGTGGGAAAATTGCCGTTGCAGAAGCGGCTCGTAACATCGTTGCATCAGGTGGTAAACCGCTTGCGATTACAGACTGTTTAAACTTCGGTAACCCAGAAAAACCTGAGATTTTCTGGCAAATTGAAAAATCAGCTGATGGTATTGCAGCGGCATGTGAAGTATTGAATTCACCAGTAATTGGCGGAAACGTTTCTTTATATAATGAACGTTCAGGTGAAGCCGTTTATCCGACACCAACAATCGGTATGGTTGGTTTAGTAGAAGATTTGGCCCACGTTACGACACAACAAGTGAAGGAAGCTGGAGATGTCATTTACGTAGTAGGCGAAACAACTACAGAGTTTGGCGGATCAGAATTGCAAAAGCTTGTTTATGGAAAAATCTTCGGGAAAGCGCCACAGATTGATTTACATGTGGAAGCAAATCGCCAAGAAGCAATTTTATCAGCTATTCGAGAAGGGCTTGTACAATCTGCCCATGACGTTTCTGAAGGTGGTTTAGCGGTTGCTTTAGTGGAAAAAACATTTGCTTCTAACAAACTAGGTGTCTATGTAACGCTAGAAGGTTCTGCAGTAACTGCTTTATTTAGCGAATCCCAATCTCGCTTTGTTGTAACAGTGAAAGAAGATAAGGCAGCAGCCTTTGAATCAATGATTCCTGATGCAAAGAAAATCGGTATTGTAACGGACGATGGAAAAATAACGATTAATGGTGATACGGGTATTCTTGTAGAAGGTGCAGTGGAGGAATTCCGTTCTGCTTGGAAAGGAGCAATCCCATGCTTGGTGAAATCAGAGGCTTAAATGAAGAGTGCGGCGTATTTGGTATTTGGGGACATCCGGAATCAGCCCAATTAAGCTATTATGGTCTTCATGCTCTTCAACACCGTGGTCAAGAAGGAGCTGGTATCGTTGTAACTGACGGTCAGCAACTTCGGGCGGTAAAAGGTGAAGGACTTGTAAACGATGTATTTAACGAAGAAAAACTAAAAAGTGCAAAAGGAAATGCGGCTATTAGTCATGTTCGTTATACGACGGCTGGTGGTGGCGGAATTGAAAACGTTCAACCTTTATTATTCCGCTCTTCTACAGGTACATTAGCGATAGCTCATAACGGGAATTTAGTAAATGCCAATCATTTAAAACAACATTTAGAACGATCCGGAAGCATTTTTCATTCCACTTCTGATACAGAAGTAGTTGTCCATTTAATTAAGAAAAGTAAAAAACCTGGTTTCCGTGCGCAAGTAAAAGAAGCCCTGTCCTTATTAAAGGGTGCCTTTTCGTTCTTAATCATTACGAAGGATAGTATGATGGTTGCCCGTGATTGCAATGGCTTACGTCCTTTGTCCCTTGGAAAATTAGGAGATGCGTATGTAGTCGCTTCAGAAACTTGCGCCTTTGACTTAATTGGGGCGGAGTATATTCGGGAAGTGGAGCCAGGGGAACTTTTAATCATTTCCGATAAAGGAATTGAAGAAGATCGTTTTGTTGAAGCTGAAAAACGGGCAATGTGTGCGATGGAATATGTATACTTCGCACGTCCAGATTCTAACATAGATCAAATTAATATCCATATGGCTCGTAAACGGATGGGAAAACAACTGGCGAAAGAATGTTTTGGAATTGAAGCAGACGTCGTAACGGGTGTACCAGATTCGTCTATTTCAGCAGCAATCGGCTTTGCTGAAGAAAGCGGTATTCCTTATGAACTAGGGTTAATTAAAAATCGCTATACCGGCCGTACGTTTATTCAACCGACTCAGGAGCTCCGTGAGCGCGGAGTGAAAATGAAGCTTTCTCCAGTCGTTCAAGTAGTAAAGGGAAAACGGGTCATTATGGTGGATGATTCCATCGTTCGTGGTACAACTTCCCGTCGTATTGTCAACATGTTAAAAGAAGCAGGTGCAACTGAAGTGCATGTTGTCATTTCATCACCACCGATGAAAAACCCTTGTTTCTATGGTATAGATACGTCTACAAGTGAAGAGTTAATTGCTTCAAGTAAAAATGTCGAAGAAATACGGGATGCCATTGGTGCAGATTCCTTAACATTCCTTTCTGTAGAAGGACTTGTGGAAGCTACATCCAGACCTTTTGATGATCCAAATCGTGGACTTTGCATGGCTTGCTTTACCGGTGAATATCCAACCGAAATTTTCCCAGATACAGTTTTACCCCATGAAAAGGAACTACAACATAGTTAAGGAGGATTTAACTCATGTCTAAAGCATATGAACAAGCAGGCGTTAATATAGAAGCTGGTTACGAAGCGGTCAAACGTATGAAGTCACACGTTGAACGCACAAATCGTTTAGGTGTAATGGGTACGTTTGGAGGCTTCGGAGGCATGTTTGACTTGTCCTCCCTAAACTTAAAAGAACCGGTTTTAATTTCAGGAACTGATGGTGTTGGGACAAAATTAAAACTTGCATTTATGGTCGATAAACACGATACGATTGGTGTAGACTGTGTAGCGATGTGTGTAAATGATATTGTAGCACAAGGTGCAGAACCCCTTTATTTCTTAGATTATGTTGCGGTTGGAAAGGCAGATCCGAAGAAAATTGAACAAATCGTAAAGGGTGTTGCTGACGGTTGTGTACAAGCTGGTAGCGCCTTAATAGGTGGAGAAACGGCCGAAATGCCGGGGCTTTACGATGAAGATGAGTATGATTTAGCAGGCTTTGCAGTAGGTGCAGTAGAAAAGGCGAAGGTTGTAACGGGTGAAAACATTGTAGAAGGTGACGTGTTAATCGGTCTTGCTTCAAGTGGTGTTCATTCAAATGGATACTCATTAGTTCGCAAAATCCTATTTGAGGATAATGGATACGAGGTACATGAAGTCGTAAAAGGATACGAAGAGCTAGGACCAATCGGTGGGGCCCTTCTTGTACCAACGAAAATTTACGCAAAACCTGTGCTAGACATGTTAAAACGAGTAAATGTTCATGGAATGGCCCACGTTACTGGTGGAGGTTTTTATGAAAACTTACCTCGTATGATGCCAGAAGGTTTAGCAACGGAGATTAATTTAGGCTCTTGGCCAATTCTTCCTATTTTTGAATTTTTAAAGGATAAAGGAGCTTTAGCTGATAAAGATTTATATAACGTCTTTAATATGGGGATAGGTTACGTGCTTTCAGTACCTGCCGAAGAAGCTCAAAAGGTAATAGCGATTGCTGAAGAACATGGGGAAAAGGCTTATCAAATTGGTCGTGTTGTAAAAGGTGAAGGCGTCCACTTTAACGGCGAGCATGATGGGAGTTTAATATAATGACGACGAAAATTGCGGTGTTTGCCTCAGGAAGTGGGAGCAATTTCCAAGCGATTCAAGAGGCGATTCTCCGAGGGGAATTAAATGCTCAAATAAAGCTTGTTGTAACGGATAAGCCTGACGCATTTGTCTTAGAAAGGGCACAAAACTTTCAAATCCCTACCTTTGCATTTCAAGCAAAAAACTATGAATCAAAGGCTCATTATGAACGAGAGATTATAAAACAACTTCGAGATAAAGAGGTAGAATGGATTGTCCTTGCGGGTTATATGCGTATAATTGGCCAAACATTACTAGCTGCCTTTCCAAAAAGGATTGTCAATATTCACCCGTCTTTATTACCATCCTTTCCAGGTAAAGATGCCATTGGACAGGCAATGGAGCATGGCGTCAAAATTACCGGTGTAACGGTTCACTTTGTTGATGAAGGAATGGATACAGGCCCGATTCTTAGTCAAGCTGCCGTAGAAGTAGTTGAAGGGGATCGAGAAGCAACAGAAAAACGAATCCATGAGCTGGAACATGAGTTATATACGAACACTTTAAAAAAGCTATTTGAAAATTAATTTTGAATAAGAGGGTACCACCTTGTTGGATTCCCGATTATTTTACATATTTGTTATAAAAATTGGAGGTCTTTTTCGTGACGAAACGTGCACTTATAAGTGTTTCTAATAAAGATGGTATTCTAGAATTTGCAAAGGAATTAGTAGCATTAGATTATGAAATTTTATCAACAGGCGGTACGAAAAAAATGTTACAAGAAAATGGTGTTCCTGTAACAGCGGTTGATGAAGTTACAAAGTTCCCAGAAATTCTAGATGGTCGTGTAAAAACATTAAACCCAATGATTCATGGTGGACTTTTAGGAAAGTTTGACGATCCTTCCCACCAAGCCCAAATGAACGAACATGGGATTGAACCAATTGAAATTGTTTGCGTTAATCTTTATCCCTTCGTTGAGACAATTTCAAAGCCCGATGTAACATGGGATGATGCGATTGAAAATATCGATATCGGCGGTCCAACAATGTTACGTTCTGCTGCAAAAAACCATCAATATGTAACGGTTATTGTCGATTCCAATGATTATCCGAAAGTTCTGGAACAATTAAAAAATCAAGGGTCGACAACGATTGAAACACGCCGTGAACTAGCTGCAAAAGTATTCCGTCATACAGCGGCCTACGATTCTTACATATCGAACTACTTAACGGAAGAATTATTCCCAGAAAACTTAACCATTACTTATGAATTAAAACAAACGTTACGTTATGGAGAAAACCCACATCAAAAAGCGGCATTTTACCAAAAACGTCTAGGATCTGATTTCTCATTAGCATATGCTACTCAATTACATGGAAAAGAATTATCTTATAATAACATTCAAGATGGAAATGCAGCGCTTCAAATCGTGAAGGAATTCGATATTCCAGCAGCGGTAGCCGTTAAGCATATGAATCCATGTGGTGTAGGAACAGGTACAACAATTGAAGAAGCCTTTGATAAAGCGTACGAGGCAGATCCAACTTCAATTTTTGGAGGAATTATTGCTTTAAATCGCGAAGTAGATGAAGCAACCGCTGAAAAACTAAGCGGTATTTTCTTAGAAATCATTATTGCTCCTTCGTTTACGGAAAAGGCATTAGAAATTTTAACGAAAAAGAAAAACATCCGTTTAATGGCAATCAACTTCGCTCAAGAGAAGCAAGATCCATTTAAAGTAGTTTCCGTAGAAGGTGGCTTATTAGTTCAAGAAGATGATGCCTATGGATTAAATGATGCAAATATCCAAGTTGTAACTGATCGTAAACCGACGGAACAAGAATGGGAAGCATTAAAACTTGGTTGGTCCGTTGTAAAACACGTGAAATCGAATGCGATCGTTGTAACGGACGCACAAATGACTTTAGGTGTTGGAGCGGGGCAAATGAATCGTGTTGGTTCTGCTAAAATTGCATTAGAACAAGCTGGTAATAAAGCGAAGGGAGCTGCATTAGCTTCAGATGCTTTCTTCCCAATGAGTGATACAGTAGAGGCAGCAGCGGCAGCTGGTATTACAGCGATTATTCAACCAGGCGGCTCCATCAAAGACCAAGATTCAATCGATAAAGCGAATGAGTATGGTATCGCGATGGTATTTACAGGTATTCGTCATTTTAAACATTAATTATGAATACAGTATGAAATGGCAAAACGCTCGTCATGAGGCGAGCGTTTCCTTTGGAGGATACATTGGACATCGAGTAAATAAGGAGGCTATCTCACATGAATATTCTTGTGGTCGGTAGTGGCGGGCGTGAACATGCTATAGTGAAAAAATTTAATCATTCCCCTTCAGTCAATAGAGTGTTTGTTGCGCCAGGGAATGACGGAATGAGACAAGATGCGGAAGTAGTACCGATTGATGCAATGGATTTTGCTGGTCTTGCCCAATTTGCAAAGGACAATGCGGTTGACCTTACCTTTGTTGGTCCCGAACAGCCATTGGCAGCAGGTATTGTCGACTTTTTCCAATTACGTGGATTAACGATTTTTGGCCCTACGAAGGCGGCTGCTCAAATAGAAGGTAGTAAGTCTTATGCGAAGACATTAATGAAAAAGTACAACATTCCAACGGCAGCTTATGAAACGTTTACGGATGCAGAAAAGGCTGTTGAATATGTTAAACAACAAGGTGCACCAATAGTTGTCAAAGCGGACGGATTAGCAGCTGGTAAAGGTGTAATCGTCGCAATGACAGAACAAGAAGCATGCGATGCCATTTACGATATGATTGGGAACCAACGTTTCGGCGATTCTTCTTCACGGGTTGTGATTGAAGAATTTTTGGACGGAGAAGAGTTTTCCTTCATGTCATTTGTTCATAAAGGACAAATTTATCCAATGGTTATTGCCCAAGATCATAAACGAGCTTACGACGGTGATAAAGGACCAAATACAGGAGGAATGGGTGCGTATTCCCCAGTCCCTCAAATTCCGAAAGAGTATGTGAGACGTGCCTATATTGAAATTGTAGAAGCAACTGTAAAGGCGATGGAGGAAGAGGGTGTTTCCTTTACGGGTATTTTATATGCAGGATTAATATTAACAAACGAAGGACCAAAAGTGATTGAATTTAATGCTCGATTTGGTGATCCCGAAACACAAGTTGTACTTCCACGAATGACTTCAGATTTTGGATTATTTATGAAGGCATTAATGGAAGAACAATATTTTGATTTACAATGGTCAGATGATGCGATGTTAGGTGTTGTAATTGCTGCAGAAGGCTATCCAGGAGATGTGGAGAAGGGCAATCCTCTTCCGGATTTAGCTGATTTGACTGAGAAGTTTGATATTTACCATGCAGGGACGAAATTAGTGGATAGTCACTTTGTAGGTAATGGTGGCCGTGTCCTACTCGTTGCTGCAAAGGCAAATACTTTAAAAGAAGCACAAGAAAAAGTGTATGCAAGTATTAACGAACAACAGTGGGGGAAATTTTTCTACCGTAAAGATATCGGTTGGAGAACATTCCAATAATGAACAATGGCAAGAATCGAATCTCTTCGACTTCTTGCCATTCTTTTTTAAGAAAAATGAATTTTAACTAGGGTTAATTGCTGACTTTTTACTTTTTGTAGAATTGTTTGAACCAGATTGATTACTGTTTTGATTATTACTTTGATTATTACTTTGATTATTGTTTTGATTAGATTGATTTCCCGACACCGTATCCGCCACTGTTTTTGCTACTTGAGATGCTGTATTGGCCATTGTTCCGCTTGGAGCAACATTCGAGACGGTTTGAGCTACTTGTGAAGCAGCATTTGCAAAATTTTGCATTGTGGAAGAACCAGAACTTGATGATTGGGATGTACTATTAGAGGAGTTACCTGTACCCCATCGGCTCTCATAGGATTGATTAAATTGCTGCATAATGCTATCGCCATCTAAATATTCATCAAAAGTCGTTGAAACGGCATTTTTTACGTTTGAATTAATGAATGCCTTTGTGGGACAATATAGAAAAATCCCTTCTGCCACTTTCATAGCACCAGCAGCAACGAACAGTGCCCCTAAACCACGATTTCCGGATTCTTTTGCCAGGTGGGCAATACCGCAAGCTGTTAAACCTGTACCAAGGGCTAAACGGACAAATCCACTTCTTTCAGAAATGTTTTCTTCCATGTAAAGTTCCACTCCTTTTATTAGAATATAATTCCAAATAAAACACTTTAATATAAAAAAGTGCTGTGATACGATAAAACCATTAAATTCCTTGCAACTCAAATAAATATTTGAACAATTTTTGAGCAAAGTTAGTATGTGCGTATAAATAGCGAATAAACAAAATAAATATTATAAGAAATAGAAGGGAGTGTTACAAATGCCAAAGTCTACATGGAAAATAGATGAAATAAGAAAACAAGTAGCTGTCATTGACGGAAACAAAGCGCCAACAATCGTTTTAAAAAATGCACGTTATTTACATAGTGTATTCAAACAATGGTTAGTAGGAAATATTTGGATTTTAGCTGATCGTATTGTTTATGTAGGTAAGGAAATGCCTTCTAATTTGGATAATACAGAGGTAATGGATTTAGAAGGGAAAGTGGTTGTTCCGGGTTATATTGAACCCCATGTACATCCATTCCAATTATATAATCCACACTCCTTTGCAAATTTTTCTG
The DNA here is from genome assembly GCF_038077515.1 of Ureibacillus sp. FSL E2-3493. Classification (NCBI taxonomy): domain Bacteria; kingdom Bacillati; phylum Bacillota; class Bacilli; order Caryophanales; family Caryophanaceae; genus Ureibacillus; species Ureibacillus sp. FSL E2-3493. The sequence continues at coordinate 3,098,910 of NZ_JBBOPK010000001.1, read as the reverse complement.
CACAAAGTGGAACAACAACTTTTATCGCAGATAATATGAACTTTGTTTTTTCACTCCCAAATCAGAAAGCGTTTTCATTGTTGAACCAGCTGAAAAAGTTACCTTTTTCTTTCTATTGGTGGGTTCGATTTGATTCCCAAACGGAACTCGACAATGAAGATGAATTATTTACGAATAAATCTGTATTAGAATGGCTTGAACGAGATGATGTGATTCTCGGTGGAGAATTAACAGGATGGCCCCGATTAGTGCGCGGTGATGATTTAATGCTGCATTGGATTCAAGTAGCAAAAAATAAAGGGAAAAAAGTTGAGGGGCATTTTCCTGGTGCCTCTGAGAAAACAATCGCTCGCATGAAGTTATTTGGTGCAGATGGTGACCATGAAGCGATGACAGTTGAAGAAGTAGAACGAAGAATTCTTCATGGATTAGATGTTACTTTAAGACATTCTTCGATTCGACCAGACTTACCCCAATTACTTAAAGGGATTATGGAGAAAAAATTGAATGTTTTTGACCATTTAATGATGACAACAGATGGTTCTACACCGAGTTTCCATATTGATGGCGTAATGGATAAATGTATACGGATCGCCCTTGAAGAAGGGGTATCCCCAATAGATGCTTATAATATGGCTTCTTATAACATTGCACGATATTATAATATGACCCATCTTCATGGTCTTGTGGCAACAGGACGTTTTGCTACATTAAATATTTTAACCGATCCATTTAGTCCAAACCCAGAGTCTGTATTATCAAAAGGTGTTTGGTTAAAGAAAAATCATCAAAAAGTAAATTCCCTTTCAGAAATTCAATGGGATGGATTAGGACCATTAAATCTATCCTTTGATTTAACCGATGACGATTTCCAATTTTCAATGCCGATTGGAATTGAAATGGTTAACGATGTCATTACTAAACCATATTCTATTAGTTTACAATTTACTAAAAAGGAACTCCCCCTTGGAAAAGATGAAAGTTATTTAATGTTAGTAGACCGTCAAGGAAAATGGCGTGTTAACACAATGATTAAAGGATTTGATACTGGTATAAAAGGGTTTGCATCCTCCTACTCAAATACAGGTGAAATTATTTTAATAGGAAAAAGCATAGAAGATATGAAAGTAGCATTTAATGAATTAAAGAGATTAAAAGGTGGAATGGTGCTAGTTGAAAATAAAGAAGTTATAGTTTCGATTCCCCTTGCCTTAAATGGAACTCTCTTTGACGGTGATGTAGAAGAATTAATTCAATATGAGTTAGCTTTAAAATCTGCTCTAAAAGAAAGAGGCTATCGTCATAGTGATGCAGTCTATACATTACTATTTTTACAAGCTACACATTTACCATATATTCGTATCACTCCACGAGGTATATATGATGTCATGAAAAAGAAAGTGATGTTGCCCGCTGTGATGCGTTAAAGGGGGAGAAAAATTTTTGTTTCGATGGAGAAGACTGTGCTTTTTATTAATTATTTCAATTCTATTAGTTGGATGCGGTAAGAAAGATGAAAAGAATGAATCAGTAGAATCTATCGAAGAAGAAAAAGAAACGATACCTGTATCAGAAAACGTAGAACAATCCTTTGTTACACCGTTTACTGGTGAAAAAGTACAAGAAGAAGTGTCAATGCGACCGGTCGTTGTGACGATTAACAATCATCCAAAAGCAAGGCCTCAATCGGGTATTGCCTCTGCTGATGTCATTTATGAAATGTTAGCCGAAGGGGATATTACAAGATTACTAGCCTTGTATCAATCTGAGCTACCTAATAATATTGGACCGATTCGTAGTGCAAGGGATTATTTTGTTGAAATTGCAGCCGGATTAGATGCATTTTATATTGCCCACGGCTATAGTCCAGAAGCGCGAACATTACTTGAAAATGGAGTCGTTGATCATGTTAATGGAATGGCGTATGATGGGACGTTGTTTAAACGATCGAAGGATCGAGTTGCACCCCATAACTCCTATATGCCAGGTGAAAATATACAGGCTGCAGCAGATAAAGTGAGCGCTTCACTTCTTTATCAGAAAAAAGTATCGTATTCTTTTTATAAAGAAGATGAAAGTGTTAAAATAGGAGAGAAAGCAAATTCCGTGTCGGTTACTTATAGTAGCGACAATTCGTTTAATAGCCATTATAATTATGATGAAAATAGCAATCGTTATACACGGCAATCGGGAGACGCTGTGACAACAGATTATTTAACAAATGAACCATTGCAACTATCTAATGTTTTAGTATTTGAAATGAAGCATTCCATTATTGATAATAAAGGACGCCGTGCAATTGATATCAATTCTGGTGGTAAGGCTTATGTGTTCCAACATGGAATGATGAGGGAAGTCCGTTGGGAAAACAAGGATGGTGTACTGAAAGCAGTAGAAGAAGATGGTAGTGAAGTGAAATTAGTTCCTGGACAAACGTGGATTCATCTTGTTCCAACAGATCCAGGCATTGCAACATCTGTAACATACTCGTAGCAATAGAAAGGATGAATGAATATGCAGATCGATAAAATTCGTGGGCATCAAACGGACCAATTATTTAAAGCTGTATTGGAATTAAAAGATCTTGAAGAATGCTATAAATTTTTCGATGATTTATGTACCATTAGTGAAATTCAATCATTAGCCCAACGGTTTGAAGTAGCCCATTTATTACGTTTAAAGAAAACGTATGAATCAATTAAAAAAGAAACAGGTGCATCTACTGCAACAATTTCTCGTGTTCGACGTTGTTTTGATTATGGAAATGACACTTATGATGAAATGTTAGGTCGTCTTTATCCAGATGAGAAACCGTTTCAAGCATCTAAATAATGATAAGCTTAAAAGTGAAATTTAGGCTGTTTAGTTAGTCAAAAGTAAGAAGACTTCCTAGACAGCTTTTTCTATTGAGTAAAGAGAATGTAATTTTCGCTTTATGTAAGTTTACGTTATACTTGTAAGCGTATATAAAACAATTGATTTTTCAAATTTGATAGGTGGGAATGGAAGAATGGATTATAAAAATTGGCGACATGTGTTTAAAGTGGATCCAGCAAAGGAAATTTCAGATGAAGCATTAGAACAAATTTGTGAATCGGGTACGGATGTCATTTTAGTTGGTGGTACAGATGGTGTCACAATCGATAATGTAATTGATATTTTACTACGAGTACGACGTTTTTCAGTACCTATTGCATTGGAAATTTCAAATGTTGAATCCGTTTTAGCTGGTTTTGATTATTACTTCATCCCTTCTGTTTTAAATAGCCGTGAGACAAAATGGGTGAAAGACCTACATCATGAAGCGATTAAAGAGTATGGAGACGTCATGGTTTGGGACGAATTAGTTGCGGAAGGATATTGCGTTTTAAATCCTGATTGCAAAGTAGCGCAAGTAACAAATGCCAATACGGATTTAACGAAGGACGATGTCATTGCCTATGCTCGTCTTGCCGAAAACTATTTTAAATTACCGATTTTTTATATCGAATATAGTGGAACTTATGGAGATAAAGAAATCGTATCTTCTGTAAAGGAAGTATTAAATGACACGAAACTGTTTTACGGTGGAGGTATTACAACTGTAGAACAAGCAGCTGAAATGGCACAAATTGCCGACACAGTCGTAGTAGGCAATATTATATATGACGATTTAAAACAGGCGTTAAAAACAGTAGAAGCTGTAAAAGGCGTTGTAAATGAATAAACCAAGTGCGAGAATAAATTCGTTATAGTATAATTGAGAACAAATGTTTGTATAAAGGGCGGTGCATCATGGAACAAATAACGAAAAATTTACTGAACGGAATGAATCCACAGCAAGCAGAAGCTGTGAAAACGACAGAAGGACCGCTATTAATTATGGCAGGAGCTGGTTCTGGGAAAACGCGTGTTTTAACCCATCGAATTGCTTACTTAGTAGTGGAAAAGGAAGTTTATCCTTCGAAAATTTTAGCGATTACCTTTACAAATAAAGCAGCACGGGAAATGCGCGAACGTATTGATAATTTACTTGGTAACGGTACGACGGAAAGTATGTGGGTTTCTACTTTCCACTCCATGTGTGTGCGCATTTTAAGACGCAATATCGATCGAATAGGCATTTCAAAAAACTTTTCCATTTTAGATTCTGCGGATCAATTGTCTGTTGTAAAAAATGTATTAAAGGAATTAAATATTGATTCCAAACGTTTTGAACCTCGCGCTATTTTAAATGCTATCAGTGCAGCTAAAAACGAATGTATTACTGCAGATCAATATAAAGCAAATAGCAACCCGAACAATCCTTATGAGAAAGTCGTTGCACAAGTGTACGAGGGGTACGAAAAAAGACTTCGACGTAATCAGTCTTTAGATTTTGATGATTTAATTATGACAACGATTACGTTGTTTGAACGTGTTCCAGATGTGTTGGATTTCTACCAAAATAAATTCCAATATATTCATGTGGATGAGTATCAAGATACGAACCATTCCCAATATAAACTTGTTCAATTACTTGCACAAAAATTTAAAAATATTTGTGTCGTTGGTGATTCAGATCAGTCCATTTATAGATGGCGTGGAGCTGATATCGGCAATATTTTATCCTTTGAAAAGGATTACCCTAATGCAAAGGTTATTTTATTAGAGCAAAATTACCGTTCAACAAAACGGATTTTACAAGCAGCCAATGATGTCATTGAACATAATGAAAGTCGATATCCTAAAAAACTTCGTACGGACAATTTAGAAGGAGAGAAAATAGTTCTTTATAAAGCTTATAATGAACAAGATGAAGCTCAATTTGTTGTGCAAACAATCCAAAAGCTAATGGAAAAAGAAAACCGTTCATTAGATGACTTTGCGATTCTTTACCGTACGAATGCCCAGTCCCGTGTGATGGAGGAAGTGCTCGTTAAATCGAATATGACTTACCAAATCGTCGGTGGAACAAAATTCTATGATCGAAAAGAAATTAAAGATTTATTAGCCTATTTAAGATTAATTGCCAACAATGATGATGACTTATCCCTTGCTCGGATCATTAATGAGCCAAAAAGAAATATTGGGGCCACATCGTTCGAAAAAATGGCTACATATGCTATTCAACAAGACCGTTCCATTTTTGATGCGATGAAGGAAGTTTTGTTCATGGGCTTAACTCCGAGGGCAGCAGGTGCGGTTGATAAATTCCGAGAGTTAATCGAAGGATTTACGAAAATGCAAGAGTATTTATCCGTTACGGAGCTTGTTGAACAAGTGATCGAAAAATCCGGTTATCGGGCAATGCTTGAAAATGAAAAAACGATTGAATCAGAAAGCCGTTTAGAAAATATAGAAGAATTTTTATCTGTTACGAAGGCTTTCGAAGAGCGTAGTGACGATAAATCTTTAATTGCCTTTTTAACAGATTTAGCGCTAGTAGCAGATATCGATGCTCTAGATAAAGAGGATACATCAAAGGGAAGTATTATCTTAATGACGATGCATGCTGCAAAGGGATTAGAGTTCCCGATTGTATTTATTATCGGTATGGAAGAAAATGTCTTCCCCCATTCCCGTTCTTTAGACGATCCAGCGGAAATGGAAGAAGAACGGAGACTTGCTTATGTTGGGATTACGCGGGCGGAGCAACGTTTATATTTAACTTGTGCTGGTTCTCGTACTCTATTTGGCCGTTCAAGCTACAATATGCCTTCCCGCTTCTTACAAGAAATTTCGGAAGACATTATCGAACAAATTTCAAAATCTGGCCATCGTATAGATGCGGATGAATTACCATTTAGTACCGGACGTAGCCAACGGGCTCAAAGTCAAAGACGAAGAACGATAGGGAATGTCCAAACGAAGCCACAAATTGCGAACCTTCAATCGACTGGCGGTGACCAACTCCAATGGAAAGCTGGAGATAAAGCTGTCCACGGTAAATGGGGGACTGGAACGGTTGTTAGTGTGAAAGGTGAGGGGGACGGCATGGAATTAGATATCGCCTTCCCAAGTATAGGAATCAAACGATTACTTGCTAAATTTGCTCCGATTACGAAAGGGTAAAAGGGAACTATCTTCGTAATGGATGAAAAGATGGAGGAATAAAATGAACGATATTGAAAAACGAGTTGCCGAGTTAAATCAACTTCTTCATAAGTACGGTCATGCCTACTATGTTTTAGACAAGCCCCTTGTGTCTGATGCGGTGTATGATCAGCTTTTAAATGAATTAATTGCATTGGAAAAAGAGAATCCTTCTTTAATTTATCCAGATTCGCCGACTCAACGTGTTGGCGGTGTTCCGTTACAAGGATTTAAGAAAGTAACTCATAATTATCCGATGTTAAGCTTATCCAATGCTTTTGGTGAAGAAGATTTAAGGGATTTTGACCGTAAAATTCGCCAATCGATTGGGAACGATTTTTCCTATGTTTGTGAATTGAAAATTGATGGATTAGCTATCTCATTACGCTATGAGAATGGCGTATTTGTTCAAGGGGCAACCCGAGGGGACGGTACTGTTGGAGAGGATATAACGGCCAATTTAAAAACGATCCATGCCATCCCCCTTCGTTTAAACGAACCTGTAACAATTGAAGTGCGCGGAGAAGCATATATGCCGAAAAAATCCTTTGAAGCATTAAATAAAGCTCGTGCCGATAAAGGGGAAGAACTTTTTGCTAACCCGCGTAATGCGGCAGCTGGTTCCCTTCGTCAGCTTGACCCGAAAATTGCGGCAAGTCGTAACCTTTCTACATTCATCTATGCCATTGGTGGAGATGGGGAAGCTTATGGAATTGATTCCCATGCAGAAATGCTTGATTATTTAGAGACATTAGGATTCCCTTCCAATAAAGAGCGGGAATTTTGTGAAACAATTGACGACGTTCTTGCGTTCATTAATAAGTGGACTGAAAATCGCCCTCATCTTCCGTATGAAATTGATGGGATTGTCGTAAAAGTAAATCGCTATGCTCATCAAGATGAATTAGGCTATACAGCAAAAAGTCCACGTTGGGCCATTGCTTATAAATTCCCTGCAGAAGAAGTAATGACAACTTTACTAGATATCGAACTAACGGTAGGTCGAACAGGGGTCATTACACCAACCGCTATTTTAACTCCGGTTCAAGTTGCAGGAACAACTGTTGGAAGAGCATCCCTTCATAATGAAGATTTAATTCGCGAAAAGGATATTCGTATTGGCGATACCGTGATCATTCATAAAGCAGGAGATATTATTCCGGAAGTTGTTGGTGTCATCTTAGAACAGCGTCCAGAAAACTCTGTTCCTTTTGAAATGCCAACTAATTGTATTGCTTGTGGAAGCGAGCTTGTCCGCATTGAAGGTGAAGTAGCTTTACGTTGTGTCAATCCAACATGTCCTGCTCAAATTGCTGAAGGTATTAAACATTTCGTTTCAAGAAACGCGATGAATATTGACGGTTTAGGAGAAAAGGTAGTAGAACAACTTCTTCGTGAAAATTATATTCGTGATGTAAGTGACCTTTATCACTTAGAAGCAGAGCAGCTTGTAAAACTGGAACGAATGGGCGAAAAATCAGCGAAAAATTTAGTAGAAGCAATTGAACGTTCAAAGGAAAATTCAATGGAAAGATTGCTGTTTGGACTAGGAATTCGCCATGTTGGTGAAAAAGCGGCCAAATTATTAGCAGAAACGTTCGAATCGATGGATGCCCTGATGGCAGCGAAGGAAGAAGAAATTACGGCGATTTATGAAATCGGTGGTAAGATGGCTGACTCCATCGTTACGTATTTTGACAGTGATGAAGTGAAAGCGTTGATCACGAGACTGAAAGAAGCCGGTGTCAACATGCTGTATAAAGGTAAAAAGGTACAAGTGGAAATGGGTAACAATCCATTCGCAGGGAAAACGATTGTTTTAACTGGAAAATTATCGCAATTGACACGCAATGAAGCAAAGGCGAAAATAGAAGAGTTGGGTGGAACGGTAACAGGTAGTGTAAGTAAGAAGACAGACCTTGTTATTGCCGGCGAAGATGCAGGTTCAAAATTAACTAAAGCAAATGAACTAGGCATCGAAGTTTGGGACGAAAACCGCCTAATTGAACAATTACAACAGTAAAGGAGTTTCAAACGATGAACCGATTTCGCTGGATTCCGGCGATGGTCGTTGTTGCAATGCTAACAGGTTGTGTACCTTCATTCAAAGAAGATACAGAAGTGTTACAAGATACAGATGAAACTGAAGCAGAAGTTGAAACGACAATCATCCCAAGTATGCAATTAAATGATAATTATTATAAAACGCTAGTTCCGTATAAGGAAAGTGCTAGCCGTGGATTAGTCGTGTCTAATATTAATACGAAGTACGACATTAAAGAAGTAGAAGAAGGACTAATGCGCCTTTCACAAAATGTATTTGATACAGAAAATTACTTCTTCCAAGAAGGTCAGTACTTAGATAGCGATACAATTAGTAACTGGCTTGCTCGTAGTAACCAAAATCCCGATGAACCAGAAGAACTAAGAGGGTTAAATCCAGCTGATGTTAATAAAAGCGGCGAAAAAATGGACCCTGAAACAAGGGCGAAAGAAGCACCCATTTATCTTGCCCATATCGTCGAACAAAATTATCTAGTTAAAACAGATGATAATAAAGTAAAACTTGGTGGTATTTCGATTGGACTTGCTTTAAATTCCATCTACTACTACCAAAAAGAACAGTACGGGGACACTTTTGAAGAAAAAATTCCAGATGCTGAAATCGAGCAAAAAGGGAAAGAAATCGCAAAAGAAGTCATTTCCCGTTTACGTCAACGTCCTGAACTGAAGGATGTTCCAATTGTAATTGGTTTGTTTAAACAGCAAGCAAATAATGCAATCATACCTGGATCCTATTTTGCATATAACATTTCAGAAAAGGGGCAATCGGATTTAGGAGAATGGCAAGATGTGAATGAGGCATACGTAACATTCCCAATGTCTTCACCAGAAGCGGTATATCGTGAAGTTAATGAAAGCTTCCAAAACTTTAAACATGAAGTAGATGAATATTTCTCCAATTATACAAGTGTTATAGGTAGAGGATTCTATCAAAATAACACGCTCACAAAGTTGTCCATTGAGGTTCCAATCCAATTTTATGGTACGACGGAGATCATCGGATTTACCCAATATTTATCGGGAATTATTGTTCAACAATTGCCTAAAGATGTGGATATAGAAGTTAGCATTACTTCGATAAACGGACCGGAAGCCCTTTTAATAAAAGAACGTAGTGATAAAGAGCCGTTTGTTCATATTTATGATTATTAATATGGACTAATCACTTCTTAGGAAAGTAGTATTAGAACATTCTAATGCTACTTTTTTATGTTGAAGTATGAAAGGAATAGCTCAATCTATTAGGAAACGATTAAATTTGCCTTTAATTTATGATATTTTTATTAATAGGTTTGAATTGGCGCGGTTTAAGGCGATAATATAGTTGATTATATAGGAAGTAATGAAGGCCTTGTAGTAGATGACCATTGATGTGCAAGAACTTTCAGGTTTTTGTCCTATTTTGTGATTTTTTATGAGAAAAATGGTATTATTATTGATTATTGCCACGCTTTAGAATAACGGAGGTGTAATGAAATGGCGAAATTATCAAAAGAAGAAGTAAAACACGTTGCCCATTTAGCGCGACTAGCGATTACTGATGAAGAAGCAGAGAAATTTGCAAACCAATTAGAAAAAATTACTGATTTTGCCCAAACATTGAGCGAATTAGATACAACGAATGTCAAACCAACATCCCACGTTCTACCGATCGTTAACGTTATGCGTGAAGACGTTGCCCAAAAAGGTTTAGATCGTGATGTAATGATGTTAAACGTAAAAGAGCAAGTGGATGGTCAAGTAAAAGTACCACCAATTTTAGAAGACTAAACCGCGATAAAAAGGAGGGAACTTCATGACGTTATTTGAACGTTCATCGAAAGAATTACAAGAAGGTTTACATAACGGCGAGATGAAAATCGCTGATTTAACGAACGAAGCATTTGCTCGCATCGAAAAACTAGATGACGATGTACAAGCTTTCTTAGCTTTAAATAAGGAAAAAGCAATGGAGCAAAGCTTAGAGTTGGACAAAGTTCCATTTGAACAACGGGGACCATTATTCGGCTTACCAATCGGTGTTAAAGATAACATCGTAACAGAAGGTTTAGAAACAACTTGTGCTTCTAAAATTTTAGAAGGTTTTATGCCAATTTATGATGCAACAGTAGTTAAAAAACTACGTGAAGCAGGTATGGTAACCGTGGGGAAATTGAATATGGATGAATTCGCGATGGGTTCATCTAATGAAAACTCCGCTTATAAAACAACGAAAAACCCATGGAATCTTGAGCATGTACCAGGGGGATCTTCTGGCGCATCTGCAGCTTCCGTTGCAGCAGGTGAAGTGCCATTTTCTCTAGGTTCAGATACTGGTGGATCAATCCGTCAACCAGCTGCATATTGTGGCGTAGTAGGTATGAAGCCTACTTATGGTCGTGTATCTCGTTTTGGTTTAGTGGCCTTCGCGTCATCATTAGACCAAATCGGACCAATTACACGTAACGTTTATGACAATGCTCTACTTCTTGAAGCAATTGCAGGGGTAGACCCTAACGACTCAACTTCAGCAGATGTACCTGTACCAAACTACGTATCGAAATTAGATGGCGACATTAAAGGTTTACGTATTGCGGTACCAAAGGAATATTTAGGTGAAGGGGTAAACGAAGAAGTTAGAAATTCCGTATTAGCAGCTCTTGACGTTTTAAAAGGGTTAGGTGCTACTGTAGAAGAAGTATCCCTTCCTCATTCTAAATATGCTTTAGCAGCTTATTATATCCTTTCATCATCAGAAGCTTCATCTAACCTTTCCCGTTTTGACGGTATCCGTTATGGTTTCCGTGCAGAAGGCGTGAAAAACTTAATGGAACTTTATAAAGAAACACGAAGCCAAGGTTTTGGTGATGAAGTAAAACGCCGTATTATGCTTGGAACGTACTCTTTAAGTGCTGGAACTTACGATGCTTACTATAAAAAAGCTCAACAAGTTCGTACGCTTATTAAAGAAGATTACGATAAAGTATTTGAAAACTATGATGTAATTGTTGGACCAACAGCACCGACACCTGCTTTCAAAGTCGGTCAAAACATCAACGATCCATTAACGATGTATGCGAATGATATTTTAACCATTCCGATTAATTTAGCTGGTGTTCCTGCTATTTCTATTCCATGTGGATTTGAAAATGGCTTACCATTAGGTTTACAAATTATCGGAAAACATTTCGATGAGGAAACAATCTATCGCACGGCTTACGCTTACGAACAAGCGACAGAATTTCATAAACAAACTCCTCAAATTTGGGAGGGTAAATAAATATGAACTTTGAAACAGTTATCGGGTTAGAAGTACACGTAGAATTAAAAACAGAATCGAAAATTTTCTCTCCAGCACCAAACCATTTCGGTGCTGAACCAAATACAAACACGACAGTAATCGACCTTGGATATCCAGGTGTATTACCTGTGTTAAACAAAAACGTTGTTGATTTTGCGATGAAGGCTGCCTTAGCTTTAAATATGAAAATTAACCAAGAAACAAAATTTGACCGTAAAAACTATTTCTACCCAGACAATCCGAAGGCTTACCAAATTTCTCAATTTGATAAACCAATCGGCTATGATGGTTGGATTGAAATTGAAATCGAAGGTACAGACGGTCAACCAGGGTATACGAAAAAAATTGGTATTACCCGTCTTCATATGGAAGAAGATGCGGGTAAATTAACCCACGGTGATGGTTATTCATTAGTTGACTTTAACCGTCAAGGTACGCCACTTGTGGAAATCGTATCAGAGCCAGATATTCGTACGCCAGCTGAAGCTTATGCTTATCTTGAAAAGTTAAAATCAATTATTCAATACACTGGTGTTTCCGATGTGCGTATGGAAGAAGGTTCTTTACGTTGTGATGCGAATATTTCCCTTCGTCCATACGGTCAAGAAGAATTCGGTACAAAAACAGAGCTTAAAAACTTAAACTCTTTCAACTTTGTTCGAAAAGGTCTTGAATATGAGGAAAAACGCCAAGCAGAAGTGTTAATGTCTGGTGGCGAAATTAAGCAAGAGACTCGTCGTTTCGATGAAAAAACTGGTAAAACAATTTTAATGCGTGTGAAGGAAGGTACAGATGATTACCGTTACTTCCCAGAGCCGGATTTAGTTGATTTAAAAATTGACGATGAATGGTTAGAACGCGTTCGTCAATCGATTCCTGAACTTCCAGATGCTCGTAAAAAACGTTATGTTGAAGAGCTTGGGTTAAACGATTACGATGCAAGTGTACTAGTTGTGAACAAAGAGATTTCAGATTTCTTTGATGAAATGGTCGTTGCCGGCGCGGATGCGAAGCTTTCTGCGAACTGGTTAATGGGTGATGTGTCAGCTTACTTAAACGCAGAACAAATTGAAATTAGTCAAACGGCATTAACACCAGAGAATTTAGCAAGTATGGTGAAATTAATTGCAAATGGTACAATTTCATCTAAAATTGCGAAAAAAGTTTTCAGTGAATTAGTGAAAAACGGTGGAGATGCTGAGAAGATTGTGAAAGAAAAAGGGTTAGTTCAAATTTCTGACCCAGCTGTATTACTTGGCTTAGTAACAGAAGTGTTAGATGCGAACCCGCAATCTATCGAAGACTTTAAAAACGGTAAAGACCGTGCAATTGGCTTCTTAGTAGGTCAAATTATGAAAGCTTCTAAAGGACAAGCGAACCCACCAATGGTAAACAAAATCCTTCTTGAAGAAATTAATAAACGCTAATTAGTATTTGCCCCTATCATTCCAATGAAAGTTGGTTTGTAGGGGTTTCTTCGTCCAATCCTAAAAATTGTAATTTGCCCACATTTTATGCAAAATAAAAGAAAAAGGGGGAGTAAATAATGAAAACAGAACAACAATATTTTGAAGAATCCATCCCAATGGCCCAGTATATGGAACAAATGACGACGCCTATATTAAAAGAGAAAAGTTTTGCAGTATACGAAAATTTCAATGTAAATCCGAATGATGAACTTTTCCCATTATTAAAAGAGGAAAAACCTCATATTTTAGCCATTACGGAAGATTGGTGTGGCGATGCGATGCTAAATAATGCGGTTATTCGTAAAATAGCTGAAGAAGCGGATTTAGAAATTCGCTGCGCTTTCCGAGATGCGGATACCGATTTAATCGATCGCTATTTAACAAATGGCGGAAGGGCTATTCCAATCTATTTATTGTTAAATGAACAAGGTGAAGTGATTGGGAAATGGGGGCCTCGTGCACCAGAATTACAACAATTAGTGACAGAAATGCGGGCACAATTACCAGAAAAAGGAGACCCAACATTTGAACAAAAGCAAAAAGAAATGTATACTTCTATGCAGGACAAATTTGTTCATGATCCTCAATGTGCACAATGGGTTTATGAAGATATGAAAAAAGTACTATCAAAAGCTATACAAAAATAAAGTTTTAACGGAAAGGTCCTTTGAAAGTTCTTCTTACTTAGGACTTTCCCTTTTGTTGAAAAGTTTTATACATATTACGAAGTATAGGATGGAAGATAAAATGAAAAGAGCAAGAATCATTTACAACCCCACATCAGGTAGAGAGCTTTTTAAAAGAAACTTACCTGAAGTTTTAGAGAAGCTTGAAATTGCCGGGTACGAAACATCATGCCACGCAACAACTTGTGAAGGAGATGCGAAACAAGCAGCCGCACAAGCTGTAGAAAGAGGTTTTGATATTATCATTGCTGCTGGTGGTGATGGTACACTAAATGAAGTAGTAGCAGGGATGAGTCCTTATGAAAATCGACCGAAGTTAGGTGTAGTACCAATGGGAACGACGAATGATTTTGCAAGGGCCATTCGAGTTCCGCGTAAAATCGACGAGGCCATCGATATCATTATAAAAGGCGATACAATACCAGTCGATGTCGGGTTAATAAATGATGACCGTTATTTCATTAATATTGCTGCAGGTGGGCGTATAACGGAATTAACATACGAAGTACCGAGTAAAATGAAAACACTTCTCGGTCAACTTGCTTATTATTTAAAAGGAATTGAAATGATTCCTTCCATAAAAGCGACGAATATGCGCATCGAATTTGATGGGGAAGTTTTCGAAGGAGATGCCATGATGTTTTTATGTGGATTAACAAACTCTGTTGGTGGGTTTGAAAAAATAGCACCAGATGCAAGTATTAACGATGGATTATTCACTATGATGATCCTGAAGAAATGTAGCATTGCGGATTTTATAAAAGTGGCATCTTTAGCACTCCGCGGGGAACACTTAAATGATCCGAATGTGATTTACCGAAAGGCAAGTGTAGTGAAAGTTTCCAACGTGGAAGAAAATGAAACGATTCATATTAACTTAGATGGTGAGTATGGTGGGGATGCACCCGTTACTTTTACTAACTTAAAACGCCATATTGAAGTATTCGTTCCAATCGAGGATATTCGTGAATTGGACCGAGTGTAATTAGCAGGAATGACCTGTATAAATGTTAGGGTAAACTAACGTTTATACAGGTTTTTTATTTTGAAAAAATGTTTGAAAGGATACTACCAGTTCTAATTAACACCGTTCAACTTCTACAAAAATGGGCATAATGGCTGTAAGGGGAGAGACAAATGTATAAAAAACAAGAAAAATGGCTAATTTACTTAAGTTTTGGAGTAGCAGCAATTATGTTGCTATCGATTTTAGGTCGATTATTTAGTTAGGGAGGACTTATTTTTGATTAACGAGTCAGCGGTGTTTTGGAGTCGAGTACTAACTGAAACAACCTTATCTTTTCATATTATTTATGCAACAATCGGCGTCGGCGTTCCGTTGATGATTATGATTGCCCAATGGGTCGGTTATCGAAATAATGATGAACATTACATTTTACTGGCAAGACGCTGGGCTAGAGGATTTGTCATTACGGTAGCCGTTGGGGTTGTTACAGGGACGGCAATTGGTTTACAGCTTTCTCTATTATGGCCAAACTTTATGGAGCTAGCAGGACAAGTCATTTCGTTACCTTTATTTATGGAAACCTTTGCCTTTTTCTTTGAAGCAATTTTCTTAGGAATTTATTTATATACTTGGGATCGTTTTGATAGTCAAAAGAAGCATATGCTGTTGCTCATACCTGTTGCCATCGGAGCATCGATGTCAGCGGTATTTATCACAATCGTCAATTCATTTATGAACGCGCCTCAAGGGTTCGATGTAGTAAACGGAAAGTTAGTCAATATTCAACCGTTAATCGCCATGTTTAACCCTGCAATGCCAACAAAAGTAACCCACGTCCTCGTTACAGCCTTTATGACTGCAGCGTTTATATTGGCATCCATCGCAGCCTTCCGTTTATTAAAGGGTTCAGATCATATTTATCATAAAAAAGCACTTTATCTTGTAATGAAATGTGGTCTTATTTTTTCGATTGCATCGGCCATTATTGGGGACTTTTCAGGAAAATATTTGGCTGAGTATCAGCCAGAAAAGTTAGCAGCTGCCGAATGGCATTTTGAGACGGAGGAAGGGGCCGATCTTATCCTATTCGGGATTATGAATGATGGAGAGGTAAAGTATGAAATTACCATTCCTTATGGGTTAAGTATATTAGCCTTTAGTAATCCGATGGCTGAAGTAATTGGGTTAAATGAATTTCCGGAAGATGAAAGACCTCCCCTTTATATCCATTATTTATTTAATTTAATGGTGTTTATCGGGATGTTCATGGTTCTTGTTTCCTTTATTTATTTAGTTGGGAAATGGCGTGGCTGGTCGTTTATCGCAAGCAAATGGTATCGATGGGTAGTCGTAGCGGGAGGCCCGTTATCGGTCATTGCCATTGAAGCGGGTTGGTGGTTAGCAGAAGTCGGAAGGCAACCGTGGATATTGCGAGGGATAATGCGGACAGAGCAAGGGGCAACGACAAGTGGAAATGTAGATTTGATGCTCCTTCTATTTTGTATTTTATATATTGTGCTAGGGATAGGTAGTATCGTCGTCTTATCAAGAATGTTTCGTTCCAATCCTATTGAAAAGGAAATTGAAGACAGGGAATCGGAAAAGGGTGGTGAAGTGCGATGAATCTTGAAGTGTTAGGAATTTCTGTATTATGGATATTTCTATTTGGTTATGTCATTGTGGCATCCATTGATTTTGGAGCAGGATTTTTTAATGCCTATAGTTTATTAACCGATCGATCCCATATTCTAACGGAGATTATTAAGCGCTATTTATCACCGGTTTGGGAAGTGACGAACGTATTTCTTGTATTCTTTTTCGTAGGTATCGTTGGATTTTTTCCCCAAACAGCTTTTTATTATGGAACGATTTTACTTGTGCCAGTGAGCATTTCATTATTGTTGTTAGCAATCCGGGGTTCCTATTATGCCTTTGAATCTTATGGTTCAGCAGGCCATAAAGGGTATGCCTTTGCCTATGGGCTAGCGGGGTTGTTAATTCCTGCATCCCTTTCAGTCGTTTTTACCATTTCGGAAGGTGGCTTCGTTGAGATGGTAAACGGACAGCCTGTATTAGATTATTGGGCGCTATATACAAGCCCCCTTTCTTGGAGCATTGTGTTATTAAGTATTTCAGCAGTTCTTTATATATCTGCGGTCTTTTTAACTTGGTATGCATGGAAAGCTAAGGATTTAGAAGCAAGTAACTTAATGAGAAAATATGCCCTAATCTGGTCTGTCCCATTAATTATTACAGCCTTCGGGATTATCGTAGAGTTACGCGGTCATAATGTAGAACATTATGAGAACATCGTCGCTATATGGCCTTTATTTGCACTTTCGGGATTATTATTTTTAGTTACGGTTTGGTTTATTTGGAAAAAGAGGTCATATGGTACGGCAGTAATTTTATTAATACTTCAATTTGCCTTTGCCTTTTTTGCCTATGGTGGTTCCCATTATCCGTATTTGTTATATCCATATTTAACAATACACGCTGGATTTACAAATAAAGAGATGGCGATTGCTTTAGTCATTGCCTTTATACTTGGTTTATGTTTATTGCTTCCATCCCTATATTTATTGTTCCGTTTATTTTTATTCAATAAAGACTATGTTACTGGCAAGAGTAACGATCATGCATAGGAGTGATACAAAATGAACGAGTTCATGATTTTTGTCGCCCCCTTTATAATAACTATTGTGTCAATTGTGCTGGCATTTCTATTAGCACCGATGGATAAAATCGTAAAGGATGAAGAAGTAAAATGAGGAAGGGCTGCTGTTAAAGTAGCTCTTTTTTTAAAATGAGATAAATTTCGTGCAAAAGTAGAGATTTTTACCCTCCACTTGTTTTACAATAGAAGAATTGAATGGAGGACGGAACATGGTAGCACCAGTAAAGAAAAATGATCGAAAAATCGTTTTAGTAGAAGATTTAACCCATGATGGAAATGGTGTGGCGAAAATCGACGGTTATCCGTTGTTTATTCAAGGCGCCCTTCCACAAGAAACGGTTGAAGTACATGTATTAAAAACTTTAAAAAATTACGGCTTTGCAAAAATCGTAGATATAAAAGAAGAATCTCCAGATCGAGTGAAAGCCCCATGTATTTATTTTGGAAAATGTGGTGGTTGCCAGCTGCAACATTTATCTTATGAAGGGCAGCTGAAATGGAAAGAAAACATGGTACGTAACGTTATGAAACGGATTGGCAAAATCGATGCGCCAGTATTGCCAGTGAAAGGGATGCAAGATCCGTGGAATTATCGTAATAAATCCCAAATTCCATTTACTCAAACGGAAACGGGTCCGATTGCGGGATTTTATAAATCAAAAACCCACGATATTGTCGACATGGAACGTTGTATTATTCAAGTAGAAGAAGCAGATCAAATCATGGCGAACTTGAAAAAGGAACTAATGGACATCGGTTTACAACCATACAACGAAGAGTCCCATCGAGGCATGCTTCGCCACGTCGTTATTCGAAAAGGGCGAGCAACAGGGGAAGTAATGGTCGTGTTAGTGACGAATAAACATAAGTTCCCACAAAAAGACGCAGCAATTGCATTGATCCGCAAGCTTGTCCCAAATGTGACATCGATTGTACAAAACGTTAATATCGAAAAAACGAATGTGATTTTAGGAAATGAAACGATTACCCTTTGGGGAAAAGATTTTATTGAGGATACAATTGGTAATGTCCGCTTTGAAATTTCAGCTCGTTCCTTCTACCAAGTAAATCCTGTACAAACAGAAGTGCTATATAAGCAAGCGTTAGATTATGCCCAATTATCCGGGGATGAAACGGTTATTGATGCTTATTGTGGGATTGGGACGATTTCATTATTTTTAGCGGAGAAAGCAAAACAAGTGCTAGGAGTAGAAATCGTAGAACAAGCCATTGAAGATGCTAAACGTAACGCCGAATTAAACGGCTTTACAAATACGTATTTTGAAGCCGGCCCAGCAGAGGAAGTAATTCCACGTTGGTATGCTGAAGGTAAAAAAGCGGATGTACTAGTCGTCGATCCACCACGAAAAGGCTGCGATGAGGCATTGCTCAATACCGTTATTGAGCAAAAACCAAAGCGAGTAGTTTACGTCTCCTGTAATCCAGCGACCTTAGCGCGGGACTTACGGGTACTCGAGGATGGCGGCTACAAAACAAAAGAAATCCAACCCGTAGACATGTTCCCGCAAACGACGCACTGTGAAGCGGTGGCGTGGTTGGAGTTAGTATAAAGAAAGAAGAACGAATTCCTAATGGGGAATTCGTTCTTTTTTATTGCTTCGGAAAGCTGTTTTTTAATATATGGTAACGAATCAGTGTGGGGTGTCAGTTAAACCACTAGTAATGGTTTTACGGTATGGAATTCATCAAGTTCTTTTTGAATTTTTAGATTTAAATGGATGTATCCATTGAGCCAAACTTTTGAATTCTAGTAGTGGCCAAAACCTCTCCTTGAAGACTGTTTTCCCTCTTATTGCTAATTTTGTCGAAATATATACTAAAGTTCGTAGATAGTATAGAAAAGTAAGACTAATAAGTTTATACTATAAATTCTAGTCTAAAGACCTACACCTGTTATACTTTTTAGTTCTTATAGATTAGTGAATGCTTTTTTATTAATTTTACGGGGAGGATAAAAGAATGAAATTCAATTTGCTTACATTTTTAACTAAAACGATTAAACGGAAGCTTCTAACTGTTTCCATTTTATTGTTGACGATTCCATTAATCGTTTTAAGCGTATTTAGTTATGAAAAGAGTAGTAGTAGTTTAGATGAACTGGGTCAAACGAATTTAAAAAATAGTGTGGAACAAACGCTTGAAATGATGGAAGTCCTCAATCAGCAAGTAGAAGAAGGCAAACTTTCCCTTGAGGATGCGCAAGAAAAAGTAAAAATAGCGATATTAGGAGAAATGGGAGAAGACAGTACACGACCAATTAACAAAAATATTGATTTAGGTGACAATGGCTATATGTTCATTACTGATCGCGAAGGGACTTTTGTTGCTCACCCTTCTAAAGAGGGGCAGAACCTTTGGGATAAAAAGGATGAGAATGGTACATATTATGTCCAGGAATACATTAAAAAGGGCATCAATGGAGGAGGATATACCGATTTTATCGCTCCATTTATTGATAACCCAAATAAATTCGGAGAGAAAATTTCCTACTCCAAAGAATTCCCAGAATGGGGTTGGGTAGTGGTATCAGGTACTTATATGGTTGATTTTAATAAACCTGCTGGTGAAATCCTATCTTTAAATTTCATTGTGATGGGAATTACGCTTCTAATTGGTATTGTAATCATTTGGCTATTTGCGAATAATGTGACGAATCCGATTAAAAAGGTAACGGGACAAATGACTCATATCGCTAATGGGGATTTAACAGTTGGTGAACTGGATATTAAGTCAAAAGATGAAACGGGGCAATTAGCCAATGGGCTCAATGACTTACATACTAATTTAAAAAATATGATTCAAAATATCTCAAATGCCTCCCAGCTAATTTCGTCTCATAGTGAGGAAATGACACAATCTGCAAATGAAGTAAAAGTAGGAACAGAACAAATCTCCAAAACAATGGAGGAAATTGCATCTGGCACCGAATCGCAAGCAAATCTGTCTGGTGATCTTTCAACTTCAATGGGGATGTATGTGGAAAAAGTAGAAGAAGCAAATGACAATGGTGAACGAATCTATCAGTCTTCAAATGAAGTATTACAATTGACCGAAGATGGTGCCCAATTGATGCGACAATCTGTTGAGCAAATGTCAAATATCGATCGTATCGTCAAAGATTCCGTTGTTAAAGTACAGCAGTTGGATGTTCAATCCAATGAAATTTCTAAATTAGTTACAGTTATAAAAGATGTAGCTGAACAAACGAACTTATTGGCTCTTAATGCGGCGATTGAAGCAGCACGTGCTGGTGAACATGGACGTGGGTTTGCAGTTGTTGCAGAAGAAGTGAAAAAGCTCGCAGAAGAGGTGTCCAAATCTGTAAAGGATATCACACAAATTGTTAGTAGAATTCAAGGGGATACATCTGGAGTGGTAGACTCATTGCAATCGGGGTATTCAGAAGTCGAAAAAGGGACGAACCAGCTGAAAACAACGGGTGAGAAGTTTAGTAAAATTAATGATTCTGTTAAAGAAATGGCTTCGGCAATTAGCGTCGTTAGTAATCATTTAACGATGATGAAATCCACTAGTCAAGAAATGAATTCTTCCATAGAGGAGATTGCGGCTATTTTGGAAGAATCTGCAGCTGGTGTCGAACAAACCTCTGCCTCTGCTCAGCAAACAAGCAGTTCAATGGAAGAAGTTGCATCGAGTTCCGAAGAGCTTGCGAAACTAGCAATTGAGTTAAATGATTTGGTGAAGCAGTTTAGGGTCTAGAATAGTAAGAGGTGGTCAATTTTTAAAATTAATGTAAGTTTTAACAAAATATAAAGAGAACAAATAAAAAACAGCATCTCAGAAGATGCTGTTTTTATTTAATAAAC
Organism: Ureibacillus sp. FSL E2-3493; assembly: GCF_038077515.1. NCBI lineage: Bacteria > Bacillati > Bacillota > Bacilli > Caryophanales > Caryophanaceae > Ureibacillus > Ureibacillus sp. FSL E2-3493. The sequence continues at coordinate 3,077,865 of NZ_JBBOPK010000001.1, read as the reverse complement.
GAACCAGGACTCTTGTGTGCGGTTGTATGGCGGGATCGGGCTAGATTGTTTCCGAAATGCATCCATTTATAATAACCCACCAATTGGAAATACTGTATAAACAGATTATAAAATGGAGGCTAGAATTATGCCTGAATTGCCGGAGATGGAAACATATAAAACATTACTGGGTTCATTGGTAGGTGGGAAAAAAATTTCGGATGTTGAGATTGGACGGGAAAAGTCTATTAATGTACCAGTTGAACGGTTTATTGCACAAGTTTCAAATCAAACGATAAAAACGATTACGAGAAGAGCGAAATATTTAATTTTCCAACTACAGGATGATTCATGTTTACTGTTACATTTAATGCTTGGAGGGTGGATGTTTTTTGGTAAAGAAGAAGATAAACCAAGCAGGACCATTCAAGTAAAGCTTTCCTTTGGAGAACAACATTTATATTTTATTGGACTGCGTTTAGGTTACTTGCATCTTTTATCACCAGAAGAGATAAAGAAAGAGTTTGAAAAACTAGGACTAGAAGTACTTGATCCCGATTTCACATTGGATACCTTTCAACAGCTAATGGAAAAAAGAAAGGGAATGATTAAAACAACATTAATCAATCAAGAAGTGCTAGCTGGAATAGGGAATGCATATTCTGATGAGATTCTTTGGCATGCAGAGATTCGCCCTGATAAAAAAATGAATGAGTTAGACGATGAGCAATTAACTCGGGCTTATCATTCGATTCAGTTTATTCTAAAAAAAGGAATCGAACAAGGTGGGTATATGGAAAACCCGTTGTATAAGGGAGATGGCAAAACGGGAGGTTACCAATTCTATGTTTATGACAGAGAAGGTACTGAATGTTCCCGTTGCAATACCCCCATTTTAAAAGAAGAAATTTCTTCACGGAAAACTTTCTTTTGCCCTAATTGTCAAAAATAGAGTGCATTTTATATAAACTTGTGAATATGAAAGTCTTGGAACGCTTCCTAGCTTTACAACATTCATGTGTTGCCAAAGAGGTCCACACATGATGAAGCAGTTTCGTGCTGGAACTAGCATAAATTGACATACGGTGTATCAGTTGGTAGTATGTGTAGTAACAAACTGAATAGTAAATATTGCGGGGGGACTCTTCGGAGTTGAGAAGGTTAAAACCTGACTCTTTGAACCTGTCAGTTAACACTGGTGTAGGGAAGCGATTCATTAGATTTATAAGCAATAATTTGAATTGTGCTTTCCCATTTTTATTTAATGGGAGAGCATTTTTTTATTATATAGAGCCTAAGTGAATTCATACCTTAATCCCCTGTTTTGTTGATCTATTCGTTCGTATAAAGAATGGAAATAGAGAGGTGTTTGCAAAGTGGTTAACAAGCAAGAGATTCAAAGTAAAATGATGCAGGCGGTTGAAGCGGTAAGAGGGACGAATCCGATGGCAGGTTCGATTACGAACACTGTAACGATTAATCTTGTAGCAAATGCACAGCTTGCTGTTGGTGGATCTGCCGCTATGGTGTACTTGCCAGATGAGGCGGAGTTTTTGGCAAAAGCTGGCGGAGCTATGTATATCAATGTCGGAACGCTGTTACCGATTTATGAGGAGACGTTACCTTATGTAGCGAAGGTGTTGCATGAAACAGGAAAGCCATGGGTATTAGATCCTGTTGCTGTGGGGATAGGTTCACTTAGAACAAAGCTGTTACAACGATTTAAGGCATATAAGCCAACAATTATTAGAGGAAATGCTTCGGAAATTATCGCATTAGCTGGTTTATGGGGATTAGACGGAGGTACAGAACAATCGAATGTTCGCGGTGTTGATTCTACGGATTCAGTAAGTGGGGCTAAAGCAGCAGCTATTGCGCTTGCTAAGTGGACAGGAGGCGCTGTTGCTGTGTCGGGTGAAACAGATTTAGTAACAGACGGCGCTATGGTGGCTGTCTCTTATGGAGGTTCCCATTTTATGGAGAAAATTACGGGTGCAGGATGCTCGTTAGGTGGGGTAGCAGCTGTCTACGCTACAGCAACATCCCCATTCATTGCGGCACTTACCGCCACTACGGTGTACAATGTAGCCGGTAAACGGGCTGAACTTAAAGTGGATGGTCCAGGAAGTTTCCAAGTTCAGTTTATAGATGAATTATATAAAGTAACGGCGGAAGACATTGCGAACAATTTATTTGATATAGAGGAGGTTTCATTTTTATGAATACATTAGTTGCAGTAGCTATTGCGCCTTTTGGAGTAGGCGATGAATTGGCAGAGGAAGTAGCTGAAGTTGTGAAAGTGATTCGGAAGTCAGGATTACCAAATCGAACGACATCGATGTTTACGGAGATTGAGGGCGAATGGGACGAAGTAATGAAAGTAGTGAAAGAGGCGACATTTGTCCTTGCGGAGAAGGGAATTCGAACGGAAGTAGTGTTAAAAGCAGATATTCGACCAGGATATACAAATACGATCAATACGAAAGTAGATAAAGTAAATGATATTTTAGGAGGATAAAATGAGTATTGTAAAAAAACTTGATATTTCCAAATACTTAGTGATAGGTCCGGAAAATACGAAAGGTCGTCCAGTTGCCACAATTATTAAAGATGCGGTGAATGCAGGGTTTACTTGTATCCAAATTCGTTCCAAAGTTGCCTCTGCGAAGGAATTGATTCAGCTAACACGTCAAGCGGCAGAAGCCATTGAAGAAGCTGGAAAATCCAAAGAGGTTGCGCTCCTTGTAAATGACCGACTAGATATTGTTTTAGCTGCGAGAAAACAAGGGATTAAAGTGGATGGTATTCATGTGGGACAAACAGATATACCAGTAGATGTTTGTCGTGAATATTTAGGTGAAGAGCTCATTGTCGGTTTATCTGCCCGAGCAGATGAATTATTTGAATATATAAAAACAGCGGATGTTTCTCAACTTGATTATTTTGGTGTCGGACCATTACGTGAAACACAAACAAAACCTGATTGTGGACTTGGAAAAGATGGCAGGGTCATTACAAGAAGTTTTGATGATATCGCTAAAATCTCTGAGCTTAGTTCGATTCCGGTAGTCGTAGGCGGTGGTGTTAAGCTTGCTGATATACCTTCCCTTGCCCAAACTGGAGCGGATGGTTTCTTTGTTGTGTCAGCTGTGACGGAGGCTGATAATCCAAAACTAGAGGCAACAAAATTAGTGAATGCCTGGAACGATTATAAATCTAGGGAAAAGTGTTCGGTTAACTGAGTTATTAATATATGCCGATACTTGATGTTCTTAAAAGAAGACAAATGCCTATTTGGCGTTGTCTTCTTTTATGTTCCTTATTACAAATTAAGTGAGATAATATTTACATAATGGGAAATGTGAGGCTACCACAAGGAACTAAAAAAGATCCTATTAGTAGTTTAAATTACGAAAATCGCCGCGTTACTGCTTGCACTATTTTTATTGATTTATGTAAATAAATTTGTTGGAGAAAAGAGAAAATAAACTTAGTAAAGCAAAACTTCCACAGATAGTTTATAGGGGCATGTCTTTTTACAATGTCAACTTCTTCTCATTTTATATTGTTTACTAAAGTTTTCGACCCCAATATTTTTTGACAAACTAAAATGTCTGAGTGTATTGTCTTTGATAATAGGTTACTGAACATGATATAAGTGTAAAAGAAGTTTTTTACGATAAGTTTGATGTTTTATAGATAATGAGAGGATTTGAGTTTGAAGATGAAAGAAAATTTTTGGCTTGATTTACCGCGGCCATTTTTTGTACTTGCACCAATGGAAGATGTGACGGATGTTGTTTTTCGTCATGTCGTAAGTAAAGCAGGTAGACCGGATGTATTTTTTACGGAGTTTACAAATACGGAAAGCTATTGTCATCCAGAAGGAAAGAAAAGTGTGCGCGGGCGTTTGATTTTTACAGAGGACGAACAGCCAATTGTTGCACATATATGGGGGGATAAGCCCGAATATTTCCGTCAAATGAGTATTGGGATGGCCGAGTTAGGATTTAAAGGTATTGATATTAATATGGGTTGTCCTGTACCGAATGTTGCCTCTAGAGGAAAGGGAAGTGGCCTTATACTTCGACCAGATGTAGCTGCTGAAATTATTCAAGCAGCAAAAGCGGGGGGACTTCCAGTAAGTGTGAAAACAAGACTGGGTTATACAGAAATAGATGAGTGGAAGGAATGGCTAACGCATATTTTAAAACAAGATATCGCCAATCTTTCGATTCATTTACGTACACGAAAAGAAATGAGCGCTGTAGATGCCCATTGGGAACTAATTCCGGAAATTAAAAAGTTACGGGATGAAGTGGCACCCAATACGCTGCTCACAATCAATGGAGATATTCCTGACCGTCAAACAGGTCTGAAGCTCGTAGAACAGTACGGTGTGGATGGCGTCATGATCGGTCGGGGGATTTTTAAAAATCCTTTCGCTTTTGAAAAAGAGCCGAAAGAGCATAGTAGTAAGGAGTACTTAGACCTTTTAAGATTGCAGTTAGATCTACATGATCAATATAAAGAAGAATTGCCACGTCCAGTGACAGGGCTTCATCGTTTCTTCAAAATTTATGTCAAAGGATTCCGTGGTGCAGGCGAACTAAGAAATCAATTAATGAACACAAAAACAACGGATGAAGTACGTGCATTACTTGATCATTTTGAAGCTAATAATATGGATTAATACTATATAAGGAAAAACAACAGTCTAACTGGCTGTTGTTTTTTTCTTTGAAAAGGGAAGTTTTATGTTAACTAAAATATAAATCAGGTTGACGTAATGATGCTGTTTCAATATACTATTTCTAACATTGGTTATAGGGAGGTATATGATGACTACTACTATCACTAGAACAAATAATCATTCACGCACTTTACGTATGGTACAAATTGCAATGTTTTCCGTATTGATGATGATTGGTGCCAACATTTCCTCATTTTTGATTATCGGTGGTGTACCAATTACCCTTCAGACATTCTTTGCGATAATAGCCGGAATTTTATTGGGTAGTCGCACAGGAGCTGTTGCTATGCTTTTTTATCTTTTTATTGGACTAGCTGGGTTACCGGTATTCGCCAAGTTTTCAGGAGGTATAGATTCACTCGTTACACCTACTTTTGGGTTTATTCTTTCATATGTTATCGTTGCTTACATAGTTGGAGCAATCGTTCGGAAGTTTCCTACAACAAAAGGATTTGTAATTGCTGCATTGGCTGGAACAGCTATAAATTATTTAATAGGAACCAATTGGATGTATGTTGCATATAAGTTATGGTTTGAAGCACCGACAAACTTTACTTATCAAATGGCTTGGGCATGGATGATGGTCCCATTACCAAAAGATATAATTTTAGCTATCTTTGCCGGAATATTCGGCTATCGACTAAAGCCAATTGTACAAAAGTATAAGAAATGATGTTTAGCAAAAAAGGGAGGATCAAATGCTTATTCATGGCCATGAAATAAAAGGGAAAGGCATCGATAAAGAAACACGGTGTTTGCATTATCATTCTGAAATTGATCGAATTGCAATTAAATTTTACTGTTGCGATACATATTTTCCGTGCTTCTCCTGTCATGAAGAAGTAGGTTGCACCAATCCACAAATTTGGCCGAAAAATCAATTTCACCAAAAGGCTGTGTTATGCGGGACATGTGGATATGAACTTACTATTAATGAATATTTATCTTGCAATTCTACATGTCCATCCTGCAAAAGTGCATTTAATCCAGGTTGTAACATTCATCAACATTTATATTTTGAAGTGTGAATATTGCCACACATACTTTGAAAATCTAGCAGACCAAGTTCCGTTTCATCATATGGAACTTGGTTTACTACGAAGAATCCCATTTTTCATAAGTGATTTTGTAACTTTGTCCTCTAAATGTTATTAATTGTTTCTCCATCATTTCAAGTGAATCATGTTGTTCAGCAACTATTTAATAGGTAAAGATTCCTGAAAGAGTTCCTCTATTAGTTTGCAATTTGCCTATCTTTTATATGGGGTTTTATACTATTTATAATGGATGAACGAAGGTGAATGGTTTTCATACATCCGAAAAATGAAAGAGGGGTGCTCCTATTTTGACAAAGGGGAATATGAATCCTAAAGTGGATGAATTTCTAAATAAAGCTGAAAAATGGAAGGCTGAATTTGAAGAGTTAAGAGCGATTGTTCTTGAATGTGGGCTAACTGAGGAATTTAAGTGGATGCATCCTTGCTATACTTATAAGAAAAAGAACATTGTATTAATACACGGATTTAAAGAATATTGTGCACTACTGTTCCACAAAGGGGCTCTATTAAAGGATAACCATGGGATTTTGATCCAACAAACAGAGAATGTACAAGCAGCCCGCCAGATTCGGTTTACGGATGTCCAAGAGATTGTTGAGATGGAAAATATTATAAAAGAGTACATTCATGAAGCTATTGAAGTTGAAAAAGCTGGTTTGGAAGTGGAGTACAAAAAAGATACGGAATACGTCATTCCAGAAGAATTTCAAGTGAAATTAGATGAAAATTTCGACTTGAAAACTGCTTTTGAAGCATTAACTCCTGGACGTCAAAGAGCATACATTTTTCACTTCTCCCAACCAAAACAATCGAAAACACGGGCAGCAAGAGTTGAAAAATATATCCCACAAATTTTGAATGGTAAAGGATTAAAGGATTGCACTTGTGGACTATCTAAAAGAATGCCAAACTGTGATGGTTCTCACAAAGCTGTTCGTTAATCTAGTCTTCATTGCGTACTTTCAACTCTTATTAAACAACGAATTCCTATTTTTGGAATTCGTTTTTATTAATTCTTTTAAAACCACGTGCTCTGCACGTGTGAAAATATACTTTTAGAGTGGTAATGGAGATGGAATTAAAAACTCCTCTCGATATAATGAAAATGGCCGTCAAACCAAATTCAAATCGAGAGGAGTTTTGCTCAATGTCGAGCGACAATAGTTTATCACACACAAGATGGAATTGTAAGTATCACATAGTTTTTATACCAAAATACAGAAGGAAAGTAATCTACGGTGAATTAAGAAAAGACATCGGAGCGATTTTAAGACGTCTATGTGAAATGAAAGACGTAGAACTCATAGAAGGACATGCAATGCCAGATCATATACATATGCTGGTTAAAATTCCTCCAAAATTATCCGTATCACAATTCGTAGGCTATTTAAAAGGAAAGAGTTCTTTAATGATTCACGATAGACATGCAAATTTAAAATATAAACACGGAAATCGAACGTTTTGGGCAAAAGGATATTATGTCACTACAGTAGGTCTTAACGAAAAAGCGGTAGCAAAATACATTAGGGAACAAGAAGCTGAAGATCGATTACGTGATCAAATGACGAGTAGAGAATATATAGACCCATTTAAACGAGATTAAAGAACAAATACGGTTGACGGTCAATTAAAAAAGCCCCTTTAGGGGCAGTTAGTAAGGAGCCCTTATAGGGCGTTACTAAAACCGCCTGTTTTACAGGCGGATATTTATTTTTTTAAATAAAAGTGAAACATTTTATAAAGTTAAATCGTTATATTACTAATGTAAAAAGTGATAAGATACAAACATTTTATCGTAAAAAAAGTAAACAAAAAATGAATGTTTATTTGACAGAACACGTGTATTAGGTGTACTATATATTTCTGTGAATTGATTGGTAATATTACAGTTTACCAAATTCATCATTTAATGTAAAACTTAAATAACTTGAAAATAGTCTTATTTTTTTAGTCTATTTGACTAAAAGGAAGGTGTTCAAAATGGAAAGTTTAAATAATAAAAAAGAAGGCTTTTTAAACAAATTTTTTGGTCTTTATTTATTAGCTGTCCTTATGCTATGGATGAAAACATATATTACGCAAGTAACCCAATTCCATTTAGATGTTGATGGATTCCTGCAACAATTTCTATTGTTTATTAATCCATTAGGTTCAGCTATGTTGTTTCTTGGGTTTGCATTTGTCTTTAAAGGGCGTGGGAAATATACGTTACTCGTTGTGATGTACACGCTACTATCTATTCTTTTATACGCAAATGCGGTTTATTATCGATTTTTTAGTGACTTTATTACATTACCGACCATTTTCCAAACGCAAAACTTTGGAGATTTAGGTGGAAGTATTGTTTCCTTATTAAAACCTTACGATATTTTATTCTTTGTTGATGTATTTTTATTGATTTACTTATGTGTATCTAAAAAAATACAAAAGGATTACACTAGAGTTGGGTATAAAAAAGCTGTAGCAGTAATAGCTTTTGTAATTGGTTTATCGGTTATCAATTTAGGACTAGCTAACGTGGATCGTCCTCAATTATTAACACGTGGTTTTGATCGAAACTATATTGTGAAATATTTAGGAATGTATAACTATACGATGTATGACGCTGCTGAAACGATTAAGGCGTCTTCGCAAAGAGCGCTAGCTGATAGTGATGATATGACGGAAGTAATCAACTATACAAGATCCAATTATGCAGAACCGAACCCTGAATATTTTGGTGCAGCAAAAGGTATGAATGTAATCTATATTCATTTAGAGTCCATCCAAGACTTTTTAATGAACTATAAATTAAACGGTGAAGAAGTAACACCATTTTTAAATTCATTAATTAAAGATCAAAACACACTTTACTTTGATAATTTCTATCATCAAACAGCTCAAGGTAAAACTTCCGATGCTGAATTTATGTTAGAAAACTCTTTATTTGGTTTACCACAAGGATCTGCCTTTATAACAAAAGGTCAAAATACGTACCAAGCAGCTCCTGCCATTTTAAAAGAAAATGGTTATACATCTGCAGTGTTCCATGGGAATAACGGAACTTTCTGGAACCGTAATGAGATTTATAAATCCTTCGGTTATGACCATTTCTTTGATGCGAATTACTATGACACAAGTTCTGAACAAGATATGGCGGAATACGGTTTGTTAGATAAACCATTCTTTGAACAATCAACGGAACTGTTAAAATCTTTACCTCAACCTTTCTATACGAAATTTATTACGGTTGGGAACCATTATCCGTATAAAATTGACCAAGAGTTAACAACGATTGGAAAAGCTACTACTGGCGACCCAAGTGTGGATAATTACTTCCAAACTGCTCGTTATGCAGATGAAGCGATTGAACAGTTCTTTACACAATTAAAAGAATCAGGTTTATATGATAACAGTATGATCGTTCTTTATGGTGACCATTATGGTATTTCAGAAAATCATAATCGAGCGATGGAACAAATTATCGGAAAAGAAGTAACACCTTATGAAAGTGCTAATTTACAACAAGTACCTTTAATTATTCATGTTCCAGGAATGGAAGGTGGAGTGAATCATACTTACGGAGGTCAAATGGACCTTCTTCCAACTTTGTTACACTTACTTGGAATTGATTCACAAAATTACGTTCAATTTGGTACCGATTTATTATCAAAAGAACACAATGAACTAGTACCGTTCAGAAATGGCGACTTTGTCAGCCCAACCATTTACTCAATTGATGATAAATTATATGATGCAAAAACAGGTTTACCATTAGAGGACCCTGACGATAGTCTATTGGAAAAAGCAAATGAGTTTGAAAAAGAAGTAGAATACAAACTACAATTATCTGATAAAGTCGTAAATGGTGATTTATTGAGATTCTATACACCAATAGGATTTACACCAGTCGATCCATCTCAGTACAATTACAGTAAGGTAACGACAGAAGAAACAGATGAATATTAAAATACGAAAACGAGGCTGGGACAAAACCCACCTCTGAAATGAAAAGCCGGTGAAATTTTACGATAAGTAAAATTTCACCGGCTTTGATTATTTTAAATAAAAAATAAGGACCACTTCTGATAAAATTAAGTCACCACAACAAAATTATACAGAAAGAAGGATCCTTATGTTTAAAGATTATAACATGAATCAACTCGTTTTGCCTTTAGATTTAGAAGTAAAATTACAAAATAATGATATTGCTTTCCATATCCATCATCTAGTTGAAAGTATCCCTCATGAAGCGTTCGAACCATTTCTACGAAATGAGGGGTGTCCTGCCTATCATCCACGTATGATGCTTAAAATTATCTTATGTGCCTATACACAATCTATCTTCTCAGGACGGAAAATTGAAGCCCTATTAAAAGACAGTATCCGAATGATGTGGCTAGCCCAAGGATATGAACCAAGCTACCGTACAATCAACCGATTCCGTATTCAACCAGAAGTGAAAGATTTAATTCGTCAATGTTTCGTTCAATTCCGTTGCCAATTGATTGAAGAAAAGCTTATTGATCAAGAAGCGATTTTTATCGATGGTACAAAAATTGAAGCAAATGCGAATAAATTTACGTTTGTTTGGAAGAAAACCATTGAAAAATATCACCAAAATTTAATTGAAAAGTCAAACCAGCTATACAATGAGCTACTAGAGAGTGAAATCATACCTGAAATTCAACGTGAAAGCGATAAACAGTTATCATTGGAAGAACTCGCTCAATTAGTTCAAAAAGTGGACGATGTCGTAACTGAATATGATAAACAAATTGAAACATCATCAGATGTTCTAGAACGAAAAGCCTTAAGAAATAAACGTAAATACCCGAAACAATTACGCAAGCAGTTGATTGATTTTGTCCTACGTAAACAAAAATACGAAAGAGACTTTGAAATCTTTGGTACACGCAATAGCTATTCTAAGACAGATTCAGATGCGACGTTTATGCGAATGAAAGATGATTATATGCAAAACGGACAATTAAAAGCTGGATATAATGTACAAATCGCAACGGAAGGTCAATATACGCTTGCCTATAGTATATATACAAATCCAACAGATACACGTACGTTAATTCCATTTCTAGATGAGATTGAGCAGCATTATTTTGAGTTACCAAAACACATTGTTGCAGATGCAGGTTACGGTAGTGAACAAAACTTTCATGATATCCTTTCGAATAGAAAACGAGAAGCACTTATTACGTATAGTATGTATTTGAAAGAACAAAAGAAAAAGTATAAACAAAACATATTTAATCCCGATAACTGGACGTATGATGAAGAAACCGATACATATACATGTCCTAATCAAAAACGTCTTGAATTTCAATATTATTCTGTCCGTAATGACCACACAGGCTTCCAACGGAAGCTCAAAATTTACGAGTGTGAAGACTGTTCGGGATGCCCATTCCGTTCATCGTGTACCAAAGCTAAAGAAGGCAACAATCGAAAATTAATGGTAAATGAAAAATGGGAACAGCAAAAAGAATATGTAAGAGCAAAGCTTTCAGAAGAGAAAACAAGTGCCATTTATCGAAGACGCAAAATCGATGTGGAACCAGTTTTTGGATTCTTGAAGGCTAATTTGCGTTTCACTCGATTTTCTGTACGAGGAAAATCGAAGGTAGAAAACGAAATGGGCCTCGCATTAATGGCTGTGAATTTAAGAAAATTCATGGCCATTAACTAAAGAAAAAAAGAATTTACATACAAAAATAGAGAAAGGTGAATTTGAGTTTCCTCAAATTCACCTTTCCCACTATTTGAAGCTAGTTATGTCCCAGCCTCGTTTTTTTTTTTTTTGTACATAAAAGTAGAGAACTAGAAGGTAATCGGGGATAAATTAGTACAGTTAAATTATGGTAAAATACTTACTGAATATAGTATAATGACATTAATTTACTTTTTAGTATGTTACTTTAAAAACAATCATTTATTTTAACAGATAGATTAATAGTGGGAAAGGAAATAACTATGGCTAAGAAAATTGCTGTTGATATATCGAAATTGGAACATGCCTCACAAGTTCTTAATACCCATGCGGTAAGCTACGAGTTACTTTACAAACAACTAATAAGCACAGCTATTTTGAATGGAACAGCTTGGCAAGGGATTGATAACTTAGAATATGTAAAGAAATTAACAAGATTATCAGGTGACTTCCAAAAGAATGTAAAAATAATAGAAGACTTTTCGAAGTCTATAAAAAAGAGTGCAAAAATATATCGAGAAACGCAAAGTGATATTATCAATGATGCAAAAAGATTAACAAACTAAGGAATGTTTGAACATAAGGTAAGGTGAAAAGAATGGGGATCAATGTGGGAGAAGCCGTTAGACAGGCTAATAAACTAGAAAATTATGCAGATAATTTAAGAGTAGCGAACAACAGTTTAGAAAGCCTCCAGTCAACGTTGAATAGTGCTTGGCAGGCAGATGAAATGGTTTATGTAAATCGTGCCATTAACGAAATCAATAAAGATTTATTAAATATAGTAAATCAACTCAATAAGGTAGAATCACAAATTGTCTCAACGGCATATGAAATTAAACGTGAAGAGGAAAGGGAAAAGGCGGAAAGGGAAGCAGCAGAAAGAGCGAAGGAAGAAGCGGCTAGAAAAAGATAAATAAAATGGAATTTCTAATCACGGTTAGAATTAAAATATGAAACTTTTTAATGAAAGAATGGGTTTAGTGGAGGACACTCATGTCAAAGATAAAAGTCGATATCGATAGAGTTAATGATTTGACCCCTAGCTTTTCACAAGTTACGACGAAAGTATCGAATACTACAGACAATGTTGCATCCATCCGATCTCAAATCGATTACCGTATTAAAGCACGACACGGAATCGGGGATCAATTGTACAAAATATCGAATGAATTACAAACGATTGAAAAGAATATGCAAAAGTTAGTATCCTTCCTTCAAAATTCGATGGATAAGTATGCAGAGGCTGAACAGAAAATTGCTAGGCAAGTACCTGAATTACCTAATATGATAGGGAAAAATAACAAAAGTATTGATGAAAATGATAGTATGAAAGTAACCGACGCCCAATCAAATACAAGTGAATCAGATGAATCTAATCCATTTATTGAAACGTGGAATAGCTTTAAAGAGATTGGGAAGGATTTTTTCGACGGACTTGAAGAACGTGGTGAAAAGGCGTTGGATTCCCCTTATGATTTCTTTAATTATCTCTCAATAGGAGCGTTAGACGGTCTGAATTCAGGGTTGAAAAGTCGAAATGAAAAGAAGTTCGACTCTACATATGACTTCTTCAATTATTTGACCCTTGGTTTCACTGATACAGCAAAAGAAGCTATTTTACCAGAAGATCCATTTTCAAAAGAACATTGGTTAAATAGTTTAGGAGTGGTTACAACAGTTGCTGGTTTAAAAGGTGCTACTCCGAAAACGGGAAGCCTTAAAAATGGTAATGATATAAAAGTTTCAACAAACAAGACTTCAGGGAGTGTCCAAGCAGGAATCGAGGATCTTTCCATTGATAAATATCTAAATCAAATAAAAAATAATATTCAAGAGCTAACAAATGTTGCAGGGAATGGACTCAACATGATGCCCGCAACCGGTGTTGCAACTGGTGCAGGAGTTACAATGATGAAGGGGCTAGATAATTTTCAAGGCCCTCCTAAAACTGCCATTAAAACAGAAAATATTGGCGATTCTACAAAGCCAGTTGATAAAGTTGATGAGGGAAATATTAAGGGTACGGGTGAATCTACTAAAAATGTAGATAAAATTGATTATGGAGCTTATTTGAAGAAAAATAAAGGTGATCCCCCAAGTGATATGTACGATCCTCATGCTCATCATATTGTATTTAAAAAAGGAAATGGAAAAGCTCAAAAAGAACTAGTAAAAGAAGGTCAAGACATATTAAGAGAATATGACATTGACCCAATTATTGGGCTTGAAAACCTAGTATGGGCTCCGAATAGAGTTAAGGGTCAGCATAGTATTGAAGCACTTAGAAATGTTGTAGATAATATTAAAAAAGTAAGGGATGCAGGTGGAGACAGAGAAGATATGGTAGAAATGCTTGAAAAACTCGGTGATATTGCCAAAAGAAGGAGATGATTTGGAAATGGATAGTAAACAGATTGCAAAAGACATTCGAACAGCTATAAAAAAAGGCGATTCGGATAAGATCGTTGAATTAATCGGCACTAATAAAGAATATCTAAATATGATGACCCCTTTTGGAACGTGGCTTCATGTCGCAGCTTCTAGAGGGGAGTTAGATATAGTAAAAAAACTAATAGAACTTGGTGTTAATATTAATACGCCTGGAGGGGTGTATGGTGGTGGGGCGTTGAATGAAGCTGCAACTGCAGGGCATATAGAAATAGTAAAATATTTATTATCTTGTGGAGCTCATATGGATGTAAGTGAGCCTGAGAGGAATCCTTTATTTGGTGCAATTAGTAATGGGCATGTCGATATTGTAAAATTATTAATAGAAAGTGGTATCGATACGAAAGTTAAATATAATGGTGAGACAATGAAAGAAATGGACGCATTAGCTTTTGCAAAAGAGCAAGGGCAAGAGGAAATCATAATGCTGTTAGAACATCATTATGGTTCGTCTGTTACTACAACAATGGACGATATTAATAAAGATCATCATATAGAGATATTAGAGCATATCGCAAAATACTTTGGTCCTGTAAAAAATACTATAAGTGAAACTATTCCTGGCAGTAGAGTATCAGTCAATATCCACATAATTCCACCGTCAATGGATAAAGATTTCTTAACGCTTATAACCACTGGTATGAGTGATCAACCTATGGATTATTCTAACGAAGAAGATGTATTTAAATATGCCGAATTGTTACTAAAATTACCTTCAAATTGGTTAGTTGAGAAAGACCACATTAAGGATCAAAACCATTATTGGCCTCTTGGTTGGCTGCGGAAAATTGCACATATTCCTCATATTTATGATGGGTGGTTAGATGAAGGTGTTATTCTTCCAAATGGAGAGCCTCCTCAACCATTTGCAACAAACACAAAATTATCATGTTTTATGGTATGTAAACCTCAAGAACTCGGACTAGAAACCGTTCTTACTAATCAGGGGAAAATTAACATTTATACAATAGTTCCAATTTATGAAGAAGAAAGAGAACTTGCAATGGTAAAAGGTTTTGAGTATCTATTAATGCGATTGAAGGATAAAGGAATCACAGACGTTTTGGATATACACCGGGTAAATGTTGGTATGTTGTAGCAGTAAATATAACAATTTAATTGAAGGCAACTAGCACAATAGCTGGTTGCTTTTTATTTTATAAAATTTTATTTGGTACATTCTGCTCCTCAACTGCATATAGTTTTTTAAGTTCATTAATCCTTTTTTTAGGTGGGTTCCACAATTAGCTGCCACTTACATTTATTTTTTTATAATTCATACTTTACCAATCGGTTTTTATGTATTATAGTTAATAATTGTTCATTATAATTCTAAAACTTTTTAAGGAGGAAACGATTTTGAATACGTTTTTGGTAATCGTTAATATCGCTATTTTAATAGCAATCATTGTCGGTTTATATATAATGCAAAAGAAACACGTGAAATTTTCAAAACGTGTTTTTGCAGGGCTTGGTTTAGGTATCGTATTTGGTTTCATTATGAATCTGATTTATGGTACAACATCAGAGGTCACTTCAACGACAATCCAATGGTTTAACATTGTTGGTTCTGGTTATGTTGGGTTATTACAAATGGTTGTCATGCCATTAGTATTTATCTCAATTATTGGAGCATTTACAAAAGTAAGTCTTTCAAAAAATCTAGGTAAAATTAGTGCTTACGGTATCGGGATTTTATTACTGACAACTGGGATTGCAGCGGCAGTCGGCATTGGTTCTGCCATTGGCTTTGGTTTAGAAGGGATTGAATTACAAGCAGGAGATGCGGAAAATGCACGTAATGCGGAATTGACAGAACGTGTGGCAACGGTTGAAGATATGACAATTCCTGAACAAATTCTTTCTTTCATTCCAACTAATCCGTTTGCAGATTTAGCTGGATCTCGTTCAACATCAACAATTGCTGTTGTTATTTTTGCATCATTTATTGGGATTGCATACTTAGGGATTAAACGTAAGCAACCAGAACAAGCTGAGTTGTTCAAAAAAATTGTGGATGCTTTTTACGCTATCATTATGCGTGTTGTTACTTTAATTTTACGTATTACTCCGTACGGGGTATTAGCTTTAATGGCAAAAGTCGCTGCGACAAGTGATTTTGAAGCGATTGTGAATTTAGGTAAATTCGTTATTGCTTCCTATGTAGCACTTATTGTTATGTTCTTAATACACTTAATCTTTATTAGTCTAGCAAAATTAAGTCCAAAAACTTATGTGAAAAAAGGGTTACCTGCTTTAACTTTTGCATTTACATCTCGTTCAAGCGCTGGTACATTACCTCTTAATATTAAAACACAAACGGATGGGTACGGTGTATCGGAAGGGGTAGCGAACTTTGTTGGGCCATTCAGTTTAACAATCGGACAAAACGGATGTGCAGGGATTTATCCTGCCATGTTAGCCGTAATGGTCGCACCAACTGTCGGCATTAATCCATTAGATCCAAGTTTTATCATTACTTTAATCGCAGTTGTTATCATCAGTTCATTTGGTGTAGCAGGTGTAGGTGGTGGAGCAACATTTGCTTCATTAATCGTACTTTCTGTATTGAACCTTCCTGTAGCGATCGTCGGTTTATTAATTTCTGTTGAACCGCTGATTGATATGGGCCGTACAGCATTAAACGTAAGTGGAAGTATGACATCTGGTATTTTAACAAGTAAAATAACAGGCGAATTTGATGAAAAAGTATATAACAATAAAGCTGGATTAGATGAAGCAGTTGAATCTTAATTTGAAGACTATTAATCTAGTATGAAAATCAGTAAAAAAGCGAGTTCCTCTATAGGAATTCGCTTTTTTGTGTTGTGCAACGTAAGTTTGTGAATAAATTAGTTCTTTTTATTTAGATTATGATTCTTTTGTTTTATTAAAATTAAATGAAAACTAATCAAATGGGTAAAAAGGCACGTGAAAATATACACATTACCGAATTATAATAAAAACTAACAGTTAACAAAAATTTCTTAAATTTTAATAAAAAGGAGATGTACTATGTCAAAAACATTAAACAGTCTTTGGATTTTGCTTTTACTCATTCCCAATGCACTATTATTGGGTAGTTTATTGACTCAACCAATCAATATTTTAGTTATTGCTTCCATTTTAACTTCTATTATTCTCTTATTGATTCTTCGAACGCAGATGAAAGGCATCGCTAAACAGAGTGAAACTCAAATAGAAGAACCAAATGATTCGTCTAAAGTAAAATCCATTAACTCAACTGAACCTGAAGCAATGGAATTAATGGAAGCGCTATTACCTAACCTCGAAAATTTCCAATCTAAACTGGCAGAGCTCGCAGTTTACGCTGAAAGATCTGAGATGGGTGCGTTAAAACAGGCAGAAAATGTTGAAAATAATACGAAAACGATGTTAGAAATTTCAAGCGGTATTGAGCAAATTGCAAAAAGCGCCCAAATTGTAGCGAGCACATCCCAGGAAACGAACGAGACAAGCTCTCAAGGGTATGAATCACTGGAAGTTGTAACAGCTCAAATGAATGCTATCAATAAGTCGGTAAATAACTTATCTCAAGTAATCAGTGATTTATCCCGATACTCAAAAGAAATTGGTAATATTGTTGGAACGATTACCGATATTTCCAACCAAACGAATTTACTAGCATTAAATGCAGCGATTGAAGCAGCAAGAGCTGGGGAACATGGTAAAGGCTTTGCAGTCGTAGCAGATGAAGTAAGAAAATTATCAGAAGAAGTGAAAGATTCGTCCAATGAAATTTCAAAAATCGTCTCTTCTATACAAGATACGATTGATCAATCCGTTTCTTATATGAATGAAGGGCAAGATACAGTCATGAATGGAATTACTGTCGTTTCAGATGTAAAAGAGAAATTTAGTTTAATTCAAGGAAAAATTACAGCAGTGTCTGATCAAATTAATGAAGTTTCAGCTGCAGTACAACAACTATCGGCAGGATCAGAGGAAATTACAAATAACGTGGAGATAACAAAACAATTCCAAGAATCTGGTGTCGCTGTCATCCAGAAACTAAATCGCCTTATTAAAGAAATGACGAAAGATGTAGAGCAGTTCAATTTTGCAACAAAAGATATGGTTAAGCATTAATAGTGAGAAGGAGGATGTTTTCGTGAATAATAGGGAATTGATTAATTGCGCAAATCAAAGTAAGTTTTATCAACAGAAACTTTTACATGTTAACACGGAACTATGGGAGTCCATTCCGTTTACAACGAAAAAAGAATTAAGAGAAGTAGATGAATATGACTTATTAGGTGTAGATCGTTCGCAAATTGCTACTTATCATGAAACAAGTGGAACATCTGGTAAACCATCTCCTAGCTGGTTTTCACATAACGATACTTTACAAGAGGCAAAATTATTAATGGACTCAGACTTGCAATTATCGGAAAACGATCTTATTTTAAATCGTTTCCCATTTGCTATTGCATTACCAGCATTTATCCTTTATTGGACAGCAAGGGAAGCAAAGGCTGGGTTTATTTCAGCTGATCAATGGAATTTAGCTGCTCCAATATCCCGCGTAGTCGAAATTTTACAAAAAACAAAACCTTCGATTCTCGCAATTGGTTCCAACGAAGCGATTAGACTTTATCACGTGGCGAAGGCAATGGGTGTTCAATTTCCTTTAGCAAATTTACGTGCATTAATCGTAGCGGGAGAATTAGTTTCACCATCTAGAAGAAAATATATTGAACAATTATTCGGAGTACCTGTACATATGCTGTTCGGTAGTACAGAAACGGGTTCCTTGTCCCTTTCTTGTAAAGAAGGTCATTTCCATTTAACCCATCCAAAAGTAAAATTTGAAGTGGTTGATGAACAAGGTCAAGTATTACCTTTCAATGAAAAAGGTTATTGTGTTCTATCAACAGCACGAGAAGGAATGCCACTTTTACGTTACTTTAATGAAGATATAATCGAAATTCAAGAAGACCATACTTGCAGTTGTGGTAATGAAACTCCTGTACTGATTCATTATGGAAGGGAAATTGAAAGTATAACGGTTCATGGAAATACATTTAGCTTTTACGATATACAGGAAGCTATCTATACGTTAAATGAAATTCCTTTCCAATGGCAACTTCAGCAAATTGATCAAACCGTGACGTTCTTCTTGCAATATACGAAAATTGTAGATGTATCGAGTATTTCGAAAGAGCTTTCTGACAAACTAGGATTGGAAGTTCTAGTGGAATTAAGCGAGCTTTATCCGATTGAAAACTATATTCAAAAGCCGAAACATACGAAAACAACGTATATTGAAAAAATCTTTACAGATGTTTTAGTGGCGGAATAATATTCTTAAGGGCATGTTTTGAACAGTTCGTTCATCCCATGCTCTTTTATTTTGGGGATATAGCCATTGTAGTTTTCGTACAACTGTACTAAAATTTAAACATGAGTACAAAAAATAATTCCAATAATAAAAAAGAAAAGTCTTTTATCGAGAAAGCTCGTAGAAATCAAATTGTGGAATGTGCGATTGAAACGATTGCAGAACTTGGTTATGCCCAAGCATCGGTAAGCCAAATTGCAAAACGGGCAAATATTAGTAAAGGGGTTATTACCTATCACTTTGCTAGTAAGGAAGAGTTATTAGAGCAAGTCGTCATTGATTATTACAATGCTTGTTTAGCCTATATTAATCCACAATTTGATTCTCACCTCTCTCCAAAAGAAATGTTATCGAAATACATTGAGGCAAATTTACATTTTATAAGTAAAAATGGAAAGCATGTATTTGCTGTCATTGAAATTGTGGCTAACGAGCGAACGGAAGATGGAAAACTACGCTTTGTAGGCGAATTGGATGAAAGAATTTTTCAACCAATTGAAAAGATTCTATTTTTAGGAATGGAGGATGGCACTTTCCGGGAGTTTACGCCTTTCTCAGCTAGAGTGATGGCAGTAACGATTCGAAACGTTATTGACGGATTTTGTATTGAGTTAATGAGAAACCCTGAAACTAACATTAATGACTATGTAAATGAGTTCGTTAAAATATTTGAATTGGCAACACGAAGTTAAATAGGAGAGGGTAGATGAGCGTGAATTTCTATGAGGTGACTTGTTTAAGTTGCAAACAAAAATATAAAGTATATGAAGGATCTAAGCAATATAAAGACGTTAAAGAAAGAAAAAGCAACTTATTTTGCTGCGAAGATTGTGGCCATAAAATCCGGATGGAAGCTATTAAAAACTTTTTAAATAAAATGAGGTAAGTTAATTGAGGTGATGAAGTATGAATGTCGTTGCAATAAATGAACTGTCTAAAGAAAAAGTAATCGAATTTTTTAAAGAACATTGGGGAAGTCCTCAAATGGTCATTTCAACAGGAATTTATGATTGTAGTACATTAGACGGCTTCGCGGTTTTAAAAGAAGATAAAATTATCGGTTTAATCACTTATGATATACAAAACGGTGAGTGTGAGATTATCTCATTAGATAGTGTCGAAGAAGGGAAAGGAATAGGTTCCGCCCTAGTTCAAGAAGTAGAACGACTTGCTTTGAATAAAAATTGTAACGTCCTTAAGCTCGTAACAACGAATGATAATTTATTAGCTTTAAAGTTTTATCAAAAGCGCGGATTTATTTTATCTCAAATTTTCAACAATGCCGTAGAGAAGGCAAGAAAACTGAAACCTGAGATTCCCCTTATAGGAAATGACGGCATTCCTATTCGAGATGAAATTGAACTGAAGAAATTTTTGAATGGTTCTTCATTATGAATAGGGGCATAAGCAATTGAATATTCAACGAATAAGAATTATCTTAATATTTTCAGCTTTATGTATTATTTTACTAATTGTCATTTTAGTGAAGAAGGATATTACAAAAGATACGGATTTTAATCCAATGATAACGACGGCTAAGGAAACAGTAAAGGTAGACTACAATACTCCTTTAACTAAGTTAGATGAGTCTGTTACAACGTTAGAAGAATACAGAGGTAAGGTTCTAATTATTAATTTTTGGGCATCTTGGTGTGGACCGTGTCAACAAGAGGCACCTCATTTAAAAGCATTTTATGACAATATGCCTGATAATGTTGAGCTATTAGCAATCAATATCACTTCATCTGAGATTCGTAAAAATATCGAGAAATTTATAGATTTATACGATTTAAAATTCCCAATCTTTTTAGACCTAGACAAGTCCCTTGAGAAATCCTTTAAGGTACTCACTTATCCAACAACTATTATTGTGGATGCAAATGGAATATTGAAGTATACAATAAAAGGACCAATAAATGAAAAACAATTAAAAAAACTTGTTACAAATCTTTAGTTGAAATTTATGTTCCTATTGACTGATTTGAATAGATAGATAAAAGTTACCCAAACTACTTTAAAACAGTATTTGGAGGAACACGATGACAAACGAAAAACAACCAAAACGAGACAATCGCTTTAATAATGTGGAACGTCTTCATGACATGATCGAAAACACCGAAAGAAAACTTCATGAAGCAGAAGTGAGTATGGAATTTGCAAGTCCAGAAGAACGGGAAATGTTGAAACAAAAAAATGAGCGCCGTAAACAATCGATTGAAGCGATGAATGCAGAAATGAAGGAAGAAATGGAAGCACGTAAAAAAGGTAAGATATAGAGGAGGAATTCTGGGAAAGTTATTCATTTTTTTAAAAAGAATTTAAGGGAAAATACCCTCTAAATTGATTGTTAAACATTTTAGAGGGTATTTAATTTATAAAGAATAGATGATTTATCTTCATTCTTATTAATTATTCTTTTTTGTAGTAGATTGGTTAACGAAACCGTCGACTTGCGATTTTAAATCTTCTACTAGTTCTTTTAGTGATTGTTTTTGTTCATCTGTTAATTTACTTTTAGTGTTCTCTAGATTAACACCATTTTTTCGGAGAACTTCACTAACTAGTAGGTCAACAACTTTGTTAGGAATTGCATTTGGATCCTTCATACGTATCACTCCTTAACATTAAGTAGCTCTAAATAGCATATGCAACGATTAGTTAAGAGGAAACGAAAGATTATTAGTTCCTCTTCGTGTTTTTCATAAAATTTAAGTATTATCCAAAAAACTTATGGTAAATTTTGATGCAAAAAATAATATCCCACGCAACATAAATGATTCGTATGTTACGTGGAAAAACTTCTCTCCCCATAAAAAATCGACTAATAAATAGGTTCCGATGATCATAAAATTGCCTATTTTGTTGTTGGGAAATGTTTTGTTTAGTACATAACCTAGTGATTAGCTTTAGGATATATTTAGAAGATTTCTCATGAGTTTTATATATTTCTATTTATCCGAGCTATTTTAGTGTCAATACTATAAGATATCTAATTTAGCAACAAGCGCTAGAAGAATTTGTAGCATTGCTTGGATATTCACTGATACATCAGTGTCAGTTGTGTTCACTGTAACATTTTTAGATGTTTCGATAATCGTTTTTTGAGTATTGCGTTGTTTTGTTTTCATGAACTGCAATAGATCTTGTGTAACAGCATTGCCTTGATCATCGTCACCGATTGTAATACTAATTACAATAGCAATTGCTGCTTGGATAGCTAGTTGTAAAGATATTGCAACTTGAGTATCTGTTGTATTAACATTAACACCTTCTGAATCCTTTACAATAATCCATTCAAAAGATTGTTGTGTCGTATTCATGACTTGATCGGCATTTTGCGCTGTATCGGAATCGATATTGCTGCTGTTATCGTCACAATGATCTAATGCTCTCCACTTTTTTTCTCCCATTCTTCTCACCTCTTTCACCCTAAAATTTAAAGATTAAAGAACATCTAATTTCACTACTAGTGATACAAGCACTTGTAACAATGCTTGAATATTCACAGAAAGGTCTGTATCAGATGTTGTAATCGAAACATCTTTAGAATTTTCGATGTAAACTTTTTGTTTGTTTGTCTGTTCACTATCTAACTTCTGGAAGAGTTCTTGCGCTACAGCTCGACCTTCTATAGAATCACCAAGAGAAATGCTGATTACTAAAGCAATTGCAAGTTGTAAACCAACTTGAAGAGAAATTGCGGCTTGTGTATCATTTGTATCAACTGTAATGTTGCAGGAATCTTTAATCCAGATTAATTCGTCAGAAGTTTGTTCTACTAACATAACTTGATCAAAATTTTGTGCAACTGTAGCGTTTGGAAGTGTGCTTCCCATCATCATTTCATTGTTAAAATTGAACCCGTTGTTACAGCTGCTGCTACTACTACTGCTACTGCTACTACTGCTGCTACTCTCCTCCATCGAATGATTAGGGGAACTGCATCGTCTACAGCGATGTCTATCCTCAAAATTTTTCTGACTACAATTTGAACATCTCCAACGTTTCACCTAATATTCTCCTCCTTTCCTGAAAAATCACCAAGTTTCTCCACTTGACACTAATAGAATATGGACTTATAAAAATTTGATATAGTTGATTATCTTATATTTGAAAAAAACTTTATGAATTAATAGGAAGAAAGCCTATTTTGATTTGGGAAGGGAAATATTTTAGACATTTTTACTTGGAAAAATTGAAATGAACGGGAAAGGGGAAATCTATTCTTTCCATTGTATTCAGCGTAACTACTAAACGTCTCATGCAATCACACAATGACAAAGAAATAATTTATTAATGAAACATTTTTTTAAATAAAAAAGGATTCGTCCTAATTCAAGAACTAATCCACTAATAACTGGACTATGTAAATAAAAAGTCAACTAATGATAGGTAGTTGACTTTGAATGGGAACTTTCCTTTTGAATAAAGAGGGTTTTGTTTAAAGGGGGATATTAGGTATACGAAAGAGTTGGTTAGCAGGGAAAAGTACTAAAGGTCGCCTTGTTTTAAAAGGGTGTAAATTTGACTTGTTTCTTTCTCTGGAAAAATACCAAGGTCTTCACATAATGATTGTTTAAATGATTCATATAAATGAAGAGCATCTGCACGCATACCTAGGCGAATATAGACCTTCATTAACCGAACTACTGCGGATTCTGAATAAGGATTAAACTGCAGAATTTTTTGAAGCACAGTAATGTATTTAGTATCTAAATGTTCTTGTTCGTAGTAATCAGCTAAACTGTAAAGAGTGGAAATAAATTTCCCTGAAAGTTCATTCGCTTTTACCCGTGCCCACTCATACCCTTCTTCCTCTAAATATTCTCCATTATATAAAAGAATATTCCTTTCAATAGTATCTATATTTTTTGAAGAAACAACAGTTGGCATATGTTCAAAAACGACCGCATCACACCAGGCTTGTTCCAGATGAAGCGTATAGTGCTGTCCGGCAAAAGATAGAGTGTGATTTGGATGGAAAGATTCAAGCATTTTTCTTATGTATGAAATACATGTGTGAAGATGTATTTTTGCTTTTTTATAGTCGTGGTTTTCCCATAGTTTGTCGATTAATAAATCTCTGTGAATGGGTGTATCTAAATGCATTAAGAAAAAAGCGAATAATTCCTTTATTTTAGCTGACTTCCAAAGAACCGGTTCGCCATTGAAAGATAAAGATAGTTGCTTAAAACATCGGATTTCCAAGGATGGGAGAGTGGAATGATCCATTGATTCACTAAGATGTTCTTCTTCCAGTCGTTCATGAATACGATTAATCGTTTTATTAAGTCTTTCTTTTAATACGGGTTTTAATAAATAATCCGTTGTTTCAAGTTCAAAAGCTTGTATGGCATAGTCACGATGTGCCGTAACAAACACTACTTGAACAGTAGGATTTTCTTCATGGATTAAGGCGGCTAAATCCATTCCGCTAATACCCGGCATTTGAATATCTAAAAAAGCCGTATTAAAAGATATGTTTTTTAAATCTGAAATTAAAGTATAAGCATCTGTATAAGCGCCGATTATTTCAACCCCAATATCTGCTAGCCGTTTTTTCATAAGTTCAATTGAAAGCGGCTCATCATCTGCTATAATAGCGCGAATCATCTTGTTCTCACCCCGATTTTTTCTATATATTTCTTATTTTAAGAGAAAAGAAAGAATTTTGTAAGATGTAACAGCTAGAATATGAAGATATTGTAATAAAAGTAGGGGGAACGATATGGATAGGGTCTATTTACATCCTATTGAATTGATTGGTGATGAAGTAGAAGCAGATAGATGGAAATATTTAGCCTTACATCATGAACTAACAGAGTTGCCAAATAGACGAATGCTTTATATGTCGATTGAAGCTTATATGCAAATGGCCCAAGAAAGTAAAACAAATCTTGCAGTCGTATTTGTTGATTTAAATAAGTTTAAAAAAATTAATGATATATTTGGACATTTTGTAGGGGATGCCATTTTAAAAGATGTAGCAGCACGTCTTTTGACATTATCGAACAATGAGATACATGCTTTTCATTTTAGTGGAGATGAATTTGTTCTTATTATTGAACAAGCAGATTATTTAGATGAAAAGATCAAACAATTAATAGAAGTATTTGACACCCCTTTTTCTGTTGAAAATAATCAATTACATTTAGGCGCAAGTATAGGAATAAGCTTGTTTCCGGAACATAGTCAAAATGCCAATGAATTAATTGAGTATGCAGATCGTGCAATGTATAGAGCGAAGTCAAAATCCACAATAGAAAAAATGTATAGTCTTTACGATGGCAAATAAAAGAATGGAAACTATTCAATATAGTAATTTTGTAAGAGTTTTGTAAGGACTTTAGTCGGCCAACGTAATGACCGGCATATTGGAAACGGTTATCTTTACTGTTACAATATGTTGAGATGAGTAACGAAAATAAAGTTTTTTCTAGCAAAATATCGATATGAATGATAGATATTTATCATGAATCGAAATTGTTGAATAGAATCTATCGATTGACAGTTTTTCTTTTAAATGGGAAGTAACTTATTGTATTGGAGTAAATAAACGAATGAAAAGTAAGAAAAAATGGCTGATAATCCTTAGTTTTATCATACTTTTAACAAGTTTTCGATTAGCTTGGTTGTTTTATTATAACGATCCGGATCGACCAAAGGCTGAGGATGGTGTTTTAGATATAAGATCAGCCGATTTAATGAGTGAAGTAATGCCAGTAAACGGAGAATGGGCTTTTTATCCAGATAAGTTTGTAAATCCAAATCAACTTTCAGATGAAGGAGATGCTACACCAATCCGTGTACCATCGGATTGGAGAAGTGTCGACCAAAATGAACAGGAAAGTTCGTTTGGACATGGAACATATCATTTGCGAATCATTACTAATCCTAATGATTCAAATATGTATCGGCTTCGGTTTATGGGAATTAGTACTGCATCTCGAGTTTATATAAATGGTGAAGAAGTGGGTGAACTCGGAAAAGTAGGTGCGAATAAAGCTACCTCTGAGCCTAATGAAATGCCATTTTCAGTTAACGCTCAACCAGCTGCGGGTAAAATTGATATCGTAATACAAGTCTCTAATTTTGATCATATAAAACGGGGAGGAATTGGACGTACCATTTATTTTGGTGGAGTTAATGCAGTTGAAGCCCATGAGCATTTTAGTATGGGGTTACAATTGATTGGCTTTGCGGTTCTGTTTTTCCACGGAATTTATATTTTAGTTCTTTATTTATTTGTTTTTAAACAAAAAAAGCTACTTTTATTTGCTGGTGCAGTGTTCAGCATGGCCGTTTCTATCATATTCGATGATGATCAACTCATTCGTGTAATTTGGCCAGAAATTGGTTTTGAAGAAAGAATAAAACTTACTCTTTTATTTTATGCTTCGGCTTACATATTAAGTGTATTTTATTTAAAAACTCTTGTGAAGGATCAGTTTAATCGAACATTTAAATTATTTAGTGCAGTTTCTATTTTTTACATAATCGCTATACTTTGCTTAGACTATAATGAGTTTAATTACATTTTATCGCCTATTTATTCGATATTAATGCTTACACCGGCCGTTTTAATTCCATTAATTTTCAATAAAAAAATCTCTATTAAGACACCATATTCTATTTATTTAGTATTTACAGTGATTGCCATTTCATCTAGTACGTTTTGGGGTTCTATTAAAGGTAGAGTATTAGAAATAGGTATTCCTTTTTATCCATTTGATAAAAGATACAGGAATTGGAATGGATGAGGAATTGCAAAAACGGATCTTCCAACCGTATGAACAGGCGGATTCAAGCATTACTTCTTCAAGGGGAGGACTTGGGCTTGGTTTAAGCATTTGTGCCCAGTTAGTCGAGTTACATGGAGGAGAAATATTTGTTACATCTTCTCCTGGAGTAGGTTCTTCCTTTTCGTTCTCCTTACCAATTAGTCATGAACAAGGTGAGCGTCAAATTATCTTTAATGAAGGAATACCTGATATAGTTCAAGAGCACCAAGATGCTCTGGAAAGTGATGTTCATGTGTTACTAGTAGATGATGACCCAGTCAACTTAAAGGTTGTCAGTAGCATATTAGAGAAGGAAGGTTATTCCGTCAAGGCATGCCTTGGTGCAGAAGAAGCGTTACAACAGCTATATAGCGAAAAATGGAGTATTGTAGTATCGGATGTCATGATGCCAAAAATGTCTGGATACGAATTGACTTCAAGAATAAGGGAAGTTTTTTCTATGTTAGAATTGCCCGTATTACTTTTAACTGCTAGAAGTCGTGTAGAAGACATACAAGCTGGTTTCCAAGCGGGGGCAAATGATTATGTGAAGAAGCCGGTTGAACAGGCAGAACTACTTGCTAGAGTATCATCTCTAATTCAGCTGAAAACATCCTTATATAAACAGACACAGACGGAAGCGGCTCTGCTCCAAGCTCAAATACAGCCCCATTTCTTGTTTAATACACTAAATGCCATTATTGCTTTAAGTGAGATTGATCCTGATAAAATGAGTACGCTGTTATATGAGTTTGGAAACTATTTGCAAAAAAGTTTTGATGCAGGTAATTTACAGGATGCTATTTTCATTGAAAATGAATTAGAACTGGTGAAGTCTTATCTATTTATTGAACAGCAACGCTTTGGTAGCCGTTTATCTGTTCATTGGAATGTAGATAGTGAATGCCTACATGCAAAAGTTCCGCCCCTTTCCATTCAAACGTTAGTTGAAAATGCAGTCCGTCATGGCATGTCAGAACATCAACCAGTATTAACAGTAAGTATTTCCATTGTGAAAAAAGATGACAATGTGGAAGTTAAAATAGTAGATGATGGGAAAGGTGTTCATTCCCATGTGTTGGAGAAAAAGTTATCGAATTCAAATAAAGGTCTTGGTTTAACGAATACAAATAAACGTCTTATCCATTTAAGTGGTAAAGGATTGATTATTGAAAGTGTTCCAGGATGTGGTACGACTGTAACATTTAACGTAGCAGTCCCTTATAAAAGTTTAGAAGAAGTAACAAAATAAATTTTTTCACTTGAGGGGAGGGGTGCTCTATTGTGAGCTCTCCTATGACCCTCCATAATATATTGGTAAATTATTCAATAAAAGTAACTAAAAGTTAACATTGAAAAATATGTAGAAAAGGAATGTAAATACAATGACAACAGTTACATCTGTATTTAATGAAAGAGAAGTACGTCCATTTTTTGAGATGGTTAAAGCGTCTATTCACCGTTCACGTCAACCATTTACAATTCTTTTATTAAAAATTCATGAAAAACTTGATGCGCGTACCTATGAAGCGATTCGTGATTTTCTTGCAAATGAAATTCGTTTAACGGATGTCCTATTTCAAGTAGATCAGCAAAATACTTGGGGACTTTTGTTAACTCAAAGTGGTGCCAATGAAGCTTCCGCCCTACTTAATCGATTAGAGTCCCGTAAACCAATTATTAGTGAACCTTTCACGGCCTGTATGATTGAAATTCGAAATGAATCAGCGGAATTTAACGAAATAGTGGAAAAGGGGTTGGAAGCTGTTCAACTGCCTGGTGTACATCGAGTACGTGATTTTGAAGAGAGAAAAATAGAACAAATTAAAGTAAGTATTCTTGAAGAAAATTCGATGTTCAGAAAAGTTCTTGCTACGACAATTAAATCTATACATCTTGATGGAATGAAACTGGATCTTCAAGTTTTTGAGGATGGTCAAGCCTTTTTAGAATCGGATTGGATTAAATCAGCCCATATGCACATCGTTATTTTAAATGATATTTTGCCAAGGCGGAACGGACTCGATATTTTACATACGCTTCGACAAATGCCAAATCAACAAAAATTCATCGTCTTTATGATGACGAGTAATCAATCAGAAGAAGAAATGATTCGTTCCTATGAGAAAGGTGTAGATGGATTTTTCATAAAACCAATTAATATTCGTTTATTTGAAGCGCAAATAAAACGAACTTGTAAGGGGTTATGGAGATGAACGACGCAATAATCACTGTTTTTTGGTTAATCGTTGTTTGCATCATTAGTTTCATTCTATTAAGCTTGCATCTTCTTTGGAAAAAAAGCCAAGAAGAGCATCGTAGAACGACTATAGATCACTATAAAAACAAAACAGAATCAGCTTGGTATGACTACTTCATTAATGATGGTGAACTTATTGAATCTTTTATACCAAAGCAACGAGAGGAAATCATAGGGTATGAGGAATTGGCAAATGTATATGTTACTAGTTTGACTGCAACTCATACAGCTGAGAAGTTACATTATATTGCCACTCAATATTTACATGATTACTATAAAAAATTATTGAACAGTTCTCGGAGAAGTAACCGTTTAAACGCTTTAGCACGAATAGAGGATTACGGAAATATAGAGGTGCTAAAGGAGTGTAAATGGGTTCAGAAGGAGGAAAAGGAGAAGGAAGAGTGTATTTTACTCCTCTCTATTTACTCCAAATATGATGAATCGACTTTTAAACAGCTACTCTTTCAGTATCAATCGATTCTAACAGAATTTGATTGCCGAATATTGTTTAATCGCCTTTCTTTTTCCGTTTTAACTTCTTTTTTTGCTCATTTTAATGAATTCGAATCCCATTTAAAATATGCCCTAATTGACACGGTATCGAACAAGCATACATTTGAGGCTATTCCATATCTTTTAGAGCTAGTTCATGATGATGATAAAGAAATACGTATTCGTGTAGCAAAGGCAATTTATGATTTGGGCATTGAGGAAGAAGCATTTTGTGTAGAGCTATCTGAATCAGCGACTTGGGAAGAAAGGTTAATGGCAGCCAAATTGGCTCGATATGTGAAATTTAGCAAAAGCAAACCTATCCTTTTCCGTTTATTGGAGGACATGGAGTGGCGAGTAAGGGTACAGGCAGCTCAAACGATTGCCCGACATAATGAAGGAAGAGCTTCCCTTGAAACATACATAATGACAGCTACTGATAATTATGCCATTGAAGCCGCTCAAGAAGTTCTAAGAAAAGAAGGTGATTGGTCATGGATTGGATAATCGATGGGATTATGTTGTTCTTTGGTAAATTTATAATTGTCTATAGTGTAATTGCCATTGGAATTTATGTAATCATGCTTTTTTTAGCAATACGTCATTTAAGAAAACAATATTTAATGAAAAAAATGGTGATCGATGAAGAGTATTTAGATTCCTTTCAAACAAAGCCGGTTTCTATTCTTGTACCGGCATTTAATGAAGAAATAGGAATTATTAATAGCATACATTCCTTATTATCCCTTCGTTATCCGGATAAAGAGATTATCGTTATTAACGATGGTTCAACAGATAGAACAAAGGAAATAGTAATCGATTATTTCCAAATGAAGCCGGTTGAAAAAGTATACCGTCCCCATATTTCTACGAAAAGGATTATAAATATTTATCAATCAACGATACATCCATCTTTATGGCTGATAGATAAAGAAAATGGTGGTAAAGCGGATGCGTTAAATGCCGGAATGAATGTATCAAGATTCCCCTATTTCTGTTCAGTAGATGGTGATTCAATACTTGAGCCAACAGCCTTACAAAGAGTAATGAAGCCAATTTTACAATCAGGCGGCAAAGTAATTGCTGCAGGAGGAAACATTCGAGTTGCCAATGGTACTGATATATCAATGGGTGCCATTAGGAAAACAATAATTTCGAACAGGCCGCTTGTTGTCATGCAAATTGTAGAGTATTTAAGGGCATTTTTAATGGGACGTATTGCATTTAGCCGTTTCAATATGATGTTAATTATTTCCGGGGCATTTAGTGTTTTTTCAAAGGAATGGGCAATAAAAGTAGGCGGATATTCGGTCGATACGATCGGTGAAGATATGGAGATTATCGTTAAGTTACATCGTCTCATTCGCGAAGGGAAGGCAGATAAACGAATAGAATTTGTTGCGGAGCCAGTTTGTTGGACAGAAGTTCCTCAAACAGTTGGTATGTTGAGAAATCAACGTAGAAGATGGCATCAAGGGTTGATTGAAAGTTTATGGAAGCATAAGTCCATGACTTTCAATCCGAAATATGGTTCCCTCGGGTTCGTTTCTTTCCCTTATTTTTGGGTAATTGAATGTTTTGGACCGGTGATTGAGTTAGGTGGTTATATATATGTCATCGTTGCTTTATTGATGGGTAATACATATTCAGAATTCGCCATCTTATCGATTCTATTATTTATATTGTATGGATCCATCTTATCTATGATGACTCTCATCTTAGAAGCGTGGAGTATGAATCGGTATCCAACACTTCGAGAGTTAATGCACATATCCTCTGTAGCTTTAACTGAACTTGTTTGGTATCGTCCATTAACATTATTTTGGAGATGTGAAGGAATTATTCGTTTTATGATTCGAAGACACGACTGGGGAAGTATGGAGCGAGTTGGTATTTCAGAAAAGGAGTCTAGACAGCAATGAAAAGAGTATATATTGGCATAGCTGTTTTTTTAGTTCTACTTATTGCACCGGTTGCAATCTGGTTTTTAGATAAGGGAAATGAGCTCTCTGTCGCGATCATCGATAAAACCGTTGCCAAAACCGATTACAGGGAACATGAAGGCATAACGTGGTTACTAAATTATGAAAAGTTTAAGAAAGAAAATTCTAGTTATGCGGAATCGGAGGACTATTACGGATATTCTCCGGAAAAAGAGGAATCTGCTCGTGCTTTACCTGATGATTATCATGATTACGATGTTATTTATTTAGCCGATACATACGGGGTTTATGATGAGGATTTTAACGATACAAAAGAAATTCATGGATCAAAATCAGATAAAGTTTACGGAGGACTTGAGATGGAAGAATGGGAGACCATTGCCCAACGTTTAACTTCCGATGAAAAAAGTGTATTGATCGCAGAATATAATACTTTTGCTTCACCTACAAATGCTGAAGTAAGAGGAGCCGTTACCGATTATTTAGGTTTAGAATGGGACGGATGGACAGGCAGATACTTCTCTGATTTAAGTCTTTCGGGGATGGAAATGCCCCAATGGGTGAAAGAGCAATATAGTGAAAACTGGCCATATAAAGGTGCTGGCTTTTTATTAGTAAATGACATAACGAACCAAGTAGAAGTACTTGAGTTAGATAAACACGTGTCAGAAGAAGGAATTCGGTTAACGTTTACTGAACAAGGAAAGGAACAGTTTGACCTTTCAGAAAGTCCAGAGTACCAATATTGGTTTGATATTGTTACACCGAAAAACGGAGCTGTTTCATTAGCAAACTACGACTGGTCTTTAACTGATGAAGGGAAGAAAAAGCTAAAGGAGCTTGGTATTCCAGAGGAGTTTGCGGCTATAGTAGAACGTTCCTATGATCAATCGAAAAGCTACTATTTTGCTGGTGATTACAACGACGTAAAAGGTTTACCACCTTTCTATCAAATGAGAGGATTAGCATCTATTTATAAACTTTTAAAACAAAACGATGAATCTGCATTTTACTGGTCTGTTTATGTTCCGGTGATGGAAGAGATACTGAATCATTTTGAAGAATTGGAATCCGCTGTATCGAAAAAGGACAATCTTCAATATACATCCAGAATTAATGAAAATAGTTTAGAAGTAAAAGTCGATGGCAAGTGGCAACCCGTTACTATTAAAGGGGTTAACTTAGGAATGGGGAAACCAGGTGCAAGCCCTGGAGAAGCCGCGATTAAAGAAGAGGAATATTATCGTTGGTTTGAATCGATTGCCGATATGAATGCGAATATGATTCGTGTTTATACGATTCATCCGCCAGGCTTTTACAATGCGTTAAAACGATTTAATGAAGCTAGTGATAAAAAATTATATGTTTTACACGGCGCTTGGATTAATGAAGAGGAAGAAGAAAATGGTTTGAAAAAATCATTAGATGCCTATGAGGAGGAAAATTTAGCAGACTTCCAACATGAAATGAAAACGATAGTAGACGTTGTTCATGGTAATGCTGTTCTTGAGAAAAGACCAGGGCATGCATCCGGTGTTTACCAAGCAGACGTATCAGAGTACATCGCCGGCTGGTTGATAGGGATTGAGTGGTACCCTAAAATGGTTCAAGGAACAAATGATCAGCATGTGGATATTGGGGAATATGATGGCAAATTTTTCTATACTGAAGAAGCATCCCCCTTTGAGCATTGGATAGCCGAACAAATGGATTATATATTAAATTAT
Source organism: Ureibacillus sp. FSL E2-3493 (assembly GCF_038077515.1). Classification (NCBI taxonomy): domain Bacteria; kingdom Bacillati; phylum Bacillota; class Bacilli; order Caryophanales; family Caryophanaceae; genus Ureibacillus; species Ureibacillus sp. FSL E2-3493. Next base: position 3,044,352 of record NZ_JBBOPK010000001.1, on the reverse strand, counting down.
GAATTTGAAACGTATAATTGGATTAGACCAATGAGCTTCACCAATTGGATAACAACCGATCTACTTGAACATCCATATGAGCCAAGTGAAGAAGAGGATATGGTAAGTGTTAATCCAAATGTTATTTATACAAAAGGGGAAGCGGAACAAACAGGTCAATTTGCTTCATATCATGTATACCCATATTATCCTGACTTTTTAAATTATGATGAAAGATTATTAAATTTTGTGGATCATAGAGGCAATAAAAACAGTTATGCCGGTTATTTAGCAGATCTTCATGCTGCCCATCGTCTACCGGTTTTAATTGCTGAATTTGGTGTTCCTTCTTCCCGTGGCTTAACCCATGAAAATCCATACGGGTGGAATCAAGGATTTTTAAATGAACAACAACAGGGCAAAATATTAAAAAGTTTGTTTGAAGATATTATGGCTGAAAATTTAATGGGTGGATTATTATTTACTTGGCAGGATGAATGGTTTAAGCGTACATGGAATACTGTTGATTATGATAATCCGGACCGTCGTCCATATTGGTCAAATGTACAAACGAGTGAGCAAAATTATGGTTTACTTAGCTTCGATCGATTAAAAATTAAGGTTGACGGTGATGTAAGTGATTGGGATACAAAAGCCCTTTATGATGGAGAGACAACTTTTACCGTTGATTATGATGAACGCTATTTGTATATAAAATTAGAAGGTCAAAATTTAAAAGATAACACTCCACATATTTTATTTGATGTCGTAGGAAATCAAGGGAATACGAAGGTGGAACAATGGCCAAGTCTATCGATTCAGAACGGTGTTGATTTCATGGCAACCGTTAGTCGAAATCAACAGGAATCTCGTATGAAAATTGACCCTTATTACGATTTATATACTTATATGTATGGAAAGCAAGGATTGAATTTATTAGATCCGGCTCCTTCGATACCAGTAAAAAATAGTGGTACATTCCAACCAATCGAATATATGCTAAATAGAGGTCTGGAAATTCCGAAGACTGGAGACATTATTCCGGTAAGTTCCTATGAAACGGGGAAACTTCGAGAAGGAAATGGCAATCCTGAATCAAGAGATTATGATTCTTTAGCAGACTATATGTGGAATGGAGATAAGTTAGAAATACGTATTCCATGGCTACTGCTTCAATCCAAAGACCCGAGTCAAAGAGAGTTTATCGGGGACTTACAGAAGGATGGAGGGCAAGCAACAGTTAAAGTCGAAAATATTTCCCTTGGTGTCGTATTTGAAAAAGATGGAAAAGTAACGGGCAGTATACCAGAAATGTCCGGAAATGAATTATCTCTTTTACCTTATACTTGGGATACTTGGAACGAACCTCGATATAGTGAACGATTGAAAAAATCGTATTATATTATGAAAGATGCATTCGGAAAAGTAGAATAAAATACTTAACCAAAAGTAAAGGATTAGTCTCTTTTAAATGGGGGGACTAATTCTTTTTTTATTAATTTTTAGTTTTTTTAAAAATTAGAAAATATTCAATATATAATGTTTTTTGACTTTAGAGTACATTTTTTATCTTTTGTAAAGTGCCATTAAACCCGTTAGAAATCCTTGTTTCTCTAAGTGTAATAATTTATATCGGAAATGAATAAAAATGCTACTCTTTACTTATTTATTGCTATGCTGTTATAATTTTTAATGTTGTGTGTAAATTTATCTCTTAGTAAAACTCCAAAAGTTGTTTTGAAAAAGCAATTTTTCGCCTTTTATCTGTTTTTTAAAAGAGAGATTGCTCACTTTTAGATAGATTGAAAGAAATATTTTAAAGCATTTTAATTTTAGGTGAATTCTGTTTGACACCTTTGTAAAAATGAATTGAACAACTATAAAAATCTTTTTTAAGAATTTTTAATTGGCAGTAACGAATGAAGGAGGGAAATGTATGGATTGGTTTGGTAGTCTATTAGGCGATGTAAACAATTTTTTATATTCTAGGTTATTAATTATTTTATTAGTAGGAGCAGGATTATTTTTCACGTTTAAAACAAAGTTTATTCAGTTCCGTTTAATTCCGGATATGTTTAAATTACTTACAGAAAAATCCCCAAAGGATAAGTCAGGTAAAAAAGGTGTTTCTTCTTTCCAAGCGTTTACTATCTCTGCAGCTTCTCGTATTGGGACGGGGAACATAGCCGGGGTAGCGACGGCGGTTGCCCTTGGTGGTCCTGGTGCGGTTTTTTGGATGTGGATGATTGCTTTAATTGGTGGGGCATCCGCTTTAATTGAAAGTACGTTAGCCCAAGTTTATAAAGTAAAAGATGGCGGTATGTATCGTGGCGGGCCGGCTTACTATATGGAAAAGGGTCTGAGGAAAAGATGGATGGGTGTTCTTTTTGCCGTCGTTATTACGTTAACTTATGGTTTTGTGTTTAACGCTGTACAAGCAAATACAATTACAATTGCATTTGAAGAAAGTTTCGGTACAAATCGTGTAGTTGTCGGTGTTATACTTTCCGCTTTAACGGCTGTTATCGTTTTTGGTGGGTTAAAACGAATTGTAAGTGTGACTCAAATTATTGTACCAGTAATGGCAATTGCATATATTGGCATTGCTTTACTTGTTGTTATTTTAAATATTACTGAACTACCGAATGTTTTTATGCTCATTTTTAAATCGGCCTTCGGATTAGAAGAGGCATTTGCCGGAATTATAGGGGCAGCTGTATTGCAAGGGGTTAAACGTGGTTTATTCTCCAATGAAGCAGGTATAGGTTCTGCTCCAAATGCAGCAGCAACTGCCGATGTATCACACCCGGTTAAACAAGGGTTAATCCAAACATTAGGTGTATTTATTGATACACTGCTCGTTTGTACTTCAACTGCTGCGATTGTATTACTTAGTGATGCCTATCTTAAATCAGATGCTGCGTCTGTAAATTTAACACAAGTTTCTTTAGTGAGTAATTTAGGTGATTGGGCAGGAATCTTTTTAGCAATAGCGGTCTTCTTATTTGCGTATAGTACGGTGATAGGGAACTACTATTATGGTGAAACAAATATCGGGTTTATTAAAGAATCAAAAACCTTTTTACAAGTTTTCCGAGTTTTAGTAGTTGGCTTTGTGATGTTTGGATCTATAGCTAAAGTACAGGTCGTTTGGGATTTAGCAGATCTGTTTATGGCTGTTATGGCGGTAATCAACTTAATTGCCATTCTATTATTGTGGAAAGTGGCTAAACCGGTCATTAACGACTATTTAGCACAACGGAAAAAAGGTAAAGATCCAGTCTTTTACAAAAAAAATGTACCGAACATTGGGGATGTTGAATGTTGGGGAGACGAAGAAGAAAATCGTTAAATATATTTATTGGAAACCTGATGATCCTATAAAGATTGTCAGGTTTTCTTATATAAATACTGTACATTTTTCGTGTAAAATGATAATTTATAACAATTATTGAGAAACTAATCAAGTATACATTCATTAAGAAATTGATAATAGGTAATGTTTCATTTGTTATCGGGGAAAATATTTTTGTATGATCCCTTTAACGAATGGGATAATGAAAAAGGAGATTGGTTTATGACAAACAACGATTTATTAATACGATTACGTTATGCATTAGATATTAAAAATACCGATATGGTGGAAATGTTCAAATTAGGTGGTTTTGATGTTACGAAAGAAGAACTATTAAAAATATTAACAAAGCCAAAACAAACGGAAGATGGAGAAATTGATTTAACGCCGACGGATGAATTTACACCTTGTACGTACGAAATGTTAGAAGCATTTTTAAATGGCTTCGTAACGTTTAAACGAGGGAAACAAGAAGTAAAGCCAGGACAAGAAAAGCCGGTAGTACAAGTTTCCAGTAAAAAAGATACACCTAATAACTTATTGTTAAAGAAAGTGAAAGTAGCCTTAAGTTTAACGACTGAGGATATGATTGAGATTTTTTATGAAGCAGGCTTGAATGTATCGAAAGGTGAACTTGGTGCTATTTTAAGAAAAGCTGATCATCGAAACTATAAAGAGTGTGGAGACAATTTCACACGAAACTTCTTAAAAGGATTAACTTTCAAATATCGCGGATAAAATTTAAAACGCATAACTGCAATATTAGCAGTCATGCGTTTCTTTAAAAAAGATACTTTATATACTTAAGCAATTGGACCTTTTTTTCGTTTTTTTGCTATATCGGCAGTGGCAGTAAATAACACGTCAGAAGATGAGTTAAGGGCTGTTTCACAAGAGTCTTGTAAAACACTAATAATGAAACCGACCGCAACCACCTGCATCGCAATATCGTTTGAAATTCCTAATAAACTACAAGCAAGTGGAATTAATAATAGGGATCCACCAGCAACACCCGATGCACCAGCTGCTGAAACGGCAGATAAAAACATTAGTATAGTGGCTGTCCATATATCCACTTCAATTCCTAGTGTATTGGCAGCTGCTAATGTTAATACTGAGATTGTAACAGAGGCGCCTGCCATATTTATAGTTGCGCCTAACGGGATTGAGACGGAATACGTATCTTCATCCAACCCTAATTTTTTACATAATGTTAAATTAACTGGAATGTTCGCTGCGGAACTCCGAGTAAAAAATGCAGTAATAGCACTTTCTTTTAATGTTTTAAATACAAGTGGATATGGATTTTCACGGGTAAAGATAAACGTAATGATTGGATTTACTACGAGTGCTACAAAGAACATACAGCCTAATAACAATATTAGAAGTTTTCCATAATCCCCCAAAGCTGAAAGACCGTTTTTAGTGATAGCTTCATAGACTAGACCCATAATTCCAAAGGGTGCTAGATCAATAACCCACTTAACTATTTTCGTAATAGCATCGGAAAAATTCCCTATCATTGTTTTTGTAGAATCGGCTGCATTCTTTAATGCAAAGCCAAGGACAATTGCCCACGTTAAAATTCCAAGATAATTCGCATTTACAATCGCGTCAATAGGGTTACTTATAAGATTAAAAAGTAAAGTTCGAATAACTTCTAATACACCTTCTGGAGGTGATATTTCTTCAGCACCAGTTGTAAGCTTCAAAGTAACGGGAAACAGGAAGCTTGCGATAACACCAACGGCCCCAGCAGAAAGCGTACCAATTGCATAAAGACCTAAAATGGATTTCATATTCGTTTTTTTGCCGCTTTTATGGCTAGAAATAGCATGCATGACTAAAATAAGAACTAAAATTGGTGCAACGGCTTTTAACGCCCCAACAAATAGGGAACCCAAAATAGAAATCCAACTTGCAGCTTCAGGAATTGTTAATGCTAAAATTACTCCGATAATAATACCGATAATGATTCGTACAACAAGGCTAATTCGATTCCACATATGTATCATGTTTTTCATGTTTTCCTCCAAGTTGTTAGTAATATTGTTAGTAGAATGGACAAATGTACTTCTCTAATGAACACTTTATTTAAAAATTAGTTTATCATGGTTATGTCCATAAAGGAATAAGTAATTATTTCATAATTATATAATTAGAAAAATAGAATCCAAGAAATCTAGTTATATAAACTTCTAAGTGAAGGAAAGGTTTTTAGATTATTTTTAATAATATAGTATTCCGGTAGATTATTAATTGTTTTAAAGGAGTTGTTTTACCAATAGGAATTTTGGGAAAAGGTAAAAAAGAAGTAACGATATGGAAGGGGCATTGAAATGTTACAATATATAAGAAAAGGTACAGGTGAAGTTTTAGTATTGGTCCACGGTTTTTTAGGTGCAAAGGAGATATTTCAAGATGTAATCGAAGATCTTTCTTCCCATTATGATGTCATTGCAGTGGATTTACCGGGACATGGTTCGAGTAAACTCGAAAAAGACCGTTATACGGTATATGATTATGCACAAGCAGTTACAGAAGTGCTACAACATGAAGGAGTAACGGAAGCAACTTGGCTCGGTCATTCTTTAGGCGGTTACATTGTATTAGCAGCCCTTGAAGGAAAAGTTGCTCCGATAAAACGGGCTATTTTAGCCTACTCATACCATGGTGCTGATAATGAGGAACAAAAGGAAAAACGAACGAAACAACAGCAACAAATTCCTTTAATAGGGGTAGAACCTTTTGTTGATCAATTAATTGGGGCATTTTTTAGTAATAATGCAAAAGAAGAGCAAATTCAATTTGCTCGGCAAATTGGTTACCGTGCATCTGAAGAAGGTTTAATTGTCGCCCTTGAAGCGATGAAGTCCCGACCTAATCAACAAAACTTTGTTGACAATACAACAATGCCGATATTAGTCATTGAAGGATCAGAAGATGGCATTGTACAACCAATTCAAACAAAGAATGAAAACGTGGAAAAAGTCATAACGAAAACCGGTCATCTCGGTATGTTAGAAGACCCGAAAAGCTTTACCGAGGCTGTTAAACAATTTATGTAAATAAATAAGCAATCTCTTCCGTGAAAGGGAAGAGATTGCTTTATTTTTGCAAGTATTTCGATTTTTAGAAAGCCCAGTCGCCGTTACGGAAAATAGGAACGACAGTACCATCTTGTTTAATCCCATCGATATTCATTTTGTCAGAACCAATCATGAAATCAACGTGAACTGTAGATGTATTCATCCCATTTGCTTGCAGTTCCTCTTGACTCATTGTTGTCCCACCTTCAATTGTTGTAGGGTAAGCCGAACCGATAGCTAAATGATTCGATGCATTTTCATCATATAACGTATTGAAGAAAATGATGCCGGATTGGGAAATCGGCGAAGGATCTGGAACAAGGGCAACTTCTCCTAATCCAGTAGCTCCTTCGTTTTCAAATACTAATTTTTTAATCGCTTCATCGCCCTTTTCAGCGGAGATATTAACAATTTTTCCATCTTTAAAATGAACTTCAATACCTTCTATTAATGTACCCGCATAACTAAGCGGTTTTGTACTGCGAACAACCCCATCCATGCGGCGCGTATCAGGAGCCGTGAATATTTCTTCTGTCGGCATATTCGCGATAAACTCTTCACCTTTAGGGTTATAACTTTCTGCACATGCCCAAATATGGTTTTTTGGTAAACCTAACGTTAAATCTGTCCCAGGAGCAGTGTAGTGAAGGGCATCAAACTGAATTTCATTTAATTTTGCCGCTTTTTCATTTAATGTTTTCTTATGTTCATCCCATGCAGCAATTGGGTCTTCTTCATAAACGCGACATGTTTTAAAAATTTGATCCCAAAGGGCATCAACTTGTTCTTCAGAAGTTGCTAAATGGGGGAATACTGTTGCCGCCCAACTAGCTCCTGCTGCTGCAGCAACCGTCCATTTTAAATCATCGTTTTGTGTAGCTTTACGTTGGGCATGGAACGCTTTGCCCGCCACATTTTGGAAAGCTGCCACTTTCGTAGGGTCTACCCCATTTAACAGACCAGGGTCGCTAGATAAAATCGAAAGACGGCTCACTCGGTGGTTTAAAACATGATCTTCTGATTCATCAATTTCGTATTGTGGAATGTCCGTTAATACTTCTGTTGGTTGGTGTAAATAGTGTAATTTTGTAATTTCATCATCAGACCATTTGACAATAACCTTTTCTGCACCTAACGCATAAGCTTCCTGTGTAATGAATCGAGCTAAAGGAGCTTGATCAACAGTAATTGTCATTTTCACCCAATCTCCCGGTTGAACATTAATGCCTTTAGCAACTAACAGCTTTGCGTATTTTTGTAAATTTTCCATAAAGTTATTTAACATGAATGTATTCCTCCAATTTTGTGTAACTGTATCCAATATTATCATAATTTTATAAAAAATTATTTAACGAATTCAGATGGATTCATTTTATTTTGTGAAGCGGTTTGCATAGCTACTAGCAACAAAGGAATCGGGTTTTATTTTTGGTTCTAACCCGATTGATTCTAATCGGGAGACCATCTCTTCAACAAAAACTCTTGTTTTATTTCTTTTCCCAGAACCAATATCAATATGCCCTTCGATGGAAAAAGAAGCTCCTTTATAAATGTTTGGTAGAACGACATTAATTAATTGTTCTTTATGTTCATTTGTAAATAAGGAAACAACTTCTTCTGTAAGGGTTGTTTCAAAGGAAATCCGTTCATGTAAATTTGTCATTTTCCTAGGAATAATTACTTTTCGAATACATGCCCAAACACCTTTTCTTTCTTGTTGAATGACAATACCGGTGATGAACTTTGTGTAATGGGTGAAAACTTGAGAATCGGTTCCGAACATTAAACGAAAATTACCAATCGGATCTTTCTTCATGAAATGCAATATATTTTGAAATACTTGATCAAAGGGCATATTTTTTTGACTTAAATTTTGAAAGGTATTTGCCATTTCAGTATCCTTATTCATTTTTCCACCTTTCTTGTAAGTCCAGTGATTAATACATCTTATTCGATACATAGGCAGATTGATAACTAGAACTAAAATGGAACAATTGATAACATTGTAGATAGATTGTGTGGAATTTTTTGAAAATATGTAAATTGGAGTGGGATAGTTGATCGAAAAAGTAGACTTTAAACATTGTATTAAGACGGAAGAGGAACTTCGAGAGATTGTAGGATTTCCTAGTGAATTAGTTAAAAATAAAGTAATAACTTATTTAGATCATCATTGTGTCGATTTTATTTCGAAATCGCCGTTTTTAGTAATATCTACTTCGGATCAATTTGGCAATTGTGATGTTTCACCAAGAGGAGATCAACCTGATTTTGTTCACGTGTTAAATGAAAAGCAGCTCATTATACCGGAAAGGCCCGGGAATAAAAGAATGGATTCGTTGCGCAATCTTTTGTCCAACCCTAAAATAGGCCTTCTCTTTTTCATTCCGGGACTTGGTGAAACATTAAGGGTGAATGGTCGTGCCACAATTGTAAATGATGAAGCTTTACTTGAACAAATGGCTATAAGGGGGAAAATGCCCCTTTTAGGAATCGCTGTTGACGTGGAAGAATGTTTTATACATTGTGCGAAAGCATTTAAACGATCCGGTCTATGGGAGCCGGATACTTGGACAGAGAAAGAATTGTTACCCTCGGCTTCCAAAATATTATTTGAACACGCAAAACTTCCGAATAGTAGTGTCGAGGATATCCAAGAGAGGTTGGAAGAAAGCTATAGTAAGAGACTTTATTAATTGTATGTATAAAAGGTAAGGGCATTTCCCTTACCTTTGAATATCACGATTTATTTACTGATTGGATTATTCCTCATTAAAATCTAAATTAACAGGTTGAGTAGGAAGGAATTCAGTTGCCATCATATTTGTTGAAGGGACTGAATCGTCTACTTCCTCAAATCGGAATCCATCCGCCCAAACTTTTCCATTTCCTACCAATAAGACGCCGAAATGAATGGATGTACTTTGTACAGGTACGTCTAGTACGATTGAATAATAGTTCCACTCAGTCGTCCCTGTAATAGAACGGTTATCCATATTGTCAAATTGAATTGTATCCCCTGATGCATTATCGATTCGACACCATGCACCGCATTTATCTACTTGTTCTGTTTTTAAATAACACGACAATTTAATCCGTTTCCCTTTATAGATATCTGCTTGAAAACTTTGCATAATTGTTCCAAATTGCCCTTCACCAACATCTCCGGTGGAAAATAATACACCTGATTTCGTTCCTAAATGGAATACTTGATCATCAACCCCAAATGCATAGTTAGCTGGGTGGGAACCACTTAAAAACCATCCCTTTACTTTGTTACTCATATTGCTTTCCTCCATTCCGCCTATTGATCGCATCATTTTTCGATATTTTCCAGGAGGCATGGTATATACTTCTTTAAACGCGCGGGTGAAAGCTTCTTGCGATTGAAATTGTAGCATAAATGCAATTGTAATAATTGTTTCATCGGAGTGTAGAAGAAACATTGCAGCTGTCGCAAGACATCTTAAACGTATATACTCTCCAATCGTTAATCCAGTTTCTTGTTTAAATACCCTTAGTAAATGATATTTTGAATATCCTACAACAGAAGGGAATTGTTTTAGTTGCAAATCATCGGTTATATGATTTTCGATATAGAGTATCAGTTGTTGCGTAGCTTCACTATATACCATTTGTGAATCACCTCTATTTCATCTTACATAAAATGAACGGAAAATTTTTGATATCAATTGCTAAAATGTACGAACAGTATGAGGAAACAAAATATAAAAGACCATCTGTAAATGACAGATAGTCTAACCGTATTTATGAATAATCCGTTACGATGAATGTTCCTGTCGTAGCAAAATTCGTCATGTCTTGGAAAATTCCTTCTACTTCTGAAAGTTTAATTTCCCGATTTACCATTTTCCCTGGTTGTAATTTACCGAGGGCAACTTGCGATAAAAGGGAATCGAAACGGGAAGCTGGCATACCAAGGGTAGTAATAAAGGATTTTTCAGCAATGACCATTTCATCAATCGGAATGGAAATGAAGCCACCTTCTTTTTTCGTCGTTACGCAGAAAGATAGCGCTTTCATGTCTTAGGTAAATCGTATAATAGCGAGGGAGATAAACCTATTACTAATTTCGGATGAATACACTACCTAAAAGGGGATGTTTTTTGAATCCATTATCTACCTTTTAGACTATAAAAGTGTTTCGGAAAATAAAACATCCCAATCCATAAATGAATTAGGATGATTTTCATTATAAATAGTTGATGACAGTATTTTTCACTTCTTCAAGTGTGGCTGTTCCACCTAAATCCCCCGTTTTCACACCAGAAGATAGGGTTTTTTCAATAGCGGTTAAAATTCGCGTACCAGCATGATAATGTCCTAAGAAATCTAGCATCATTTTACCTGTCCAAATCTGCCCAATAGGATTTGCGATACCAAGACCTGCAATATCAGGGGCAGAACCATGTACAGGTTCGAACATAGATGGATATTCCCGTTCGATATTTAAATTCGCAGCTGGAGCAATACCAATACTACCCATAATCGCTCCACCAAGGTCAGTTAGAATATCTCCGAATAAATTAGAAGCTACAATTATATCAAATGCTTGTGGCTTCATGACAAAGAAAGCAGCTAAAGCATCAATATGCTGAACAGACGTATCAATTTCAGGGTAATCCTTTTTGACTACGTTAAAAACTTCATCCCAGAACGGCATAGAATAAGTTAGACCGTTGGACTTCGTCGCACTTGTTACGTGTTTGCGGGAACTTTTTGCTAATTCAAAGGCGTAACGCATAGCGCGTTCCGTACTTTTTCTAGTGAAGATTGCATTTTGAATAGCGATTCCATCTTCGCCAGTATGAATACGACCTCCGCTGTCCGAATATTCACCTTCTGAGTTTTCCCTAACAACAGTAATATCAAAGTTTTGTGGATTCTTTAATGGGGATTGTAATCCAGCTAACAGTTTTGCGGGTCGCACATTAATGGACTGTTTCATTCCACGGCGTATTTTAATAAGAAGACCCCAAAGTGAAATATGATCAGGTACAAGTTCGGGCATGCCGACCGCCCCTAAAAAAATTTGATCATATTGTTTTAATGTTTCTAATCCATCCTCAGGCATCATTTCACCATGTTCTAAATAGTAATCACAACCCCAAGGAAAATAAGTCCATTCGAACTTGAAGCTGCCGTCCAACTTTGCAATACTATCCAATACTTCGATAGCTGCTGGAACGACTTCTTTTCCAATACCATCCCCAGGAATAACAGCGATTTTGTATGTATTCATCAACGAACACCCCTTTTATTGAATTTTCAATCTCTTAAAATATTAACACATTTTCCAATGCTATTTCGGAGCGGGTTAAACCCTCTTTTATCAATGATAGTTAATATCTTAAGGGGATTCATATAAGGGAAGTGGTTATTTTAAAACAATACTATGGATCGAACTAAATAAATTACATAATTTAAATGCTATGGGTTTATAAAGTGTAATACCGATTTTAACTCACTATATCGTTTTCGCATAAAATAAAAAGGCAACATAAACAAAGTTTATTGTTACCTTCTTCGAAATGAAGTTAGAACCGATTTGTATTATTCTTTTTTTTGAGTTGCAGTTTTTGTTGCTTTTGCTTGTACGTGTTCTTTAGCAATTTCCATGTTCGCTCTTAAAGTAGCTGAGTCTAAGTTGTTATTTAATGCAGCTTCTTCATTTAGTTTCTCTTCCTTTTTCATCCTGATTTCCTCCATTACTTTTAGCTGTCCTTTAGATTGCCCAATTTCATGTAGAAAATGTCATGTTATTCAAAATGGGTTTCTATTTAAGGTGCGTTTACATAGTATTAGCAAAAATATGGATACTATAATGCAAAGGAGTGATACGAATGGCTATATGTCCTTTATGTAATTCATTAAAAACGTTAGAAGTAAATTGCCCAAAATGTCATACGACATTAGAGGATTCAGGGAAAGTGTCTGATTATTTGGATCCTTATGGACACTATAATGATGAAGAAACGGTCAAAATGGGAGATGGTTATCCTAATACGGCAAAAGATCAAATTTGTCCCCATTTAATGGTTTGTAAGTCTTGTGGATATGATGAAGTACGGTTTATTAAAGAGGAATAATGAATGGTCATCGCACTGTTTATTTACAGTGCCTTTTTTTATTTTTTAATAAGTTCGCCGTATTTTACTCCCATTAGAATGAAGGGATTACTTCCATTAATAATAGGGAATGTACTATTTGTTTTTCTGTTGTTAAAAGTATATTTTCTTCAGATTGCTTTGCATGGGAATACACTGTGAAATATTTTGATATAAAATATAGGAAGGAATGGAGGAAAGTGTTATATTTGGTACATAATTCTAATAACAGACATGTTACTCAAACTTCTGTCAAAAAGTAAATAGATGGAGGGGAAGTTAAAACATATGTAATAGAAAAGAGATCGTCAATTGGAAGACGATCTCTTTGGAAACTTTGGAATAATCGATTATTTAAGAAATGACTTTATGTTGAGTATTTAAAACCTCTTTCAATGAATCGAGTTCTAATTTGTTTAGTGGCACCATTGGTAAACGTACACCACCAACCGGAATTCCGTTTAAATTTAAAGCTGCTTTTACTGAAGTCGGATTAGGAGTAGCAAAAAGTACTTTCATGATAGGTAACAATTTACGATGGTCCTTTGCTGCTTCACTTAAGTTCCCGATTAGGAATTTTTTAATCATCGCTTGCATCTCTTGACCAATAATATGAGACGCCACTGAAATGACACCAGCTCCTCCAATGGATAAGACAGGTAATGTTAAGCCATCATCCCCGCTATATAATGAAAAATTACTAGGTGTTTTTTCGATAATTTCAGCCATTGCATCTAAATTACCACTAGCTTCTTTAATCGCAACGATATTTGGTATTGCTGAAAGACGAACAATCGTTTCAACTGAAAGACTTACAATGCTGCGACCAGGTACATTGTATAGAATGATTGGTAAGGATGTTTCATCTGCAATTGCTTTGAAGTGTCGATACAATCCTTCTTGAGAAGGTTTGTTATAGTATGGAGCTACTAACATGATGCCATCCACACCAACGTTTTCAGCCTGTTTTGTTAATTCAATCGAGGCTTTTGTGTTGTAAGAACCTGTACCGGCAATAATCGGAACTCTCCCATCTACAACCTTCACAGTAAATTTAAATAATTCTACCTTTTCATCTTCTGATAAAGTTGGGGATTCTCCAGTCGTACCTGAAATGACTAAAGCATCTGTACCGTTGGCAAGCAAATAATTAATTAAGTTTTCGGTAGCCACCCAATCAATTTCTTCCCGTTCATTAAAGGGAGTCACCATAGCAGTTAAAATTTTTCCGAAATTCATACTTCTCCACATCCTTATATTTTATTAGAAAATAGAGGGAGAAGGGCGTTAAGTTAAGTAAACGCAAAAAAGCAACAACGAGGGATCGTTGTTGCGTAGAAATAAACTTCATTTCTTTGCGTAAGATAGCCCTCCATATAGAAACCTATATGACAGTCCTGCATTTGTTCAATAACAGAACCAGCTTCGAGATAATGAGGCTCTCAAAAGCTTCGGCAAATTCCCCTTTCCACAATTGTCATAGGATCTCATTATCCTCAAATTGCGTACTGATGGTCTTTGCTCCTCTATCCTTACTTCAAAAGGTAATTGAAATAAGTGAATATTTAATTATTAAAATCATACATGTTTAAACGTAAGATTGCAATACTTTAACTGTCATTTTTTTCATCTACCATATAAAGATTTTGAAAAGCTATTTCAACGTGGTTTTATTAATAAGCCTTGAAATTAAACATTTATTTAGTGAAATTTCCGTCATAAAACGAATAAAAAAGACATGTAATTGTTATTTGAATTTTATTATGACCTTTTGATTTTATTTACATGTAAATTTTTTTGACAAAATTAGTATGAAAGTATACGAGGGAAATTGATACTTTGGTGGAATGATTTATCACAGTATTAATTAGCGCACCTGGAACATTCTAATATCACAAGGAGGTGAAGAAAATGGCTTCTAATAGAAGTTCAAATAAACTACTGTTTCCTGGTGCACAAGCTGCAATGGATCAAATGAAATATGAAATCGCACAAGAATTTGGTGTGAACCTTGGACCTGAAGATGCTTCACGCGCGAATGGTTCAGTTGGTGGTGAAATTACAAAACGTCTTGTTCAAATGGCAGAGTCACAATTAAAAGGACGTTCTGGACAATAATTGAAAATTTAGAGTGACTGGGGGCTGATACAAAAAACTTCATTTTTTGTGTCAGCCTTTAAAAATGATACATATAATATTGCCCCATTTTTGAGACGATTATTGCTAGATAGCAAACAATATTATAAAACTGTTAAATATTAATAAATAAGTATATTTATATCTTACTTTTTGATATTATTTAATTGTTTGAAAAGTCTTATAAATGGGAGATGAGTTTTAATGTGGAAGAAAGTTTCCGCCTCTGCCTTAGCTTTATCGATAGCTGTTGTCGGTATGACAAATATTGAACAAGCAAGTGCTAAAAAAGTAGATGAGGTAACACGTGGCGAATATGTAAAAACAGTTATTGAAGCTATGGATGTAGAATTAGGTTCAGGCAAAACGGTTAACTTTAAAGATGTTCCTGATTCTTTAAAACCGTATATTGAAAAAGCAATTGAATTACAACTCATCGAAGGAAAGACGGATAAACGTTTTGCACCAGAGGGAAAAATGACCTTAGAGGAAGCCGTTGTCAGCCTTGTTCATATGCTAGATGATGACAAAACGTACTCAGAAGATACTTTAAAGAAATATAAAGATTATCATGCAATTAAAAAAGAAAATCGTGATGAATTTGCAAAAGCGGTTGAATATGGGTTTTTAAATAGTTTTGAAGGAAAAACGTTAAAACCGAAAAATGTCATTTCTGAATATCAATTATATCAACTATTAAACGCTTTTCTTGAAGAATATAAAACAACCGTTGATTTACGTATTTTAGGTACATCAGACATTCATACAAATTTAATGAATTATGACTACTACAAAGATACTGAATCGAACAGTTTAGGTCTTGTTAAAACAGCAACATTAATTAAAGAAGCGCGTAAAGAAAATAGCAACACATTATTATTTGATAATGGTGATACGATTCAAGGAACTCCATTAGGTTCTTATAAACAATCGGTTGATGTTTTAGAAGAAGGGGAAGAACATCCATCGATAACGGCAATGGAACTGTTAGATTATGATGCA
This sequence comes from Ureibacillus sp. FSL E2-3493, assembly GCF_038077515.1. Taxonomy (NCBI): domain Bacteria; kingdom Bacillati; phylum Bacillota; class Bacilli; order Caryophanales; family Caryophanaceae; genus Ureibacillus; species Ureibacillus sp. FSL E2-3493. Next base: position 3,028,663 of record NZ_JBBOPK010000001.1, on the reverse strand, counting down.
TCGACTCTTGGGAACCATGAATTTAATTATGGATTAGATTATTTAGATGAAGTTTATGATGATGCTGATTTCCCATTTGTTAATGCGAATGTACGTGATGCAAGTACAGGTGATTATATGTATACGCCATATGTCATTATTGAAAAAGAAGTTGTAGATGAAAAAGGCAAAGAGTCTACAGTCAAAGTTGGTGTAACAGGTATTGTTCCACCTCAAATTTTAAATTGGGACAAGTCTCACTTACTTGGACAAGTGACGGTAGATGACTCAGTACATGCAGTTGAAAATGTTGTTTCTGACATGGAAAAAGAAGGGGCAGATGTAATTGTCGTTCTTTCCCACTCTGGTATGGGTGATATGACACATACTGAAGGGGAAGAAGATGTCACTTATTTGTTATCTAAAGTAAAAGGTGTAGATGCAATCATTTCAGGTCATGCCCACCAAGTATTTCCTGGAGATGTGGATGCATCATTAACTGGTGTCAATGTAGAAGAAGGAACGATGAATGGTGTTCCTGTTGTTATGCCAGGTAAATACGGAAGTCATTTAGGTGTGATTGATTTAACGTTGGAGAAAAAAGGTAAGGATTGGAAAGTTGTTAATGGAACAGGGGAAGTTCGCAAAATTGCTGCTGATTCATCTGACGTAGATCAAGATGTGGCGGAAGCGGTGAAAGAAGCCCATGATGGGACGATAAATTATGTTCGACAACCAGTAGGGCAAACAACAGCTGATATCCATAGTTATTTCTCACAAGTGTTAGATGACCCATCGATTCAAATTGTAACAGATGCTCAAAGTCTTTATGTGAAGGAGAAAATCAAAGGAACGGAATTTGAAAATCTTCCAGTATTATCAGCAGGTGCACCATTTAAAGCGGGAACTCGCAGTGATCCAGAATATTATACATTTGTTCCGAGCGGTGAACTTGCGATTAAAAACGTAGCCGATTTATATTTATATGATAATACATTGGCAATCCTTAAAGTTACGGGTGCTGATGTAAAAGAATGGCTTGAAATGTCTGCAGGTCAATTCAATCAAATCGACTCAAATAGTACAGATGAGCAACAACTAATTAATACGAATTTCCGTTCTTACAATTATGATGTTATTGATGGAGTAACTTACGAAATTGATGTAACTCAACCTGCAAAATATGATCCGGATGGAAATTTAATTCATCCAGAAGCAAGTCGTATTGTAAATTTACAATATAATGGCGAACCAATTGATTTAGAACAGGAATTTATCGTAGCAACAAATAATTATCGTGCAAATGGAACATTCCCAGGGGTGCGAAACGCATCATATGTAGAAGTTTATCCGGATGAAAATCGTCAAGCGATTATTGACTATATCATTCAAAATAAAACCATTGATCCAACTGCTGATGGTAACTGGAGATTTGCTGAACTTCCTTTAAATTCAAATGTTATTTTTGAAACATCAAAAAAGGCAGTTGATTTTATCCCAGAAGGTAGCACGATTCAATTTGGAGAGGGCTCCGATGGATTCGGTAAATATTCTTTAAACTAATGTTCAATACTCCACATAAGTAAATGCTTGTGTGGAGTTTTTATGTTCTTTTCAATTTTTCAAGTTCTTTTAGTAAATATTCCATTTGCTTTTCTAAGTTTTCAATTCTTTCATTGGCATCGTTATAATAACTACTACCTATATTTCTATTCGAATTATTGGCAATTACTTCACTTTTATATTCTTCGAGGTCTTCTAATAAATCTCGAACGGCCAGGAAAGATGCTGTAGTAGAAATAATGCCTCCCACAGTTGAAATGAGTCCGCCAATAGCACCAAGTTTTGCAATGAAAATATCGGTTTTCAGCGCATCTATCTTTTCTTGTTGAATTTGGTCAGGATAACGAGATGGATTACGATTTCTACTTTTAGTCATTCCTAGACCTCCTTCAAAATTATTTCATAGTAGTTTATGAAAAAGTTGAAAAGAGGTCAATGACAACAGAACTATTAATGTTGATTACATAGTAATTTCTTGAAAAAATTGCTGAAGGAAAATTATGAAATAGCATTTAAATATCCATACTACAATTTGAGGTGAAGTGGTATGTATAAATTATTGTCCCATAACGATTTGGATGGGGTAGGCTGTGGTATTTTAGCGAAGCTTGCTTTTGGTCAAGATGTGAAAGTGAGATACAATTCAGTATCTTCTCTTAATAGAGAAATTGAATACTTTCTAGAAAATGATTCACCAGATACATTTTTACTCATTACGGATTTATCTCCTAATGAAGAGAATGAAAAACGTTTAACAAGTTATTACAAAGAACATGGGAATGTCCAATTAATTGATCATCACAAAACCGCTTTACATTTAAATGATTATGAATGGGGATACGTTGTTGTAGAGGAGGAAAGTGGAAAGTTAACTTCTGCTACTTCTTTATTTTATCAATATCTTGTTTACCATCAACATTTAGAAGAAAGTGCTGCTATTTCTGAATTTGTTGAACTTGTAAGACAATATGATACATGGGAATGGGAAAAAAATGAAAATCATAAAGCCCATTCATTAAATTCCCTTTTTTTCTCGTATCTATCGACGAATTTGAACTGAAAATGATTGAACGTCTTCGTACAAGTGACCATTTTGACTTCGATGACTTCGAAAAGAAGTTGCTGAATATGGAAGAAGATAAAATTGAACGCTATATAAGAAGGAAAAAAAGGGAGATTGTACAAGCATTAGTTGGAAAGTTTTACGCTGGCGTTGTTTATGCTGAATCTTATCATTCCGAAGTAGGGAACGAATTAGCAAAGGAACATCCCCATCTTGATTACATTGCCATATTAAATATGGGCGGGAAAAGAATATCATTCCGTACAAATCGTGATGATGTGGATGTTTCAGAAATTGCAGGACGTTATGGGGGTGGAGGTCACCAAAAAGCTTCAGGCAGTTCGTTGACCGAGGAAGCATATAAACATTTTGTCTTAAATACGTTCCATTTAGATCCGCTCCATGAAGATGCCAAAAGAAATCGTTACAATTTGATGGAATCTGAATTTGGTTCCCTCTATATAAATCGACGGGAAGATATTTTCTTGCTAACTATGAAGGATGAACAATGGTTGATTGAAAAAAATGGAGAAGTATTAGATCTAACTTTTTCTACTTATAGTGAATGTGAGAACTTTTTAAAAAGGAATTACGAAGCTTGGTTAGCAAGGGATGATGTGTTTGTAGAGTATTTAATGAGCAAAGTAAAGGCGGCAAAAGGAAGTTAAATATGTTCCGTTTACCCCCATTCATAGTACTTTTAAAGTGGCCAATGGTATTGGTCACTTTTTTTACTTAAAAAGAGGGAATTTCAACGAAGTTCAGTGTGACTTTAATAATAAAAATAAGTATCATTAAAATAATTATAACTTGAAAATTTGGTGGGGCAACGATGGACAAACAATATCGTGATTTAGTAAAAACGGAAGAACAATCTTTTAGAAACAATGAAGAACAAAAATATAAAGAAATGGTCGATTCAAAAATTAATTTTATTAAAACATTGAAAAATATACAAAACGGTATTTTTACAATGAAAAAGAATGATGATGGAAAACTCTTTTATACAGTTGCTATTGGTAAGTTAATGGAGGAAATTGGAGCAGGTGAAGATATTATTCTAAACCATTCTCCCCACGAAGTTTTTACTGAAGAAATCGCGAATATAAAGCAATTACATTATGAAAAAGCATTTCAAGGTGAACGGGTAAATTATGAAATCGAGTTGAAAGGTAAGCGATTATTTATCGATATTACTCCAATTAAAACGGCTCATGTTGTTACCGAAATTTTAGGTACAGTGCTCGATATCTCAGAATTAAGGTCTATCCAAAAAGAACTTCAAGTGAATCAAGAGCAAATGAATTCATTATTAAATTTTAGTCAAGATTATCTCATTATTTTTAATCAATTTGGTCAAATCATTAATATGAATTTCAAAGCGAAGGAGCTTTTTGAGTTAACGAATAAAAAGGTTGATTTTTTGAAGTTAGAAAAAAACGTTATAGAACAATATGTTCCTAATTTAAATGAGTTTTTAGATCAAGCCCTCAAGGGGAATTTTAAACATTTTGAGCTTGATGTTTTATCGAAACAGAATGAGAAAATGTTTTTTAGCGCAACTTTTTTTCCAATTATTGTAGATAATATTATTGTAGGTGCTTATCTAATAGGAAAAGATATAACGGAACAAAAAAGAATACAAGATTTAAATGCTTATTTAGCCCATCACGATGAACTGACTACCCTTTTTAATCGAAGATGGATTGAGCAAAAAATGAAGGATTCCATCCAAGAAGCGAGTCGAATTAATAAAAAACTTGCGGTTATGTTTATTGATTTAGATCGTTTTAAATTGATTAATGATACGTTAGGTCATTTTATTGGGGATGAATTGTTAAAAGAAATTGGGAAGAGAATATTAAATAATATTAACCAAGAAAACCATTTTGCCGCTCGTATGGGTGGGGATGAGTTTACTATTTTATGTACAGATGTGGAATCGGAAACGTCCGTATTTCAATTAGCTGAGACATTTTTGCAAAATTTAACAAAACCTATCTATATAGAAGGGTTAGAACTTTTAATAACAGCGAGTATGGGAATTAGTTTTTATCCATCGGCAGGAATTGACGTTGTAGATTTGATGAAAAAGGCAGATATCGCTTTATACCGTGCAAAAGAACTTGGTCGTAATATGTACCAAGTCTATGACCATTCGATGATTAAACAAAATTATCAATCATTTTTGTTAGAAAGAGACTTAAGAAAAGCAATTTTAAATAATGAATTTACAGTCTACTTACAACCGAAAGTGGATGCCTTAACAGGAAAGATAATTAGTGCTGAAGCATTAATACGTTGGAAACATCCTCAACTAGGACTCATTTCACCGAGTGATTTTATTCCAATGGCAGAAGAAACAGGGTTAATTATTCCATTAGGCAAATGGATAAAAAGAAAAGTTTGTGAACAGTTGGTTAAAGTGGCGGGAAAAAGGTCTTTCCATTATTCCGATTAGCTACAAAAAGAGTTTTCAAAAGAAATACGACAATTGCTTGAGAGTTCCATTTAGAAGGAAAATGGTTAGAAATAGAGATTACGGAAAACTCAATCATGAGGAATGAAGAAAACGTGCTTTCAAACATTAAGAGAGTTAAAGGAGTTAGGCGTTAAAATTTATATTGATGATTTTGGAACGGGTTATTCATCTTTTCATTATTTAAAAACCTTCCATTTGGATGGGATTAAAATCGACCGTTCATTTATTCAAAACATTTCTTCTGAATCGGAAAACGCCAGTATAACTGCAGCGATGATTAAGATGGCTCAACAATTAAATTAGAAGTGATAGCGGAAGGAGTCGAAACAAAAGAGGAATTGAACTATTTGCTTGAACTGAATTGTCATTATATACAAGGGTTTTATTTCGGGAAACCTTGTCCAATTGAAGCTTTTAAAACGAAATATTTATTATGAATAGTCCATTCATTTTTCTAAAAGTTTCATAACAAAATCGGAAAAATTGAAACATAATCCAATTCTCATGTATGATGAAGTCGGAATAGTTTAAAAAACCTACTTTACTTTTTAAAATGGACGGTATAAGTACATAGAGGAGTGGAATAAATGGAAATTGGTTTAACAACCTTTGTAGAAACAACACCTGATGTGAATACAGGGAAAGTAATTAGTCATGCAGAACGTATAAGAGAAGTTGTCGAAGAAATTGTGTTAGCAGATCAAGTAGGACTAGATGTATTTGGGGTTGGCGAACATCACCGAAAAGATTATGCTTGTTCAGCTCCAGCGGTTTTACTTGCAGCTGCAGCCTCTCAAACAAAGCATATTCGATTAACGAGTGCTGTTACAGTTTTATCTTCGGATGATCCTGTACGGGTGTTCCAAGAATTTTCAACGGTTGATGCCATTTCCAGTGGACGAGCGGAAATTATGGCAGGTCGTGGTTCGTTCATTGAATCCTTCCCTTTATTTGGCTACGATTTGAAAGATTATGATGAATTATATGAGGAAAAATTAGATTTATTATTACAGATAAGAGAAAAAGAAGTTATTAACTGGAGTGGTAAACATCGCCCTGATATCGTTAATCGAGGAGTTTATCCTCGTCCTGTTCAAGATCCATTACCGGTTTGGATTGCAAGTGGTGGGACACCTCAGTCGGTTGTTCGTGCAGGAGTACTTGGCTTACCATTAGTTTTAGCTATCATTGGTGGAAGTCCATTACAGTTTGCGAACCTTGTGAAATTGTATTATCGAGCTGCAGAAGAAGCAGGACATGATATTTCAAAGTTAACAGTTGCTTCCCATTCCCATGGCTTTGTTGCTGAAAGTACAGATGTAGCGGTGGAAAAATTCTTCCCACCAACACAAAGAGCAATGAATGTGTTAGGTAGAGAGCGTGGATGGGGTCCATATACCCGGGAAACCTTTGACTACGCCCGTAGTTTAGAAGGGGCATTATATGTAGGAGATGCAAAAACAGTAGCTGAGAAAATCATTTTCCTTCGTAAAAAAGTGGGGATAACACGTTTCATGTTACATTGCCCAGTTGGTTCAATGCCCCATGAAGATGTTATGAAAGCAATTGAACTTTTAGGTAAAGAAGTTGCTCCGATGGTTAGAGAAGAAATTAGTCGTTGGGAAGCAGCTGGAAAACCTGAATAATAGAAAGAGCTGTCCAAATACATATATTTTTGGACAGCTTTTTTTATGCATTATTCTTTCCCCTTGATTTCCTTCGTTGAACATCTAATTCGCCTTTTAACCCTTTCAGTAATGAATAGGACATAAACAACATAATAATAGCAAATGGTAAAGCGGCGACGATGGATGCTGTCTGCAATACTTCCAATCCACCAGAAATGAGCAATACGGCCGCAACAGCTGATTGGATAATTCCCCAAGTCATTTTAATTTTGTTCGAAGGGTTTAAAGTACCGCCCTCACTTAACATCCCTAAAACGAAGGTTGCTGTATCAGCAACTGTAACGTAGTAGATCGCAACAAGGGCAAATCCTAAAATGCTTAAAAAGGAACTTAAAGGTAAATGTTCAAAGAAAGTAAAAATCGCTAAAGACACATTATCTGCAATAAATTCTGCTAAATCATGGTTATCTGAATGGACAACTAAATCTAGAGCAGAACCTCCAAAAATAGACATCCAAATACATGTTCCAAGGGTAGGGACAATAAGTACTCCGATAACAAATTCTTTAATCGTTCTCCCCCTTGAAATACGGGCAATAAACATGCCCACAAATGGAGCCCAAGCAATCCACCATGCCCAATAGAATAGTGTCCAACTTGCAATCCATTCCCCTTCACCAAATGGTTTTAATCGTAAACTCATTTGTATAAAGTCGTTTAGATACATTCCAGTTGTATTAAAAAATACTTTAATAATCGTTAATGTAGGACCGACAATTAATAGCAATATTAAAATGGCAAAAGATATTATCATCGCACCGTTTGATAAATATTGAATCCCTTTTTCTAAACCTGTATTAATTGAAATAAGGAAAATAATTGTAGCAACAACAATAACGATGATTTGAATAAGTAATGTATTTGGGACATTAAAAATAGAATGCATACCGGCCGTTACTTGTAATGCACCTAGTCCAAGGGATGTTGCAATACCAAAAACTGTAGCAAAAACAGAAAGAATATCAATCGTTTTCCCTAAAGGACCATATATGCGGTCACCTAGCAATGGATAAAAAACAGAGCTAATTGCTGTAAAATGTACCCTATAAGAAAGACACTTGAAAAAAGGTCTCTCTTATAGGGTACTTTTATTTATAATGAAATAAAATAAATGGTTGATGGAGCGGAAGAACATGTCGAAAAAGTTATTTACAGATCAAGAACAGAAATTACTCAAGAAACATCCTTATGTAAAAGCAGTGAGTGAAAAAGCAATAACATATACAGATGAATTTAAAGCAAGAGCCATTAAAGAATATGAGGAAGGGAAATTTCCACTTCAAATTTTTGAAGATGCAGGATTTGATATTGATATCGTAGGTAAAAAACGTGCAAAGTCTGCTTTAGAGCGATGGCGTGCTGCTTATCAAAAGAATGGTGTAGCTGGGCTTGTGGATACACGTAAACACTCTTCAGGACGTCCACTTGAGCGAGAATTAAGTATAGAAGAAAAGTACGCAAGGTTAGAGGCGCAAAATGCATTATTACGTGCAGAAAATGAACTACTAAAAAAGATCGATTTAGCAGAAAGGTTGTTGATAAAGAAAAAGAGAAATTAACAGCGGAACAAAAATTTCAGTTGATCCAGTATGTGATAGAAAAACACCGCTTAAAAAGAATGGTAAGCTACCTTTGTAAATTAGTTGGAGTCTCTCGATCGGGCTACTATCGTTATTTTTCAGAAGAAGCACAACTTAGTAGACAAGCTAGTGATCAGGCAGATGAGACAGTCAAAGAAATCATTTTAAAAGCGTTCAATTTCCGTGGTCGTAAGAAAGGTGCACGTCAAATTAAAATGACGTTAGAAAATCAGTATCAAATTACATATAACCTAAAGCGAATTCGTCGTATCATGAAAAAGTTTCAAATCATCTGCCCCATTCGAAAAGCAAATCCATATCGAAGAATGGCCAAAGCAACGAAAGAACATAGAACTTTACCAAATCTATTAAACCGTAAATTTAAGCAAGGAATCGCTAGAAAAGTATTATTAACAGACATTACATATTTGAGTTATGGAAAAGGAAAACGTGCCTACTTATCCGCTATAAAAGATGCCGAAACCAATGAAATTTTAGCATATGAGACATCGGATAAAATTACACTAGATATTGCATTAAATACATTAAAGATGTTGAAAAAGAATGGGATAAAATTGGCCGATGGCGCATTCATTCACTCTGATCAAGGGTTCCACTATACCAGCCCCCAATTTCAAAAGATGGTAAAGAAAATGGGACTAGAGCAATCTATGTCACGTCGTGGAAACTGTTGGGATAATGCCCCACAAGAATCGTTTTTTGGTCATTTTAAAGATGAAACAGACTTTAAATCGTGTGAAACATTAGAAGAAGTAAAAAGAGAGATTAAGAGTTATATGACTTATTACAATCATTACCGAGGTCAATGGAACTTAAAAAAGATGACGCCTGCACAATACAGTCACCATCTTCTTCAAGTTGCTTAAAAGCCTTTTTTAAAAATGTCCTTTACAAAGGGTACACTTTACTGCAGGAAGTCTTTTATTATATTGAAAGAAGGCAAGGGCTAATCCGATAACTGTGTAAATGGCCCATGGATGAAGTCCCCAGTGAAAAAACGTATAAGACATGGCCGTATTCGCGGAATCAATCGTATATCCTTCACCGAAGGGAGGTGTTGTAAAGTGGGTTACTGGCTCAGCCACACTCCAATAGACGATCCCAATCCCCATACCAGCTCCAAATAACATAGCAAGCCAGGAAGGTGTTTTAAAATCGGGACGATCCGTTGCTTTTCCGAGCCTTATATGGCCAAATTTTGAAAAAAGTAAATAGATGGAAAAAACAACGAAGAAGAAAGTAGCTCCAATATAGACCCATCCTAAATTATTAATTGTTCCGTTATAAATAATATTCGTAACCTTCGTTAAGTTTTCGGTGAAAAACACTCCCCAAATGATAAAGAGTAATGTGAGTATTAAGGAAATAATAAAGACGCTATTTTCTTTTAGCTTTCCAATCATGAAAATCCTCCGTTTACTTCTTGATGTATGTTCATATAGTGAGTAAGGAACAAAATTATTTGTCACCTAAATGATAAAGAAAAAGCCACTTTTCTGTATCCATTAATTCATCTTGATGTAGGCTTTGTCCATTGCCGAGAAAAACCGTACTACCTTCAATACCGATGACCATTGCTTCTAAGGTAGTTTCTTTATCATTTTTTTTATACACATCCCCTACTATCGGAAGGAGGTCATCAACTCCGATATTCTCTGATTCATTACCATTAAGGGGAATATCTTCATTACTTCCTTTATCGCGATATTCAATCGGATTACTTTTTTCATGTCGTCCTGGCACCATTAATAAATATTCATGGTGACGAATTCCGTTCGAATTATTTGTAATAACGCCTTTATTTTCAACGGTTGCAACAACTTCAATTTCATTTAAAGAATAGTGATCTAAATAATCTGGGGTAGGGTTTGTAATTAATATATAATCCCCGACTTCGGCTCTCCTATCCTTTGAAAGGGTATAAACTTTTTTATTGAAAATAAAACTATCTAATTCTTTCGGTTGGTATCGTTCAACTTCAGCTGCACTAGATAAATGTTGTGTTAAATCGCGAAGTCGAATTAAATGAACGGATTTTTTATACATTGGTTTTACAGCATAAACTCTATGCAATTCATTTTCATAATAAACAAATTGTCCCTTTCGAACTTGAAATAATTTCATGGAAGACACTCCTTAAAACCCATTTTCTTTAGGATGTTCAATTGAATAGAAAATATGTTGATGTCATTACACGATGCTACGTCTTAAGACTTAGAAAAAATTACAGTTTAGGGTCACTATTTTCTTTCGATTAATCCGGTATCATAAAGTTAAAGTGATGAAAGAGGAAGGGAAGAAGAATATTTTGAATAAAAAATTTGCGATTGGTATTTTATTAATTGCCATTGTGGCGGTCGTTTTGTTTAATGTTTTTTCAAATCGAAATTCGGAAGATGAAGTAAAAATGAGTAAAGATTATACTCATGTCGAAGTTGACTCTGATAATGTGCACATAAATATCCAACCTACAAATAGTGATACAACGACAGTTCAACTAATGAATAATGAAAAAAATCGTTATAAACTTGATGTAGACGTAAGGGGAAATACATTAAAAATCGATGTTGATCGAAAATGGTATAAAAAATTCTTCTTTAATTTTTTTGCGGATACACCAACGGTTAATGTATTGTTACCGGAAAAAGAGTTAAAAGAAATTAATGCAACGACTGATAACGGGGATATTTTAGTAGAAAATGTGAAAGTAGAGAACTTTATCGGAGAAACAGATAATGGAAATATCGAGGCAAAGAAGATGGAAGTAGAAGATTTTATTGGCGAAGCAGACAATGGAGATATGGTTCTTGAGGAAATAACGAGTAAAGTCATTACTACTGAATTGAATAATGGAGATATCATCATTAAAAATAGTATCGGCACAATTGAAGGCGAGTCAGATAATGGTGATATTTCGATTTACACTAACGTGTTAGAGGAAGCAATGGAGTTAAAAACGGATAACGGTTCAATTAATATTGAAACAAAGAAAGAACCGTCCAATCTTTTCATTGATGTAAAGACGGATCATGGTAAAGTGAGTGTTTTCGGTAAAGACAATAAAGAAACGACCTTCGGTAATGGGAACACAGTGGTAGAATTGACATCTGATAATGGGGATATTACAGTAAAGTAAAATAATGGAACTTTGAGGTGTTCAAGTTGAATAATCTTGTCATTCGAGAAATCCACTCAGAAGATCTGGAATATCTGCATGAATTCTATCGATTTGTAATTACCCATACTTTTGAAAGAGAAGGAATCGCTCATTTAAAAGATGATATTGAAAGGGAAATTGAGACGAAGAAAAAGTATTTAGAAGATGCAATTTTATCTAATGGTAAGGAACGTTATTTTTTATTGGCCTTTGGGGAAAATCAAATCATCGGTTCTATCGAATATGGACCTGTTAGTCCTTTAATAGTAAAGGAAACAAATGAAGAGTATCAACATTTACCGGAAGTTGGATCTTTGTATGTGCATCCTAATTATCAAAAACAAGGGATTGGCAGTAAACTTTTACAAGGTATTTTTCAAGTATTGAAAAGTAAAGGAATTAAAGAGTTTTGCTTTGATAGTGGGTATAAAGAAGCGCAACAAATGTGGACGAATAAGTTTGGAAATCCGAATATTCTTTTAAAAGATTATTGGGGTGAAGGAGAACATCATATGATATGGAGAAGACAGGTTGATAATGTATTAAAATAATAATTAGAGGCTCATCTATGTGAGCCTCTAATTATGAAGAACGTAAATGTTTTGTAATCCGTTTCTTCATTGTTAAATGCCTCCTGACAACGTAAATTTCGTTGTACTACCGAATTTCCTGAAAGCCCATATATTTGCTACAAAGTGTGTAAACTTTTATGATGTAACTATTCCTTTTTAGGAAAGATGGTTTGCAAAATATAGGATTTGGATGTTTCCTTCAAACACTAAAGAGATTAAAGAGTAAAGGTGATTAGAAATGAAAAATGATGTAATGAGTGCTGATCAATATTATCAGCAGGCAGAAGAGGAAGCAAGGCAATATTTTAATGTGCTTTATAAAGAAGTTATCGACAAGTCCTATTTAGACACTTTAGTTGATGACTTTCATTGGTGGGGAAAAAATCATATTCATTCTTCTAAACTCTTTACTTTATTCTCTCTGAAAAAAAGAAAACCAAATTCAAAGGATAGCGTACGTTATATAAAATGGTTAGATTATACGAATCAATTAGACGATTATTTAAACCGAAGCATTTCGTATATATATTTACGTGATTTAGGTAAAACCTTGGATGATCCAACGACAAATTTAAAAATCAATCGAGTAGTAGAGCAAGTAAAGGAACAGTTACTTTTATCGACAAAAAATAATGAAAATGAATTATTTACCTTTGATTGGATCATTAAAAAAGCTAAAGAAGAACAAATAGAAGTAGTGGTAGATTGGCTTATTAACAAGTTAAATAAAGTTGCCACAAAAATTCCAGAAAAACTAGATGCGGTTAATGCCGAACGAAAGCTTGTTAAAATTATTGCTGGCGTACTAATGCATACAATGGATGAACTGGATGACCAAGTATCCTCAGCGGAACGTATAAATAAATTAGAAGATGCAATACGATTAGGTTATTCCTATGGTTTAACTTATCCTTTCATAGATGACCTCCTGGATTCGAATTTATTGTCTGTAAAAGAAAAAGCCCAATACTCACAATTAATCCGAACCTCACTCCTTACTGGAACGGTCCCTCCTTTAAATGAAAGAAGTTGGTCAAAAGAAACCCTTGAGTTTATAGGATTTATCCATCAAGAGCTAAAGGAAGCCTTCGAATTCATTCAGTCCCATCAAAAATCTGATAAATTTTTTCAACAAGCCTATATATTTTTTCAATCCCAAGAAGTAGATCGAAGGAAGGACTTAGATTTTACTAATTACTCTAACGAGGAACTTTATATACCGATTATTTTAAAATCCTCTTCCTCTCGATTAATTGCTAGGGCTGTTATTCAAGAAACGGATGAAGACTTTGAACAACGAACCTTTTTATATGGTATATATAATCAATTGGCAGATGACTTTGCTGATATGTTTGAGGATTTAGAAATGGGTGCAGTTACCCCTTACACTTATTACATGACGCACTATGACAAGAGAAGGGATTTGATTAACCCTTTCGAAATGTATTGGGCTGTTATAATGAATTTAATTCATCGTGTTTATCACGCTGACGTTAAAACGAAGGACGTTATATTAAAACGTGCTATTAATGGATTAAAAAGATTTAAAGAAAAACATGGTCATACGAAATATCGCCAAGTGATGGAAATGTTTACTAAAGATATTCCTCAGTTAAAGGATTTGTTGCAGAGAGTAGTAGGGAAAGCCGATGATGTAGCCTTCTTCGACAAACTATTACGTGATCAGATGATTGATAGTTTAAAAAGGGAACGGAAGGAGAGGGACTATTTTAAAGCAAAGATAAAAGATGTAAAAGAGCAAATCAATCAACATTTACCAATTGCCGATGAACCTTTTTTGCTTAAGGATGATCTTATTGAAGCAGCTAATTATAGTTTAGTAGGAGATGGCAAAAGATTAAGACCGATCATTAGTTGGTTTGTCGGAGTAGAAATGTATGGATTAAAAGAAACCGCCCTCGTTCCTCTCTTTAACTCATTGGAATATATGCATACGGCTTCTCTCATTTTTGATGATTTACCTTCCCAAGATGATGCATCGATTCGTAGAGGACGCCCGACGGTACATGAAATATATAATGTTGCGTTAGCAGAATTGACAGGTTTATTTTTAACCCAAAAGGCGATGGAGCAACAAACATTACTACAGGATTTTGATGCACGTAATGTACTGGAATTGGTTCGCTATTCTGCCCAAGTGACAGCAAACATGTGTAAAGGTCAAGGGTTAGATTTACTATCTAAAGAAAGAAAGTTTACTTTAGAGGAACTTCATACGATGGGTTTCTATAAAACAAGTTTAGGATTTGAAGCCTCTCTATTGATGCCCGCCATTTTAGCGAATGCATCTGAAATGGAAAGAAATAGTTTGAAAAAATTTGCACGTCATGCGGGAATTGCCTTTCAAATTAAAGATGATTTACTAGATCGGATAGGTGATGCGACGATATTAGGAAAGCCGGTAGGGAAAGATGTAGATAATGAAACATCTACCTTTGTTACGATTTTAGGAATAGAAGGTGCTAAAAAGGCGATGTGGGAACAATATTGTTTCGCTTTGGAAGCTTTAAAAGAAATTCCTCATGAAACGAATTTTTTAAAACAATTATTAAATTATCTTGTATTTCGAAACAGTTAACACAAGATTGTATTGAGTAAAAACCCGTGATGATTTATTTGTCATCACGGGTTTTCTCATTTATTGAATTGTTTTTATTTTATTATGGTCCTGTGTCATTTCGTTTCGTTTTCCGTAGAAATTCACAATCAATACACTTGAAATGGCGATAAGACCACCAATAATAGAGAGGGAAGCTGGTAGTTCGTTTAACCAAATCCAAGCGACGATAATCGCAATTACCGGTTCCAAATAAAGAACACTTGAAATCGAGCTGGCATTTGCTTGAGATAATGCAATGGCCCATGTTAAATAGGCAACAGCCGTTGGGAATATGCCGATATATAAAGCGGTCATATTCACTTCGATAGAAGCCGATTGTATCGTTTCGAAAAGACCAGGGGCAAAAATAAGAAAGGGTATTGTACCAGCCCAAGTAAAATAGGCTGTTAATTCAATAGCTGAATATTTTTTAAATAAAGGTTTTTGATAAACGAAAAAGATCGATGTTGCAATAGCAGCAAGAATTGTTAAAAATACGCCTGGTGCAATGCCGAATGTTGTATCACCAGAACCTAATGCAATGAGGGAGATGCCAATAAATCCAAAAGCTAAACCAACCCATCCTACTTTACTTAAACGTTCCTTCAATATTAAAATCGCAAAAATCGTTGTGAAAATAGGACCGGATCCAATAAGCATACCCGCGGTTCCCGCACTAATTGTAAGTTGTCCAAAGGTAGCACAAATATGATAGCCGCTAATTCCAACCCATCCGAGGAGGGCAATTTTCCATATGTCCCTTTTTTCAGGTAATCGAAATTTCAGCTTTGGTATGAACGCTATTATTCCAAAAATAATAGAAGCAATTATAAACCGAAATAAAATTAAATGTCCTGCAGAATAGCCACCACGAAGGCTGAAACTATTCGCAGCAAAGGTAGAACCCCATATTAATACAGTTAAAAGCCCTAGCATTAAAGCTTTTGAATTCACTAATGTTCACCAATCTTTCTACTATAAATCATAGAAACTATCTTCTCATGTCTATAGTAAGATTAGCAAGACTATTTTCTCCCTTTATGACACCTAATAGACTTTCAATTAGATGGCTTGTCTTTTTAGAAGACAAAAAAACTGACCCAATTCGGCTTTTTTGGGTCAGCCAAGGTTGCCATTTTAAAAAATTCTCTTTTTCCCTTGTTCTTCTTTTAATATTTCTACTGCCTCTCTGAAACGAAGGGAGTGGACAATTTCTCTTTCACGTAAAAACTTTAATCCATCATTTAAATCCGGATCATCAGAAACATCAATAATCCATTGGTATGTTGCCCTTGCCTTTTCTTCAGCGGCGATATCTTCGTATAAATCGGCAATCGGGTCACCTTTTGCTTGGATATAAGTAGCGGTCCATGGATTGCCAGACGCATCATGATAGAACAATGCGCGGTCATGATTTACATAGTGATCCCCTAATCCAGCCGCTTTCATTTGTTCAGGTGTCGCATCTTTTGTTAATTTATAAACCATCGTTGCAATCATCTCGAGGTGGGAAAGTTCTTCTGTCGCAATATCATTAAGTACACCAATTACTTTATCAGGGATTGTATAACGTTGGTTCATGTAACGGAGGGCAGCAGCAAGTTCACCGTCTGCACCACCATATTGTTCAATTAAAAACTTCGCAAGCATAGGGTTACATGTACTTACTCTTACAGGATATTGCAATTTCTTTTCGTAATAATACATGGCCGTTCTCCTCCCCTCACAACTTATTCCTATTTGTAACTTTTATAGACGAAATGTTGAAATCCTTTTCCTCCTATATGAGTTTTGAAAGGTTTTCATTAAACTTGCCATGGCCAAGGTGAATCATCAATACTCCACGGGTAACTCGAATAACTTCTTCCAAAATGCATAAGTGGGCCAAATCTCTTTTCAAATTCGACTTTTAATTGCATACTCCGTTGAGCCGTTTCATTAAACTGTTTAATTGCTTCAAAGTCATGGGGGTGAGTATTTAAATAGAGGTTTAGTTCAACTAACACAAAGTCAATGGCTTGAAGTTCTTCTAGACATTGATAATATTCTGGTGGTATTTGCTTAGGCACTTGATGTCCCTCCTTTTATAGGATCCGGGTAAGGGCTATATAATTGTGGCCAAAGTGTACCATGCATTAGTGCCTGATGCGGTGTTTCAAATTGTTGAAGTCCAACAGGTTGAAAAGTTATATAGAGTTGTGGAGGGGTTGAATAACTTTTGACTCGTATTGGTTTACATGGGTCAAAGGGTCCAACAAAAGGTTTCCAATACTTATACTGTGATGACATATGATCCTCCTTTCGATTTTTGTAACACCTAATTTATATGAATGGAAAAATACAATTATTCACAAAAAAATATCATTTTTATATCCTCTCAATTTAAAACAAGGAATTCGTATTAAATAGAATAAAATGGCATTATGTTATAATATAGAAAAAAATAAAAGGGGTGCAAAAATGATTAAAATTACTGCCGACAGTACATGTGATCTTTCTCCGAATCTTTTAGAAGAATTGGATATTACATTAATGCCTCTCCATGTTTTGATTGATGAAGATGATTATCGTGATGGTGTGAACATTTCTCCTAAAGAAATTTTTGAATTTGTAGGGGAACAAGGGAAAACTTGTACAACTGCTGCAGTGAACACGTTTGAGTACGAAACTTTTTTTGCTCAACATGCGCCATCTCATGAAGCAGTGATACATATTTGTTTAGGGTCTGATTTTTCATCCTGTTATCAAAATGCTAAAACGGCTGCCCTTAATTTTGATAATGTCTTCGTAATTGATTCCAGCAATTTATCAACTGGTAGTGGACATGTCGTGTATGAGGCTGCTTTAATGGCAAAAGATAACGTTAAACCTGAAGAAATTTGTCAACGTTTAGAAGCGATCATACCAAAGGTAGATGCAAGTTTTGTCATTGATAAAATGGATTATTTAAGAAAAGGTGGTCGCTGCTCGGGAATTGAAGCCTTTGGAGCCACTTTACTAAAAATTAAGCCTTCTATCGAAGTAGTCGATGGCAAAATGAAGGTCGGTAAAAAATACCGTGGAAATTTCCACCGATGTCTTGAAAATTATGTGAAGGATCGATTGGAAAACAATGAAAACATTGATAAGAGTCGAATTTTCATCACCCATTCCCATTGTTCACCTGACACTGTCGAAAATGTAAAAGAATTGATTCGTCAATTTGCCGATTTTGAGGAAATGATTGAAACAACTGCAGGATGTACCGTTTCAACCCATTGTGGTCCGAATACTTTAGGGATCCTTTATAAAAGAATAAAATAATTTTTTTGGAGCTTACTAAATTTTTATTTATTTAGTAAAGCTCTTTTATTTTCTAAGATAATAGTGGATTTCACATGACAAAAATCGTTGGGAAATGAAAATTATATTATCGAGTATCCGGTATCATTATCGGATTAACTTCATACATTGTTAAAAACACGCCCTGAATGGAGGTAAAAACTATCGATATTTTAAACAGGGTTCGACAATATAGAGAAGAAGAGGATAGCCTGAAATGGGAAGGTACATTTGCAGAATACTTAGAGATTGTTAAGGAAAGACCCGAAGTTGCTCAAACAGCCCATTCCCGTGTATACAATATGATTAAAAGTGCTGGTGTAGCTGAAAGAGATGGTAAAAAAATGTACCATTTCTTTGGAAAAGAAATTTTTGGACTTGAAACAGCATTAGAAAGATTAGTGGAGGAATATTTCCACCCAGCAGCAAGAAGATTAGACGTTCGAAAAAGAATTCTATTATTAATGGGGCCTGTTAGTGGAGGGAAGTCCACGATTGTCACATTATTAAAAAGAGGATTGGAGCAATACTCTAGGACAGAAGAAGGGGCAGTTTATGCCATCAAAGGATGTCCGATGCATGAAGATCCGCTCCATCTCATTCCACATAATTTAAGAGACGAGTTTTTTGAAGAATATGGAATTCGCATTGAAGGGAGTTTATCTCCATTAAATACAATGCGTCTACAACAAGAATACGGTGGTCGTATTGAGGATGTTATGGTTGAGCGGATCTTTTTCTCTGAAGATAAACGGGTTGGAATTGGGACATTTACACCATCGGATCCGAAATCACAGGATATTGCTGATTTAACTGGAAGTATTGACTTCTCAACAATTGCAGAGTATGGTTCTGAATCAGATCCACGGGCGTATCGTTTTGATGGGGAGCTTAATAAGGCAAACCGTGGGATGATGGAGTTCCAAGAAATGCTCAAATTAGACGAAAAGTTTTTATGGCACTTGTTATCTTTAACTCAGGAAGGAAATTTCAAGGCAGGTCGTTTTGCGCTCATTAGTGCAGACGAGCTCATTGTAGCCCATACAAATGAAACGGAATATCGTACTTTCATTTCTAATAAAAAGAACGAAGCATTGCATTCGAGAATTATCGTAATGCCTATTCCGTATAATTTAAAAGTTTCAGAGGAAGAGCGTATTTACGAAAAAATGATTAGAGAAAGTGATATGGCTCATGTTCATATCGCCCCTCATGCATTGCGAGCAGCAGCGATATTCTCCGTTTTAACAAGATTAGAAATTCCGAAAAAACAAGGCATCGATCTTGTGAAAAAGATGCGTTTGTATGATGGAGAAAGTGTAGAAGGATTTAACTCCGTTGATGTGGAGGAACTGAAAAAGGAATATCCGAATGAAGGTATGAATGGGATTGACCCCCGTTATATTATTAACCGAATTTCTTCCGCTATTATCCGAAAAGAAGTACCTTCAATTAATGCGTTAGACGTTTTACGTTCCTTGAAAGACGGATTAGACCAGCACGCATCGATTTCCGAAGAAGATAAGGAAAAATATATGAATTACATTGCTATTGCCCGAAGAGAATACGACGAAATTGCGAAAAATGAAGTGCAAAAGGCATTTGTATATTCCTATGAAGAGTCTGCAAAAACATTAATGAATAATTACCTGGATAACGTAGAAGCCTTTTGTAATAAAAATAAGCTCCGGGATCCAATTACTGGAGAAGAGATGAATCCGGATGAAAAACTAATGCGTTCCATCGAAGAGCAAATTGGTGTATCTGAAAATGCCAAACGGGCTTTCCGTGAAGAAATTTTAATAAGACTTTCTGCTTTTGCTCGTAAAGGGAAACGTTTTGATTACAATTCCCACGAGCGATTACGAGAAGCGATTCAGAAAAAACTATTTGCTGATTTAAAAGACGTTGTGAAAATTACGACTTCATCCAAAACACCGGATGAATCTCAATTGAAGAAAATTAATGAAGTGGTAGCAAGGTTAATCGATGAACATGGCTATGATTCTAATTCAGCAAATGAATTGTTAAGATATGTTGGAAGTTTATTAAATAGATAATATAAGGTATATATTCGAAGGAGTGTCCATAAAATTTAGGACACTCACTTTTTTTTATTAAAATGTAGTGAAATATATCAGAAAATTCGCATATTATAAAAAAAGTGATTTTCCCTTCTTTTAAAAATGGGAAATTTCAAAGATGGGTGAGGATAAAATGAGTGAAAATCAGAATCGAAACTTTGTCGTCTCTCAGGAAAACTGGTCACTCCATCGTAAAGGGTACCAAGATCAACAACGACATATGGAAAAAGTAAAAGATGCAATAAAAAATAATTTGCCAGATTTAATTAGTGAAGAAAGTATTATCATGTCCAATGGTCGTGAAGTGATAAAAATACCTATTCGTTCATTAGATGAGTATAAAATTCGTTATAACTATGGGAAATCGAAACATGTTGGTCAAGGTCAAGGAGATAGTCAAATTGGTGATGTGGTAGCCCGCGACGGTAAACCTGGAAATGAAGCACAAGGTCAAGGGAAAAAAGCTGGTGATCAACCAGGTAACGATTACTATGAAGCTGAAGTTAGTTTAGAAGATGTTCAAAATATGTTGTTCAAAGAATTAGAGCTTCCTAACTTAGAAAAGAAAGAGATGGCAGATATTACGACAGAAAAAATCGAGTTCAATGATATTCGTAAAAAAGGTTTAATGGGCAACATTGATAAGAAAAGAACGATATTAACAGCGATTAAACGGAACGCTATGAAAGGAAAAGCGGAAATTGCGCCTATTCATAACGATGATTTACGTTTTAAAACTTGGGATGAAGTAACAAAACCTGAAACAAGGGCCGTTGTTCTTGCCATGATGGATACGAGTGGATCGATGGGGAATTTTGAAAAATTTTGCGCTCGTAGTTTTTTCTTTTGGATGACGCGCTTTTTAAGAACGAAGTACCAATCCGTTGAAATTGAATTTATTGCCCATCATACAGAAGCTAAAGTTGTAACGGAAGAAGAGTTCTTCACAAAGGGTGAAAGCGGAGGAACTATTTGCTCTTCTGCCTATTCGAAAGCGCTAGAATTAATCGATGAGAAATATAGTCCAGTTCGCTATAATATTTACCCTGTTCATTTCTCGGACGGAGAAAATTTCTCAACGGATAATGAGAAATGTTTGAGATTAGTAAATGAATTAATGGAACTTTCAAGTATGTTTGGCTACGGGGAAGTAAATCCGAATAATCGTTATTCTTCGTTAATGTCAACATTTAAGAAAATTGAAAATCCAAAGTTCCGACATTACATTTTAAGACAAAAGAAAGATGTATATGAAGCATTAAAAAACTTTTTCCAAAAACAGGAGACGACTGTTTAGGGAAAAGGGCCCGAGAATTTTTTAACGGGGGGAAAAGGTGTGGAAAAAGAGCTTCATAAAGCTATTGAAGAAATTACAGAAATTGCAATTGATTTTGGATTAGATTTTTTCCCTATGCATTATGAAATTTGCCCTGCTGATATTATTTATACGATTGGTGCATACGGAATGCCGACTCGTTTCTCCCATTGGAGCTTCGGAAAACAATTTCATAAAATGAAGCTACAATATGATTTAGGTTTAAGCCAAATTTATGAGTTAGTTATCAATTCTAATCCTTGTTATGCTTTTTTACTCGATACGAATTCGTTAACTCAAAATAAATTAATTATAGCCCACGTATTAGCCCATTGTGACTTCTTTAAAAATAATGTGCGCTTTTCAAATACGAGGAGAGATATGGTCGAAAGTATGACCGCAACAGCTGAACGAATTGCAAACTATGAGATGCTTTATGGAAAAGATGAAGTGGAGCAGTTTTTAGATGCTGTGTTAGCCATTCAAGAGCACATTGATCCTTCTATAGTAAGACCTAACTTACTAGAGTATGAAGATGATATAGAAGAAGAGGATAGCTTTGTTTCTAAATCACCTTATGATGATTTATGGGATTTAGATAAAAAAGAAGAACCGAAGCCAACTGTTCGTTATAAGAGAAAAAAATTTCCTCCAAAACCTGAAAAGGATTTGCTCCTTTTTATTGAATTATACAGTCGTGAATTGGAAGAATGGCAAAGGGATATTTTAACGATGATGCGAGAGGAAATGTTATACTTCTGGCCACAATTGGAAACGAAAATTATGAACGAAGGCTGGGCTTCCTACTGGCATCAACGGATTATGAGGGAGTTAAATTTAACAACAGATGAAACGATAGAATATGCAAAATTAAATGCCGGTGTTGTGCAACCGTCCAAAACTTCTATTAACCCTTACTATTTGGGATTGAAGATCTTTGAAGATATTGAAAAACGTTATGATCATCCTACCGAAGAGATGAGACGAATGGGTATAAAACCCGGCTCTGGACGAGAGAAAATTTTTGAAGTGCGAGAAATTGAATCGGATATTTCCTTTATTCGAAACTATTTAACGAAGGAATTAGTAGAACAAGAAGATATGTATTTGTTTGAGAAAAAAGGTTCTGATTATAAAATTACAGATAAGGATTATCGAAATGTAAGAGATCAACTTGTTTCGATGAGAGTAAATGGAGGATTTCCTTATATTGTAGTAGAAAATGGGGACTATTTAAGAAATGGCGAGTTATACTTAAAACATGGTTATGAAGGGATGGAGCTTGACCCCCATTATTTAGAAAATGTGCTTCCGTACATTTATCAACTTTGGGGCCGCCCTGTACATCTAGAAACCTTTGTTGAACAAAAGCCAGTGTTATATACGTATGATGGGAAAAGAAACTACCGAAAGGCATTATAGATAAAAGAGCCCGTAAGCTAAGTTTACGGGCTTTTTTGTTTAAATAATAGGATAATTCCATTCGCATCTTGGGTTCATATAATGGGGTGGTCTAAAGCTTATGGCAGGTAAGAGAAAGGGAACTTTATTGTTTGCATACTGGACTTTTACTTTTTCGTTAGAATGATTTATTAATAACTTATTTACTCCAGGACAATGTTGGGAATAAAACATATAACTCCTCCTATAACTATTTATCCACATATTATTCTCATAAAGGTTATTTAGTGAACTTAATTTTTATAGAGATAGGCACCCAATTCATGTTGTTTACATAAAATGACCATAGTTTTACTTTTACTAGGAGGGTACTATGGAAAACAAAAAGAAAAATGCGTGTATGGACGGTGCATATCCCCTATATCCAAACTATGGAACAATTACCCGAGTGGAAGATATTCCAATAACAGTACCTGAGCAAAGGCAATATCGACAACCAGGATTAGAATGTTTAATGGTGCCGAGACCGATTATTGAAAATCCCCAATATAAAGGATCGATGAAATTAAAAGGGAAAGTGGCATTAATTACTGGTGGAGATAGTGGTATCGGGGCAGCAGTGGCGATAGCATTTGCGAAAGAAGGTGCGGACGTAGCCATTGCTTACTTAGATGAACATGAAGATGCCAATCGTACGAAAAATAGAATTGAAGAACTTGGTAGGCGTTGTTTACTATTACCCGGTGATTTAAGAAATAAAAAGCAATGTGAATATATTGTTCAAAAGACAATCGAAACTTTTGGGAAACTGAATATTTTATGTAACCATGTTGGGATTCAATTTCAGCAATTAAGCTTACTCGATATTACCGATGAACAGTTTGATGATACGTTTAAAGTGAATATTTATTCCCATTTTTACACAACGCGAGCAGCATTGCCCCATTTAAAAGCGGGTAGTTCGATTATCAATACAGCTTCTGTTGTTGCTTATGATGGCAATGAAGAACTAATTGATTACAGTGCGACGAAAGCTGCGAATGTTGGATTTACTAGAGCACTAGCGAATAACTTAGTAAAAAAGGGGATTAGAGTTAATGCCGTTGCTCCTGGTCGAATATGGACGCCGTTAATACCTTCTAGTTTTTCAGCTGATGCTGTAACAATCGCAGGTAATCCAATGCAACGGCAAGGACAGCCTTTTGAATTAGCTCCAACTTATGTATATTTAGCATCGGATGATTCTCGATTTGTAACAGGACAAACGCTTCATGTTAATGGTGGGCAGTTTATGACCTCTTAACAGGAAATGATTTGAATGAAAAAATGCACAAATGTGATGATTATCAGCATTTGTGCATTTCAATTAGTTTCTAAACATTAATATGGATCAGCGTCGTGCCCTTTATCAACAGCATCTTTAACCGCTTGATCTGCTTCTTTTGCGCCAAGAGGATGGGGATTAAATTCTTTACCGAATTCTTCTTTATTGTTCATGGATTTTGCTTTTTCAGCTAATCCTTCCCTTAAACGACGGCCGTATTCCTCGTCCGCTTCATCGGCAAGGGCCATCATTTTATCTTGTATATCCTTTGGACAAATAGCAAGATCGTTAACTAAATTGTTAATAAGTTCATCCTTTTCCCATTGTTCGAAGCTACGATATGTTTCGCCAGCTTGTTTTGTATTATCGTTACGTTCAATGGATTCGCGGACTAAATTCCCCTCAACCTTAGGTGTATATTCCTTGCCAACTTGTTCCGCTTCTTTTAAGCCACCCATACTGGAAGGTTCATAGTTGACATGTAAATTTTGGCCAGGAGCTTTATCGTTGTAGTAACGTAATTGCCCACCTTCTTGGTTTGTAGCTACTCGTTTCTTCGCAGCGTTAATAGGTAGTTGTAAATAGTTGGCACCTACACGATAACGTTGCGTATCCGAATAAGAGAATGTTCTTCCTTGCAACATTTTATCGTCAGAGAAATCTAAACCATCCACAAGAACACCTGTACCAAATGCCGCTTGTTCAACTTCATTGAAGTAGTTTTCAGGATTTTTATTTAAAACCATTCGTCCTACTGGTAACCAAGGGAATTTATCATTTGGCCATAGTTTTGTATCATCTAATGGGTCAAAATCAAGTTCTGGATGTGGACCATCTTCCATAATTTGAACAAATAGTTCCCATTCAGGGTAATCCCCACGTTCAATTGCTTCGTATAAATCTTGGGTCGCATGATTGAAGTTTTTCGCTTGAATCTCTTCTGCTTCTTTCACCGTTAAGTTTTTAATACCTTGCTTCGGTTCCCAATGATATTTTACTAATACAGCTTTCCCTTCATTGTTTACCCATTTATACGTGTTAACTCCGGAACCTTGCATCATTCGATAGTTTGCAGGGATCCCCCATGGTGAGTAAACGAGGGTTACCATATGGAATGTTTCAGGAGAATTCGCACAAAAATCAAAGAAACGACGAGAATCTTGAATATTCGTAACAGGATCTGGACGGAAAGCATGGATCATATCTGGGAATTTCATCGCATCACGAATGAAGAAAATTTTTAAGTTATTCCCTACTAAATCCCAGTTGCCATCCTCTGTATAAAATTTAACTGCAAACCCACGTGGGTCACGAACGGTTTCAGGAGAATGTAATCCATGAACTACTGTCGAGAATCGTACAAATACAGGTGTACGTTTTCCTTTTTCTTGGAACAATTTTGCGCGGGTATATTTTGAAACAGGTTCATTTCCTACTGTACCGTAAGCTTCAAAATAACCATGGGCACCTGCTCCACGGGCGTGTACAATTCGCTCTGGCACTTTTTCACGGTCAAAATGACTTATTTTCTCAATGAAATCATAATTCTCTAAAGTAGCTGGGCCACGGTTGCCAACTGTACGAATGTTTTGGTTATTCGTAATCGGGTGACCTTGCCTGTTCGTTAATGTACCATCGTCCTCAATATTCGTTTGATGTTTTTCTTGGTTAGAAGGGTCTTTTTCCATGAAATATCATCCTTTCTTTTTGTGCACCCTGTTTATCGGTACTATTTGGTGCTAGTGTAAAATAAAAATTGAACATTACTATATTTGCCTATACCGTAAAAAAGTATTCGAAATGGGTAGAGAAAGAAGAAAAAAGTGTTGAACCGATATATACTGATTCAACACTTTCCGATTTATATAGCAAATATGATAGGTAAAATCATTGGCTTTTTCTTTGTTTTTTCTGACAAGAATATACCAACTTCTTTTTTAATAGCTCTTTTCATTCCGAGAATGTTCGGATCTTTAAATGGATCAATCGTTCGTTTTACAATTTCGTTAATATCTTGTATAAGTTTTTCAGAATCTTTTGCGTAAACAAAACCTCGTGAAATACAATCCGGTTCGGAAATGCGACTGCCATCTTCTTTACTTATTGTTAATACAATTACAAGCATTCCTTCTTCAGATAGCTGTTTGCGGTCTCGCAATACGATATCCACGATTTCGTCATCGCCTACATTATCCACATACGTATCCCCAGCTGTAATTTTACGAGTTTGGCGAGCTTCACCATATTCGATATCGACAACATCACCATTTCGAATAATGAACGTATTGTTCCTTTCTACGCCAACTGTCTCTGCTAAAATACGATGTAAATGGAGCATGCGATATTCTCCGTGAATAGGAATGAAATATTTTGGTTTCATGAGAGTTAACATTAGTTTTAAATCTTCTTGATAGCCGTGGCCTGAAACATGCATTCCTGTAATACTTGATGAACCGTAAATGACTCTAGCTCCTAATTGGAAAAGGTTGTCCACAATTTTCGAAACATCCTTTTCGTTTCCGGGAATGGGTGACGCAGCAAAGATGACCGTATCATCTGGTAAAACTTTTACGTCTCGATTGTTGTTTGTTGATAGGCGGGAAAGGGCAGCTAATGGCTCACCTTGGCTCCCAGTACATAAAACAACAACCCTATCTGGTGGATATTGTTTTACATCCCGGGCTTCGATTAACATCCAGTCTGGAATTTCTACATATCCCCGTTCTTTCGCTACTTTTACGACATTTACCATGCTGCGGCCGAGTAATGCAAGTTTTCGATTTGTTTTAATGGCAGCATGTACAATTTGTTGAACCCGATTGACGTTGGAAGCAAAAGTGGAAATAATAATTTTCCCTGTTGCACCCGAAAAAGCTTCTTCAATGTGAGAACCGACTTCATGTTCTGATGGGGTCGAGCCCGGACGTTCAGCATTTGTACTTTCCGAAATAAGCATTAACACCCCTTCTTCACCGATTTTCGCCATTTTATGAATATCTGAGTACTGGTCATTAACCGGTGTTAAATCAAATTTAAAATCCCCAGTATGAACGACATTTCCTTCAGGAGTATGGAATACAATCCCTAAACAATCAGGAATACTATGACTTACCCTAAAAAAACTAACCTGTATTTTTCCAAAATCTAAATGGGATTCTGAATGAATCTCGATTAAAGTAGATTCCCTTAAAAGCTTATGTTCTTTTAATTTTAATTCGATTAACCCAAGGGTGAAACGGGTAGCGTATATAGGTACATTTAACTTTTTTAAAAAATATGGTATCCCACCAATATGGTCTTCATGGCCATGGGTTACAACTAACCCTCGAATTTTATGTTGATTTTCCTGTAAATAACTCACATCAGGAATGATTAAATTAATACCTAATAAAGACTCATCGGCAAACTTTGCTCCGCAATCTACAATGACAAGATCGTCTCCATATTCGATGACATACATGTTTTTGCCGATTTCATTAATACCGCCTAAGGCAAAAATGGATAATGTATTTTTATCAGACAAACTGACCCCTCTTTTCAACGACTTTTACTACAGTTAAGTATAGCTATAACATTGTTGTCCTATACCGGAGAACAAATTCTTAGTAGGAGACGATTTTGATTAGTTTATCTGATAATAATCGCTTGTATATTAATGGAAAAAAGGGCGAGAATAAAACAGATAGATTGATTTGAAGGAAGTGTCATATTGGAATTTTTATATGGACAAGAATCATTAAAAGCAATTCAATGGGTTTTAAGAGCAATCATTGCATTTATCTTTTTGTTTATTGCAGCGAAAATAATGGGACATCGTTCTATTTCACAACTAGGCATACTTGATTTCGCGATGGCAATTACAGTCGGAAATATTATTGCCCATCCATTATCTGATGAAGGGTTGGGAATGGGTGGATCCATGATTACAATGTCCGTATTAATTATTTTGTATATTGGGTGTGTCTATTTAAGTCTTAAATGGATGTCTTTTAGACATTTTATCGAACCAACTCCGTTACCTCTTATTAAAAATGGGCAAATTCTTTCAAAAAACTTAACAAAAGCTAGAATATCCATAGATTATTTACTAGCAGAGTTACGGAAAGACAAAATAGAAGATATTCAAAAAGTTGCCTTTGCCTTTTGGGAAGCAGATGGGACCATTTCAAGTTTCCTTTATCCTGAAAATCAACCACTCACTCAAAAGGATATCAATATGCCACAGCAGCAATACACTTTACCAATTGTCATTATTAAAGAAGGGAAAATTGATTTTAATCAACTAAGCAATATAGCACAAAATGAAGAGTGGATAAAAAATGCAATCCTTTCCACATATAAAGTAGATATTCAAGATGTTTTATTAGCTACAATTGATCAACAAAATAACTTAAAAGTGTTTTTATATTAACATTCATTTTAAATAGAAATAGAATCCGTTTTAAGGATTCTATTTTTTTTCTGTTTTTTAATTAAAAAGAGAATGAAATGGAAGGTTGGGGAATACTATTTTTATAACTACTAGAAAACTTAAAAACTAGAAGAATGGGGTGAGAAGGTTGTTCCAGTTATTTTTATTATTATTAGAAGTTATCTATCTTTTTTTAGCATTTAAAACTGGTAAAGCACTCTTTTTTATCATTGCCGTTGGGTTAGGTTTTTGGTGGCTATATGAATTAAATAAAGATGTTCGAAAACGCAACGAGGCATTATTA
The DNA here is from genome assembly GCF_038077515.1 of Ureibacillus sp. FSL E2-3493. Taxonomy (NCBI): domain Bacteria; kingdom Bacillati; phylum Bacillota; class Bacilli; order Caryophanales; family Caryophanaceae; genus Ureibacillus; species Ureibacillus sp. FSL E2-3493. The sequence goes on along the minus strand of NZ_JBBOPK010000001.1, from coordinate 2,999,778 downwards.
AATGATACGATTGAACAAGTAGAACAGTATCCCCATACCCGTTATATCGTTTCTGCCGATTATTTAAATGCGTTAATGATTGATGAATATACGAATACATTACGAATATTGGAAAGGGAAGACATCGATGATGAATTTGAAAAAAAGGAATATCATTTTCAAGAAATTTATGAAATAGCGATAGTAGAAGATAATAAAAATGTTGCACTAACATCCAAGGGTGGTGTCCATGGTTGGTCGTTAATTGATGGCGGTGCAAAAATCGATGTCCATGTAAATGATGTAGAAGATTCAGAAGAGAAAAAGGATAAAGAAGTAAAAAAATTAATGCTTAAAATGGTAGTAGATGATTTATCCAGTCCAATAGTGGAATACGTTTTTCTAGACAATAAACAAGCGATTCCAAAGGATTTAGACGAATATAAAGATCTGTTTAAAGAATGTCAAAAATGGTACCAAAAAATTAGTTTGATTATTAAACGAAACGAGGTAGAAAAGGATAGAAATGAAATGGTTATAAAGGGATGGACTTAATCTTTTAACTGCTTGCAGTAATGCAAGTTTTTTTATGTCTACATTTACTATGGATGTATTGTAACGCGAGTCCCGATTGGGATTGTTCTAGCTAATTCTTCGACGTCTTCGTTGTACATCCGAATACATCCCCGAGAAACAGCCTGACCAATCGAACTCGGATCGTTTGTACCGTGGATACCATAACTTTGTTTTGATAAACTCATCCACATCGTTCCATATGGACCACCTGGATTTGGTGCTCTATTAATAATAATAAAATCACCAACTGGCGTCTCGTACAACATTCTTCCAACGGCTATTGGATATTGTTTTTGAAGGACACCGTCCCGAAAAAGTCTTAGCCAACGACCGTTTATTGACACTTCGATTCGATAAGGGAGTGTATTAGGATCCGGAAAACCGGGAATTTCAATTAATTGCCCTACGTTAATCACATTTGGATTAATATTCGGGTTGGCTTGGATAATGGCTGACAAAGGTGTTCGATAATCTAAAGAAATTTGGTTTAACGTTTCCCCGCTTTTAACCGTATGAAGCAGTGTCATCATCTCCGTTCAACATAATATCTTTCTATTCTATGCATAGGTTCCTCGCAAAAAAATATGTATCGCAAATATTTAACAAGCAACGAAAGCCGATTTATTTACAGAAAGGGAATTGTTTAATATAAATAAATATTCAAATTTATTTTTCGTTTGTTTATAATGATATTTATTTATAAAGAACGGTAAATGGAGGCCATTATGCGGAAATACGTTGGAGAATTGATGCTATGTATTACAGCGATTATATGGGGGAGTGGCTTTGTTGTTAGTGCAATTTCCCTTGATCATTACTCACCTTATCAAGTATTAGCTGGTCGTTTTTTAGTTGGTTTTATTATATTAAGTATGATTTTTTATAAGAAATTAAAAGGGATACATATCGGAGTGATTAAAAAAGGATTTGTATTAGGATTCTTTTTATACGTAGCTTTCGCTTTGCAAACGGTAGGTCTACAGTTTACGACACCTTCCAAAAATGCCTTTTTAACTGCTGTAAACGTTGTACTTGTTCCGTTTATAGCCTATCTCTCTTATAAAAGAAAAATTGATAAGTTCGAATTGGCCGGTGCCATTTTAGCGATTATCGGTATTGGATTCCTATCTTTACAATTATCAATGGATCTTAATATTGGAGATCTTTTAACATTAGGTTGTGCTGTAGCATTTGCTTATCAAATTTTTTATACGTCCAAATATGTAAAGGAAGAGGATCCAATTACGTTAACGATTATACAAATGGCTGTTGCAAGTCTGTTAGCGTGGATTGTTGTTTTATTCAAAGGAGAAGTTCATTATTCAATGGAAATAGAAGCAGTATCTTCTATTATTTATTTAGCGGTTTTTTCAACAACTATCGCTTATTTATTCCAAACAATTGCGCAAAAATTTACGAACGAAACGAAAACAGCTATTATTTTATCAACGGAATCCTTTTGGGGAATGGTTTTTTCGGTACTCCTTTTAAATGAAGTGTTAACGATAAGAATGGTGATAGGTGCGATTTTAATTCTTTGTGCCATAATTATTTCTGAAACAAAGTTATCCTTCCTTAAAAGGAAGCAACTCGGAAAATTAACTTAAATGTCTCTTTAATCTAGAGGCATTTTTTATTTGCCAAAATCCTTAAGAATGCTTTTCAAGATGACGACGACTTGTCATTATGCTCGTTGTAATTCCAACGATAAATATCGTGACGATAGATAAAAATAACGTCCTTGTGGAAATAAAAATCCCACCTAAGCCAACTACAGCAGCATCAATAAAAAAGATAACAATCCCCACATTCATTGCCGTTTTATCAGCGATAAATTGGGCTAGTAAGTCTGTCCCACCTGTACTCGTCTTATAACGAAGCATGAGACCAATACCTAAACCTACAAGGATTCCACCTAATATCGAACTGATGAGTGGATCGAACTGAACAATGGAACGAAGTGGTTTGAACATATCAATAATAAGGGAAGATATAAGTAAGCCGTGGAGGCTATTGTAAAAATAATTTTTATATTTAAACCAGGCTAAAATAAAAATGGGAATACTTAAAACAATAATCATTAAACCAATTTTTAAATGAAACAAATAATGGGTTATTAAAGAAAGTCCAATAATTCCGCCATCTAAAATTTCATAGGGGGTTAAAAAAACATTAATACCTAAAGATAGAAAAATACTTCCTACAACAATTGCTATTCCTTTCCGTATCATGCAATTCTCCTCGTAAAATGGACATGCATCATTTTATGAGGAAGTAGGGCAGAAAATGTATGACTAATTTGTTACTTAAATAATTTGTAGTATCAGCATTGAAAAAAACATTATCCATTATTTTTCTAATAAATGGTTTTAAACTATGAACTCTCTTGATTATGGCGTTGTCTAGAAGCGAGGAAATTATACAAAAGAAAAAAATTAATTGCACTCATAATAAAACAGATAATTGCCATGATAAGCACATAACATTTTTGGAGGTGTTTTTGACATGCAAAACAATAATGGTAATGGTAATGGTAAGCGATTCACATCAGCTGGTACTGATATTAATGAAGTAAAGCGCCAAAATGCACAAGGTTCTTCAGGATCTTCCTTTGGTACTGATCCACAAAAAGTAAAAGAAGAAATCGCTCAAGAAGCGGGTCCATTTGCCTTCGGTAAAACAGGACAAGCTGGTCAAGCGGGTCAACAATCTTCTTTCAGTAACCCATCTATCGGGACAAACCCACAAAAAGTAAGAGAAGAAATCGCTCAAGAAGCGGGTCCATTTGCCTTCGGTAAAACAGGACAAGCTGGTCAAGCGGGTCAACAATCTTCTTTCAGTAACCCATCTATCGGGACAAACCCACAAAAAGTAAGAGAAGAAATCGCTCAAGAAGCGGGTCCATTTGCTTTCGGTAAAACAGGACAAGCTGGACAAGCAGGGAAACAATCTTTCGGTAACCCATCTATCGGGACAAACCCACAAAAAGTAAGAGAAGAAATCGCTCAAGAAGCAGGACCGTTTGCTCAATCAGGACCTTCTGCAAATCAAACAGTGACAGGTACTGATATCAATGAAGTAAAACGCCAAAACCAACAAGCAGAACAAGGTAAGAATAAGTTCTAGTTTGGAAAAACGCAAAACGCCTCTTTATGGGGCGTTTTTTATATCCTTTAGCGGGGTGATGGAAAGATGGATAACAATGGACATCGTTTTACTGTTGCTGGAACTGATATAGAAGAAGTAAAACGAAAAAATGCAGAAGCGGGTATGTCCTATAAAGAAGTGCTGCAATTGTTAGCTAAAACAGGTGGACATAACACGAAACAATACAGCAATACAAAGGTTGAGGAAGTTAAAAAGAAAATTTATCCATATAATTATAGCCCATCTGGGTTCTTTTTTATTTTCATTCAATTGGTTTGAAATAATGGGTATAATTGTAATATGAGAAAAGGAGGGGGTGTTATGGAAGCGTTATTAAACCGTGTGAAAGACACAAGGGAAGTTTTACGAAAATTAGTTATTGATACAGTATTGAATGAATTTGATGGACACTGTATGGTATTGAGTGATGAGAAAAGAAAAATGAAGTATACAAAAATGATGGAAAGTCCTTTTCGTTTTTTTAGAGGCAGTGCTTATTTATTTTACTATGATATGTCAAAAATTCCGTTTTCCTTTCATACAAGTATTGATAAACCGACTTGGATTCAAGGTGACTTACATATGGAAAACTTTGGGGCTTTTCAAAACGAAAAAGGCGAGATTGTTTACGATGTGAATGACTTTGATGAAGGATACATAGGTTCCTATTTATATGATCTTATACGTATGTCTGTAAGCATTGCATTATCTTGTGAAGCTCAAGGACTCTCTAATCATGAGCAACAAAGACAAATAAAAGCATATATTGATGCCTATTACCATCAATTGAAACGGTTTAAAAAAGGAAAGGATGATCCGTTTAGTTTAACCTTTACTGAACAAAATACAAAGGGTCCTGTAAAAAAGGTTTTAAAAAAGCTGGGGAAAAGACAACGAGACCATTTGTTAAAAGATATTACCTACATTAACAATGAGGGGAAACGAGTATTTTCTTGGTCAGAAGAAATTGAGCCGGTTTCCTTTGAAGAAAGTACGATGCTTAAAACGTTAACGGAGAACTACTTCCATTCGTTAGATATAGAAGATAAAAAAGAGTTTTCCTTTTATACAATAAAAGATATTGCGAGAAAACATGGCACAGGTACAGCTTCTATTGGGTTAGATCGATATTACATTTTAATTGAAGGGGAAAAGGATGCAAACGGAGTGGATGATTTAGTACTTGAAGTAAAAGAAGTACGCACCCCAATACCAGCTTACTTTCTACCTTATCGCGAAAAATTTTGGAAAAAATACGACCATCAAGGGAAACGGGTTGTGGCAACTCAAAAGGCAATGCACCATTTAGAAGATCCTTATCTTGGTTATTTAACAATTGACGGACGGGAGTTTTACGTGCGGGAACGTTCACCTTATAAAAAGAAAGTGAAAATAACTTCCCTTTTAACGTCAGAGGATTTTGAAGCAACTGTCCAAATTATGGGGAAAGTGACCGCTAAAATTCATGCTCGGGCAGATGTTAATACGGAAAACGAACTGTTCAACCATGAAAGTGAAGAAGAAATTTTAAATGCAATTGGTCAAGACTTTGAAACGTTTTGCAATCAAATTATTTTTGTCTCAATGGCCTATAAAGAACAAGTCAATCAAGATTATGATCTTTTTTGCACGTGGGTTTCTGAGAAATGGAACGATTAAATAAGGTTGTTCTATCATTTGAAATTAAAATTTTTAAAAATTAAGATTGATATAGTAAGCCCATATGATTATATGAGCTTACTATTCGATATTGATTTTGAGGTGATAGAATTGACAAATAGCTTATTATCCATTGATTGGGACTATTTTATTTCCACAAAAAATCAAAACATTGTATCATTCGTTGAAAATAAACGAACCATATTAGATGATTGGTATAAACGATATTTACAGGCGAAAAGTAAGGGTATCAATTTACAAAAATTATACCAACTTTCTGAAGAGACGAAGACTTTTTGGCGCAAAATTAAAAAAGTATTTCATTATGATGGTGACACTCCTGTATTTGTATCGGATTCCCATGCCTTATCCTACGATCTTGTTAAAATGTATCAATGTGACGAAGTATTTCTTTTCGATGCCCACTCTGATTTAGGGTATGGCGGATTATCCTCTTTAAAATTTGATGTCAATTGTGCTAATTGGTTAGGGAAACTATTACATGAGGATGTAATTGAACAGGCGAACATCGTTTATAGCCCTTACACTTTAGAAAAACCATCATTTTTTAAAGAAATCAACCGTTTATATAATGTAAACTATTTAAAATTTAATGATATTCAAGGAAAAATAAAAATACGTGCTATCCATATTTGTCGATCGGGAGCATGGAGTCCACCTTGGTTCGATTCAACATTCATTGAATTCATAAATAGTTTAGGTTTACGATACGAAATAAAGGATTGCCCTGCTCGAAATTGGAACCCGAATAATATTAGCTTTTCCGAGCAGTTAACCTATTTAATGGCTTAATCCTTTGGAATAATTTATCGATACTCACACACACTAAGTAAAAAGGAGTGGGTATTCATGAATAAAGAAAGAGATTCCTTTCCCGAATCGAAAAAGGTGTTTGAAGATTTACCTATAACAGATAAACCGGATATGGTCGAGTCAGAGAATATTAGCCTTTTTGATTTACATGAAGATATGCAAACTGTAGACGCAATTCCAGTACAAGAATTAAATAAACGTGTAAAAACAGAAGATGATGAATTAATTACTGAAGTTTTTAGAAAAGAATCTCCCGATGAGAAAAAACATAGTTAATAGAAGGTGCTGCCTAAGTTAAAGGTGGCACTTTTTCTTTTATATTCTACTTTATGCCTCGATATTCTTGAAAAAATATAAATAAATTCTATGTCCTTATATTGAATAGTTCATAGGGCATTGTTAAAATTCAATTATATTTTCAGAAAAATCCAACAACTGATAGGGGAGATAGAGATGTCAGGGGATTTCTTTTCAGAAGAACATAATATGTTCCGTCGAACCTTGAGAAAAATGTTAGAAAAAGAAGCTTATCCATATTTCGAGGAATGGGAACGTAAGAGGGAAGTACCGAGAGCCTTTTGGTCAAAGTTAGGGGAACAGGGATATTTATGTCCGATGGTAAGTGAAACGTATAGTGGATTAGGCCTTGATTTTGGTTATTCTATGATTTTAGCAGAAGAGTTAGAACGGGTAGGAGCAGGGCTTGCTAGTGGCATTGTCCTCCATTCAGATATCGTCATTCCGTATATTGAACAATACGGAACGGAGGAACAAAAGAAAAGGTGGCTACCAAAAAGTATAACAGGAGAGTTCATTTCTGCTATTGCGATGACTGAGCCAGGAGCAGGCTCTGATTTAGCAGGTATTCAAACGACGGCTTATCGGGAAGGAGATTTTTATATATTAAATGGCGAAAAAACATTTATTACAAATGGAATTAATGCTGATTTCGTCGTCGTTGTTTGCAAAACGAATCCAAACGTTAATCCATCTCACAGAGGGATTAGTTTAATCGTTGTAGAAAAAGACACGCCTGGATTTAAACGGGGAAAAAAGTTAAACAAGATCGGAATGCATTCATCAGATACAGGTGAACTTATTTTCGAAGATGCAAAAGTCCCTGCTGAAAACTTGCTCGGGGAAGAAGGAAAAGGGTTTTACTATTTAATGGACAAATTACAACAGGAACGTCTGCTAGTAGCCATCGAAGCGCAAGTGGAAGCAGAGGAAATGTTCCGCATTACGAAGGAATATGTCAAATCTCGAAAGGCCTTTAACCGTTCAATTGCCGATTTTCAAAATACACAATTTAAATTAGCGGAAATGGCTACGGAAATTGATATTGGACGGAACTACATTCATACATTAGTAGCAAAACGTATCGCAGGAGAAAAATTAGTAAAGGAAGTTTCAATGGCGAAATGGTGGATCAGTGAAATGGCAAAAAAAGTTGCTGCCGAATGTCTTCAACTTCATGGGGGGTATGGTTATATGGAAGAATATGAGATTGCTAGACGATTTAGAGATATTCCAGTAGCAGCGATTTATGCTGGGACGACAGAAATTATGAAGGGGATTATTGCAAAGGAAATATTGAAGTAACAAAAGTATGGATTAGGGGATATTCGGTTGTTCACAAATGATAACAGGGGGAATGGGAATGTTTATTACGGAGGTATTAGCACAACATGCGATGGATAGGCCAGATGCATCGGCAATTGAATATGAAGGGAATCGATGGACATATCGGGAGCTATTAAATAATGCGCAGAAAATAGCGGGTTACATGCAACAGCAAGGATATAAAAAAGGAGACATCGTTGCGCAATTTATGCTTAATTCGGACTTGTTTATGGCTGTTTATTATGGGGTACAGCTTGCAGGATTGACAATTATGCCAATTAATACAAAGCTTGCACCTCCTGAAGTAGAATATATTTTTATGCATTCAGAAGCAAAGGTACTTATTTTTGATGAAAAAATGGAAGAGACAATTAAAGATTCTACTTATAACTTTAAAGAAAAAATCAATTTATCCAAAATACGTGAAATAATTCAAGCTGACTCTGTTCAATATGAGCCTGTTTCATTACAAGGAAATGATACTTCAGTCGTTATGTATACGTCGGGTACGACTGGGAAGCCAAAAGGAGTCATGCTTTCCCATCAGAATGTTTATGAAACAGCAGCTATTTGGTCTGAATCGATGAACATGACAAAAGATGATCGGATGTATATTTGTACCCCTCTTTTCCATTGTGCAGGAAGTCATGTATTTGCTGTACCAACAATGTTTAAAGGTGGTGCAGTGGTAATTGAAGAAGCCTTTTCACCAAGTCGTAAATTGAAAAAGTTAGTTGAAACAGAGGCTACTATTTTCTTTGGTGTTCCAGCGATGTACACGATTTTATTAAATATGCCAGAGTTAACAAATTATCATTTTGAACATTTACGATTGTTTTGCTATGGAGCAGCGCCGATGCCCTATGAGCTAGTAAAACGGTTAAAAGACACTTTCCCTCTAGTGAAAGTTCAAAATTTATATGGACAAACGGAAAATTCGCCAGCCGCTTCATCATTAACAGATGAATATGCATTAGAGAAAATTGGTTCTGTTGGCAAACCGTTAACCCGTACACAAATTAAAATTGTGGATTCTTTTGGAGAAGAAGTGGCAGTAGGTGAGGTAGGAGAAATTTGTGTAAAAGGTCCCCAAGTGATGAAAGGTTACCTTCATAATCCGGAAGAGACATCGAATACGATTAAAAATGATTGGCTTTATTCGGGTGATTTAGGTCGTTTCGATGAGGAAGGTTTTTTATATATTGTCGACCGAAAGAAAGATATGATCATTCGCGGTGGTGAAAATATTTACCCAATCGAAGTGGAGGAAGTATTATATCAAATTCCACAAGTTTTAGAGGCGGCCATTGTTGGTGTACCCCACGAAGTATATGGGGAAGTACCGAAAGCGTTTGTTGTATTGAAAGAGGGTCACACCGTTTCTGAAGAAGAAATCGTAACATACTGTAGTACACAGCTGGCAAAATATAAAGTGCCGATTGAAGTTGAATTTTTAGATCAATTACCTCGTAATGCATCGGGGAAAGTATTGAAACATACGTTAAGACCGCAACAAAGTAAAGCAACTCATTTATAAGGGAGGGAAATAGATGGAAAATGTTTATATAGTAGATGGTGCACGTACTGCTTTTACATCCTTTGGCGGTTCCTTTTCTAAAGTAGATGCAGTGGAACTTGGCACATCCACTGCAGTAGAAGCATTGAAAAGATCCAATGTTCGACCGGAACAAATCGACCATGTCATCTATGGGAGTGTCATTGCATCCAATGTAAATGCCTCCTACTTAGCACGGCATATAGGGTTAAAAGCAGGTGTTCCAAAGGAAGTTCCTGCATTAACGTTAAACCGTTTATGTGGTTCAGGGATGCAATCGATTGTGACAGCAGCTCAACATATTTTATTAGAGGAAGGGAATATTATCCTTGCTGGTGGAACTGAAAACATGTCCCAATCTCCTTATGCGAATTTTGAGCAACGATTCAATGGATCAAAAATGGGGAACTTACAATTTGTTGATATGCTACAAGCTACATTAACGGATCAATATACTGGATCAGGTATGGGGATGACTGCAGAAAAACTAGCTGAAATGTATAACATATCTCGTGAAGAACAAGATGAATTTGCCCTTCTATCGCATAAAAGAGCATCCCGTGCGCGGGAATCGGGCTATTTTAAAGAAGAAATCGTACCTTTCACTGTCCAGTTAAAGAAAAGTGAAATTTCCATTGAAATCGATGAACATATAAAAGACAACACAAATATAGAAAGCTTATCGACCCTTCGCCCTGCATTTAAAAAGGATGGAACAGTTACTGCTGGTAATTCGTCAGGTATAAATGATGGTGCGGCATCTATTGTAGTTGCAAGTGGAAAAGCTATAAAAGAAAATGACCTACAACCTATAGCACGTATTGTTTCTTGGGGAGTTGCGGGAGTTGATCCTTCCATTATGGGGATTGGTCCAGTCCCTGCAATAAAACTGGCTCTACAACGGGCTAACTTAGCGCTACATGATATAGATTTAGTCGAAGTAAACGAAGCCTTTGCAGCCCAGTACTTAGCTGTAGAAAAAGAACTCGGATTAAATCGCGACATAACAAACGTAAACGGTGGCGCTTTAGCATTAGGACATCCAGTTGGAGCGAGTGGTACACGAATCATTTTAGCCGCAGCTTATGAACTCAAACGACGTGGAGGGAAGTATGCTGTTGCTAGTCTTTGTATTGGCGGCGGACAAGGAATTGCGTTAGTGATTGAAGCGGTATAATCGTTTGAAGTGCTAGTGAAAAAACGACTAGCACTTTTATTAATGGGAAAATTTACGGGAAAGGCAATTTTAGTTACGTATCCTTATTAACATATTTCTAAAATGTGATAAACTATTTTTTATACTGACATGACTGTAAAATTTACCGTTTCTCAGTAAGTCAAATTTCATTCAATTACATCGATCAATTTTATTTTTAACTACTAAAACAACTAAAGTGAGCTGAAACATAATGGAACAACCATTTTTACCAATATTATTAGGTTCTGACATGAACGCTTATGGCATGGCGCGAGCATTTTACGAGGCTTATGGATTAAAGCCACTCGTATTAGGGCGCTCCCATTTAACAGCGACCCAAGATAGTCGCATTTTAAACTTTCAACAAATTGATAAATTAAATGAACAGGATGTATTTGTTCCTGCCCTTGAAAAAGTAGCAAAGCAATTTCCTGATAAGAAATTGTTATTACTCGCTTGTGGCGATGATTATGCGAAGTTAATTATTAAAAATAAGCCAGAACTTGAAAAATATTTCACGGTGCCATATATAGATGAATCGTTAATGGATCAAATTTTATTAAAAGAAAACTTTTATAAAATGTGTGAAAAATATGATTTTAAATATCCTGGTACAACAACGGTTACTGCTGATAACTATGAAAACTTCACGCCACCTTTTGAATATCCAATTATTTTAAAGGCATCCAACTCAGTAGCTTATTGGGCATGTAAATTCCCAGGGAAAAAGAAAGTGTTTGTGGCAAATAATGAAGAAGAAAAAACGGCTATTTTAAAAGCAATTTACAGTTCTTCTTATCAAGATACAATGATTGTACAAGAATTCATTCCTGGTGATGATTCTTATATGCGTGTATTAAATGCGTATGTTGGAAAAGACGGCAAAGTTAAATTAATGTGCCTTGGAAATCCAATTTTGGAAGAGCACTCACCTGAAGGAATCGGTAGTTATGCGGCAATCATTACTACGTTCGATGAAAAATTAATGGACAAAGTTCGTTTCTTTTTAGAAGATATCGGGTACACAGGTTTTGCTAACTTCGATATGAAATATGATGTGCGTGACGGTGAGTACAAGCTATTTGAAATTAATTTGCGTAACGGACGCTCAAGTTATTTTGTTACAGCAGCTGGCTATAACTTAATGAAATATGTTGCAGATGATTATATGTTAAACATTAAGCAAGAGTTAACATATGCGGACAACAAACATTTATGGATGATTATTCCAAAAGGCGTATTATTTAAATACGCTTCCAATGAAAAGATGAAAATTGAAGCAAAAAGTTTAATTCGCCAAGGAAAATGGACAAACTCATTGTTTTATAAAGAAGACATGAATCCGAAACGTTGGGTTAAACTAACGTTAAATAATTTAAATTATTTCCGTAAATATAAAAAATACTTTAACAAAAAAGGTTTGGAAGAATGAGAAAAACATTAGGTATTATTGGTGGTGTCGGACCGTTAGCAACTATGTTTATAGGCGAAATGATTGTTCGCCGTACGAAGGCATCAAAAGATCAAGAACATGTCCATACTATTATCGATAATGATACTTCGATTCCAGATCGTACAGCATATATTTTAGATCAAACAAAGGATAATCCAGTTCCTTATTTAATAAACGATGCTAAAAAGCTTGCTAATGCTGGAGCAGATTTAATTTGTATTCCTTGTAATACAGCCCATAGTTTTTATGATGAATTGCAGATGGCTTCCCCCGTCCCTGTATTACATATGATACGCGAGACGGCGAAAAGAGCTGCAACGTTAGGAGCAAAACGAGTTGGGATTTTAGCCACAGATGGCACATTAACATCAGGTGTTTATCAAAGGGCTTTAATGGAACAGCATATTGAACCTGTTATTCCAAATGGAATGATTCAGCAGCAAGTCATGTCAGTTATATATGACTATGTGAAGGCAGGCAAAGAAGTTTCGATTTCCCAATGGCAAGTAATCGAGCAAGCAATGCTTCAAATGAACTGCGATAAAATCATATTAGGTTGTACAGAGCTATCAATAGTAAATAAAGAACTAAAGCTAAGTAATCGTTACATTGATTCTCTTATTGTCCTTGCGGAAAGTGCCATCGTTGCATGTGGGTATGAATTAGCACACCCTAATGTTCCGTTAAAATTGAACGTATAAACTAGAAATATTTGGATGTAATAGTGAGTATTTACCTGTATATAAAAGGTAAATGCTCATTTTTTTTATAGTTAAATGGTCCTTCTTTGAATTAATAATTGGTAGGTAAGGGTCATTTACCTTTAATAGGAAATAGTAGATAATGGGTTTTGAAATAAATACCAAAAAAATGAGTAATAATTGGTAAAAAAACTTATTTTTCAGTAATATAAAACTTTTTCAGGAGGTTAAATAAAAGTGATCGTCACATTGCTAAGTAAAAAGAGTATTTCTTCTACTATTTTGCCTGAAAAAGTTACAGGTCAATATTGGATATATGATAATGCAAATACGAAAGAACTAATCAGTATAGAAGCATCTTCTAAACAAGAATGGATATTAAAATCAAATAAAAACTATTCTATTTTAGATTCAAAAGGCAGCCGAATTAAAAATACGATTTTAAGTCCATTAAGTATTTACAATCTAAGTGTCAAAGAAGATACAGATAAAACTTTTATTTTTACTGAACCGAATACATTAGATCGTCAGGAGTTTACCAAATTATTAGTCGATCGTGACATGGAAATTACTTTCGGTCGCTCTGAACAGAATGATCTTGTATTAGATAATCGATTTGTATCTGGGGCACATTTCAAACTTAGTTTACATAAGGATCAGTGGCGCATTAAGGATTTAAATAGTACAAATGGTACATATGTAAACGGAGAACGTGTTACAGAGAAAGATTTAAACTTTGGCGACTTAATCTACGTAATGGGTTTTAAAATTATTGTAGGAAGTTGCTTTATTGCTTGTAATAATCCAGATGGAAGCTTACATATTAAATCCCCGTTATTACAGCGTTTTGAGCCGCAAGAGATAGAGGAAATCAATGAAGAAGATGAGGAAGTAGAAAACATTGAACCCGATTATTTTTATCGTTCTCCACGGTTCAAACGGGACATTGAAAAACCTGTATTTAAAGTAGATTCTCCTCCTCCAAATGCAATTGGTGAAGAAATGCCGATTATGCTCGTCATTGGACCATCGGTAACGATGGGTATGGCTTCAATGGCAACGGCCCTTTTTGCCATTAACAATGCGATGGCAAATGGTAATATTGCAGCTGCCACTCCAGCAATCATTATGTCCTGTAGTATGTTAATCGGTACGATTTTATGGCCAATTCTTTCAAAAAAATATGATGCAAAACGTAGACGGAAAAAAGAAAAGAAACGTCAAGAAAAATATAAAAAATATTTGGATCATTTCGCTACGATTTTTAAAGATGAATGTGATCGGCAGTCGGCGATTTTACATGAGAATATCGTGACAGTAGACGATTGTATTGGCCGTATTGAAAATAGAGGCCGTAATTTATGGGAACGAGATTTTGGACAAGATGACTTCTTAAAATTAAGAGTTGGTTTAGGACAAGAAGAGTTAAATGCGGAAATTAAATTTGCAGAGAAAAAGTTCTCAATCGAAGATGATAATTTACAAGAAGAACTTTATACGTTATGTGAAGAACCAAAAATTTTAGAGAATGTCCCTAAAACCATTTCATTATATGAAGATCGCTTTGCTGGTGTCATTGGAGAACGTGAAAGAAGTATTGAGTTTGCAAAAGGACTTATTTTCCAATTAGCATCCTTATATAGTTACGATGAGCTGAAAATGGTATTTGTTTACGAGAAAGATGAGGAAGAAATATTTAAATTTACAAAATGGCTTCCCCACGTTTGGAATAACGAGCGTTCTTTCCGTTTTATCGCTTGTGATAAAAATGAAATGAAAGAACTATCTGCTTATTTAGAGAAGGAAATCGAATATCGTAAACAAGCAAACGATTCAGAAATCGAAGAAGTTAAACCTTATTACGTCATTTTCTCTATGAGTAAAGAACTTGCCAAACGCGGTGAAATGTTCAAGCAGTTATTTGAAGAGAAAAGGCAAATAATGATGAGCGTTGTTACATTCTATGATGAGTTGAAACATTTACCAAAGGAATGTACAAAAGTAGTCGAACTGAAAAATAATAAAGGTTATTTATTCGATAAAAATGATATTTCAGGAAAAGTTGTAGAATTCGAACCGGATATTGACGTAAAGGCAGATGTTGAAAAATTAAGTATCCAATTAGCGAATATTCCTTTAGATATTTCCGATGGACGATTTAATTTACCGAAAGTCATTTCATTCCTCGAACTATTCGGTGTTGGGAAAGTAGAACATTTGAATTCATTAACTCGCTGGAAAGAAAATGACCCGACAAAATCTTTACAAGCTGAAATCGGGGTAGACACTTTAGGCGAAACATTTATGTTGGATTTACATGAGAAATTCCATGGCCCTCATGGTTTAGTTGCCGGAATGACCGGGTCAGGTAAGAGTGAATTTATAATTTCGTATATATTATCTCTTGCTGTGAATTACCATCCAAATGAAGTGGCCTTTATTTTAATCGATTATAAAGGAGGCGGTATGGCAAAATCCTTCGAAAACTTACCTCATACAGCAGGTATTATAACGAACTTAGATGGGGCGGCTATTAAACGCTCCCTCGTATCGATTGAAAGTGAATTAAAAAGACGCCAAGCGATATTTGCACAAGCAAGTAAACAAGTAGGCGAGAGTAATATCGATATTTATAAATATCAACGTCTTTATCGTGAAGGTGTTGTAAATGAACCGTTACAACATTTATTCATCATTTCAGATGAATTTGCTGAGTTAAAAACCCAACAGCCTGAGTTTATGGCACAACTTGTCAGTGCGGCACGTATCGGTCGTAGTTTAGGGGTGCATTTAATATTAGCAACCCAAAAGCCAAGCGGTGTCGTAGATGATCAAATTTGGAGTAACAGTAGATTCCGTGTCAGCCTGAAGGTTCAAGATAAAGCAGATAGTATGGATATGTTGAAACGTCCGGAAGCTGCCGAATTGAAAGATACAGGTCGATTCTACTTACAAGTAGGGTATAATGAGCTGTTTGAATTGGGTCAATCTGCTTGGGCGGGAGCTCCGTATTATCCATCTGACAAAATTGTAGTTGAAAAGGACAATAGTATCGTCGTAATTGATCGCAACGGAAGACCATTACGAGAAGGAAAATACGATAAGAAGAAAGCGTTAAATAGCAATCCGAAAAAACAATTAGACGTCATTACCCAATATTTAAATAAAATTGCTGATGAAGAAAATATTAAAATTCGTCAATTATGGTTAGAGCCAATTCCAAGCATGATTTTATTAGATGCTTTAATGGAAAAGTATCCTCAACCAAAAACTTCAATTGCATTAAATCCGCTTATTGGGGAATACGATGATCCTGAAAATCAAAAGCAAGATGTATTGCGCCTTCCTTTAACCCAGGAAGGAAATGTAGTCGTATATGGTGCTGCAGGTAGTGGGAAAACAACGTTTATAAATACGATGGTTACATCGTTAATGAAGGAGCATACGCCAGACGAAGTCAATATTTATTTATTAGATTTTGCTTCTGAAACTTTACGTGCTTTTGAATCGGCACCACATGTTGGAGATGTTATTTACGCCCATGAAGGAGAAAAAGTAAGTAATTTATTCCGCATGTTGAAATTAGAAGTCTCGAATCGTAAAAAAATGTTTGCTGACTATGGTGGAGATCAAGCTTCCTATATTCGTCTAACAGGCAATAAGGTTCCTTCCATCGTTGTAGCAATTAATAACTTCTCTGCCTTCACAGAATTATTTGAAGAGAAGGAAGAGGCGGTTGCCTATTTATCCCGTGAAGGAATGAAATATGGTATTTACTTTGTTCTTACGGCTTTAAGTGCAAACTCTGTAAGGTTCCGATTGTTACAAAACTTTAAGCAACAAATCGCTTTACAGTTAAATGATGAAAATGACTACACAATGATTGTAGGGAAAACGGGTGGATTAGTTCCATCGAAACATAAAGGACGCGGATTAATTAAATTAGATAAAGTGTATGAGTTCCAAGTGGCGCATATAACGGAAGAGAATATTCCTTATCCATTTATCGTCAATATGTGTACTGAAGCTCAAAAGGCATGGGGCAAACCGGGAGCAAAACGTATCCCGATTTTACCGAAGAATGTGGATATCGAATTTTTATCTAATTATCTTTCAGCTGAAAATACATTAAATCTGCCAGTGGGTGTTGAAAAATCATCATTAAATGTAACCCACTATCCATTTAATAAATTTTATATTAACCTTGTTCTTTCAAATGGAGAAGGTTCAAATATATTTGGAAAAGAGCTGGCCCAATTTATCGGTCAAAAAACAACTCTTCCAATTGAAGTAATAGATTTCAAGCGTGAATTAGAGGTAATGGATTCGCCTCATATTATACGCTACGAATCTTTAGAAGCTTGCAAACAAGCGATCAATGAATTATTTAGTTTAGTCTTATACCGTAATAATACGTATAAAGACGCCTTAGAATCTGGAACAGAGATTGAACCATTTGAACAAAGGGTTTATATGATTCAATCTGTTACGGCATTAAAATCCCAGTTAACGGGTGAAGATGCTAAAAAACTAGAGCTTATCCTTGAAAAAGGTAATGTTAAATATAATATTACGATTATTTTAGTAGAACAATCGAAAAACTTATCAAGCATAACGTTTGAACAATGGTTTAAACAAAATGTCAGCTTAACGGATGCCATTTGGGTTGGTTCGGGCATTACCGATCAATTTAAATTGGAAATTAAAAATGTAAATGCCGAAATGCGTGCTGATATTGATATGACAGATGAGTTTGGATATGTTGTACGAAATGGGAAAGCGACAAAAGTGAAATTGTTAAATCCGATAAAGGAGGAAGAATTTGATGAACAAAGTGTTAGTTGAAATCTTTCTACCTGCATCGAATAGAAGCTTTGATGTGTATCTACCTTTGGAAAGTCGATTAAGTGAAGTGCTACCTGTTGTGAGTGCTTTAATCACTGATTTATCTGGAGGAACATTTAAAGCAAACAATGAAACCATTTTATGTGATTTTGAAACAAGCATTATTTTCAATATTAACATGACAGTTTCAGAGCTCGGTATTCAAAACGGCTCGAAACTAATGTTGATATAAATTTATTATGAATTGAAGGGAGACGAAAAGAATGAGCAAACGTATTCGCGTTACACCAGAGGAACTAGGCCAAGCTTCAGCAAAATTCTCAGAACTTGCAGGTACTTATACTGATATTTATACTCAGCTTTTACAACAAGCAAGTACAATGGGGCAAGCATGGGAAGGGGAGGACAACTTAGCCTTCGTTAACCAAATTACTGGCTTCTCAGAAGATTTAAAAGCGATGGCGAATCACCTAGAGCAAGCTAGCCAAGCATTAAAAACGCAACAACAAAACTATGAGCAACGCCAACAAGCAAACATTTCTTCTGTACAAAAATTAACGAATTAATAGAGAGGATGATTTTTTATGGCAGGACATATTCGCGTTGATACTGGACAGGTAAATCAAATTGCATCAACAATCGAAACGTTAAATAAACGTTTACGTGAAGAATTAGAAAACAGTAAAAAAACGATTTTAAACTTAGGGAATACTTGGGAAGGGGAAGCTTCTCAAGCAACAATCGATTCTTATAACAGCTTTTCAAATCAATATTTCCAAACATACGAAGACATCTTAAATCAATATGTAACATTCCTACGTACGAACGTAGATCAAGGTTACTTTGAAACAGAATCAGCAAACACAAACTTAGCTGACGCATTTAAATAATACTTAGCATGCATGACAAATCTAAAGACGATGGGATAACCATCGTCTTTAGTTGAAGTTGAAAATAATTGGATATACTTTATATAAATTTTTGAACGATATGAATTAAGCGAAGTATTAAAAGCACTTAATTTCAAAAACGGGAGCTTAAATATGAAAAATGTATTAAAAGTTTTATTAACTATTTGTTTTGTAATGGGAGTGAGTGGGTGTATGAATTCAAATACAGGTGATAGTAATACTACAAACAGTGGGCAAAAGGGAAAAGCAGAGTATCTAAATGAACAAACATTAAATTACTTGGAGAAATATGATGATACTTTTAAAGTGGAAAATTTAACTTTACGAGGGGTAATAGAACCCTTTCACACTTTTGTAATAAACTCTTCAAAATATGATGAGAATTTCCATGTCTATATTTATGAAGAAGGAGATAGCTTAACGTTTAAAGACGATTACTTTCAGTTAGATATGTCAAATGAGGCTTCTGAATATATTTACTCCTTAATTCAATCAAAATTACCAAATGCAAGTGTAAAAGTGGAATTTCTTGATCGAACAATTGATTACAAAGGGGAGATTAAGAACTTTCAAGATTATATAAATTTAGGGGAGGTTGCTATAGATAGTTATATTTTTATAGAGAATATTGATTATGAAAAAAGTAGTGATTTATTTAAAGAAGTAGCATTAGAACTTGATAGTCACGACATAATAGGAACTGTACAATTTTTATCGACTACTACCGATATAAGTGAAATAGTTCCAACAAAAACGTTAAATACATTATTGAATTTAGAAACGGTCGTTGCATCACAAACATTTGCAATTGATTCGTCAAAAAAAATTATAACTACACCTGTAGAAAAAACTCCCAATTTTGAGGATTGATAGTTATGACAAAACTTTCCTATGAACAAATTGCAGTATTAGATAATTTAATTTATTGGGATTTCCCTAAGTCCGGAACTGGCACTTGGACAATGGAACGAATTTTGATGGATATGGAGAGAAAACTTAATCTCAAAAATTTTGAAAGTCCAAATATGATGTCAAGGGATGATTGGATAAAAATAAAAAATATAATAAAAAATGATAAACAATTAATGAATTATACAATGGTAGAGTATCGAGACCCTAGTCAAAAATATCCTGAACTTGAGAATGCTAATACTTCATTAGATTTTTATCCGATGCGAGTAGCAACATTTGTTGATAATGTGGAAAATCCTGAAGATGTAAATGTTGTTTTTAGAGGTACTTCATCAAGTTTTGAATGGAAAGATAATTTACAACTTTTGTATTTACCAGAAACTTTAGTACAAGAAATGTCATTGTATTATGTTGATAATGTACTAGATGAAAGATATGGAAACAGTATTCATACTTCTGGTCATTCTAAAGGTGGTAATAACGCTTTTTATACTGCTCTTTTTAGCAATAGAGTTTCTACAGCTTTCTCTTTAGATGGAGTTGGAGTTTCACAAGAGATAATAGAAAATAATCGAGAAAGAATAGATGAAATACGTCCATATTTGACTTTAGTTAGCGCTGAAGAAGATTATGTAAATCCACTTTTAAATAATATTGCAGGGAAAACTATCTATATTGAAATTGAAGAAGGGAGAGACTTTACTCAAAACCATAATCCATCACTAATCTTAAATGAGGATGGAAAGTTTAATAAAGAAGTAGAACAAGGGGAATTAGGGAAATTTTTGATGCAATATCTAATCAACTATATACCATTGATTCTCATAATCTTCAAAGGATAATCGAATATGGGTTATTAGATATTGTTCAACCCATACTTGATGGGAAGATAGAACTTAATAGGGATTTATTAACTGGTAAATTACTGGATAGTGTATCTGAATTAATTGCAGATGCTGATTTACTAACATTTAGTTATAAATATTTTAAAGAAGAAAAAATATATAATGTAATTGAAGATAAATATGGTTCTTTTACAGCATCTATTTTTAAATTTATTATTGAGATAAATCCAATTAATAAAGCTGTTAATTTAGGTATTGATTTTGCAGAAGAAAATTTTAAAGGCGTCGTTTTAAGTATATTGAGTGTAGTAGATGCAGTTACTTGGATTATAAAAGCGTATGAAACTGCCAAAGAAATTACAGAAAATTACATAAATATATTAACTAAAAGTGCCGAAGTCTTAAAAGAGAGAATAACCTCAACAATTCAAAATTTCATTAATACTGGAAAAGCATTAAAAAAAGCAACTGTTAATTTCTTGAAGCAGGTAATTAATAGTGTAAATTTATTAATAAGTAATACTCTTAAAAAAATATTTACTTCATTCATAGGGACAAATAACGAGGCAAAAGCAACCCCATATATCAACTTAAATACTAATTCATTAAGAAATTACGCTGATCGTTTAGAAAAAGTGAAGTCCCGTTTGGCAGAGTTAGACAGTGATATGACAAGTTTAATTTTTACTGAGTCACTTCCTGCTGTTATTAGTGCGATTCGCGCAAATAATTTTCCGTCTCAAAGAAAAATTCAAAAGTGTATCAACTACTTAGACGGTACGGCAGAGGCTTTTGAAAGGGCGGAAAGAAACATTTTAAATCGAGTATAAAATAACAAGATAAAGTAGATTTACAATTACAAACTAAACAACAAAGGTGGTGTTTTATTCGTTTCACTTCTATTTTATAAGTGGTACGAAAAATCACAGTTTCAACCCTTGATAATCGTTACGGTACTAAAAATAATGATACATTAACAGAATATATTCAATCAAAAAAGAGAGACATTATTTTTAGTTTCGCTGCGAATAATCAAGGAAATACATCTATTTTTAAAAACAAATAATCGTGGCAAATTATTCACACAATTTTGCTCTAACCTTTTTCCTTATAATTGGAATGAAGGTTTAAATATTTCTAATGAAAGTAGGCATATGATATGAGGAAATTATTAAAGAAAGTGGGCGTATTTGTAATGGGCATTTCCATCTTAAGTTTGCTAGGGTGCAGTGATGTAAATGAAAAAACAGCTAAAGTTATTGAGGAAAAATTATCAAAAAAATACAATGAATCCTTTGAAGTGCAATATATAGGGGAACGCTGGGGTACGAAAAGCAATGATACGGTAACGACGTATGTGAAAGCATTAGATTCCGACATTCTATTTACTGCCGAAATGGATACTTCAGAGAACATTGTTGAAAATTACCCAGAGATGTTGTTAATGAATAAATTTGCATCGGTTTTTAATAAAGCGATTGAAGGTCAAGGCTTAGATGCTTCCTCGTGGATAAGAATTCATCCAAAACAATCTGTTGAAATTACGAAAGATATGACGATTGAAGACTATCTAGAAAAATCGAAATCCGAGTATGTTCATGTAGAAATCGTCATGAAAAATGATGAAAGCATTACAGCGGAGAAGTTAAAAACGATTGTACAGCAATCCTACAATCAGTTTAATGGCCCTTCTATTTCTGCAACGTATTGGCTATTCAATGATGATGAATATAAAAAGGTGAATGAAACTTTAGCGAAAGTAGTCAATATAGTCCCTTCTGATTTAGAAAGTTATGACTATGATAGTACAGTTTTTGTTGAATTAACGGAAAATGGCTTCGTAGAATCCGATGAAGAAATTAATAATAGCCTGGGTGGAGGGACTAATTAATGGCTTTAACTGATTACGAGAAAAAAATCGTTACAGATATCGCTTATCAAGACCTTGTTTATTTTAAAAAAGAAACTGCTGAAGAATCTAACAACGTCATGGATCAAATAAATTTAATGATTAGTGAGGGTAAAAATTTTAAAGGTGAAACTTTATCTGATGAAAAAATAGAAGAATTAACTAGAGTGAAAAATAGATTAACAGAAATAGGTGCCGAAGATTGGAAGGTTAGCTATGTGCAAAATCATAATGAACCTGAACAAAGTGGCTTCTATGGAGTTTTAATCGATACAGGGGAAGAATATGCAGCTGGTTTCCGAGGTAGTGAAAATCCAGGAGAGTTAGGGAATGCGAAAAATGACTGGTATGAAGCGGACCTTAAATTAGTAACAGATATTCAAACAAAGCAACAGCAGCAAGTAGAAGTATTTTTATCTAACTTAAACGAAAAGGTAAATTTAGATAAGTACGGAGAGTTAGAGTTTGCAGGTCATTCGTTAGGTGGCAATCTTGCTGTACACGCAGCCATTATGGCTGAACAATATGAGAAGATAAATAATTTTAACATTGCAGGTTATAACTTAGATGGACCTGGTTATTCTTCAGATTATATTGCAAAACATCAAGAACGCATTCAATATTTGGCGGAAAACGGTAAAGTTGAACATTATCAATGGAGTATTGTAGGGGCAATCTTGATCCCTATTGTGGAAAGACAAACATTAAAAACAGAAGGGAAAGATAGTGGGTCGTTAATTGCTGAGCACTCAACGGACACTTTAGATTTTAATGGAGATCAATTTGTTATAGGTAAACAGGAACAGAAAGAAAGCATAATGGCTAGTGTTACTAGTTTTGTAGATAAATTGCCTACTGTATCTAAAAATCTATTAATAGATACGTTGGGTGGAATGCTAGTAGCGGCGATTTGGACCAAAGAGAAAATTTTTAA
Organism: Ureibacillus sp. FSL E2-3493; assembly: GCF_038077515.1. NCBI lineage: Bacteria > Bacillati > Bacillota > Bacilli > Caryophanales > Caryophanaceae > Ureibacillus > Ureibacillus sp. FSL E2-3493. The sequence continues at coordinate 2,976,697 of NZ_JBBOPK010000001.1, read as the reverse complement.
CGATCAAGGGCTTACGAATTTTGGCAAAGGGCTTATCGCAGGAGCTATTGTCATTGTAGGAGGAGCTTTACTGGTAGCTGGACCTGCAGCAGTTTTAGCAGCTGTTGGAACAATCATTGCTGGTGTCGTTCAAATTGCGATAAGAGCAGCCATTGCTTTTATAGGTGTAGTTTTAGTTGAAACAATCGCAGAGTTTACAATTAATATGATCAAAGGGATTGCTAATCAAATAGGTGAAGCGGTTCAGTGGACTGGAAAGCAAATTGCAAGTGTCATTGATAGCGCCATCGATATTATCAATAAAGCAGGAGGATTTTTCCAAGATTTATTTGGTATAACAAAAGCAGTTGCAACACCTTATATACAATTAGATACGAATTCACTAAGAAACTATGCAAATCGTTTATCGAAGGTAAAATCTCGATTAGCCGAATTAGATAGTGATATGACAAGCTTAATCTTTAGTGAGTCCCTTCCTGCGGTAATAAGCGCTATTAAAGCGAATAATTTCCCCTCACAAAGGAAAGTTCAACAGTGTATTAACTACTTAGACGGCACTGCCGATGCTTTTGAAAAAGCGGAAAAAAATATTTTAAGTCGTGTATAAGGAGTGAACAATACATGGGTAGAAGTTTAGGCCAAATGCAATCGGAATTACGGAGCATCATTAATGAACTTGAAAGTATTGCCAGCGGTATCGGTAGTAATTTCAAAGGAATTGGTGCCGAACAATGTTCAAGTAAATTACAAGATTTTATAGAAGAATGCGAAGCTTCTATTAAACATCTAGATCATATAAAAGAAGTTCGAAGAGAAGAAAAACGAAAAGAACGGGAACGTCAACAAAAGTTGGAAATGTTATTGAATGGTAAAACGATGATTTAGGAGGGTCTCCATGTCAGAGCAAATTATTGTAGATGTTGATAAAGTAAAGAAAATTGCTAGCAATATCTCGTCTTGTAATAAGGCAATCCATAGCGGCATATCCGATGCGGAGCAAAAAATAAAGTCGCTAAATTCCAATTGGGAAAGTGCTGCAGCCGATGCGGTTATTACGAAATTTTATTCGATTAAAAATGACTTCCATTCGAATCGATTTAAAGTTGTTCAAAACTTTTCAACGATATTAAATCAACAAATCTCTGATGGCTATAAACAAACAGAAGATACAAACGAATCTTTAGCGAACTTATTTAAGTAGTGGAGGAGTAAAATGGGGAAAATCTCAGTCAATTACAATCACTTCGAATCGGCTGCAAAAGAAATCGAAAGCTATATAAAATTACAAAAAAGTGAAATGGCAAAGGCAACACAAGAAGTCGTTTCTTTAGGTACAGTTTGGCAAGGTAAGGATTACAATCAGTTTTATAAACAGTGGAATGAATTGGATGATTCCGATTCAACAACTGTGTCTTATCAAAAGTCGCTCCAAGCCTATGCAGACTTACTAAGATATACAGCAAGCGAATATAAAAAAGCGCAAGAAAAAGCAATCGATCTAGCAAATAAGATTTAGATCTTTCATTTGAAGGAGAATTATAATGGCAATAACAAATTTAAAACAAACTCCAAATGGTTATTTAGTAACTGCTAAACTCGTTGAAAGTGAAGATATTAATCAACGTCAATTAGAAATGATTAATCATCATCAAAAGTTTATAGCGGGTCGTTATGAAATAACGAAAAAATATAGTCAATTGATTTTTGAAGTAAATCAAATGTTGCCATTAAAGATTTATTTAAAACGTATTATTTGGAAGCATCAATTTTTTAAAATTGTTGAGGAGTTAATCGAAATCATTAAGGGCAGTGAAGAAATCCACTCGAATCCTGAAAACATATTGTTGGATTTCGATTATGTATTTATTAACCCTACAACAATGGAAATGCAAGCAATTTTATTACCATTAGTAAATAATCATAACCCTTTATCAGTAAAAGGATTTTTTCAAGAGTTTTTACATCAATGCTTATTAGCTAGTACGGAAAATCATGACTACACGACTCGCTATTTTGAGTTTTTTAAAAACAATCAACCATTTTCTTTACAAAGATTTGAGCGGATGTTCTTTGAAATTTCGGGGAAATCAATGGAGTTAGTAAATGAAGACAAAGTAGTTCAAAAACCTGTGCCGAAAGAGCCGGTGAGTATAGCTTATAACCCTATTCAGCGAAACAAGGATTTGAATAAGCAACGGGAAGCTTTTTCGACGAACAAAAGTGTAACGAGCCTCCAAGAAATGCCTCCAAAAACAATCTTTTGTATGGAATGTGGTACTAGTCTCGTTCCTAGTGCAAAATTTTGCATCAGTTGTGGTCATCCAGTGAAAGTTGTACCACCAGTTGCTCACACATTCGTGTCTTTAAATGAAGAAAGCTCAACCGAAACCTTTAGTGAAACTACCGTATTAGGCAACTCAGATGAACTCGAAGGCACAACCGTTTTAGGTTCTGAAGAGCTAGAACGAGATATAGTTGCCTACCTACAACGAAAAAGTACGCAAGAAAAAGTCATTATTGATCGGGATGAGTTTAAAATTGGAAAAGATCCTTCCCAATGTGATTTTGTCATTTCTGATAATAAGGCAATAAGTCGATACCATGCGAAAATCATTCGTAGAAACAATCGGTTTTATATTGTTGATTGTCATTCTACAAATAAAACCTTTGTTGAAGGATTGGCCATCTTGCCTGAAAGTGAAATGGAAATTTTCGCAGGAACAAATCTTAAATTTGGAAATGAAGAATTTTTATTTTCCATATAAACAAAGGTGGAAGAATAGATGCAAGTATTGACCGCTTTACATACTGATGTAGGCATAAGGAAGCAAACAAATCAAGATAGTCTCTTACTAAAAGTAGCGCAAACTTCTGTTGGGAAAGTCGTATTAGCGGTTGTTTGTGATGGGATGGGTGGATTGGAAAAGGGCGAATTAGCAAGTGCAACGGTTATTTCCGCCTTTTCCAAATGGTTTGACAACGATCTACCTCCACTTTTACAAAATCATAATTGGAATGAAATTCAAGCTAGATGGAACTTACTTTTAAAAGAGCAAAACCAACGAATCGGAGAATATGGAAAAAGGTTAAATATTAACCTTGGTACTACTTTTTCGGGGTTATTAATTATTGATGAACACTTTTTCTTAATTGGCCACGTTGGAGATACACGAGTATATAAAATTGATTCCAAATTAGAATTGTTAACAGAAGATCAAACATTAGTGAATAGAGAAGTTCAAAGAAAAAACTTAACCCCAGAACAAGCTGAAAAAGATCCGAGAAGAAATGTACTTTTACAATGTTTAGGGGCGTCTCGAGTTGTAGAACCACAGTTTATATCAGGAATACCAACATTACATACAGTGTTCATGCTTTGTTCGGACGGCTTTAGACATATGATTTCAAAAGAGGAAATCTATCAAGCCTTTGCCCCAGAAAAGTTAATGACGGAGCAACAAATGAAAAATAAAGCGATTGAATTAGTTGAATTAAATAAAGTTCGCAATGAAACGGATAATATTTCAATTATTTTAATAAAAGTAGATTAAAGGTGGAAAATAGATTGGCTTCAATGAATCGAATTATTGATAACAAATATGAGATTTTAAGAATGATTGGACAAGGTGGTATGTCCAAAGTTTATTTAGCGATGGACTCCCGCTTGAACAAACAATGGGCTATAAAGGAAATTAGTCGAATCAATAAGAACGGTTTTAGTGAAGTGAATTTAAAGGCCGCACTCGATGAAGCAGATATGATGAAACGTCTAGATCATCCAGCTCTTCCTCGTATTGTAGACATTATTCAAGAAAAAGACGTAATCTATGTAGTAATGGATTACATTGAAGGGGAACCTTTAAGTAAATTATTGGAAAATGGTAATGCACAGCCTCAAGAACAAGTTATTGAATGGGCTAAACAACTATGTAACGTACTAGATTATTTACATACGTGTAACCCACCAATTATTTACCGTGATATGAAGCCAGGTAACATCATGTTAAAGCCGGACGGACAGTTAAAGTTAATCGACTTTGGGATCGCACGTGAGTACAAAGAAAATAAAGTTGGCGACACGGTCAATTTAGGTACTAGAGGTTATGCTGCGCCCGAACAATTTGGTTCCCATGGACAGACAGATGCACGGACGGATATATACTGTCTAGGAATGACTTTGTACCATTTAGTAACAGGAAGAAGTCCAGCTGAGGAGCCCTATGGAGGAGTTCCCATTCGAGAATTAAATCCAATACTTTCAAGCGGACTAGAGAAAATTATTTTAAAATGTACGGAAGCAAATCCTAATGATCGTTATCAATCTTGTGCAGAGCTTTTATATGATCTAGAGCGATATGACGAAGTTGATGATACGTATCGTCAAAACCAAAAAAAGAAATTAAAGCGCTTTGGAATCGTTTCAGCTGCTGCTGTATTTTCAATAGTTTTTGGTGCATTTGCCCAAGTTATGAACGCCCAAAAAGTAAACAATGATTACGAAGTAAACTTAGATTTAGGGGATACTGCTACGACGCAGGAACAAAAAATCAATTATTATGAAAAAGCTATCGATATTAAACCAGAAAAACATGAAGCCTATTATGCATTACTAACAACCTTTAAAGATGATGCAAGCTTTCAAATTGAGGAAGAACAAATACTGAAGAAAAAAATTAATCGTAACTTAGCTGAATTAGTAGAAACAGATCATTATAGCGATTTAGCCTATGAAATTGGTAAAACATATTGGTATTACTATGATTATGGGTCAGAGAATACAGACGATAATCAGCTAACTAGAATTAAAGCTGCAAAAACATGGTTTTCTGACGTAGTAGAAGATCCGGAAAATGAGCACTATGCCCAAGCTAAAATCTATGAATCTATTGCTACTTTCCATGAAGAAGTTAATTTGAAGGTTGAAGAAGCGTCAGATCAAGGAATGTATAAAGAATATTGGGAAAATATCGAAGCCCTTCTCGATTTCACTATCGAAAATAAAAATGAAAGTGAAATAGTGAAGTTGGAAGTTTATAAGCTTATTACGAATGCTTTAGAAAATGAAGTACGAAAATTTGCAAGTGACGGCATTGAAAAAGAAGATTTATTAGAAGTATTTCATACTGTGCGTTCCTTAGTGGACGAATTAGATGTATCGACGGATAAAACGATTAACTTAAAGGAAAGTATTACTAGCCGTTTTGACGAAGTAGTTAAAGCGATTGATACTGCCTTTATTGAGCAATAGAGAGGAGACGATTACATGGATGCACAAATATGGTTTACTTTGTCCATTGTAGGATACTCCCTTGGAGGGCTCTTATTAATAGTGGCAATTATTATGTTTTATAAAATGGGTATTCTCGCTATTTATAATGATTTAACAGGTAAAACGGCTGAAAGAAAAATTCGTGAGATTCGGGAAAGTACTGAAAATGCCCATCGAAATTATTCAAGGGTTACCCAATACGATCCGGTTTCTACAAATAGTCCAGTTACTAGAGGGGACAAAAAGCAGCAATTCAATACACCGACAGCTAAAACATCAACAGCCCAAGAAGTTTTCGTTGGAGATGAAACGGAACTTTTAGTAGAAGAAACAACATTATTAGCAAGTAATGAACTTCCTATTCTTATCGAGGAAACGACCGTACTTGGTGCACAATATGGGACAACTGCATTACATGACGGCGGTACGACCGTTTTAGACGAAGGAATAACGAAATTAAATAATACGACAGAAGATATTCATGAAGAGTTTGTACTAGAAAAAGAAGTAATAACAGTACATACAAATGAAACTATTGGAGGTGTAAAAGAAAGTGGACGAAAGGAAACGAACTAACTTATTAACAAAAGTATTTTACCTCTTAGTTGCTGTTACTTTAGTAACTTATAATATGCCATTTTATTTGGTATCACAAATTATTTCGGCAGAAGCTGTTGAAGAGCAGGATACTACAAATGAGTCCACCAATGAAGGCGAAGTTACCCCGACAGAGCCAACGACAGAACAAGGGGAAGTTGCTCTAATCGAACCGACTACAGAACAAGGGGACCCAACTGTTACAGAACCAACTCCTGAAGAAGGGGAAACTACCCCAGCAGAACCAACTCCAGAAGAAGGAGAGAGTACTCCAACCGAACCGACACCAGAAGAAGGGGACACTACCCCAACAGAGCAAACACCAGGTGAAGGGGAAACAACTCCAACGGAACCAGGTACTGGTGAAGAGGTAGTAACATATCAATATTCAGTAACATCCAATGAAGAGGATGGAGCTTCCGGTCAGGTAACTTTAAATAATCAAGATACAACAGAACCAATTGAGTTTAAAAGTAATGACCAAGTAACATTGAAGGCGAATGCGAATAAAGGATCTTATATTTCGGATATTAAAATTAACGGTACTTCGATTCCTTTAGTGGATGAGACATCTTTACAAGGGTTAACACCATTGCAAATTGAGAAGAAAAAGCATGAAGTCACTACTTTTGAAAAAGTGCTTGATTCATATAATAGCGATGTAACAATTGAAGTTACCTTTGCAGTCCAAAATTATTTTATCGAATTTAATTCTGATGTTACTGTTCATGTAATTGATACGGATGAATCGGATTTTACGATTGAAAATCAACTAATTAAAGTAAATCCAGATACAGATATTAAAGTAGAAGTTCAACCTACTGAAACATCTAAGGTGATTAGTAGTTTCGTAGTAGATGAAACAGAACTGATTGATTCAGATGATGTTAGTGTAGAAACATATGAAGAGCAAGTAACAAAGTTAACTTATACGTTTGAAAAAGTTCAACAAAATGTAAACGTAAAAACGACTTTAGTAGATAAAACGTATCCGTTTGTTGTAACGGGCAGCAACAATATTTCGGTTGAAACAACAGAAGATAAAGTGTCACACGGTCAAAATATTAGCTTTTTAATGAAGTTTAATAATGATGATACGAACTTCGCAGGTTTTAAAATAATAAAAGGCTTGGAGACTTTACAACCTTTAGATGTAGATAACAATGAAATATTAACAGAAGATGAGTTAACAAGTGAATTCTTTACGGTTTCAGAAACTGATATTGAAAACGAGTTAAAAATCGAATTATTGAATATTACGACAGAAATCGAATTACAAGTACTTGAAAGTTCGGTACAAAATACAATCATTGATCAGCTTACGGAAAATAAAATTATTGTCACGGGGTTATCGGAAGATAGCTTACGTAAACAAGATAGTCAATCGTATTACTTATTAGGAAAGGATGCAGTTGTTTCCTTTACACACGAAGATGGAAAAAGATTTAAGTTAGAAGATAACGGAAGTTATAAGAAAGAATTTAACATTACAAAAAATATAAAAATTGAAAAAATTTCTGTTAAGTCATCTATCTTTAAGAAAAATTCTTTTGAGTTAAACGATCCGTTAACGATTGTTTTTGATTCAGAGGCTCCAAAGTTTGAACAAATTGATATTTCTGGTGAAAACCGTTATGAATCAGAAGAAGGAGACATTTGGCATAGTTCGGTTACAAAAGTATCTGGTTTGATTAATAATGAACCGCAAGATTATCAAGGTATAAGTTATGCTTCGGATGTTGCCACAGTTCAATATCGTTTAGTAAGTGAAACAGAAACTGCTTTTGCCGATGCAACATATAACGCTGATACAAATGAGTTTACTTTTAATATTCCAGAAGAGATGATGAAAACTTCAGCCAAATATGAAATACAAGTAACGGATAAGGCTGGCAATAAGACAACTGAAATTGTTCATGTGAATGTCGATACGACTGCACCTTCCCTTCTTGGAGAAAAAGCCGCTATTAACATCGTTCAAGACGAAACAAATGCGATTGAAGGGTTTATTCGTTTTTTAACATTTGGTGCATTTTTCTCAGAAAAATTTGAAGTAACTGTAAATACAGAAGACTCACAATCAGGGGTAAAAGAAGTACAGTTAAAATCTTCAGATGAAGATGCAGAAATCGAAACAAAATCGGTGTCTGAGGATGGAACAGTCTATACGTTTGAAGTCGATTCTGTAGATGAAATTGTTGATGGAAGTCTTTCGGTAATTTTAAAAGATAATAACAATAACACAACGGAAGAAATTCAAGTGACAGATGCCAATTCCAACCTATTAAATGAAGATGGAAAAATTGTCTTAGATAAAGATGCTCCAGTTGTTGAAATGAAGGCACCTGAAGCGAATTACGTAAGAGATGAACATCATTATTATAAAGACAATTTTGAATTACCAATTTCAATTGAAGATGTAGGGGCAGGAATTAGAAGTGTTGAAGTGAAAGTAAATGGTGAAGTGATTCCACTAGAAAATGCGAACTTCGATACTCAAATTACGAAAAGCTTTAATACAGTTATTAATACTTCTAACTATACGCTTGACGATGGAGAATTTCAGGTAGAAGTTGAGACCGTCGATAATGCCGGTAATAAAACGACATCAACAAAAACAGTCTATATAGACAAAACAGCTCCACAACTAACAGATAAAATATTATTTACAAAAGAAAATGACGGATCCTTTGCGGAGTTTTTAAATATTATTACCTTCGGTGCTTTCTTTAATGAAAAAGTGAAAATTGTCGTTCAATCGGCTGATACTGAAAAAGGTTCAGGTATCGAAACGATAGAAATAACAAGTGCAAGCGGTGACGTTGAAATAGTTAAAACGGATGCTACGGAAGATAATGAAAAAGTTACCTTTACAATTGATGCTGATCAATTTGAAGGGGCATTCAATATTACGTTAAAAGATTATTTAGGTAATGAATACACAGCTTTAATAAATAATACGAACTCAAATCTAGCTGATGAAGAAGGTAGTATCGTATTTGATAAAAAAGCGCCTGAAATCAAAGCGACGATTGATATGCCAGAAAAAACAACGAATATCAACTTGAATGGAAAAGAGTATTACAGCCAAGATGTCACATTTAAAGTAGAAACGAATGATGTAGAAGCTGGTATTCATAAAGTTGATCTTTTAATAAATGGTAAAGAAATCCAGTCTTATAACTATTCAGAGAAAACGACTGAACAAGTTTATACAATCAATACTAAAGATTTGAATGTTAGTGACGATGGTTCCTATGAGTTATCCGTTATAGTTGAGGATAATGCAGGCAATCAATCAGAGCTCGAAAAAACAGTTTATATTGATAAAGAGGCACCTCAATTAGATGGAGAACCTGCGATTACATTATCTACAGTAAACGATGGTGCTATTGGTAAAGCGATTAATTTCTTAACTTTCGGTACTTTCTTTAATGAAAAAATTAAAATTAAAGTTCATTCAAAAGATAACGAAAACGGCTCGGGGATTAAAGAAGTCAAATTAGTCGGTTCAGACGAAGGAAAAACGATTGAACTTGTAGATTCGGATGTGGCGAAAGAAAATAATACATTTATTATTGAGGACTCTTCCTATGAAGGGACAATAGAAGTCATTTTGACGGATTATACAAACCATGAAACAAGAGCTTTAATTAATACGGATAATTCCAATATGGCATCTATTACGGGTTACGTACAAATTGAAGATGTAGCGCCAGTAGCCAATATCGATATCATCCCAAATAAAGGTGTTATTGCAAATGATCAATCGATATACAATGGTGATGTGGTATTTAAAGTTTCAGCAAAAGACGCGGAATCAGGATTAAATAAAGTAGACATCAAAGTAAATGAGCATCAATTGATGAAAGACTTTTCTTCGAATGATAGTAAACTAACAGAAGAACAAGTTTATGAATTGAAAACAAGTGAAATTCCAATCAATGAAGATGGTTCTTATCATATTTCCGTGTATGTGGAAGATAACGCAGGAAATACCTATAAGAAAGAAACGACAATTTATAAAGATATTACAAATCCAGTCGTTGATGAGTACCGATTTTTAACGAAAACTTCTAATGGTAACTTTGTAGCTGTTGATTCTACGAAAGAATTAAAAAATGTAGTAGAAATTAATGAATACGGATTTTACTTTAAAGAAGAGACACAAGTCATTGTAAAAGCATATGACCCACAAGTGAAAAACGAAAAAACGAGTGGCTTACAATCTATCAAAGCGTACTTACACGATTTTGAAAATGGAAAATATTATGCAGTTCAAAAGAATGGTTCATTAAAAGAAATTTCAAAAGCACAAATTGGACAAATTGCACCAATTAAAACAAACAGTCAAATTGTTATTAAAGTACCGAAAAACTTTAAAGGTCAAATTTATGCAATTCCGACAGATAAAGTAACAAATACAGGAAAATCTTTTTCTCCAGACGGTACGGTTGTTGAATCAGCAGCTCAACATGAAAAAGAGACTCATATTAACATTGAAAAGCCTAATACAACGTTAAAAACGAAATCTGGACAAGATTTATATAACAAAGATGTTCCGATTTCTCTGTCAATCGTCGATACGTATTCAGGAATTGCGGAGATTGAATGGTCTGTCGTATCCAAATATGATACAAAAAATAACCAATCAGGAAAAATGGTTATTCAAAATGATGGTTCATTATCAGGGGCAAAAGAAGGTTGGTCAAAAACTTCTACTGAGAAGAACTTAGTCTATGAAATGACAAAAAATATTGTTGTGAAAAATAATAGTAATGATATTGTGTTGAATGTGAAGATGAAGGATAGAGCTGGTCATACATCTACTGAAAAAATCCAATTCAGTATAGATAAGTCAACACCGACTATCGAAGTTGTTTATGACAATAATTCACCGGATCCACAAAATAATGATTACTATAATGAAAATCGTACAGCAACAATTACGATTACTGAGCGAAACTTTAATGCCGATGATGTACTGGCATCCATTCAAAATTCAGACGGCGTTATACCAAAGCTAACTGGCTGGACAACTTCTTATAACGCAGAAAATCCAGACCAATCTAAGCATGTAGCACGAATTGCCTATACGGCAGATGGGGACTATACATTTGATATTGACTATAAAGATTTAGCCAATAATAAAGCGGCAGATTATGCAGCAGATGAATTCACAATTGATAAGACAGTGCCAGAAGTGAATGTAACTTATAGCAGTTCAAGTGAACCTGTTAATGGAAAATACTATAATTCGGCTCGTACTGCTACTATATCTGTGAAGGAACATAATTTTGATCCAAGTCGAGTACGAATTACAAGTTCAGCTAGTGATAATGGCGTTGGAAAACAAGCGCCAGTAGTTGGTGGCTGGTCTCGCAGTGGAGATGTGTACACAGCGGTAATTAATTATAGTCAAGATGGTCATTACACATTTGACATTGATTTTATGGATATGGCTGGTAATGAAGCGAAGGATTATGTAATGGACGAATTTGTGATTGACCAAACTGCGCCAGAGCTGAAAATTACAGGTGTCGAAAATCAAGTAGCCTATGCTGATAAGGTAAGTCCAGTTATTACGTATTCCGATACAAACTTTAATGCAGAAGGTGTCTCGGTATCACTTGTTGGTGCGAACCGAGGAGAAGTACAATTTAAAGCAACGAAAGCAGATGTACAAAACGGTCAAAGCATTATCGTGGCGAATTTCGAAAAGGTTGAAGAAAACGATGATATTTATACATTAACAGCTACTGTTCGTGATATGGCTGGTAATGAAACGAAACAAACGATTATGTATTCTGTCAATCGATTCGGTTCCAATTACTTATTCTCCGAAGATGTTCAAAAAATAATTAACGGCTATATTAATAAGGAAATCGACATCGTCGTTCAAGAAATTAATGTGGATAACTTAGCAAGGGAAACAGTCCAAGTGAAACTTGCAAAAAATGGTTCTCCAACAACGTTAGCTGAAGGAACAGATTATGCCGTTTCCCATTCGGGCGGTAACGGAAAATGGAGCGTATATGAATACGTCATCGATAAAAAGTTATTTGTAAATGACGGGAAATATAATGTATCGCTCTACTCAAAAGATATGGCTGGTAATATAAATGACACGACGGATTCATCAAAAGAGGCAGAGATTGTCTTCTTTATGGATAAAACAAAGCCGGTCATTACACCACTCGATATTGAAGACGATCAGCAATATCCTGTTGATAAGAAACAGTCGAATATTTCCGTTGTGGATAACTTAGCATTAGGTGATATTCATATTCTCGTAAATGATGAAGAAGTTGAATATGACATCATTGAAGGAAATTATTCCTTCTATATGAATAATTCGACGAAAACTCAAGATGTTCAAATTTCGGCGGTAGATAAAGCAGGAAATGAAACGGAACTTGCCGTGGAAAACTTGCTTGTTACGAAAAATTTATTCGTTCGCTGGTTTAATAATAAGCCGTTATTCTATGGTTTATTAGGCGGAGGAGGCTTGCTATTATTAGCAAGTGGTGGTTGGTTCATATTACGCAATCGACCAACTGAAGAAGCTCAAGAATAGATGGAGGTAATGCTATGGAGCTAAATTTAATACTTAATATCGTCAGTATCGTTTTAAGTGTAATTGCCTTCATTTTAATTTTCATCCTTTTTAGTAAGGTTAAAAAACTATCAAAGCAATTAAACAAAATAACGAATGCAGAAACGAATAAAAGTATGACATTGGTCATTTGCAGAAACTGTGGGTCTCAAATGAATTCCAATTTATTAGTTTGTCCGAAATGTAAAACTGCTCGTTAAATAGAGTGTTTTCGTTAATGATTTAAAGTACAGCTAGTCTCAAAATTACTATGGGGCTAGCTGTTTTTCTTCTTAGATGTAGGAAGATTTAGTCATTTTTCGCCAGATATTATTAAAACGTATAAAGAATGTTGAATTTTCGAGTATTTCTGCAATAATATGGTACACTAAACGCAAGTAACTTAAGGTAGGTAAACGTAAATGTCTGTAATTAATTTATTGAATGAAACATTACAAAGTAAATGGAAATTTGAAACAACAATGAAAGTCCAGGATGAAATGATTCCGGCAATGCTTGATGGTAAAGATATCGTAGCAGAATCACCAACGGGATCAGGGAAAACGCTGGCATATGTTCTCCCGATATTAAATAAAGTAGATGGAAGCAAAAAACAAACCCAAGCTTTAATTGTCGCTCCATCTCAAGAATTAGCTATGCAAATCGTTGAAGTAATCCGTGAATGGACAGCTGGAACGGATATTACAGTTCAGCAATTAATCGGTGGAGCAAACTCTGCACGACAAATTGAAAAACTGAAGAAAAAACCAACGATTGTAGTTGGAACACCAGGTCGTTTAAATGAACTGGCTCGGGCGAATAAATTAAAACTAAAAGAAATTCAAATGGTCGTACTTGATGAATGTGACCAATTACTTAGCAGAGAATATCGTGTGATTGTCAAATCCTTTATAGAAGGTGCTGCGTACGGAAGACAAGTTGTCGTTGTATCAGCAACAATTACCGACGAAATTAAGCTTGTGGCAAGCCGTATGATGTTTGAACCTGTTTTAATTGAGATTAAACCTGAGGATATGGTGCAAGTAGGAAAAGTCGTTCATTCCTTTATAAAAATAGATGAGCGGGATAAAACCGATATGCTTAGAAGGCTTTCAAATATCGAAGGTTTGCGCGGTTTAGCGTTCGTTAATAACATTGACCAAGTGTTAATGAAAGAAACAAAATTAAAATATCGGGATGCTAAAGTCGTAACATTACATTCCGATATGAAAAAAGAAGAACGAAAAAAAGCCCTTGATGCTTTTAGAAAAGGGGATTCACGTATTTTAATTGCGACAGATATCGCTGCCCGTGGATTAGATATTGAAGGGTTAACCCATGTAATCCATGTAGATGTTCCTCGCACGATGGAACAATATACCCATCGTTCAGGTCGTACTGGTCGAGCAGGTGCTGATGGTGAAGTAATGACATTGCTTTCTTACAAGGATGAAAAAACGTATAAAAAGTTAACGCGTGAATTAAATGTAAAACCAGTTCAAAAAGTTTGGTACCAAGGAAAGGTAGTCGAAGGGAATTCAAAAACAGTTTCACAAAAGAGAGGGAAATGACATGACTTTTGAAGAGAAATTGGAACAATATGCCGAATTAGCAGTAAAAGTAGGAGTGAACATTCAAAAAGGGCAATACTTACTTATTAATACTTCCACTGATACCCTTGATTTTACTCGTATCGTTGTAAAAAAAGCTTATGAGGCAGGAGCTGGAAGAGTTCAAGTGAACTTAAGTGATCCTGTTTTTACCCGAGCATTTTATGAATTAGGGGCAGAGGAAGAATTTAGTCAATTTCCAAAGTGGATTGTCGCCCAACGTGATGAATTAATTGAACGTAAAGGTGCGCTTTTATGGATTGATGCAGAAGATCCCGATTTACTAGCAGGTGTACCAACTTCTCGACTTTCAGCTCAACAAAAGGCTTCAGGAAATGCATTAGTTCGTTATCGTAAAGCAGTGATGAATGATGAGATTGCTTGGTCCATTATTGCGGTTCCTTCGAAAAAATGGGCAGCAAAAGTGTTCCCAGATTTACCTGAAGAAGATCAAATGGCCGCTTTATGGGAAGCAATTTTCAAAACCGTTCGAATCGGCGAAGGGAATGCCGTTGAAAAATGGCACGAACATGTTAATAATCTAGAAAGCCGTGCAGCCCAATTAAATGAAAAGAAATTTGTTAAATTACATTATAAAGCCCCTGGAACAGATTTAACGATTGAGCTTCCAGATAAACATTTATGGGTATCAGGTAGTAGTAAAACGCCGGACAATACAACATTTATTGCCAATATGCCGACGGAAGAAGTGTATACATTACCTGCGAAATATGGTGTGAACGGTACGGTAAGCAATACGAAACCATTAGCATACCAAGGAAATATTATCGATGAATTTACGCTAACTTTTGAAAAAGGAAAAATTGTAGAAGCAAAAGCTGAGGTAGGGAATGAATTATTACAAGAATTAATCACTTCCGATGAAGGTTCAGCTTACTTAGGTGAAGTAGCTCTAGTGCCACATGAATCACCTATTTCTTCTTCGGGAATTTTATATTACAATACATTGTTTGATGAAAATGCTTCAAACCACTTAGCTATCGGGGAAGCATACCCAACGTGTTACGAAGGTGGCCGGGAGTTGGAAGAAGGGCAATTAGAATCTTTAGGCATTAATGTTTCCATTACCCATGTGGACTTTATGATTGGAAGCTCCGAAATGGATATCGATGGAATATTAGCTGATGGAACAGAGCTCCCGATTTTCCGAAAAGGGAACTGGGCATTTTAAGTAAATGAATTAAAAATTACCTTGATAAAAGGACCAATTTTCACGAATGTTTGTTCGCGGAATAGGGTCCTTTTTTAATCGAAAAATGTTACAATAGTAAAAATAAATTGGTGAAAAAATGAATGGAGGTTCGACGATAATGAAAATATTTCATACCGCAGATTGGCATTTAGGAAAGCTTGTACAAGGAATTTATATGACGGACGATCAACGTTATGTGTTAGAACAATTTTTACAAGCAATTGATGAAGAACAACCCGATGTGATCATTATTGCCGGTGATTTATATGACCGGGCATTGCCTCCAGTTGAAGCAGTTGATTTATTAGATGAACTATTAGCTGAAATCGTATTGAAACGGAAAGTGCCGGTATTAAGTATCGCAGGAAACCATGATAGCCCAACACGTTTGCAGTTTGGAAGTAAGTTAATGAGTGAGGCTGGTTTACATATTGTTGGGGAGTTATCGTCCAATTTACAACCGATTGTATTGGAGGATGAGTTTGGAGAAGTCCATTTTCATTTAGTTCCTTTTGCTGAACCTTCTTTAGTGAAACATATTTTTGAAGATAACAATATTAGTAGTTACGATGATGCGATGAAAAAGGTCATTGAGTCCATTGAGGAGAAAATGGATAAATCAAAACGGCATGTATTTATTGGACATGCCTTTGTAACACCTTATGGAGAACATGCAGACAATACAAGCGATTCCGAACGACCTTTAGCGATAGGTGGTTCCGAATGCGTCAGTGCAGAACATTTTAAACCTTTTCACTACACAGCCCTTGGTCACCTACATAAAGCCCACTATGTATTAAATGAAACGATTCGTTATGCTGGATCACCTTTAAAATACTCGGCATCGGAAGCCAATCATGAAAAAGGTTATTTAATCGTTGAATTGGATGCTGATGGACAAGTATCAGTCGAAAAGCGAGCTTTCCGTCCAAGAAGGGATTTACGAATCGTTGAAGGATCTATTCAAGAAATATTAAAACATTCAATTAGTGAAGATTATGTATTTGTTCGATTGACCGATCTAACTCCGGTGGTAGGGGCAATGGAACAAATTCGAACGGTTTATCCAAATGCCATGCATGTAGAACGTAAAACTTTACCAAGATTAGAGTCATCAGAACAAGGGGAAGCCATTCGCAGGGAACAAATGGATGAGCTTAGTTTATTTAAAGCATTTCATCAAGAAATTTTAGGAGAAGAACCTTCTAATATTGCTCAGCAACTATTTGAGGAAGTGTTACAAGAAATGCTCGAAGAAGAACGGGAAACAAAAGAGGTGGTCGTGAAATGAAGCCAATTAAATTAACATTGAGAGCATTTGGTCCATATAAAAATGAAGAAGTAATTGACTTCACTGAGCTACAAGATAACCGTTTATTTGTCATTTCAGGTTCGACAGGTGCAGGGAAAACGACCATTTTTGATGGAATCTGTTTTGCTTTATATGGCTTTGGTAGTGGCCAGGACCGGAAAGACACGAAAATGTTGCGTAGTGACTTTGCAGAAGATAATGTACATACTGCGGTAGAACTCATTTTTGAAATCCATGGAAAAATTTATCGTATACTACGACAACTTCCTCATGTGAAAGAGGGGCGGAAAACCGCTACTGGTGAAAAATATGAGTTCTTTGAAATCGTAAACGGACAAGAAATACCAGCTGTGGAACGTCAAAAAGTAACGGATATTAATGACAAAATAGAAAATATTATCGGCTTAACCTACGACCAATTCAGTCAAATTGTCATGTTGCCTCAAGGGGAATTTCGTAAACTATTAACCTCCCAATCGGATAATAAAGAAGCAATCTTGCGTAAAATTTTTAAAACAAATCGATACGGCGAGATGACGCAAAAGTTAGAAGAAAAGAAGAAATTGGCCGACCAAGAGTTAGATAGAGCGCGAACTTTGAAAAATAGTTACGTAGCTCAAATTGCAGGGGCACTTCCAAGAAGGGATTCCACTCTCTTTACTGTATTAGACCAAAATTCAAATATCTATCAAATCCAGGATGCTCTAGTTGAGGAAATTCAATATTATCAACAAAAAATAAAAGATGATCAAAAAAACTATGAGCAAGCGGTTGAGAATCATCACGAAAAGTACAATCATTTTTTGGCTGCTAAAGCTTTAAATGATCGAATTGAGTCCTACGAAAAGAAGAAGCTGACATTACAGCAATTAGAGCAACAGAAACCCCTTTATGAACAAAAGAAAAAAGAATATGAAGCGGCCATTTCCGCGGGTAAAATTCAACCTTTAAATCAACAATGCCATGCTTTATATCAGGACAAAGTGAAGCAGCAACAGATTCTTTCAGAAATGATGCAGCGGTTGGAACAGGCAAAAAGAGATTTAACGGATGCCCAAAATGCTTATGAACGGGAATCTTTAAAACAATCAGAAAGGGATGCATTAACCCAAAAAGTAAATGAACTTCAAAAGCTTGTCCCCCTTTATGAACAAATTGAAAAACAAAATCAAATCGTCCATACTTTAGAAACGGAAGTACAAGGTGCAAAAACGATCTTCGAAAAAGTGGACAAACAATTAGCCACTGAAAAGGAGCAATTGGCTCGCATAAATGGTTTAGTTGAACAATTAGAAGAAAAAACGGGAAATTTAAACGAGCTTCTTGAGCAGCAAGTGTATTTGCGAGAAGTCGTGAATACGTTCGCCCGTTACAAAGAGTTAGTGGTTAAGGCAAATCAATTCAAAGAGCAATATGAAAAGATTGTTGAGGAATATAATGCGGCTCGAAAAGATTATGAATTGGAAGAGAAGAAATGGTTAAGTAACCAGGCTGCCCTTCTTGCTACAAACTTAATACCTGGAACACCTTGTCCTGTTTGTGGTAGTACTGACCATCAGCAAGTAAATTTAAACCACGAGGAAGCAGTGGATGAAAATTCATTAAGAAATAGGAAGTCTTTATTAGCTAGTGTAGAACAACGGAAATATTCGATTGAAGCGAATTATAATACATTGCAGGAGCAAGTAAAAAAATATGAACTAGAACTAGGACGATTAAAAGCTTCGATTGATAATGAAGACACTTTCATTCAACAATTGAGTGCGGTAAATGAAAACGTGCAACAAGTAAAATTAGGAATGGATAAACTAGCTCAATATAAAAAACAATTAAAACAAATGAAAGAAAACTATGAACAATTAGAGCGCATACGAAAACAAACGGAAGAAACTTTCAGACAAAAAAATGAACAGCTTTTAAAAGAAAATATTATCCTTTCGGAACAACAAAAGTCGATTCCTCCTCATTTACAAGAGTTGAGTCAATTACAGCAGGTAATCCAGGAAACGGAAATTCAAAAAAATGCTTTATTGGCACAATGGGAAAAGGTCCAAAAGCATTTATTAGAAGTGGAAAAGTTTGTTGCGACAACTGAAGAAGGAGTAAAACAAACGACTAAAAATATTGAGCATTTAGAAGAAAAGTTAAAGCATGCCAAAGAGCAATTTAAACAATCGATGGCTGATGCAGGATTCGATAACTATAAACAATTTGAATCAGCTTTACGAACGGATGACGAAATACAAAGTTTATATCAATTGTTTATGGAGTTTTCTAATGAACTACACTCCATATCTACACAAGTAAAAGAAGAAAGTATTGAATTAGAGGGAAAACAAAAGGTTGACTTAACAATAGCAGAAGCGGAAGTCCAAAGCTTAAAGGATGAATATGAAAAAGCATTGCAAAGGTTAAATACTTCGAAGGATTGTGAGCGACATGCGATTGATTTTTCAGAAAAACTTGATCATGTAGCGAACCAAATTTTCCAATTAGAAGAAAAGTCGAATCAAATTATTAACTTATATAATTTGTTGCGCGGTCAAAATAGTAAAAAAATATCTTTTGAACGCTACGTTCAAATGGGGTATTTGGAACAAATTACAGAAGCAGCTAACATTCGATTGAAAAATTTGTCCAATGGTCAATATTACTTACAATGTTCAGACCGTCAAGAATCCCATGGACGCCAAAGTGGTTTAAGCTTAGATGTGTATGATACGTATACTGGGCAATCAAGGGATGTAAAATCCCTTTCAGGAGGAGAGAAATTCAATGCTTCTTTATGTCTTGCTTTAGGAATGGCGGATGTTATTCAAAGTTTCCAAGGCAATGTAAAAATCGATACGATGTTTATCGATGAAGGATTCGGTTCCCTTGACGAAGAATCGCTTATGAAGGCCATTGATACATTAATCGATCTCCAAAAATCAGGAAGAATGATTGGGGTCATTTCACATGTTTCTGAGTTAAAAGCAGCAATGCCGGCAATTTTACAAGTTGAAAAATTAAAAGAGGGCTATAGTAAAACATCGATCGTCGTAAAGTAAAAATAGGCTCATTTTCTTATTCAATGAGAAATAGAGATTCTAAGAATAAAAAACTTAACAAAGAATATAAATAATCATAAATTTATAGCAAAAAGAAAAGAGGCTGGGACAAAACCCTCCTCTAAATAAAAAAAGCCGGTGAAATTTTACGAAAAGTAAAATTTCACCGGCTTTGAATTTTTTACAATAAAATAAGGACCTCTTCTGATAAAATTAAGTTACCACACAAAACCATATCGAAAGAAGGATCCTTATGTTTAAAGATTATAACATGAATCAACTCATTTTGCCTTTAGATTTAGAAGTAAAATTACAAAATAATGATATTGCTTTCCATATCCATCATCTAGTTGAAAGTATCCCTCATGAAGCGTTCGAACCATTTCTACGAAATGAGGGGTGTCCTGCCTATCATCCACGTATGATGCTTAAAATTATCTTATGTGCCTATACACAATCTATCTTCTCAGGACGGAAAATTGAAGCCCTATTAAAAGACAGTATCCGAATGATGTGGCTAGCCCAAGGATATGAACCAAGCTACCGTACAATCAACCGATTCCGTATTCAACCAGAAGTGAAAGATTTAATTCGTCAATGTTTCGTTCAATTCCGTTGCCAATTGATTGAAGAAAAGCTTATTGATCAAGAAGCGATTTTTATCGATGGTACAAAAATTGAAGCAAATGCGAATAAATTTACGTTTGTTTGGAAGAAAACCATTGAAAAATATCACCAAAATTTAATTGAAAAGTCAAACCAGCTATACAATGAGCTACTAGAGAGTGAAATCATACCTGAAATTCAACGTGAAAGCGATAAACAGTTATCATTGGAAGAACTCGCTCAATTAGTTCAAAAAGTGGACGATGTCGTAACTGAATATGATAAACAAATTGAAACATCATCAGATGTTCTAGAACGAAAAGCCTTAAGAAATAAACGTAAATACCCGAAACAATTACGCAAGCAGTTGATTGATTTTGTCCTACGTAAACAAAAATACGAAAGAGACTTTGAAATCTTTGGTACACGCAATAGCTATTCTAAGACAGATTCAGATGCGACGTTTATGCGAATGAAAGATGATTATATGCAAAACGGACAATTAAAAGCTGGATATAATGTACAAATCGCAACGGAAGGTCAATATACGCTTGCCTATAGTATATATACAAATCCAACAGATACACGTACGTTAATTCCATTTCTAGATGAGATTGAGCAACATTATTTTGAGTTACCAAAACACATTGTTGCAGATGCAGGTTACGGTAGTGAACAAAACTTTCATGATATCCTTTCGAATAGAAAACGAGAAGCACTTATTACGTATAGTATGTATTTGAAAGAACAAAAGAAAAAGTATAAACAAAACATATTTAATCCCGATAACTGGACGTATGATGAAGAAACCGATACATATACATGTCCTAATCAAAAACGTCTTGAATTTCAATATTATTCTGTCCGTAATGACCACACAGGCTTCCAACGGAAGCTCAAAATTTACGAGTGTGAAGACTGTTCGGGATGCCCATTCCGTTCATCGTGTACCAAAGCTAAAGAAGGCAACAATCGAAAATTAATGGTAAATGAAAAATGGGAACAGCAAAAAGAATATGTAAGAGCGAAGCTTTCAGAAGAGAAAACAAGTGCCATTTATCGAAGACGCAAAATCGATGTGGAACCAGTTTTTGGATTCTTGAAGGCTAATTTGCGTTTCACTCGATTTTCTGTACGAGGAAAATCGAAGGTAGAAAACGAAATGGGCCTCGCGTTAATGGCTGTGAATTTAAGAAAATTCACGGCCATTAACTAAAGAAAAAAGGTCCTTTGTCAAATCTGGGGGTGAAGTTTGAGAGAACAAGAGAATTTGAGGAACAGATTAATCTTTTCCTGCCATCCAATTCTTCCGAAGCGTAGCGAGGAAGAATTGGATGGCAGGTCGCGGCTCGCTTCGATCCCTCATCCAACATGCAACCCTATTTTTCTATACATGTGACCTAATAAAATTTTTGCTTTAAAGTGCTCATATTTGCGGAATCCATAAGCATTTCGCTTGAGCACTTTTGATTTATTGTTAATCCCTTCTAGAAATCCATTTGAATAATTAAATATAAAACTGTTCAAGATTTCTACCTGCCAGTTTTTTATCGTTTGAATACGTTTTATAAAAGATGGAATGTTTGCCTCTTCTACCTTGCGGTAAAACGCTTCTAAACCTTCTTTGACCTTTTGAATATTCTTCTCTTCCTTAGCTTGTGTAAACCACTTTTTATACGCTTCTTTTAACTCATAGGCTTTTTTCAATTCAGGTGATAATCCAAGATAACGGTTTAAATACCAACGCTCATCTTCTGTTAATTTTGCAGAGTTTTTATGTAAAACAAATCGCATACGTTTACATTTTTTGCGATCATAAGCATGCATTTCTTTTTGAACTTTCCTTCTGACGTCGTCTAAAGCCCAATGAATATAACGACAATAATGGAATCGATCCGCTACAATGATTGGCTTTGCTAATGCTTGATGGACAGCTGCTTTAAAGCTTCCATTCATGTCCATCACAACGATTTCCACATCTTGTCCATATTTTTGTAAATATGTTTTTATCGTTTGTAGTCGCCGATTCGGCAAAATATCAATTGGTTCATGTGTTTCCGCATTTGCTATAATTAGCTGATATTTCCCGGCATCTGTATCTGCTTTATATTCATCAATGGCAATCGCCTTTGGTAAACGAAACCCTTCTGGTAACGCTGCTTTTGCCTGTTTATTGAATCTACGTAGTATTGTTGAAATGGATGTACCGAGTATCATTGCAGCATCTTTAAATGTTTTTGATTTAACCGATTGAATAATCATGGCTTGATTTGTTTCTTTAGAAAAACGTTGGTAAC
This sequence comes from Ureibacillus sp. FSL E2-3493, assembly GCF_038077515.1. Classification (NCBI taxonomy): domain Bacteria; kingdom Bacillati; phylum Bacillota; class Bacilli; order Caryophanales; family Caryophanaceae; genus Ureibacillus; species Ureibacillus sp. FSL E2-3493. The sequence continues at coordinate 2,954,148 of NZ_JBBOPK010000001.1, read as the reverse complement.
GCTCAACAAATGGGGCCTTTTCGGCAAATCGCTTCCCACAAATACAACGATAACGGCGGCATTTATACATCAATTGCGTTGAACGTCCCCACATTGGAAGATGCCCAATCTTACGCATTCGATAGTCATGTACTTTCGACGTCTTTTCACCACATGCTGGACAAATGTGTTCTTTTATGGGTATTGAAATATACACTAAAATTCTATTTTCTTGTTCAACAATTTCCTCAAGGTTTACTCCTTTTAATCCTGGTAAATGCATGTTAAAATTCATACTGCACAACTCACCTTTACTACTTGTTTCTCGACAATTCAAGTATAGTAAAATAGGCGATGTTGTGCATTTTCTTTTTCATAATTGAATGAAAACCCCAACAATTATAATAGAACCAGAAAAAAAGAATTTACACACCAAAATAGAGAAAGGTGAATTTGAGTTTCCTCAAATTCACCTTTCTCACTATTTGAAGCTAGTTATGTCCCAGCCTCTTTGTTAGAATCTGGTACCATTATATTTATAAGCAATTTGAACTTGTGGAGTAAATTGGGGTTAACACAAAGGTAAAGGTAGGTTTATGAATGAAATTCGATTTAAAAAGGATAGGTAGATTATTAATCACACTCTCTATTGTAAGTCTATTAGGATGGAGTGATGTAAATGAAAAAATAGCTAAAATCATTGAGGAAAAGTTATCCGAAAAGTACAATGAATCCTTTGAAGTTCAATATTTAGGGGAACGGTGGGGGACGAAAAGTAATGATACGGTAACGACGTATGTGAAAGCATTAGAATCTGACATTCTATTTACAGCCATTATGGACAAATCAAAAAACATTATTGAAAATTACCCTGAGATGCTTTTAATGAATAAATTTGCATCGGTTTTTAATAAAGTGATTGAAGATCAAGGATTAGATGCTTCTTCATGGATTAATAGTTATACTGAACAATCCTTTGATATTACAACAGATATGACAATCGATGAATATATTGAAAAATCGAAAACGGACTATATTTTCGTTGAAATTGTCATGAAAAATGGTGATAGTATTACAGCAGAAAAATTAAAAACGATTGTACAACAAACTTACAATCAGTTTAATGGCCCTTCTATTTCCGCAACTTATTGGATATTTAATGATGATGAATATACAAAAGTGAATAAAACGTTAAAGAATGTGGCAAATATAGATCCCTCTGATTTAGAAGGTTATGACTATGATAGTAAAGTTTTTGTTGAGTTAACAAAAGATGGTTTCGTCGATTCGGACGAAGCTATAAACAACATGTTAAATCGGGGAAATTAATTAAAAGTTATGCGAGAGTAGGTTGGAAATGAAAACAAAATATTGTTTTTAGATAGTGTTGTGATGGTAGCTACACTCTTGACTCTATGTGGATGCAGCTCATTAAATGAAACAACGTCTAACAAGATTGAAACATCGCTTGAGGATAAATATGGTTTTAAATTTGAAGTGTCCTCAATTGGAGGAAGATCCCGTAGAGGTGGAAGCGGCACGGTTCAAACATATGTTTACCCCCAAAATGACGAAACACTCCATTTTAATGCGATTACAACAAAAGAGGGTGAATTAAAAGACGATTATATTGGACGAATTATTAGTGAGAATATAAATGAAGAAATAAAAGGTGAAATGGATGGAGTCGAATTACAGACTTCTACTAATATGTTTTATCTTAGTGCTAATGATAAAGAAGAAACAAATCTTGATATCACGCTAGCTGAATATGTTGAAAAATATTCTCCTAGATATATTACAACTTCAGTTGTTGTAAAAGAGAATTCGACAATTACATCTACTTCATTTCAGCTTATTATGGAAAAGATTCACAGCTAAATCCCAGAAATAGTATATTATATGAATGTTTTTTTAATTTCGGATAAGGATTACGAAAGCTTTTTTGGAAAAGCCTAGTAGCTTATCTTTCTTTGATAAATCTAATTTAAAAGATTATAAGATTTTGAATGAATATAGACTTTATATCGATAAAGATGGTTTTAAAGATTACACATCAAACAAGAATAAGTAGGATAAAAGGAAAAATTAACCAGGTTCCGAATATATGAACGAAATTGTACGAGAATACTTACCAAATGCGAATACAAAAATAAAATTATTAACACAAAGTATAAAAGAATACAAAGACGGTATTGAAGACTTTGAAGATTATTATAATAGTAAATATTTCTTGATTAAATTGTATGTTTTCGATAGCACTCTCTCATTTGAAAATAAAAGCAAAATTAATAGTGTTTTAGAGAGATTAAAAAGTAAACCAATCATGGTGGAGTTTGTGCAAATAAAGGAGCAAGCTAAAGTTGAAGATTTTGTTAAAAATCATACATTAAATGAAATTTTAGAATCAGAGTTACCGATAAAAAGTTTAGAGTTTACCATTTCAAAAAATGGAGAAATTGAAGGAACGATTAAGTAAGCTAGTATTTCTCCTTTTCTTTTTTAAGACACATATTTTTATCTTAATAACCTAGTTGAAAAAATCATATACTTTGATACAATAAATGTGTTCTAACAATAAAAAATGATGTATTTACCACAAGGGGAGCTGATGAAGTCAGCTGAGATTGTGCACTTATTGCACTAACTCTTTGAACCTGTAAGTTAGTACTTGCGAAGGGATGTGGATAGAAACCGACTCCATTCATGGCGTTTAGGCTCTGTCCTGACGCCATTTTTATTAATTCTTTTAAAACCACGTGCTCTGCACGTGTGAAAATATACTTTTAGAGTGGTAATGGAGATGGAATTAAAAACTCCTCTCGATATAATGAAAATGGCCGTCAAACCAAATTCAAATCGAGAGGAGTTTTGCTCAATGTCGAGCGACAATAGTTTATCACACACAAGATGGAATTGTAAGTATCACATAGTTTTTATACCAAAATACAGAAGGAAAGTAATCTACGGTGAATTAAGAAAAGACATCGGAGCGATTTTAAGACGTCTATGTGAAATGAAAGACGTAGAACTCATAGAAGGACATGCAATGCCAGATCATATACATATGCTGGTTAAAATTCCTCCAAAATTATCCGTATCACAATTCGTAGGCTATTTAAAAGGAAAGAGTTCTTTAATGATTCACGATAGACATGCAAATTTAAAATATAAACACGGAAATCGAACGTTTTGGGCAAAAGGATATTATGTCACTACAGTAGGTCTTAACGAAAAAGCGGTAGCAAAATACATTAGGGAACAAGAAGCTGAAGATCGATTACGTGATCAAATGACGAGTAGAGAATATATAGACCCATTTAAACGAGATTAAAGAACAAATACGGTTGACGGTCAATTAAAAAAGCCCCTTTAGGGGCAGTTAGTAAGGAGCCCTTATAGGGCGTTACTAAAACCGCCTGTTTTACAGGCGGATATTTATTTGGAGTAAAGGGGCATTGTTTCCAAATAATAATGGGCGAAGATTTCTATTCCTTCTCAATGTTCTACATCGGAATAAAAGAGAGGAGAGTTGTTATGAACAATAAAAGATTATTAATGCTCGTTGAAATTGCTATTTTCGCGGGAATTGGTGTTGTGTTAGACAAATTATCGTTTTCGTTATGGGCACAAGGTGGCTCTATTAGTTTTGTGATGGTTCCGATTCTTTTAATCGCTATTCGTTGGGGATTATCTGCTGGAATAATCACTGGACTATTAATCGGTCTTATCCAAATCCTTCTTGGTGGCTATATCCTTCACTGGGCTCAAGGGTTACTAGACTATATTGTTGCCTTTTCAGTAGTCGGATTTGCAGGTATATTCCGCAAGCAAATCGTCGATGCTGCTACGAATTTAAATAAAAAAAGAATGGGATTATACATTGTTTTTGGAACAGTTGTTGGTGGATTGTTGCGTTACGCAGCACATACCATTGCTGGTGCTGTATTCTTTGCAGAGTATGCAGGAGATCAAAACGTCTGGGTGTACACAATCGTTTATAACGGATCTTATATGATTCCAGCGATTATTTTAACTGCGATCGTTGGTGTACTAATCTTTACGGCTTCTCCTAGATTACTAAAAGCCAATTCTTAATAAAATAAATTCTATAATATGATAAAGAAGAACCAAGAATCGATACGGTATTCTTGGTTTTTTAGTTGTTTAAATAGAAACAATGAAAGTTCGAGAAATGTTTTATTACTGAATAGATAATCCCATCATTCGATCTAAAAAAGGACTACGTATAGATAATTCTGAAAAGAAAAAACGATTTCCTATCAGGTGCAATTGTCATAAAAACCTTTTCGATTATGGTATATTATATAAAGATATGTATATAGGAAGGACGTTTAACATGATTGTTCAAACAAAAGAAGAATTAGAAGCATTGAAAAAAATTGGCCGTATTTGCGCTGAAATTCGTGAAGCCATGAAAGCAGCAACAAAACCGGGTATTACGACAAAAGAGTTAGATGAAATTGCAGGACGTATGTTTGAAGAGGCAGGCGCAATTTCTGGACCAAAAGGAGAATATGATTTCCCTGGTTATACTTGCATTAGTGTAAACCACGAAGTTGCCCATGGGATTCCTGGTTCAAAGGAAATTAAAGAAGGAGATATGGTCAATATTGACGTTTCTGGTTCTTTAAATGGATATTTTGCGGATACGGGTATTTCCTTTGTTGTAGGAAGTGGTTATACTGAAAAGGAAAAGCTATGTACGGTTGCAAAATCTGCCTTTGATCGTGCGATGACAAAAGTAAAAGCGGGCTCAAAGTTAAATCGAGTTGGTAAAGCAGTTGAACGGGAAGCGAGAGATAATGGTTTAACTGTTATTATGAATTTAACTGGTCACGGAATTGGCCGTTCCCTACATGAAAAACCAGATCACGTTTTAAATTATTATGATGCTTGGGATGCAACGATTATGAAGGAAGGAATGGTTTTAGCTGTAGAGCCATTCATATCCGAAAAAGCAGAACATATTGTGGAAGCTGGAGATGGGTGGACATTTATTACACCTGACAAATCTTTAGTAGCACAAATCGAACATACGGTTATTGTTACGAAAGACAAACCAATCATCATTACACAAATTGAAGATTAAAAAAAAATTCCTGTTCACTTGAAGAATTACTTCAAGTGCGCAGGATTTTTTTTCATAAAGAATATGCCCACTACCAAAACACCTATTAAGAAAAGAGCGGCGGTCGTTACTAAAAGTTCATCAAAACCATTTGAAACTGCAATTCCTAAATAACACCATATAAAAACGATTGGATACACAATATCAAAATGATGATAACGAAGATGTAGTGCAATGGCTGTACCGATTGTCATAAGAATAACTGTCCAAAGGGCACTGCTTAAACCGAAACCTTTCCACTGCATATCAACAAGTAAGTACCAACCATGTAGAATTAGTAGATAGGTAGACCAACTAAAATAAATAGCAATAGGCATTCTTAATTTGAACAATTCCTTTTTTAATGGATAAGTTAAATAAAGTCCAAATAATAAAATGACTTGTATAAAAAATAAAACAAAGGATAGTAAAAAATGTTCACTATGCCAACTCCACAGGGAAGCAATTTGAAAAATAACTACACATAAAAAAAGAATAACTTGGGGTATCGAAATAAAATAATCAGTGCGGCGTAATTTTATGTAGTTATATATCCAAAGGAAAAGAAAAATGAACACAAGAACCCATATGTAATAAATAAAATTAGCTGGTGCAAATAGAATCGGTAAACGATCTATAATTTGAATAGTGGAATGCCCTTTGAATTGTAGCCAAAATGCATTGACTGTAAAAAGTGTGACTACAATAACCGATGTAAATAGCAGGATTATACGACCCATTCTTTCCTCTCCTTTCTATAAAATTATATACATTTACTAAGATTTGAACAACAATTTCCAAATAGTAATAAAATTTTGGAAAAACCTAAACAATCTTTCAATTGCTTTCGATAAAAAAATACAGATATAAAATATAGCTACAGTTCTCCTAGTTTTCAATGGATGTTTAGAGCATATGAATTATAATATCCTACTTTTGATTAGATGGTGAATCCCTTTTTTGAAAATAAGTAACCTTTACTAATATAATGTTCAAACATTTAGAAAGCATAATAAGCTGGGCGTAAATATTCAGTTTATTGTATGCATACATGTAATAGTGGATAAAAAATAAGCGATTATTAATAAGAAGTATTTTAAAGGAATTTTTTTAATCATCAAGAATAATTTCTTAAGGGTTGTATAAAGACGTTCATAATGTAAATGATGGAAACAGTTGGATAAAATTTGAGGAAAGGCTTTAAGGTATACGGGATGGTAAAAAAATTTTTGAATTTACTACATAAAAAGGGTGATCATTTGATAAAGCTCGAAAGTGATCGATTATTATTACGGACATTAGTGGAATCCGATGCAAAAAATTTAGCGGATTTAATGAGAAGGAATAAGTATTTTTGGTCTATCCACGAACCTCTCCATGAGGATGAGTTTTACACGGAAGAAGCTCAATTTAAAAAAATATTAGAGAGTATGCATTTGCTACGAGCAAATCGAGAATATTCCTTTGGTATTTATGAAAAGGGAAGGAATTATTTAATCGGTCATATTTCGTTATATGCCATAAAAAGGTTGCCTTATAATAGTGCGTTCATCGGGTACTCGATTGATGAAAATTATACTCGAAAAGGTTTTGCTACGGAAGCAGTTAAACAAGTCGTTGAATTTGCCTTTCAAAATGTACAATTACATCGTATTGAAGCCTATGTATCACCGAAAAATGATGGTTCCATTAAAGTATTAGAAAACGCCCATTTCGTTCGAGAAGGTCTATTAAGAGAGCTTTTATATATTAACGGCCGTTGGGAAGATCATTATTTATATTCTTTACTACGATATGATTATTATTCATAAACGTTTTCGTACAATAAAAGGGCTAATGTTAAACGATCGTTTAAGATTAACCCTTTTACATTATTGTTCAATTTTTGTCGTATCAATCAAATTATTTTTCGTTAAATATTCATTCCCATCGGAAAGTAAATCCAGCTTCCCAGTATTCGGATCCATGATTAGTCCGTGGACAGGCGTTCCGTTTGGCATTAATGGGTGATTGCGAATTAAATCAACGCTTTTCAAAACACTTGTTGAAACATCTCCAAATCCTCTAAGCCACTCCACTAAGTCAATACCTGAAAATTTTACAGTATTAATAATATCTTCATTTACACCACGTTCAATCATATGGTGAATCATCAATTCTGGATCAATTGCACTCATCCCACAATCATGATGGCCAATCACATATACTTCATCTGCTTTTAGTTCATAAACAGCTACTAATAAGCTACGCATAATAGCTCCAAAGGGATGGCTAACTTGTGCCCCGGCACTTTTTACTATCTTTACATCTCCGTTACGCATATTCATAGCTTTTGGAAGCAATTCAACTAAACGAGTATCCATACAAGTTAAAATAACTGATTTTTTATCAGGAAATTTTGATGTAATGTAGGGTTCGTATTGTTTAAATTTAACAAATGACTCATTAAAACTAAGAATTTCATTTAAAGATGATTTCATCATTCCACAACCCCTTATTGTTGATAGCTTAAATTATAGTATATATGAAAAAAGTCGACAAACCCGGAATGGATTTGGTCGACTTAACGAATATTTCATTAATATTTTTCAGTTGGTTTAGGATCGATTTTAACAGATGATGCAGAGTTTAAACCGACGCGTAAGTAATGAATGAACATAGCCATAGCAATCATAATTACTACGAAAAAGCCCACTACAGTAGAAATATACATACCCATTGTTGAAAGACTCCTTTCTTATAAACAAGTGTCATTGTTTCCTATTATACAATATATTCATAAACAATTGTATCTTAAGATGAAAATTAATATTGGCAATTTCACGAAGCTTTGAGAATGAATTGCTAATATTTTTTATGCTAAAGCTAATAAATATACTAATTTATTATTATATTTGGCTAATTATACCTAATGAACTTAATTATTATGTATTATTCTTTTTACTCATTGGCCGATACAAATATTAACCTAGTTAAATAGTGTTGTTTTTTGCTGAATAAACAGGAAAAAATGATGAACCTGGCACTTTCTGAAATAAGGATGTAAAAATTATAGAAAACATGTCGAAAAAAATAGTAGGTTGAAGATTTGGAGGAGCGTATATGGATTTATCAACGATAATAGGGATTGTTCTTGGTATTATTGCTGTATTTGTTGGAATGGTGTTAAAGGGTGCTAGTTTAAGTGCTTTAATTAACCCTGCTGCTTTTTTAATTATTATTGTAGGAACAATTGCATCTGTAACAATTGCTTTCCCGACAAAAGAATTAAAGCGAGTACCAAAGCTATTTAAAATTTTATTTACTGAAACAAAACTTAAGAGTGACATAGAAATTATTAAAATGTTTTCTGAATGGGCTGACTTAGCAAGAAGAGAAGGTTTACTTGCATTAGAGGTGAAAGCATCTGAAGTAGAAGATCCATTTTTAAAAAATGGTCTTACGTTAGCGATTGATGGTCAAAATGCGGATTATATTCGCGATGTACTAACGGAAGAAGTAGAAGCATTGGAAGATCGGCATGCAAGTGGTGCACAAATTTTCTCCCAAGCCGGTACATATGCCCCAACTTTAGGGGTATTAGGGGCAGTTGTAGGTTTAATCGCTGCCTTAAAGGATATGAGTGATATTGATAAACTAGGTCATGCCATTTCTGCTGCCTTCGTTGCAACGTTACTTGGTATTTTTACTGGATATGTTTTATGGACTCCGTTTGCCAATAAGTTAAAACGAAAATCAGCAGAAGAAGTAAAACAAAAGTATTTAATGATTGAAGGTATTTTATCTGTATTAGAAGGGGAAGCACCAAGGGTAATTGAACAAAAATTAGCTTCCTACTTAACAATGGATGAACGCCAACAAATTATGAATGAAAGCGGGGCGGGTGGCCTTGGCAAAGAAAGCTAAAAGAAAAAAGCACGACGATCATGTGGATGAGTCATGGCTTTTACCCTACTCGGATTTATTAACGCTACTATTGGCATTATTTATCGTGTTATTTGCTTCTAGTACCGTAGATCAAGAAAAGTTAGAACAAATGTCTGCTGTTTTTAGTGAAATATTTGATGGCGGTTATAGTTTTATGGAACACTCTTCCGTTGTAGAGTCTTCGAATACTGTAACAGACGGTGTTTCGGTAAGTGCCTATGTTCAAGACCAACAAGAATTACAAGCAATCCAAGAGCGGGTTGATAATTTTATTGCGGTCAATGAATTAGAAAGTACTTTCGCTACGAAAATGACGGACGAAGGGTTATTAATTACAATTCGAGATAGTATATTGTTTGATCCAGGTAAGGCAGATGTGAAGCAAGATTATGTAGATATTGCCGATGAGCTATCGAAACTATTACAAATGGATCCAGCCCGTTATATTGTCGTTACAGGACATACGGATAACGTCCCTCAAAATACCGAGGAATTTAAATCGAATTGGGAATTATCCGTGATGCGGGCTGTCAATTTAATGAAATTAATTATCGACCATAATCCTGAGCTAGATCCAAAATATTTTAGTGCAAAGGGATATGGGGAATATTCGCCTATTGCTTCAAATGAGACAGAAGAAGGAAGAGCGAAAAACCGTCGTGTAGAAGTGTTGATACAACAACTTGTTCAAGAAGATGGTACAAAAGTAAATGAACAATAATAAATAACCCGAAAGTAAATTATATTACTTTCGGGTTTTTTCATTTGAAAAATTATTTTGACTAATGTCAAACAAAAGTTTATAATTTTAAACAAATGTTTCGCCATTAAAACAATTGTACATATAAGGTGGTATGTCAGTGAATGAAAAAGAGCTGCTCGTTCTTCAAGCGATAAAGAACAATCCTTTTTTATCACAACAAGAAATGGCTGAACAATTAAGTATGTCGAGGCCTGCTTTAGCCAACATTATTTCTGGCCTTATTAAAAAAGGAGAAATTGTAGGACGAGCTTATGTATTACCGGAAAAAAATTCAGTCGTTGCCATTGGCGGTGCCAACATTGACCGAAAATTCCATATTGATGGCCGTGTACAATACGGGACGTCCAATCCGTCGAGTGTAACGGAAAGCGTCGGAGGCGTAGCAAGAAATATTGCTGAAAATTTAGGAAGGCTCGGCAATGAAGTGAAATTAATTACATTACTCGGACAAGATCAAGATGCGAAGGTTATTGAACATGAAAGCAAGGCGTTTATGGACTTAAATTATATTGAAGTCTTTTCCGATTTGAAAACAGGTTCCTACAGTGCGGTATTAGATCAAACGGGAGAACTTGTTTTAGCAATGGCAGATATGTCGATTTACGATCAACTTCAGCCGTCTATTTTACAAAAACATGAAGCGATATTGAGTAACGCTAAATGTATTATTGTCGATTTGAATTGTCCAAAAGAAACGGTAGTTTATTTACAAAATCTAGCCTGTTTAAGAGATATCCCCTTTGTAATTGTCCCGGTTTCAGCACCGAAAATGAAAAATATGCCGGATGATTTAATCGGTGTTACTTACTTCATTTGTAACAAGGAAGAGGCCGAGATGTATTTGAATATCCGTATGATGAATGATCGCGACTATACAGATGGTGTGAAAAAACTGCTCGAAAAAGGCGCGAAAAACGTCGTTCTAACGTTAGGAGACCGTGGTGTAATCGTTGGAAACGTAAATGGTATTTTTTATTTTGATGCAGTGAATGTAGCGGAAGTAATCGATGTAACGGGAGCTGGTGATGCCTTTGTAAGTGCTCTCGTGCATGGCGTATTGTATGGAGAATCATTTTCTGATGCGGTAAAGTTTGGTCTATATAATGCTGCCAAAACTTTACAATCCGATAAAACGGTAAGACAAGAACTAAATGCAGATGAAATTAATCATTGGAGGGAACAATTATGAAAAATTATTTATCATTTTCACAAGAAGTATTAGAGGCAAAAGAAAAAGGATTACCTATCGTTGCCCTTGAGTCAACAATTATATCCCACGGCATGCCGTATCCTCAAAATGTACAAACTGCTAGAGAAGTAGAACAAATTATTCGAGATATGGGTGCTGTACCAGCTACAATTGCGATTATCGACGGTAAAATTAAAATCGGTTTAACAGATGAAGAATTAGAAATGTTCGGGAATGCCAAAAATGTGGCAAAAGCTTCACGTCGTGATTTTGGCTATTTATTAGCTACGAAAAAAATTGGTGCAACAACAGTAGCAGCAACAATGATTGCAGCTGAATTAGCAGGTATTGAACTATTCGTAACAGGTGGAATCGGTGGTGTACACAGAGGCGCGGAAAACACGATGGATATTTCTGCAGACTTAGAAGAATTAGCTCAAACAAATGTAGCTGTAGTATGTGCTGGTGCGAAATCTATTTTAGATATCGGACTTACACTAGAATATCTTGAAACAAAAGGTGTTCCTGTTGTAGGATTTGGAACAGATATTTTACCTGCATTCTATACAAGAGAGAGCGAGTTTAGTGTTAACTTCCGTCTAAATACTGTGGAGGATGTAGCAAATATGATGAGAGCGAAGTGGGAAATCGGTTTAAACGGCGGTGCTGTCATTGCTAACCCAATCCCTGAAGAAGATGCCCTTGATGCCAAGTTCATTAATAATATTATCGAAGAGGCTTTACAGGAAGCTGAGGAAAAAGGCATTAAAGGGAAAGACGTGACACCATTCCTACTTGGTAAAGTGAAAGAATTAACGGAAGGTGAATCATTAAAAGCGAATATTGCCCTTGTAAAAAACAACGCTAAAGTTGGAGCAGGCATTGCTATTGCTTTAAATAATAATAAAAAATAAAAAAAGGAAGTTTCCAACGAGGATGTTGTCCTTGTTGGAAACTTCTTTTATTTACGTAATGCACCTAATTCTGAAACGATCGCTTGCATCTCACTAGGGCTGAACGTGTTTCTTTTCATAACCATTTCGTAAAGATACAATATGTCTTCGTAATTTTCATCTGTAAAATGCTCTGATTTCATAGCGTCCACATTGACCATTCGAAGCTTTTCTTTAATTTGCTCAATCATATAGATGACATTGTCCCGCGATGGTTTAGTTAAATCCATTGTGACCCCACCTTTCAAAGTATCCAATTTATCATTTCATTACTGGCCCTTCCTGTCAATAACATTTAGTGCTTGCTTTAAAAAACTATTATTTTTTTATAGAATGGTACTGTGAAGAAATAATTACCATTATACATGAAAATGTTTTAATCTTGTTTAGGAGGAAAACATAAATGAGTGAAAGTAAATTATTAAAGTCAATGGTTGTAGGAGCAGTAGCAGGTGCTGTTATAAGTATGTTTGACCGTAAAACAAGAGAACATGCAATTGAAACAACAAAAAAAGTGAAAAGTACGTTTGTTTATTATGCAAAAAATCGAGAAGAACTACAACAATTAATTGAACGAAAAGTAGAAGAGGCACAAGAATTATATGTGGATCTTTCGGGAAATATTAATACGATTGTAAGTAAATTAAATGAAGTGAAGGAAATACCGAATACAGTCCAAAGCATTGTAAATGATACGAAGAAGGTTATTTCCAATTCATCTAAAAAGGAATCGTAAAATTTAATCGAGGGGAAGTGGGCGAAATTGAGTGAAGAGCGAAAACCATCCGTATCAGAGACGTTATCGTTAGTAAAATCCTTTATAGATCCTGATGAATCGAAAATCGACATTACTACGGGTAAAGGGTTTATACAAGATTTAATTGTTCGAATGAGGGATGTAGACATATCCGGAATGGGCGCTCAATTAGCCTACTTCTTTCTACTGTCCTTTTTCCCGCTACTCATTTTTATGGTTACTTTACTACCTTATTTAGATTTGGATGAAGAACATGTTTTCGATTTCCTTCAAAGTATCGTACCAACAGAAGTTTTTTTGCTTACCCAAGGAACGATAACCGAAATTTTAACGACCCATCAAGGTGGTGGATTGTTATCTATCGGGGTCATCGGGACAATTTGGTCGGCATCTAGGGGAGTCAATGCGTTAATTAAAACGTTAAATGACGCCTATGAAACTGAAAGGAAACCTGGATTTATTAACAGAGGGTGGTCTCTCGTTTTTACAATCGCCCTAGTCATTCTCATTCTGCTAGCCTTATTAATACCGATATTGGGGCATCAATTTGCCTTTTCGTTATTTAGTTATTTAGGTGTCGAAGAGACCTTTTCAGAATTTTGGAGATTTGTCCGATGGATTATACCTCCAATATTAATATTTATCGTTTTAAATTTAATGTACTGGATTATACCGAATACAGAGCCGAAATTACATATGATTAGTGTTTTACCCGGTGCCTTTTTTTCAACGGTGTCATGGGTCGTACTAATTTATGGTTTTTCCTACTATGTGAATAATTTTGGAAACTATACTTCTACTTATGGAAGTATTGCTGGCATTATTATTTTAATGCTTTGGTTATATTTCACCGGAATGATTTTAATATTTGGTGGATTGTTAAATGCAACAATGCATAAAAGAAGGATAGTTAAAAAAGGATATAATGAATAAAGCTTTCGCTAAAATTTAGCGAAAGCTTTTTAGTTTATAATTTTAACATTCTTAAACCGTTTAAAATAACTAAAATGGTACTGCCTTCATGTCCGATTACACCAAAGGGTAGGTCGACTACTTGTATAAAGTTAGAAATGATTAATAGACAAATAACAGCGATAGAAAAGAGAATATTTTGCTTCACAATTTTTTGCATTTTTTTTGATAAACGAATCGCATAAGCAATTTTGGATAAATCATTTTTCATTAATACAACGTCTGCTGTTTCAAGTGCCACATCTGTTCCGCCTCCCATAGCAATTCCAACTGAAGCGGTTGCTAATGCAGGAGCATCGTTAATACCATCTCCTACCATTCCGACATTTCGATAAGTTTGTAAATAATTTTTTATATGATTTACTTTCGTTTCAGGTAAACATTCGGCGATAAATTTATTAACACCAGCCTCGCTTGCGATTGTTCGAGCGGTTTTCTCATTATCTCCTGTAAGCATCGCAACTTCAATTCCTAGCTCTTTTAACAATTTTACAGCCACTTTTGCTTCATCACGGACTGTATCTTTCATAGCTACTAAAGCGGCAATGCCTCGTTCATCTTTCATAAAGATAACGGTTTTACCTTCTTCAGCTAACTTTTCTGCAGCATTGTTTGCAAAGTTTGTAGCTTCAAGTTTCCCGACAAATTCTGGTTTCCCAACTAAGTAAGAATGATTTTGGTCATGGGCTTTTAACCCCCATCCCGGAACATCTTCGATTTCAATTCCTTGTATCGTATTGATCTTTTCTTTTTTAGCATAGTTTACAATAGCTTGTGCTAATGGATGATTTGCTTGTGATTCAATGGAAGCTAGAGTAGCAATTGTATCCTTTTCGTTTAAGTCTTCCCTTACGATAATATCTGTTACGGTCGGAGTTCCAACAGTTAAAGTCCCTGTTTTATCGACCGCTAAAAGATTTAAGGCACTTAGTTGTTCTAAATGAACACCACCTTTAAAAAGAATGCCATTTCTTGCACCGTTTGAAATCGCAGCAAGGGTCGCTGGCATGATGGATGCTACAAGGGCACACGGCGATGCAACGACTAATAATACCATTGCACGATAAAATGTTGTTGTCCAATCCCAGCCAAGTAAGTAGTGGGGGAGGAATAACATAAGTCCGACAGCAAGCAGTACAAATTTTACATAAGTCCCTTCAAAACGTTCGATAAACTGTTGGGAAGGAGATTTTTCACTTTGGGCAGATTGTACAAGGTTAATAATTTTTTGGAATAACGTTTCAGAGTTCGGTTTGGTCATATTGATTGTAATGGTACCGTTTAAGTTCACAGTACCAGCATATACATGTTCACCGACTTGTTTTGTAACAGGCATAGATTCTCCGCTAATAGCCGATTCATCAATAGAAGAAGTACCTTTTAGAATTTGACCGTCAGCAGGAATACGTTCACCTGGTTTGATGAGTAAGTGATCTCCAACCTTTAATGTAGAAACGGGAACTTTCATCGGTTCAAAGGTACCCCGAACTAACCATGCTTCTTCAGGCTGTAAGTTCATAAGCGCTGAAATTTCACGATGGCTTTTATTCATTGCATAAGATTCTAAAGCACCACTTAAAGCAAAAATAAAGATTAGAATTGCTCCTTCAGTCCAATACCCGATAATGGATGAACCGATAGCAGCTAACACCATTAATAATTCAACATTTAATGTTTTGTTCTCAATTGTGTCGAGGAATCCTTCTTTTGCTTTCGCGTATCCACCGATAACAAAAGCACTTAAATAGGCGATAATCGCTGCTGTTATAAGTCCGTTTGATTCCATACGCCAAGCTAATAATGTTATGAAACCTGATAGTAAAGCAGCAATAAGTTCTTTATGTTCTTTTATATTCTCAATTAGATTATTATTTTCTCGATTAGAAGTATTCATTTTAGCCTCCTTATGATAATGAATATCAATATCAAAACTCATATAATTCAATATTGATAATAATTTTCAATTGCCATATGAGTTTTTAATAATTCTTATTAATTTATAATTATTATAATATAGACGTGTGGAATTGTAAAACATATTTGTTTTACTCATGAAAAAAGTTGATGTAAAGGGAGGGGGAGGAAAAGAAAAAACCTACAAGAATCAATGATCCTTGTAGGTTTTGATGAACAAATATTGATGAAATTACATTGTTTAATTAGAATACTCTTTCCGCATATTGGGAAAGTTTTTCTAATGAAGATTTTTCAACGTCTGCGTGTAAAGAGTTACCGTGGGAGTCCATTGTAACAACAGCAGTGAATCCTTCTACATTTAAGTGCCACATTGCTTCTGGAATGCCGAACTCTTGTAAATCGACACCATCTACACTTTTAATGCAATCCGCATAGTACTGGGCAGCACCGCCGATAGCGTTTAAGTAAACACCGCCATGTTCTTTAAGGGCAGCAAGTGTTTTCGGCCCCATACCACCTTTACCGATAACAGCACGGATACCGAATTTTTTCATAATGTCACCTTGGTAAGGCTCCTCGCGGATTGAAGTAGTTGGACCAGCAGCTTTAACAGTCCAGTTACCATTTTCGTCTTTTGCCATAACAGGTCCACAATGGTAAATAATTTGACCGTTTAAGTCTACAGGTGCATCGTGGCTCATTAAGTGGTGGTGAATTGCATCACGACCAGTATACATACGACCGTTAATTTTGACAACGTCGCCTACTTTAAGTTCACGAATTTGTTCTTCAGTAATTGGTGCAGTAAGTTCTACTACTTTACTTTCTGAATTTGTTTCAGCTTTTGGCTCATCACGGAATGTAACTTTTTCTCCTTCTTGATAATGCCATTTTTTAATTTCACCAGTTGTCGCATCAATATCGATGGCCATACGACGGTAAGCCCAACAGTTATAAGCAACGGATACATAGAATGATGCCGGGATACGGTGCATAATGCCAATTTTACATCCTAGTAATGTTGCTTCACCTCCGAAGCCCATTGTACCAACGCCGAAAGTATTCGCTTTTTCAACGATATATTCTTCTAATTTTGCTAAATCAGGGTTTGGATTGACATCGTCAACGGGACGGAATAATTGTTCTTTTGCAAGATCATATCCAGAAGAACGGTCCCCACCGATTCCAACACCGATAAAACCAGCTGAACAGCCTTGTCCTTGTGCTTGCCATACAGAGTGTAAAATACATTTACGGATACCATCTAAGTCACGTCCAGCGCGGCCTAAACCTTCTAATTCGCATGGTAAACTGTATTGGATGTTTTTATTTTCACACCCGCCACCTTTTAAAATTAATTTAACTTCAATATAATCTTTCTCCCATTGTTCAAATTTCACAACTGGAAGTCCGTCTCCTAAATTATCTCCACTGTTTTTCCCAGTTAAAGAGTCAACTGCATTTGGACGTAATTTAGCATCTTTAGTTGCTTGAACAATTGCGTTTTTAATAGCAGCTTTAATTTCTAATTGGTTAACACCGATTGGAGTTTTTACTTTAAAAGTAGGTAAACCTGTATCTTGGCAAATAGGTGAAACGTTATCTTCTGCCATAACGATGTTATTTGTAATCGTGTCTAAGCTCATTGCAGCACGTGTTCCGGCATTTTCAGCTTCTTTAGCTTTTTTAATCGCACGGCGAACGTCTGCTGGTAAATTAGTGGAAGTTTCGCTCACTAAGTCATAAAGACTTTTTTCTAATGTTTGTAAATAGGATGTCGCTACTTGAGACATTTATATTCCCCCCAGAATATTAAAGAAATTTACTCTCAATTCTATTATACCTTTTTCATTTCACGAAAAAAAGAGAGATAGAGAGTTAAGGTTTTTATTCTATCATTTTTTAATGGTTTAACTTTTCTTTCCAATATAAAAACCATCCGAATAGTTTCAGATGGTTTCATTCGATTTCATTACTTATTCTTTAGTTGAATCGTTACGGTGATTGAATTGGTCCATTTTTTCTTCAACATCATCGATAATTTGAATGAGTCTGTCGATATCCTCAATATCTGCAGTTTCGGGATCAATGGCATCTAAAACTTCAACAAAAATTTGAAGACGTTCTTTTAAGTAATTCACTTGTTTGTTTTTATCTGTAATAGGGTTCGACATAATTACACCTCTTTCGTCATGACCATCATAGCGAATTTGGCGTTATTGTTCAAATATTATGTGGAAAAGAAGGGGGTAATTTTAATTGTAAAGAAAATTATTCTGAATATTTACAAAATTGAATTTATATGATAAGTTATATTTAACTAATCGAAAGGAGATGGTCGAAAAGAAGATGCTCACTCTACGAAAAAGAAGGAGGGAGTTTAAACAATTTTTCGGCTATCGAATGGCCGAAACGTAGTTTATTCAATCAATTATGGAGTTAACTGAACTGTAGAAACCTTAGTGATGCAATGTCACTAAGGTTTTTTTATAAGCTAAAATGTAGGGGCTATTTATTTCCTTCTATGGTAACATATTCTTAGTTTGTAGTTTTAGTTGGAGGAAAATTATGATAGCAACTGAAAAGTATGTACAACGTAGATTTTGGATTTTGGTAGCAATTGTATCAATTTCAGGTTTCTCACAAGGTATGCTATTACCACTTATTTCGGTTATTTTTGAAAGCGATGGTGTATCATCCGCTCTTAATGGTTTAAATGCTACAGGGCTATACATAGGAACGCTATTAATATCACCATTTGTCGAAAAGCCACTACGTAAATTTGGTTATAAACCGATTATTATTATTGGTGGAGCTGTTGTTTTTGTTTCTTTATTTCTCTTTCCTTTATGGCAAAATGTGATGTTTTGGTTTATTTTACGAATGTTAATCGGTATCGGAGACCATTGTTTACATTTTGCTACTCAAACATGGCTTACAAGCACATCACCAGCTGAAAGTATCGGAAAAACGATGTCCATTTATGGATTATCCTTTGGCGTAGGATTTGCGGTAGGACCGTTAATGGTGAACTTAATAAAAATATCTGAAACGTTCCCATTTATTTTGTCATCTGTACTTTGTTTAATTGCTTGGTCTTTTGTTTTCTTTGTTCACAATGAAAAACCAGAAGCATTAACAGGGGATAGTAAGGAAGTGAAAAGTTTCCATCGATATAAATTATCATTCAAATATGCATGGATAGCATTTTTACCGCCTTTCGTATATGGCGTATTAGAAACTTCTTTAAATTCTCTATTCCCAGTTTATGCTTTAAGAAAAGAATTTAACGTTTCTATGGTATCAATAATATTAGCTGCCTTTTCAATAGGTGGTATACTTACTCAAGTACCAATAGGAATATTGGGCGATAAAATAGGTCGAAGAAAAATTATATTAATTACCTTTTTAGGTGGGACTTTATTTTTCGGAATTGGAAGTTTGTTTGAGCATTCTGAGTTCGTTATAGCGGCGGTATTTTTACTAGCTGGTATGTTCTTAGGATCTATGTTCTCTCTAGGAATAACATACATGGCGGAACTAACGCCGAAAGCTCTATTGCCAACGGGGAATTTATTATGCGGTATTTTCTTTAGTGTCGGCAGTTTAGTAGGGCCAACTGTTGGTGGATTATATCTACAATTTATCCATAACTTTAGTTTCCTATTATTTATATCAGCTATTTTGTTTGCTATGTTTCTTATCGTATTAATCTTTGGAAAACAAATGAAACAAGTAGCAAATTAAATTGAAAGTAGAGAAGGGTACATGTCAGAAACAAACTGATATGTATTCTTTTTGATTTGGAGAGTTTTCCTTTAAAAAAATAAGCTAACTCAATAATTCTGAGTTAGCTTATTTGTGCTTATTAAGATAATCTATTTCGGTAGTCTTCATAACCAAACTGACGTACGACTTTTACGCCTTCATCTTCGTTATATAAACAAATGCTTGGTAAGTTTACACCATTGAACATATGGTTTTTCACCATTGTATAGTGAGCCATATCGGTAAATACTATTTTGTCACCAGCTTTTAATGGTTCGTCAAATGAGTAATCGCCAATTACGTCACCAGCTAGACATGTCATACCACCTAGACGGTAAGTATACGGTTTGTCATTTGGTGTACTCGCGCCAATAATTTGGGGACGGTAAGGCATTTCTAATACGTCTGGCATATGACATGTAGCAGAAGTATCTAAAATGGCAATTTCCATTCCGTTTTTCACTACATCTAGGACAGTCGTTACTAAGTAACCAGTATTTAAAGCAATTGCTTCTCCTGGTTCTAAAATAACTTTCACGTCATATTTTTCTTGCATGTAGTTAATTAATGATACAAGTTTGTCAACATCGTAATCTTCTCGGGTAATATGATGACCACCGCCGAAGTTAATCCATTTCATTTGATGTAAATATTCACCGTATTTTTCTTCGAAGTGTACTAAAATACGCTCCAATACGTCTGAACCTTGTTCACACATCGCGTGGAAGTGGATACCTTCAACGCCGTCTAATTGATCTGGACGGAATGAATCAACAGGTATTCCAAGACGAGAATTGATATAACATGGGTCATAAAGTGGTGTTTCAACTTCAGAGTAACCAGGATTTACACGTAAACCGATCGAAACGTGCTTGTCCAAACTTTGTACTTTTTCTTTATACTTGTTTAATTGGTCAAAGGAGTTGAACACGATATGATCCACATATTTTAAATATTCATCAATTTCATGTTCTGCATAAGCTGGTGCATAGGCATGTACTTCTTTTCCGAATTCTTCATAACCTAGGCGGGCTTCAAATAAAGAACTTGATGTAATACCTTTTAAATATTGACGCACCATTGGGAAAGTAGAAAACATGGAGAACCCTTTTAGTGCTAGTAAAATATCACAACCTGTACGATCTTGTACAGATTTTAATATTTCTAAGTTACGTAATAGCAGGCGCTCGTCCACAACATAACTTGGAGACGGCGCTGTATTCCAATCAATTGTCTTCATTTACTTCGCCTCTTCTTTATCAAGGCTAAGGTCCACTAATTCTGGGTTATGGCTTTCTTGCCATGGTAAGCCCCATTTATTTAAAGCTTCCATGAATGGATCTGGATTGAATTCTTCCACGTTCCATACACCTGGTTTTTGCCATTCGCCATTCATCACTAACATTGCACCAATCATTGCAGGTACACCTGTTGTGTAAGAGATAGCTTGACTACCTACTTCACGGTAACATTCTTCGTGGTCACAAACGTTATATACATAGTAAGTTTTTTCTTTACCATCTTTTATTCCACGGAAGATACAACCGATATTTGTTTTACCTTTTGTACGAGGTCCAAGGGATGCTGGATCTGGTAAAACAGCTTTTAAGAATTGAAGTGGTTGAATCATTTGACCTTCAAATTCGATTGGTTCAATAGATGTCATTCCTACGTTTTCTAAAACTCGTAAGTGAGTTAAATATTTTTCAGAGAATGTCATCCAGAAACGAATTTGTTTAATGCCTTTAATATTTTTTGCTAAAGATTCTAATTCTTCATGGTATAGAAGGTACATATCTTTAGGTCCAATTTCAGGGAAGTTATAAACTTCTTTAAACTCTAAAGGTTCAGTTTCTACCCATTTGCCTTCTTTCCAGTAACGACCGTTCGCAGTAATTTCGCGAATGTTGATTTCTGGGTTGAAGTTTGTTGCGAAAGGATAACCGTGGTCACCAGCATTCGCATCTAAAATATCGATGTAATGAATTTCATCGAAGTGATGTTTTAGAGCGTAAGCAGAGAATACGCCAGTTACACCTGGATCGAATCCACTACCTAATAAAGCTGTAAGACCAGCTTTTTCGAATTTTTCTTTGTAAGCCCATTGCCATTTATATTCAAATTTAGCTGTTTCAGGTGGCTCATAGTTTGCAGTATCAACATAGTGCACACCTGTCTCTAAACATGCATCCATAATTGTTAAGTCTTGATATGGTAAAGCAACGTTAATTACCACATCTGGTTTAAATCCATTGATTAATTCAACAAGTTCGTTAACATTATCCGCATCAACTTGTGCAGTGTGGATAATTGTTTTACCGCCGTCTAATTTTTCCTTTAAAGCGTCGCATTTTGACTTAGTTCGACTAGCGATCATAATCTCCTCGAACACTTCTGAATTTTGTACACATTTGTGTACGACTACGCTAGCTACACCGCCAGCTCCAATAATCAATGCTTTACCCAATTCTTTATAACCCCCAAATATTTTATTTTTTTAAAACAAAACGATTATACACAATAATGTTGAGGGTATCAAATAAAATTAGGTTTCAGTTGTTTATTTCATTGTAGAAAGATAAAGGATATTGGAGAATTTTAACTAGTTTTGAAGAATATTATCCTAAAGATGAAACTATTTAATGTATAATAGAGTCAAGTTTTTAAAGAATTTTACTCATATTCTTTCAAATATAATAGTTCGTTTGAGCAATAAAGATTGGACAATCCTTCAAAATTTATTTGTTACGACAACGAATAAATAAATTTGTCTAAGCGTAATTATGAGTAAAAATGATAGCGTTTCCATTCATTTTTTTAGTTTGGAGTACAAAAGGGAAACACTTATTGCCCTTATACCTTTAAATAATAAAAGGTGTTTCCTTATTATTTTAAAACAAAGGAGATGTTGAAGATGTCACCGTTTTGGGGAGAAGTTTTAGGGACGATGATTTTAATTTTGTTTGGAGCAGGTGTTTGCGCGGGCGCTAATCTAACGAAGTCCTATGCAAAAGATGCCGGCTGGGTAGTCATTTCGATTGCTTGGGGGCTAGGTGTAACATTAGGGGTTTATGCCGTCGGAAGTATTAGTGGTGCCCATTTGAATCCGGCAGTAACAGTAGGTTTAGCATGGACGGGTGATTTTGCTTGGAATGATGTTCCACTATATATTCTTGGACAATTAATCGGAGCATTTTTAGGAGCATGTATTATTTTCCTTCAATATTTACCTCATTGGAAGGAAACGAAGGATCCAGGTGCAAAACTAGGCGTATTTTCTACTGGACCGGCTATACCTCATACGTTTTCCAATTTGTTAAGTGAAATTATTGGGACATTTGTATTGCTATTAGGTCTGCAATTTATCGGAGCGGGGCAATTTACAGAAGGGTTAAATCCAATTGCTGTAGGGCTTCTAATTGTTGCCATCGGTATGGCCTTTGGAGGTACTACAGGTTACGCTATTAATCCTGCCCGGGATTTAGGCCCACGTATCGCCCATGCAGTTCTTCCGATTGCTGGCAAAGGGTCTTCAAATTGGAAATATTCTTGGATACCAGTTGTTGGTCCACTGCTTGGTGGCTCTCTAGGTGCATTATTCCATAAAGCTGTATTTAATAATACGATGACGACTGAATTTTGGATTGTATTAGTTGTGACAGTACTTGTTTTAGGTATTGCTTATTTTATGAGTCCAAGAAATTTAACAAGTAATGAAATGCTTTAAAAGACAAACGAAGTTAAAAATGAACTATAGATAGGTGGGAACAGGAAAATGGGAAAATATATTTTGTCAATCGATCAAGGAACAACTAGTTCAAGAGCAATTCTTTTTAATAAGCAAGGAGAAATTGTCCATAGCGCTCAAAAAGAATTTACTCAACACTTTCCAAATCCAGGGTGGGTTGAGCATAATGCCAACGAAATTTTAGGTTCGGTTTTAGCTGTCATTGCTTCTTGCTTATCAGAAGCAGACGTTTCTCCTGAAATGGTAGCAGCGATAGGGATAACAAATCAACGGGAAACAACGGTTGTTTGGAATAAAGAAACAGGAAATCCGATTTACAATGCAATTGTTTGGCAGTCACGTCAAACAAACGATATTTGTGAGGAATTGAAAAGCAATGGATATAACGAACTTTTCCGTTCCAAAACGGGATTATTAATCGATGCTTATTTCTCAGGAACGAAAGTGAAATGGATTTTAGACAATGTGGATGGTGCAAGGGAACTTGCTAATGAAGGAAAGTTATTATTCGGTACAATCGATACTTGGTTAATTTGGAAACTGTCTGGCGGTAAAGCCCATGTGACGGATTATTCCAACGCATCCCGAACACTTATGTATAATATTTACGAATTAAAATGGGATGAGGAATTATTATCGATTCTTGATATCCCAACATCTATGTTGCCTGAAGTTTGTCCTTCATCAACAGTGTATGCGACTACCGATAAAGAGCATTTCTTCGGTCAGGAAGTACCAATTGCTGGGGTGGCTGGAGACCAGCAAGCAGCATTGTTCGGCCAGGCATGTTTTGAAAAGGGGATGGCAAAAAACACTTACGGAACAGGCTGCTTCATGCTCATGAATACTGGTGAGAAACCAGTTAAATCTGTCCATGGCTTATTAACAACGTTAGCATGGGGATTAAATGGCAAAGTAGAATATGCGCTAGAAGGAAGTATTTTTGTAGCCGGATCTGCTATTCAATGGTTACGTGACGGTTTACGTATGTTTAATAATGCTGCTGACAGTGAGCAATATTGTAGAAGAGTTGATTCAACGGACGGAGTTTATGTTGTTCCTGCCTTTGTTGGATTAGGAACGCCTTATTGGGACAGTGAAGCAAGGGGAGCAATATTTGGTTTAACGCGCGGAACAACAAAGGATCATTTCGTTCGTGCTACAGTGGAATCATTAGCATATCAAACGAAGGCTGTTCTCGATGCGATGGAAAAGGATTCAGGAATTTCATTGAAAACATTACGTGCCGACGGAGGAGCTGTTAAGAATAGTTTCTTAATGGAGTTCCAAAGCGATATTTTAAATGTTCCAGTAGAAGTGCCAAAGGTAAATGAAACAACGGCGCTAGGAGCAGCCTATTTGGCTGGATTAGCGGTTGGCTTTTGGGAAAGTCAAGAAGAAATTGCATCCCAATGGGCAATTGACCAATCTTATGAGCCGAAAATGGACGAAGCGAAAAGAAAAGAATTGGTCGACGGTTGGGAAAGAGCTGTTGCAAGTACGCGAACATATAAATAATTCTCGTTTTAGAAATTAAGCTAGATTATTTAGAGATCACTTAAACATACCTTTAAAGGTGGTGTTTTGTGATCTCTTTTTTATGGCCAGTGGAGGAGGCATAGATGCTTCCTCTTTTTTCACTTTGTTAAATTCGCTTTTTGTTCTATACATTATAGAACAGTTCTGTTATAATAAATATAGAACAGATTGGAGGGGAATTCGTGATCATTCGAATAGAAACAACTTCAGATGTCCCAATTTATACACAATTAACCAATCAAATAATCGAAGGGATTGCCCGAGGGGACATTCAATATGGTGAATCGTTACCATCCGTACGAGCGTTTGCAGCAGACTTAGGCGTTAATATGCATACGGTAAACAAAAGTTACCATGAGCTAGAAAAGAAAGGGATTATTAAAATTGTCCCTAAATCCGGTGCGATTATTTCGCCAGGTGAACATGTCACTAATGAAACGAACGAAAGAATTCTTTCCGTAATAAAACCTATTATTGCTGAAGCACTCGTGCTAGGAGTAAAAAAAGAGGAAATTCAAAATATGATTTTTTCTATTATGGAAGAAATGAAGGAAAGGTAAAGGAGGAAATAACATGGCGTTTTTAGTTTTTCTTATCATTACTTTATTTATAGCTGTCACTCAAATCGTTATTCCGTATTTAGTTAAAAAGACGGTTATTTTTGGTGTGACAATACCTGAACAATATATGAACGATGGGGCAATTAAAAAGTTGAAAAAGCAATATGCTATTGCAGTTGCCCTTATATCCATTGTGTTACTAACAGGTTATTCAGTTTGGTCATTAACTACTGAACCACAGGAAGAACAAATGGCGATTATCGGTATGTTAATGGAATTTGGAATTCTTCTCATTAGTTTATCTTTATATATTTACTATCATGGGAAAACGAAACAATTAAAAATTCAACATAAATGGGTAGAACATTTAAAACAAGTGAAAGTAACGGACTTATCCGTGCGAAAAGAAGATGAAATGTTACCGTGGTATATCTATTTATTACCCATCATTACGACGTTAGGTTTAATGAGTTATACAATTTTTAACTATGATATTTTACCGCAACAAATACCGACCCATTGGGGACCAAGTGGGGAACCGGACGCTTTTACAGAAAAATCGCCTCTTTCAGCAATACAACACACATTACTATTATTAATTATGCAATTAATGTTCTTAGGTGTTCATGTCGCGACGAAAAATTCTGGTATTAAGTTAAGTGCATCCAATTTAGCTGCATCTAAAAATCGTCAATTAACTTTAAGAAAATATTCAAGCTGGTTTCTGTTCTTCGTCATGTTAGCTTGCACTATATTAATGAGTTTTTATCAACTAACAATGATTCATCCTGAATTTGCAGTAGGTAGTATAAAAATAATTTTACCTTTTGCTTTCTTATTTATTGTATTAGCTGGCTCACTTATTTTTGCATTAAAAGTAGGTCGCTCTGATAAGAAGATAGAAGGAACAATTGATGAGAAGATTATGGAAGTAGATGAAGATCAATATTGGAAAGGCGGTATGTTTTATTTCAATAAAAATGATCCATCCATTTTTGTAGAGAAACGTTTTGGAGTAGGATGGACTATCAACTTTGCTAATCCAGTGGGTTACTTAATTGTTTTTGTACCGTTAATCATTATTATTATCATTTCTTTCGTTATGGGAGGGTGAGGTGCCGTTTCTTGAAAAAAGTAGATTTAAAAATTTCATTAATATTAGCATTTATCTGCTTAATTGGTGGGTTCTTTTTAGTACCATACCAGTTAGAAATGTTGCAAAATACTTCTTCGGATCAATACGATTCGTTAATTAAAACAATCCCAATCCCTATTTATATTTTATCGATGATAAGTTCGTTGCAAATTGCTATTTTTTCATTTGTTTTATCTTTTATCGGGATAAAACTAGCGAGGAAAGTAGGATTTAAGTTAAATATTTTCGATTCGTTTTTCAGTAAAGAAAAAACGAAGATAGATTTGAAAAGTACTTTAATGGCAGTGGGCTTTGGCGTAATTACAGCCTTTGTTTTAGTTGGGGCAGATCAATTTTATTTTCAACATAATATTGAAGCTATTGGTAAAGGGCAAGCTGAAACTTCAGTGATAGGTTTACTCGCGGGAATTTTCTATGGCGGGGTGTTCGAAGAAATTATGCTAAGGTTGTTCTTCATGAGCTTATTAGTATGGCTTATGATGAAACTCTTTAGACGCAATCAGCAAAGCTTATCAAATTCTTTCTTTTGGATTGCTATTGTAATTGCTTCATTATTATTTGCAGCTGGCCATTTACCTGCAACGGTTATGGTATTTGGGGATTTAACAGTAGAATTAATTATAAGATGTTTCTTGCTAAATGGCATTGGCGGTATATTCTTCGGGTATCTTTATTGGAAAAAGGGATTCGAGTATGCAGTGTTAGCCCATATGTTTACACACATTGCATTACAGCTGTTGTTTATTCCACTATTGTCATGATAGTTGCATGAACTGTCTTTAAATAGGAAAAAGAGATGACTAGGTCACCTCTTTTTTAATTAATTCTTTTAAAACCACGTGCTCTGCACGTGTGAAAATATACTTTTAGAGTGGTATTAGAAATGGAAATAAAAACTCCTATTGATATAATGAAAATAGCCGTCAAACCAAATTCAAATCGAGAAGAGTTTTACTCAATGTCGAGCGACAATAGTCTATCAAACACAAGATGGAATTGGAAGTATCACATAGTTTTTATTATTATTTCTTTTTCAATGTTAATTTCGCTACGATTTCAACCCTTGCAGTTTGAGGAAACATATCTACTGGTTGAATGTAGTCCACGTTATAAAACTTCGTTAATTCCTGTAAGTCTTTAGCAAAGGTGGACGGATTACAAGAAGTATAGACAAATCGTTTCGGTTTAATTTTCAATACGGTTTTGATGAAGCTTGGTGCAAGACCAGTCCGGGGTGGATCGACAGTAATTACGTCAGGGATAAATCCATCCCGTTTCCATTTTGCCAACCATTCCTCTGCTGTACCTGTATAATAGCGAACATGTTTATATCCGTGATTTCTTGCATTTTTCTTAGCATCAACAATACTTTCAGGAACAACATCCATACCGCGGACTTCCTTTGCTTTAGGTGCTAGCCATAACCCAATTGTCCCAACCCCACAATAAGCATCTACTACTTTTTCCTTTCCAGTTAACTGGGCAGCTTTTTTAATTTCATCATATAAATGAACCGTCTGCTCAGGATTAAGTTGAAAGAAAGCGCGGGAC
Organism: Ureibacillus sp. FSL E2-3493; assembly: GCF_038077515.1. Classification (NCBI taxonomy): domain Bacteria; kingdom Bacillati; phylum Bacillota; class Bacilli; order Caryophanales; family Caryophanaceae; genus Ureibacillus; species Ureibacillus sp. FSL E2-3493. Next base: position 2,926,238 of record NZ_JBBOPK010000001.1, on the reverse strand, counting down.
GATAAGTCGAAGGCAAGTTCTCCTAAATTTTCATGAATCGTTTCTTTACCATATAAACTAATCGTTTCATCTCCAAAAATAAGGGAAGTTTTTTCTCGATTTATATTTTGGGTAATCGAAACGATACTCGGATCGATTTTTAATATGCGCTCGATTAACTCTTTCTTATGAGGTATATCTTTTCGTGTCGTCACTAAACAAACTTGGGTTTCGCCTGTTTGAACAGCTGTGCGAACGACAATTGTGCGAACTAATCCGTCCAACGATTTCCCATCGTAAATGGAGATATTTAGCTTTTGTAATATTTTTCGAGTCCCTACAGTGATTTTGGACGTTAGGGGATGTTGAACAGCACAATCATTAATATTTAATAATTTATTTGTCCCTTCAATATATAAACCTGCATAAACCCGTTTCCCTTCTTTTCTTACTTGGAAGGAACTTTTATTTCGATAATGCCAAGGGGTGTCCATCCCAAGGGTAGGGCGGATATCCGTCGTTTCAGCAATTGATTTAACGTACTTTTCTAATGCTTGTATGACCATATCCCGTTTTTCTTTAAGTTGCCCGCTATATGTTAAATGTTGCAGCTGACATCCTCCACATTCATTGTAAACAGGGCAGCTTGGCTCTTGGCGGTCTTTCGATACTTTACGGATGTTTAAAATTTCCGCTTCAGCAAAATTTCGCTGTACTTTTGAAACTTTTACAGTTACTTCTTCTCCAGGTAATGCACCTTTTACGAATACTACATTTCGTTTATAAAAGCCGACCCCTTCACCATTAATACCTAATCTTTTAATCGTTAAAGGAAATTTTTGACCAATTTCCATTACTACATTTTCGCCCAAAAGCGTTCACGTCCTTTATTTTGTTCATTTAACCATTATATCGAAGCACTATTTGAAAGCAAATGAATAAATTCTTCCTTTAAGTAAAAATCTATAGAGATACGTTTAGTGTTATTTTAAAATAAGTTATTAGCAATTATTTTGAAATCGTGTTATTCTTATTTCAATTAAATAAATTATTCCTTCGGGGTCGGGTGAAATTCCCAATCGACGGTGATGAAGTGAAACTTCTAAGCCCGTGAGCTTGTTATAAGCAGGATTTGGTGCGAATCCAAAGCCGACAGTATAGTCTGGATGGGAGAAGGAACTATTATAGATGTACCATTAAAATTGTTATTTTTAATGGTTTATTTGCTATAGTATTTTTTCTTTTTCAATCCCGATTCATTTCTGAACGGGATTTTTTATTTAATAGTTTAAAATTGAATACGGTTAAGCTTAAGATATATCTTAAGCATCCTTCGGGGTCGGGTGAAATTCCCAATCGACGGTGATGAAGCGAAACTTCTAAGCCCGTGAGCTTGTTAAGAGCAGGATTTGGTGCGAGTCCAAAGCCGACAGTATAGTCTGGATGGGAGAAGGATGAATTTTGGCACTTTTTGAAAATTAATTTCAAAAGGTTTATTTCGTTACGCCATTTTTTTTAAATACTCCCAACTCCTTAGGACATTTTCTAAGGGGTTTTTTATTTTTAGAAAGAGGTGAGTAGATTGTTTACAGGCATAATTGAAGATAAGGGAAAAGTAGTTGGGATTAAAAAAGATATCGACAGTAGTCAATTGACCATTGTTACACCCAAAATTGTGTCTGATGCTAAATTGGGTGATAGCATTGCGGTTAATGGTGTATGTCTGACGATTACCCACTTAACTAGTGAAGAAATGACTGTAGATGTCATGCCAGAAACAGTAAAGGTAACAACGATTCATACGTTAAAATTAGGAGATATGGTCAATTTAGAACGGGCAATGAGTGCCAATGGCCGATTTGGTGGTCATATTGTTTCAGGACATGTAGATGGTGTAGGAACGATTAGAAGTAAAAGACCGGTTTCAAACGCAGTTTACATTGAAATTGAAATACCTAGAGAACTTATTGAAAATTGTATACCTAAAGGTTCTATTACAATTGATGGGACAAGCTTAACGCTATTTCAAGTATCCAGTAATACTGTTACAGTATCCCTTATTCCTCACACGTATGCAGAAACGATTTTAGGCATGAAAAGTGTAGGAGATAAAGTAAATATCGAAACAGATATGTTAGGGAAATACGTTTTACATCATTTAAGAAAAACGGATAATACGTCAAATATATCAATAGAATTTTTAAAACAAAACGGATTTTAACTATAAAAACGGTGGTGGAGAAAATGATCAATACAATAGAAGAAGCTTTAGAAGACTTAAAAAAAGGAAAGCCGATTATTGTTGTGGACGATGAAAATCGTGAAAACGAAGGAGATTTAGTCATTCTAGCTGAATTTGCCACACCGGAAAATATTAATTTTATGGCGACATTTGGTCGAGGTTTAATTTGTACACCGATTACGGAAGAACTGGCCAATAAACTAGAATTATTTCCGATGGTTGAACATAATACGGATAATCATCAAACAGCTTTTACAGTAAGTATCGATCATATGGAAACGACAACTGGAATCAGTGCGTATGAGCGATCCTTTACGATTTTACAAATGATTAAAGAAAATGCTAAGCCAGCCCATTTCAGACGTCCGGGTCACGTATTTCCGTTAATCGCAAAAAGAAACGGAGTGCTCGAAAGAAGAGGACATACTGAAGCAGCTATTGATTTGGCAAGAGCTTGTGGCAGCGTTCCGGCAGGTGTTATTTGTGAAATCATGGCTGAAGATGGAATGATGTTACGCCTTGACGGCTTGAAGGATTTTGCAACAATGCATCGATTAAAAATTATTACGATTGAAGATTTAGTTGGATTTCGTTCAAAACAAAAAATTGGATAACACATTTTAAGACAATAATTTTATGACGAGGAGAATAGAACAATGGGAAAACGATTTGAAGCACAATTAATAGGAACAGATTTAAAAATAGGGATTGTTGTAGGACGTTTTAACGAGTTTATTACAACAAAATTATTAGATGGTGCCCTTGATGGTTTAAGAAGACATGGAGTAGATGAAGAAAATATTGATGTAGCATGGGTACCAGGAGCGTTTGAAGTACCATTTATCGCTAAACAAATGGTTGAAACAGGTAACTATGATGCGGTAATTGGGTTAGGTACAGTAATACGTGGAGCAACAACTCATTATGATTATGTTAATAACGAAGCAGCAAAAGGAATTGCTAGCGTTTCATTAAATTCAAATGTGCCAGTAATTTTCGGGATCGTAACAACAGAAAACATCGAACAAGCAATTGAACGTGCAGGTACAAAAGCGGGCAACAAAGGTTATGATTCTGCTGTTTCTGCCATTGAAATGGCCAACTTGAAAAAAATGTTTAAATAATGAATAGAAATCAATGCTTTTAACAAAATAAGTGCCAACACGCCTACTTTTCGTGTTGGCACTTTTTATTATTCTAATACGGATTCCATGACTAAATCGTCAAGGGAACCAAAAGTATACCCTTGTTTTTTCGCTTCTTTTATAAATTTCGGAAGGGCATCGGCATTATGTTTTGCCACAGTATGCAATAAAATTAATGCGCCTGGGTGCAATTGGTTCATTAGTTCATCGTAAGCATATTCCCACCCTACATTGGAATCAGCATGCCAGTCTACAAATGCTGTATCCCAGAACATGTGGGTATAACCGTGTTTATTTCCAACTTCTAAAACTCTTTCGTTAAATATACCTTTTGGTGGACGTACATAATGGGTACGTTTAATTCCGGCAACTTCATTTAATTTTGAATCGAATTTTTTCCATTCTTTTACAAGTTCTTCGTCGGATAACTTAGACATATCTGGGTGTCCATAGGAATGATTCCCGATAATATGACCTTCTTTAATCATTCTTTTTACTAAATCCGTTGCACTTGTTAAATAGTGCCCCGTTAAGAAAAAGGTTGCTGGAACATTTTCTTCCTTTAAAGTATCCAAAATACTTTCTGTATATCCGTTTTCAAAGCCGTTATCAAAGGTTAAATAAATAACCTTTTTGTTTGGGTCTCCTCGATAAAATGCGCCATACTCTTTTAACATGCTTTCAAATTTTGCCCCCGCATCTGCCGGCTTTCCATCTTTTGATTTACTAAAGCCCCAGTGATAGGAGTTTGCGTTAGCAATATCTGGTTTAATAAAACTAAAGGCAAAGAAAAATGCGATTGCCCATAATGTTAAACGAAAAATGGGATGTTTCCACATAAAAAATTTTAGCCTCCTTTTTGCTTATATTGTGCGAAAACTGTTCCTTTATGCCAATGAATATTCGCTTATCCTAGAAGGAAATGATTTAACAAATGAACGGCAATGAAACGAACTTAAAAAAAATGTATACTAATGCTTAGAAGGAGTGTTTGTATGCAAGTCATATCGAAAATAAGCAGACAGAAAAACAATCCAGAACGATATAATATTTATTTAAATGAAAGTTATGCCTTTGCTGTTGATGAATCGACCCTTATTAAGTTTGGTTTAACAAAGGGAAAAATACTCGAACAATTTGATATCGATGAAATTACATATGAAGATGAAATCGCAAAAGCGTTTAATCGTGGGTTAAATTTTTTAAGTTATCAAATGCGCAGTGAATTTGAAGTGAAAAAGAAATTGTTAGATGCAGGCTTTGGAGAAGCTGTTGTGTTAGAGGCCATTCGGAAGTTGGAGAAACTTGGTTTTTTAAATGATGAAACTTATTCGAAAGCTTTATTAGAAACAAAAAAGAAAACAGCCAAAAAAGGGCCGAGAGCGATTAAACAAGATTTGATGAAAAAGGGAATCGATAAAGATACTCAAAGCAAAGTACTTGAATCTTTTACTTATGAAGAACAAGTGAATATTGCGATGGAGCTGGCAGAAAAAACAGTGCGGGCAAATAGTAAAAAGACACCGATGCAAATAAAACAAAAGGTGCAAGATCTTTTAATGCGGAAAGGTTATTCCTTTTCAGTTGTAAACGAAATACTTGACCAAATTCGTTTAGAGAGAGAAGATGATGATTGGCAACATTTGATTGAACTACAAGGGGATAAACTGTGGAAAAAGTATGCTGCCAAGTTAACAGGTAATGAATTGCGAATGAAAACAAAACAAGCCTTATACCAGAAAGGCTTTCCAATAGAAGTAATCGATCGTTATTTAGATGAAAAGGAGCAGGAAGCAAATGGCTGAAAAAAATTATGCGGAAATGACGGAACAAGAATTAAGAGAAGAAATTGCCAACTTAAAGGAAAAGGCTAGAAAAGCTGAACAGCTTGGGATTGTAAATGAGTATGCTGTATATGAGCGAAAAGCAACGATGGCTGCTGCTTATTTAATTGACCCGAAAACAATTGTACCAGGAGAAATGTATCGTATAGACGGTGCTCCAGGGGAATTTTTTAAAGTAGAATATTTAAAAGGACGATTTGCTTGGGGTTATCGTTTAGGTGGAGATCGTTATGAAGAAGCATTGCCGATTTCTATTCTTTTACCAATGAAAGTAGGGAAGTAATATGAATGTGAATCAATCAATAGATAAATTAACACAAATTTTAGTAAGTAAAAATCCTAATTTATCCGTTAATAAAGCAAAAACATGGATTGAACTACTCTGGTCTGATTTTGAATCGACTTATGCAAAAGCGGGATATGATTACCGTGGAATGGAATATACAGAAAAGATAGTCCAACAATGGATTGAAAGTTACGGAGATAAAATTCATGAGTTTGCGGGTAGAAATCCAAAGTATGCCCATCTATTAGATGAAAGTGATGAAAATCTTCATTAAATAATAGAGGAGTTGTCCTAATAGGTGGGACAACTCCTCGCTATTTAATTACTCGAACCAATTTGTAGTTTGCGTTGTAGTTTATCTTCAGAATAAATCCAACCCGTATAGGAATTGACAATGTTCAACTCCTCATCCACATGGGCAACAGCTACAAAAGGATAACGATCATTACTTCGATAACGTAAATCGATTAAACGCACTTCCGTTAAGTTGCAGTCTATTTCGGAAATTTCCCAACGATATAAGGGAGAGAAAGAAATGAATGCAGCTAAATTCGAATCTTCAAGAGCTTTATTAACAATCGGTGTTCTTGGAAGCGGATGGATTTCAAATTTGTCGTAAATGTTTATTTTTTTGCCGTAAGCCCGACCAACATAATAATGGGTTTTTGATTTTGCAGCTACTCGCCAATTTAAAAAACGCATTGTTGGTGCGACAATGACATAATCTTCATCCGGAATAGCATCATGAACGGCCTTCTTTACAGCTGCTTGTAAAACGAAACGTATAATATAGTAAACAAAAATAATCGTATACATGACAGTGAATGTTATGACAGGGTCGAACCAAAAAGCCCATAACATAATGCCGATGCAATGTAATCCGAAAATAATCGGATCAAAGGTATTAATAACACCAAGTGCAACCCATTTCTTTGAAAAAGGACGAAGGGCTTGCGTACCGTAGGCATTAAATATATCAACAAAAACATGTAAAAAAACAGCTAGGAAAGTCCAAAGCCATAAATGAAATATATTGGCGTCTTGAAATATAAAAGATAATACAGCTGTAATGGCAATGGGCCATAAAAGGACTGCTGGGATCGAATGGGTAATGCCACGATGATGTCGGATGTAAATCGCATTATTTCGAAGTTTTAATATAGTATCCACATCTGGTGCTTGTGAGCCAATAACGGTACCAGCCATAACAGCAACAAATGTTAAATTATTTTCGGCTACAACAGGATCTGCTAAAGCTAAGCCGCCTAATGCAACGCCCATTACTAAATGTGTGCCTGAATCCAAAGTATCAACTCCCTGTTTATGGACACATTTCTTATATACTTGACGGTTATTTTCATGAATCTTAATAGAAGTATTATACCCTAATTATAAAATTTAAAATCGAAATTCGTCGGAGGTTATCGTGAATTATCAATATAAAAATGAATTTCGCCATCATTTAGTCGATTGGTTTAATAGAGAAAAAAGAGATTTGCCGTGGAGGCGAACATCGGACCCTTATAAAATTTGGGTCTCCGAAATTATGCTTCAACAAACAAGGGTAGACACGGTCATCCCGTATTATAATCGTTTTATAGAAAAATATCCTACGATGCAGTCCCTTGCTTATGCTCCGCAAGAAGAACTGTTAAAAATGTGGGAAGGGTTAGGATATTATTCAAGAGCTAGAAATTTACAGGCGGGCGTTAAAGAAGTGGTCGAGAAATATAACGCCGTTGTACCGGACAATCGCCATGATCTTTCAAAATTAAAAGGTATTGGACCATACACTGCTGGCGCTATTTTAAGTATTGCCTATAATAAACCAGAGCATGCAGTGGATGGAAATGTTATGCGTGTTTTAAGCCGCGTATTACATATTGAAGAAGATATCGCCCTACCCAAAACGAGAAAAGTTTTTGAAGAAGCAGTCGATATGTTAATCGATAAAGATTACCCTGGTGATTTTAATCAAGCCATAATGGATTTAGGAGCTATGATTTGTACACCAACTTCTCCGAAATGCTTGCTTTGTCCTGTACGTGATTATTGTATTGCGTTTCAAGAAGGTGATACAGAACAATTGCCAATAAAATCAAAAAAAATAAAAACGAAAAAAGTAATATATAATATATATGTAGCTGTCGATAAACAAGGGAATTATTTAATTGAAAAGCGACCAAATGAGGGGTTGTTAGCTAATATGTGGCAATTTCCAATGATAGAAATGACGAAAGAAACTACAAAAGACGCTTTTGAAAAACAGTATAATGTTCAAATTGAAAATTATTTAAATAATGATTTCATGAAATTTAAACATATCTTTTCCCATTTAACTTGGGAGATGGAATGCAATCTTGTACAAGTTCAACAATTGAATCAATTACCGGCCAATGCCCATTTTTTACCTATAGGAAAAATTAGGGAATTACCAATGTCAGTACCAATGTTGAAAATTTTGAATGTTCTGAATTAACTTATTTTTTAACTTTCGCATAATCTCAATAACATCAGTCCACAATAATTATTACGGAGGTGAGTTTGAGATGGCGAAGAAAAACAACAACAATAACAACAATAATAACAACAACTTCAACAATAATGAAGAATTTGGTGTTGATCAAGACTTCCAACAAGCACGTCAACAAAACCAAAAACAAAATCAACAAAACAACCAACGCAATAACAACAATAATAACAATAATAAAAATAACAACAACGAATTTTAATTAGATTGCTTTACAATTGTGAATAAGACAATTCACGTTAAGGTATAGACAAATTTATTTGTCTATACCTTAATTTTATATAAAGGATAAAAGGATGTTCTAATCTAATTTTTACCAAATTCATTAAAAAATATGTTCTTCTAACTACAAGTTTTTTATTTCCATTGTTATAATATAAAGAAATAACTGCTAGATGTTGATTTTTCTTCATTTAGCGGGTGTATAGAAACCCGCTGAATAAGATGGATTTTATTCACAGAGTTTGAAATGATTAATCGATACCGTTTAAGGTCATATCAAATCCTGGACATTTTCAACATGAGGAAATTGATACATAGACGAAAAGGTGGGCTTTAAATGACAATACCTACAGAAGGAGAAACGATTCAAATACATAGTTATAAACACAATGGTCGCATCCACCGTGTCTGGCAAGAAACGATGGTTTTAAAAGGAACGAAAAATATCTTTATTGGAGCCAATGAGCGTACACTTGTTACTGAATCGGATGGACGAACATGGCTAACACGCGAGCCCTCTATTTGTTATTTTCACGCAGAACATTGGTTTAATATTATTTGTATGTTGCGTGAAGATGGTGTGTATTATTATTGCAATATGAGTTCTCCTTATGTTTTTGATAATAATGCTATAAAATATATCGACTATGATCTAGATATTAAAGTTTTCCCAGATATGTCTTATACACTTTTAGACGAAGATGAATACGAGCAGCACAAGAAGGAAATGGGCTATCCAGAAGTGATTGATAAAATTTTAAAACGAAATGTGAATAAATTAATCAGCTGGATAAAACAAAAAAGAGGTCCCTTTGCGCCAGATTTTATTGAAGTTTGGACGAATCGATATTTATTTAATAAAGAAATGCAATCAAATGAAAAATAATAGTGGAAAAGTCTACTAGGAGAATCAGTAGGCTTTTTTTATGTATTTACTGGTAAATTAGAGTATAGTGTTATTCGTGTGTCCAAAATGGGACAACTTTTAATTAGGACGATTTAAGTTTGTTTGTTGATAAAGGGAAGTGAATAGAAATTGGGTAGTATTAAACGATATATGAGATTTGTAAAGCCTTATAGATGGGAAATTTTATTAACCATTTTTATTGGTATATTAAAATTTGCCATTCCGTTGTTCATTCCGATTTTAATCAAAATTGTAATAGACAATATTATTAGTGCACCAGATTTAACAAATGGGGAAAAAATTGAACAACTGAGTTATTGGTTAGGTGGTACTGTCATTTTATTCTTTATTATTCGTCCACCTATTGAATACTACCGTCAATATTTTGCCCAACATGTTGGGAACAAAGTATTGTTCGATATACGACAAGAATTATTTGGCCATTTACAGAAATTGAGTTTAAAATATTACGCTAATACTCGAGCGGGCGAAGTAATATCCCGGGTTATTAACGATGTAGAACAGACGAAAAACTTTATTATGATTGGCTTAATGAATTTATGGCTTGATGTTGCAACGATCCTCATTGCAATTGGGATAATGCTTGCGATGGATGTAAAACTAACATTAGTTTCAATCATTGCATTACCGCTATTCGCCATTAGTGTAAAATACTTTTTCGGAAAACTTAGGGATTTAACACGTAAACGATCCCAAGCGTTAGCCCATGTCCAAAGTTATTTACATGAAAGAGTAAGCGGAATTAGTATTATTAAAAGTTTCACGTTGGAGAAGCATGAACAGAAAATTTTCGATAATGAAAATGGAGAGTTTTTAGACCGTGCCCTAGATCATACAAAATGGAATGCAAAATCCTTTGCAGTCGTAAATACTATTACCGATATCGCCCCATTATTAGTGATTGCGTATGCCGGTTATCGAGTAATTCAAGGTGATCTATCCGTCGGAACAATGGCTGCGTTTTACGCTTATATTGAACGATTGTATAGTCCATTAAGACGTCTAGTTAATTCATCTACAACTTTAACCCAATCTATTGCTTCAATGGATCGAATGTTTGAACTAATGGATGAAGAATACGATGTTCAAGATAAAGAAAATGCTCGTCATCTTGCTCCTGTAAAGGGACAAGTTTCCTTTGAAAATGTAAATTTCCAATATGAACAAGACGGACAAATGATATTGAAAAATGTTCAATTTGATATTAAACCTGGAGAAACCGCTGCCTTTGTTGGGATGAGTGGAGGCGGAAAATCAACGATTGTAAGTTTAATTCCTCGCTTTTACGATGTAACAAATGGGGCAGTTAAAATCGATGGGATGAACGTGAAAGATGTATCCATTCAGTCGTTACGTTCCCAAATTGGAATTGTATTGCAAGATAATATATTATTTAGCGATTCGGTAAAACAAAATATTTTAATGGGTCGACCGGATGCTACGGATGAAGAAGTGATTGCAGCTGCTAAAGCAGCCAATGCCCATGATTTTATTATGACATTACCTGAAGGGTACGAAACAAAAGTAGGAGAGCGCGGTGTGAAACTGTCCGGGGGTCAGAAACAACGTGTTGCGATTGCCCGTGTATTCCTAAAAAATCCGCCAATTTTAGTATTGGATGAAGCGACTTCTGCCTTGGATTTAGAAAGTGAAGCATTAATTCAAGATTCCTTAGATCGATTGGCAAGTGATCGAACGACTATCATTATTGCCCATAGATTATCAACAATTACCCATGCGGATAAAATTTTCGTTATTGATCATGGTGAATTAGTAGAGGAAGGTAACCATGAATCGCTTATGGAAAAACAAGGTGTTTACTATGATTTATTCCAAATTCAAAAATTAGACTAAAAAAATAATACGACAAGAAAATGCCTAACAAGTCAACGTTCGACTAGTTAGGTATTTTTTATTTTTTGCAAAAATTTGATGTATAATCCACTGTTTATATACGTTTTCAAATTTTAGTGAACCAGAATTTAATCGATTAAAGCAGTATAACTGTTGCTTTTTGTCGAGAAAATTACATTGAAGTTTTGTGTTAATTTAAGGTATTTTATCATAAAAACATATGATTAAGAGAATTCAAATCTATTATTGTTTTTAAGCAAATAGAGAACGAAATAGAATGATAGATTTGTAAATTAGCGTTATGCGAGGGGGTACAAGATGGAAAAAAAAGTACTATTACAAGTTAAAGATTTGGAAACAACTTTCTTTACTGACGATGGAAAAGTACCAGCAGTTGATCATATAGACTTTCATATTAATGAAGGAGAAATATTAGCTATTGTAGGAGAGTCAGGCTGTGGGAAAAGTGTTACCTCTCTGTCTATTATGGGGCTCGTACCATCTCCTCCTGGAAAGATTACATCAGGTCAGATCCTTCTAAATGAGTTAGATTTAACAAAGCAAACAGAAAAGGAAATGCGTAAAATTCGTGGAAAAGAAGTGGCAATGATATTTCAAGAACCGATGACTTCTTTAAATCCTTTATACACTATTGGGAATCAACTAACAGAAGCCATTTTAATCCATAACAAAGGTATGAAGAAAAAGGATGCAGCGAATAGAGCGATTGAAATGATGAAACTGGTTGGATTACCAAGGGCAGAAGAATTAATGAAAGACTATCCCCATCAATTATCAGGCGGGATGAGACAACGGGTCATGATTGCAATGGCTCTACTATGTAATCCAAAACTATTAATCGCCGATGAGCCTACTACTGCCCTAGACGTTACAATACAAGCTCAAATATTAAAGTTAATGAAAGAGTTGAATAAACAATTTAAGACGGCAGTTTTACTCATTACCCATGATTTAGGTGTTGTTGCTGAAACGTGTGAACGGGTAATCGTTATGTATGCTGGTCAAATTGTCGAAGAAGCTCCCATATCTGAAATATTCAAAAATCCTCAACATCCATATACGAAAGGTCTAATCCAATCTGTTCCTGACATGCGTTATAAAAAGGAAACTTTATATTCCATTAAAGGTAATGTACCAAAGCCTGGTTCCATTCAAACTGGTTGTCGATTTGCTCCCCGTTGTGAATTTGCTGCGGAACGGTGCTTTACAGAAAATCCGCCATTATACGAAGTAAGCTCTTCCTTTGTTCATAAATCAAGATGCTTCTTACAGGAAACGGAGGGAATTCCATTTGCAGAACGTGCTATTGAAAGTCGATAACTTAAAAAAATATTTTCCAAAGGGAACGAGTTCTTTAAAAAAGGGCCCCCATGTGAAGGCAGTCGATGACGTTTCATTTCAAGTTTATGAAGGAGAAACCTTAGGAATCGTAGGGGAGTCGGGATGTGGAAAATCAACGACCGGTCGAATGATTATGCGTCTTCTTGAACCAACAGAAGGTTCCATTAAGTTTGATGGTGTCGAACTTTCCTCATTATCTAAACAAGAAATGCGAAAAGCAAGACGAGATATTCAAATGGTATTTCAAGACCCATATGCTTCATTAAATCCAAGACATACTGTTAAAAAAATTTTAGAAGAACCCCTTATTGTCCATGGTATTGGAAGTTCAGCGGAACGTAAAAAAAGGGTAGAGGAGTATTTAGAAATTGTCGGCTTGAGCTCATATCATGCAAAGCGCTATCCCCATCAATTTAGTGGTGGGCAAAGACAGCGTATCGGTATTGCTAGAGCTTTAATGACAAATCCGAAGCTAATTATTGCTGATGAGCCGGTATCTGCATTAGATGTTTCGATTCAAGCACAAGTTTTAAATTTAATGCAAAGATTACAGCAAGAGTTAAAGCTAACGTATATTTTCATTGCCCACGATTTAGGGGTAGTTCGCCATATTAGTGATCGGGTAGGCGTAATGTATTTAGGTAGATTTGTAGAGTTAGCTGATAGTGAATCTTTATATGCGGAACCATTACACCCGTATACGCAAGCTTTGTTATCAGCCGTACCGATTCCTGATCCTACTTATGAACGGGAAAAAATTATTCTCACAGGTGATGTTTCGAATGCCATTCCAGATAAGGGATGTACTTTCCAAACTAGATGTCCATATGCAACGCTTACTTGCAAAATGACAGTTCCAGATTTAGTAGAAGTCAAACCAGGTCACTCTGTTGCGTGCCATTTATTTAATGAAGCGCAGCAATGACATATAGAACAAAGAAATTGGGAGGGTAACTATGAAAACAGGGAAGTTTTGGTCTCTAAAACTATTTTTATTACTAGTTCTTTTAGTAGTGCTAGCTGCATGTAGCGGAGAAGAAGGTACTTCAGAAGAACCAGCAGACACAGACACAAGTGGAGATACAGAAGAAGCAGTACCTCAAACTTTAGTATTCGGTCGTGGTGGAGACTCTGTCTCATTAGATCCAGCCATTGTAACAGATGGTGAGTCTTTTAAAGTAACAGAAAATATTTTTGAGACATTACTAAACTTTGGTGAACAAGATACGACGGTACAGCCAGGTTTAGCGAAGGAATGGGAAGTTAGTGAGGATGGTCTAACATATACATTCCACCTACAGGAAGGTGTTAAATTCCATGACGGAACAGATTTTAACGCTGAGGCAGTGGTGAAAAACGTTGAACGTTGGAAAGGTGGCGCTGAAGAAAAGTTTTATTATTTCCATTCCATGTTTAAATCTGAAGGGGAAGATATTATTAAAAGTGTAGAAGCTGTTGATGATTACACGGTTGTCTTTACCCTTACGCGTCCACAAGCACCTTTCTTAAAAAATATTGCGATGAGTCCATTTGCTATTGCATCACCGACTGCCTTTGAATCAGCGGGTGATGCCTTTGGAGATAATCCGGTAGGAACTGGTCCATTTAAATTTGTTGAATGGAAGCGAAACGATTCAATTACAGTTGAGAAAAATGAAGATTACTGGCAAGAAGGATTACCGAAATTAGACAAAATTATTTTCCGTTCCATTCCCGATAACTCTGCTCGTTTAAATGCATTAACAACTGGAGAAATCGATTTAGCGGATGGAATTAATCCGTCTGATGCAGCAACTGTAGAATCCAATTCTGAACTACAATTAATCGAACGTCCATCTATGAACATTGGTTATCTAGGGTTAACATCTACACGAAAACCTTTTGACAATGTACTTGTTAGACAAGCTGTCAACTATGCGATTGATAAACAAGCGATTGTCGATGCCTTCTTCCAAGGTAGAGCTGAAGTAGCTGTAAACCCAATGCCTTCTTCGATTAGTGGTTATAACGAAGAAATCGAAGGATATCCATATGACCCTGAAAAAGCAAAAGAATTATTAGCTGAAGCAGGGTATGACGGTGAAGAAATTGAGCTTTGGGCAATGCCAGTTCCACGCCCATATATGCCAGACGGTCAAAAGGTTGCTGAAGCCATTCAGAAAAATTTAGCGGACGTTGGTATTCCATCTAAAATCGTAACTTTTGAATGGGCAACATATTTAGAAAAGGCAAAAAATGGTGAAGCGGATGCCTTTTTAATGGGTTGGACAGGCGATAACGGTGACGCGGACAACTTCCTTTATACATTGTTAGATAAAGATACGATTGGAAGTAATAACTATGCTTATTATTCGAATGATGAAGTTCATGAATTATTAATTGCTGCTCAAACTGAAACGGATGAAGAAAAGCGAAATGATCTTTATAAACAAGCACAAGTTATTATCCATGAAGATGCACCGTGGGTACCATTAGCCCATTCAACGCCATTACTTGCTGCGAAAAAAGGTGTTACAGATTATTTACCTCACCCAACTGGATCTGAAAGTTTAATTAATGTATCGATTCAATAAGTGTCTATTGCTTGAATAAGTGCTAAGCTGCTTACGAATTTTGTTAATAG
Source organism: Ureibacillus sp. FSL E2-3493 (assembly GCF_038077515.1). Classification (NCBI taxonomy): domain Bacteria; kingdom Bacillati; phylum Bacillota; class Bacilli; order Caryophanales; family Caryophanaceae; genus Ureibacillus; species Ureibacillus sp. FSL E2-3493. Next base: position 2,911,223 of record NZ_JBBOPK010000001.1, on the reverse strand, counting down.
ACATTAAAAAAATGGGGGGTATTTTTACCTCCCATTCTTTCATTCATGCATTCTAACGAAAGAGGTGAAGATATGCTTCGCTACATAGGTAAACGAATTCTTCATTTAATACCTGTGCTATTAGGAATGACATTTATTGTTTTTTTAATTATTCGTGCGATTCCTGGGGATCCAGCCCAAGTGATTTTAGGTCAGCAAGCGACAGAGGAAGCGATTAAAGCGTTAAGAGATAAATTAGGACTCGATCAGCCATGGTATATTCAATACTTCGATTATTTAAAAGGACTACTAACTGGCGATTTAGGAGAGTCGCTACGTACAAGTCAGCCGATTACTAGTGAAATTTGGCCCTATTTAGCTGCCACTATGGAATTAGCCTTCTTTGCGATGATTTTAGCTATCCTTATCGGAATGAATGCCGGAATTATTTCGGCTTGGTTCCAAAACTCTTGGTTTGACTATATTGCAATGGTTATTGCTTTAATCGGTGTATCTGTACCGATTTTCTGGCTTGGTTTAATGGAGCAATGGGTATTTAGTTTAGAGTTAAATTGGTTGCCTACTTCCGGAAGGGAAGAGGTGCGAGCACCTGTTGAAGCAATTACCCATTTCTATTTAGTCGATACATTGATTCAAGGACGTTTTGATCAATTTTGGGTAACGATTCAGCATTTAATCTTACCGGCCTTTGCCCTTGCAACGATTCCGATGGCGATTATTGCCAGAATGACCCGCTCTTCCATGTTGGAAGTAATGCGCTCAGATTATATTCGTACTGCTCGAGCAAAAGGGCAAAAAATGGTGAAAGTGATTTATAAGCACGCATTAAAAAATGCTCTTATTCCGATCTTAACAGTAATTGGATTACAAACGGGCTTGTTATTAGGTGGAGCTATTTTAACGGAAACGATATTCAGTTGGCCAGGAATCGGCCGTTATATTTACGAGGCGATAGGTTACCGTGATTATACAGTCATTCAATCGGGTATTTTAATCGTTGCCTTTATGTTTGTCATCATTAACTTGGTTGTTGATATTTTATATACAATCATCGATTCAAGGATTAAATATAACTAGAAGGGAGAGGGAAAGATGCCTGAAATGGTCTCAAATTCAGTCGATTTATCGACGAAAGAAGAGAAAGTAGTTGGACCATGGAAAGAGGCGTGGCGCAGCTTTCGAAAAAGTAAAGCCGCCCTCGTTGGAACAGCCATTGTTGTATTTTTCATCCTTTTAGCTGTATTTGGTCCATTGATTGCGCCAGAAGGAATAAATGAACAAAAATTACAAGACTCAAGCTTAAGACTTGCACCTCCATCCAGTGAATATTGGTTTGGTACAGACGACTTTGGAAGGGACATTTTTTCAAGAGTAGTTTACGGAGCGAGAATTTCTTTGGCGGTCGGATTTTTATCGGTTATCGTTTCAGCTATAGTAGGGAGTTTTCTTGGAATTATCTCTGGCTATTATGGCCGCTGGATAGATACGATTATTTCAAGAGTTTTTGATATTATGCTAGCTTTCCCTAGTATACTTTTAGCTATTGCTATCGTATCAATATTAGGTCCTTCTTTACAAAATGCCCTTATTGCGATAGCGATTATTAATATCCCGAATTTCGGGCGATTAATTCGCTCTAAAGTTTTAAGTGTAAAGGAAGAGGAATACATTGTAGCAGCAAAGGCTATAGGAATGAAGGATTCTCGAATATTATGGAAACACATTTTGCCTAATTCCTTATCGCCAGTCATTGTACAAGGTACGTTAGCTATTGCAACGGCTATTATTGAAGCGGCTGCATTAAGTTTCCTTGGGCTCGGTGCAGAAGCGCCCCAACCTGAATGGGGGAAAATGTTATCGGACGCTCGGATCCATCTTATGACTGCACCATGGACGATGATTTTCCCTGGATTGGCTATCATGTTAACCGTGCTTGGCTTTAATTTAATGGGGGATGGTTTGCGAGATGCGTTAGATCCTAAAATGAAAAATTAAAGGGAAGGGGGAGCGAATTTAGCTCTCCCTTTATTCGTACGGAAATAAATCGGATGATAAATAACGTTCCCCTGTATCGGGCGCAATGCATAACACCTTTGCATTCGGAGGAAGTTGTTTAGCTATTTGCAACGCGAAGTAAGCAGAAGCAGCGCCGGAAGCTCCTACTAAAATTCCTTCTTCCGTACCAAGACGTCTTGCAGTAGTTTGGGCATCGAGATCTTCAATGTGAAGAATTTCATCATATATTGTTTGATTTAATATTTTTGGAATAAATCCCGGACCAGTTCCAGGTATTTTATGAGGTCCTGGATTACCACCAGCTAATACTGGGGAGCCTGCTGGTTCTACTACATAAATTTTTAAATCGGGCATAACCTTCTTCAATTCTTCCCCCGTTCCGGTTACGGTTCCACCTGTTCCTGCTGTCAATACGAGAACATCTAGTTTATTGTCAAAGGCATTTAAAATTTCAATAGCAGTTGTTTGGCGATGGGCATCAGCATTTGCATTATTTTCGAATTGTAATGGGATAAAGCTATTTGGAATACTTTCAGCAATTCGTACTGCTTCATCGATAGATCCTTGCATACGTAAGCTTGCAGAGGTTAAATGGACTTCTGCACCGTAAGCTCGCATTAACTGTACCCGTTCTTTTGTAGCATTGTCAGGCATTGTAATAATACATCGGTAACCCTTTACCGCACATACCATAGCGAGACCAATTCCTGTATTCCCACTAGTTGGTTCAATTACAGTACTCACTCCTGGAATCAGTTTCCCTTCAATTTCTGCTTGTTCAATCATATTAAAAGCAGCTCGATCTTTAACGCTGCCACCTGGATTAAAAGATTCTAATTTCATATAAACTTTCGAACCGTTCGCATCAGGTAATGCATTTAATTTTACAATCGGTGTGTTTCCTATTAATTCAAGAATGGAGTCATGTATTTTCATTATGAAACACCTTTCAAAAAAATTTTGAAAAAGCTAGGCAAGAGTCCAACCTAGCTTTTCTTACTCTATACAGTATAATACGGTTATTCAAAAGTGACGAGTATAGGGGATAAGTTAAAACAGCTAAAGTTCCTTTAGAAACGGATGAAATTATTCGTTTGAAACTGCTTCTAAGAAACTAAGGTTTAATAAGCCGTCGATATTATCCGTTGTAATATAACCTGCTTCCTTTGAAATAGTTGCCATCTCTTTAATAATCTCTTCATTTATTTCCGATGTTGGCGTTATACGATCAAAAGATTTTGTCACTTCTTCCTTTGAAAGGTCCTTACCAGTAATTTTTTTTACGTGGTCAAGGAATAACTGTATAGCTTCTTCAGGATTTTGTTTAATAAAATCAATGGCTTGTAGATGCGCTTTTAATATTTTTTTTGTCATCTCTGGATTGTTTAATGTAAATTCCTTACGTGCAGCTACAACGGTGTTAGTCGATTCACTACCCCAAGCAAATTCCTTTTCATCTAGTAAAAGTTTTGCTTTTCCGTTCGTTTCAATGTTAACCCCCCACGGTTCTTGTGCTGCTGCAGCATCAATGTCTCCTCTTAACATTAAGGATGCTGTATCAGCAGAAGCTAGTTTAATGGAATTGACATTTCCACCGCTTAATTTTACTTTTAAACCTGCATCTTTAAGGGATTTCATTAACCCAATGTCCTGTGTACTACCGTAAGCAGGTACTGCAACCGTTTTACCTGCCAAATCTTCTACACTAGTAATATTTGAATCGCCTCGTACGACAAGTACTGCCCCGGCATTGACAGCACCAGCAATAATTTCATGTTGTGGATGTCTCGTATAAGTGTTTAATGCAGGTGTAGGGCCAACTGTTCCGATATCGATGGCGTTCGTAGACATTGCCTCCATGAAGGCAGTACCATCGTTAAAGGTTTTCGTTGAAATGGTAACATCTTCGCCTAGTTGTTGTTGGAAATAGCCCTTTTCTAGTGCGACGATTGTTGCGATATGGGTCATATTCGGAAAGTACCCGATTCGAACAGTGGAAGCTTGATCCTTTTCTTCGTTGGAAGAAGCTTCACTATGACTACATGCTGCAAGGATAATAGTCATCAGGGTCATCATTGTTAAAAATAAAAAATGCTTCTTTTTCATTTTTTCATCTCCTAAACTGTTTGCATACCCCATTTTCTTAATGCATAACGTTCAATACGTACAAAAATAAAGTTATCGATAAAGGAACCAATGACACCGATGATAATAATAATACTAAAGATTAAATCCATTGCTTGTATGGAGCGTCCAAGGTCTAAAAGGGTTCCGAGACCCCCGCTTCCTCCGAGTAATTCCCCTGATAATACTGCCCGCCAAGCAAGTGCCCATGCTAAACGTAAACCTGAAATTAATTGAGGTACCGTTGCTTTAAAAATAACAGTACGGAATAAATGGAATCCGTCTGAACCCATTGTTTTCGCTACTCGAATTAGCAAGGGAGGTACACTTTTAAAGGCGGCACTTGACGTAATAATAATAGATAACGCCGCTCCTAATATGACAATGAAAATAACGGAACCGACCCCTAAACCGAACCAAAGAATAGCTAAAGGCATCCATACGATATTTGGGATAGCTTGTAAACTTGTGACAAAGAAACCAAGGGTATCGTCAATTACTTTGTATTTATAAATTAAATATCCAAGTATTAATCCGATAACGACTGCGATAAAGAAGCCAACAAATAATCGCACAAGGGAAGCGCTAGTTGCTTCAATTAATTGTCCAGTCATTAATCCGTTTACTAACGTTTTTAGTATTGTGACACCACCTGGATCATTCGGAATGATTAAAGGTGGCCACATAAAGGCAGGGAAGATGTCGAATTTAGATATCGCTTCCCATATTGTTATGAGGATCAACACGAAGACGATCCTTCTCAAGAGAGTAGTCACTACCTAATTCCTCCTTCAGCACTTTTTCCATTTCCTGCTCCAGCTCTGTTAATATACGATTCTCTAAATGTATTAAAATGCTGTCTGAAGATTTGCGCGGACGAGACGCCTGTACAGGAAAAACATTTTTAATACCTCCAGGACGCGTCTTCATTAAAACGATGCGGTCCGATAATACAACTGCTTCACGAATATTATGAGTGACAAAAAGGATGGTCTTTCCAGTTTCACTCCACAATGTTTCCAGTTCTTTATGTAAAACCATACGAGTTTGTTCATCTAAAGCAGCAAATGGTTCATCCATTAAAAGGATTTCCGGATCCATTACAAGGGCACGGGCAATCGCCACCCGTTGCTTCATGCCTCCAGACAATTGATGGGGCATAGAATGGGCAAACTTCCCAAGGTGTACTTTTTGTAACCATGTCATCGCCCGCTCCTTAGCTTCTTCCTTAGGTATTTTTTTAATCAGTAGACCATACATAACATTTTCAAGAACTGTCATCCAAGGGAATAAACCAGATTCTTGGAAGACAACGATTCGATCGTTCCCGGGTCCCTTTACCGGACTATCATTGACTAAAAAAGTGCCAGAAGAATGTTCTTCAAGTCCTGCAATAATATTTAAAAGTGTGGATTTCCCACAACCAGAAGGGCCTAATAAGGAGATAAACTCACCTTTATTAATAGTTAATGAAACGTCATCTAACGCAATTGTTGGAGCATGCTCATTACTTTGAAATTCCTTATGAACATTTTTTAGAATAATATGTTCATTTGACAAAATAAATCCCTCCATTCCTATAAAACATATTAAAATACTAAGTTTTAATTTATTTTATGTGTTGTATTCGCTTCTTTCTGTCACTTTTGTTACAAAATTTCAGAATAATTTATATAATAGAATTATAAGGGAGAGGGAAACAATGGAATTAGAGAGTTCATTGAAGTTAATAGAACAGCTTGCTAAGAAAATACATGCTAGAAAAGGACAAATTATTTATCAAGCTGGAGAAGAAGCAAATAACGTATATTTTTTAAATGACGGAATCGTTAAAATTGCGATCGATGGAGACGATGGACATCCAGTTACGATTTCCTTAATTCGAATGGGGGAAATGTTTGGATTTCTAGATCGATTAAACAACCGGTTAGAGCATACTCAATATGCCGTTGCGATGACGGATGTTGAATTATTTGTTTTACCGATAGAAATTTTAACTCAACATTTGAATAAATTATCTGAAATGGAACGGAGCTTATTTTATTCCTTAGGGAAACGATTAATAGAGGCTCAAGAATTTGTCTATGTTCATTCTAAAATGACGATTCCTGAACGACTTGGCTGGCTTTTGAAGAAGTTAGCAAAAGTAGAAAATAATATTTTAACAATCAGTATTCCTTTAACCCACGAGGAAATATCTTTTATGATTGGCTGTAGCCGTCAAAAGGTAACGACTTATTTAAGTAAGTGGAAAAAGGAAGGAGTTATTCAATATGAACGGGGATTTATTCAACTAATGGACTTAGAAAAACTTCAATAATTAAAAAACTACCCAAAGGTTTCATCAAATCCATCTTGTACCATGGATTTGACGTCCCTTTATGGGTAGTTTTTTAGTAGAAATCCTCTTCTAAATCCGAATTTTTTTCTGTACTATGATAGCTTCGGAAAGAAACAATTAAAGTATCTAAGTGTTCTAAATTCTCCTCATAGTCAAGGAGGCGGGAGAAGATGTAAAACAAATGATAACTTGAAAACTCTTCTTCACCTTCTCGATTTTGTTCAAAGGCGATTTGTTGGATAAGGTGTTCCATAACGTCCGCATGTTTGTCGTCTTCTTCGTCGACCCACTTTGAATGTTCGGGTTTTAACTTACCAGTAAATTTCAATAATAATTGTTCGTGGAAAGTAAGAAGAAAATCTAAACGTTCTTGAATCATCGTTCGAAACGGAACGGGTAAATTAGCTATTTCATTTTCATGTTTATTTAAACGATGCAAAAGCTCTAAACTTTTTTTCGTCGTGATAATCATTTGTCGATACATAACAAGTTTTCGGGCTTGTATAAATCGTTTTTTCTTAGAATAATGGCGCTCTTCTTTATAGAAATCATACATATTTTCAATCCCCGATAAACGGCTATGGAATTTATTAAGAGCGTTTTTCGTTGATGTATGTTCAGACGCTTGTCTAGCAGCTAAGCGAGTCCAACGAATAATATCATCCTGCAATGAATCGATCATTTTAAATAATTTTATTTCATAGCGTGGTGGGATGAATACGAGATTCACTAGAAAGGCTGCAAATACACCTACCATAACAGTTATAAAACGTATAATTCCAAATTCTAAAAAGTCTTCTCCTTCATAAACCATAATTGCAACTACAGTTACAAGGGCAAGGGACAGGGAACTGTTTAATTTGAACTTAAGCATTATCGCGATAACGATAATTGCTGCAAGTCCAATTGTAACGGTATGATGGCCAAATATTAACCCGAAGGTAACTGCGATTGTTGCGCCTATGAAATTCCCTTGAAGTTGTTCAATAATTGTTAAATAAGATCGATAAATCGAAGGTTGGATTGCAAATATAGCTGCAATCCCAGCAAAAACAGGAGAAGGTAAGTTCAGTAATTCCGCTAAAAAAAGGGCAAATACAATAGCAAAACCTGTTTTTAAAACACGGGCACCTACTTGCATTAAAAAATAAATCCTCTCTTTCAAGAAACATATGATTGAAATCACATTACTTTACCTAATATTTTCCCATTGGTCAACTAGTTTCATGAAAGATTCACATTATAATCAACTTAACATGGTTTTGACTTATTTTAATTGTGAGAAAGCATAGTCGACAGCTTCAATTGTTTCTAAAATATCCTGTTCTGTATGTTCTGTCGTTAAGAACCAAGCTTCATATTTAGACGGTGCTAAATTAACACCCTTTGAAAGCATTAATTTAAAGAAACGTCCAAACATTTCCCCATCAGAGTTTTCAGCTTGTTCGTAGTTTTCTACTTTTTCATTTGTAAAGTAAACAGTTAAAGCACCTTTTAATCGGTTTATTGTTATTGTTACACCATGTTTTTCAGCTGATTGTAAAATGCCTTTTTCCAACATTGCCCCTAGTCGATCCATTTCTTCGTAAACACCAGGTTGTTTTAACACTTCAAGACATGCAATTCCTGCAAGCATAGACGCTGGATTTCCAGCCATTGTTCCAGCTTGGTAAGCAGGTCCAAGGGGAGCAACGGTTTCCATAATTTCCTTACGACCACCGTAAGCACCGATTGGTAGACCACCGCCGATAATTTTACCCATCGCAGTTAAATCTGGAGTTAAACCTAGTAAGTCTTGAGCTGCACCGTAATGGAAACGAAATGCTGTAATAACTTCATCGTGAATCGTTAAAGCTCCTTTTTCCTTCGCCACAGTATGAACGTATTCTAAAAATCCTTTGTTTGGTTCGACGATACCGAAATTCCCTACGATTGGTTCGATTAAAATCGCTGCAACTTCATCGCCCCATTTATCCATTGCTAGTTGGAATTGTTCTTTATTATTGAAAGGAACAGTAATTACCTCAGTTGCAACGGCTACAGGTACACCTGCTGAATCTGGGGATCCTAAAGTAGCTGGACCAGATCCGGCAGCAACTAATACTTGGTCGAAATGTCCATGATAACATCCAGCAAATTTAATGATTTTCGTACGTCCTGTATATGCTCGGGCTACGCGAACCGTTGTCATAACTGCTTCCGTACCTGAATTAGTAAAGCGAACTTTATCCAATGAAGGAATCGCCTCTTTTAACATTTTGGCAAATTTCACTTCATGTTCTGTTGGTGTTCCAAATAACACACCTGTTTCTGCAGCAAGAGTGATTGCTTTTGCGATATGTGGATGACCAAATCCTGTAATAATTGGACCGTAAGCAGCTAAGTAATCGATATAACGGTTACCGTCTACATCCCAAAAGTATGCGCCTTTACCTCTTGCCATGACAACCGGTGAACCGCCGCCTACCGCTTTATAAGAACGTGATGGACTATTAACGCCACCAACGATATGTTGTAATGCTTCTTCGTGAATTTGTTCAGATTTCGTATGATTCATTTTCAAATGCCTCCTCATAATTTACACATCTTATTGTAGACCTATTCCCATTTGAATGCCAAAGAATTTGAAACTCCAATGTTTGTTCGGTACGATATAAATAAAGGGGAGGAATATTTATGGAAACTTTATTAAATATGGAAGCACCAAATTTTACTATATTAAATGAAAAAGAAGAAAAAGTAACTTTAAGTGATTATAGAGGGAAAAAGGTGATTCTTTATTTCTATCCGAAAGATATGACACCAGGCTGTACTACTGAAGCGTGTGATTTCCGCGATCAACACGAGGCATTTTCCGATTTAAATGCTGTTATTTTAGGTATAAGCGCAGATGATGCAAAGAAACATACAAAATTCATTGAAAAATATGGGTTGCCCTTTTCATTGCTAGTTGATGAAGATCATGAAGTTTGTGAAAAATATGGAGTTTGGGTATTAAAGAAAATGTATGGTAAAGAATTTATGGGGATTGAACGTTCTACTTTTCTTATTAATGAAGAGGGCATTGTAGAAAAGGAATGGCGTAAAGTAAAAGTGAAAAATCATATTGAGGAAGTTTTAACTTATTTGCGTGAAGGGGAAAAGAAATAATGAAAGTATATTTTACATTTAACTCAAGACCAGATTTACAACAGCAGTTAATCGAACATTTCCCCAAAGTTGAATTTACTTTTCATAGTCGAATCGAGAATGAAGTGTTAGCAGAGGCAGATGTTCTTGTGACTTATGGTGAAGATTTGAATGATGAACATATTAAAATTGCCAAGAATTTAAAATGGATTTTCGTTGCTTCAGCGGGAATTGAGAAAATGCCAAGAAAGGCAATCGCCGATCGAAATATTATCGTTTCAAATGTGCGTGGAATTCATAAAAAGCCAATGGCAGAATCGATTATCGCTCATATTTTATCACTTAAACGTTCTCTACCTTATATTTATAACAATCAACGAAATAAAATTTGGGATAAAAAAGGAAATCCAACCGAATTAAATGGAAGTACTGCTTTAATTATTGGTCCAGGTGCGATTGGTGCAGAAATTGGTAGACTTCTTCAAGCCTTTGAAGTATATACAATTGGGTTGAATCGAAGTGGTGAAGATGCACCATTTATGAATGAGACACATCGGATTTCAGATTTAGCACAACAGTTACCAAAAGCTGATATTGTTATTTCGATTTTACCGAGTACGGAAGAAACGACACATATGATAAAGTATGAACATTTTCAACTAATGCGCGAAAATGCCATTTTTATGAACTTTGGACGAGGAAATTTGGTGGAAACAGATGTATTAATTCGTGCCCTAGAAGAAAAACTAATATATCATGCGGTACTGGATGTATTTGAAGTAGAGCCACTACCATATGACAATAAATTATGGGAATTAGATAACGTGACCATTTCGCCTCATTGTTCGAGCCATTCGTCCCGTTACCTAGAAAGAAGTCTAGAAATTTTTAAGCCAAGTTTGGAGAAATGGTTAAAAGGTGATACTGATATTGAGAATCAAATGGATATTTTGAGAGGTTATTGAGAATATTATCCATAAAGTGAGAACATTCATAAAGTTCCTTTTTACAGAAGAATTATATATTTATGATAATTAACGGTGATTTTTATTCAATTTTTGATAAAATAGGCAATAGCGTAACCGTTACCAATAAGGAATTGTTGACTATTTACAACGATTTGGTTACACTAATGATAACTATTATAAATTAAGAATTATGTATGAAAAGAGGTGCATGACGATGTCTGAATTGCATTTGAAAGATGCACTAGACACGTTAAAGACAACTGGTGTAAGAATTACTCCGCAACGTCATGCTATTTTGGAATATTTAATCGAATCAATGACACATCCAACTGCAGATGAAATATATAAAGCTCTAGAAGGTAAGTTTCCTAATATGAGTGTTGCAACGGTTTACAATAATTTACGTGTATTCCGAGAAGCAGGTTTAGTGAAGGAACTAACTTATGGAGATGCAGCGAGTCGATTTGATTTTGTTACAAACGATCATTATCACATGATTTGTGAATGTTGTGGTAAGATTGTTGATTTCCATTATCCGGGCTTAAATGAAGTGGAGCAATTTGCATCGCATGTAACGGGTTATAAAGTTCACTCACACCGCCTAGAATTATATGGTACATGTCAAGATTGTCTTGAAAATGATGG